>JAIOHM010000200.1 GCA_019912965.1 Anaerolineae bacterium
CGTCTACCCCCCAGCCCGGTACGCTGACCATCAACGTCAGCAGTGCCAATCTCCGCAGCGGGCCGGGGACAAGTTATTCGACCGTCGGTTCAGCGACCAGTGGGCAGCAGTTCGAGGTCATCGCTCAGAACGGCATCGCCAGCGACCGTTGGTACTTAATTGATCGTGGGAACGGCTCTTTTGCATGGGTAGCCGACCAATTAGTGACTCTCAGTCAATCGCCCAATCAAATTGCCGTCGCCGCCACCATCCCGCCCACTGCACAGAGTCAAGTGGTTCAAGAAGGCTCTGGTTCAAATGTCTCATCATCCAGCAGCGTTCCCGGTGCAGTAAACGTTGGGGCAATTCCTTTTACGACATCCGGCGAATTGACTGAGACCGGGGATATGAGTACCTCAAACAGTGAAGACCTATTTATCATTACTGTCAGCAAAACGCAGGTAAGCCTGAGCTTAACCATCGTCCGTGACCCGTGGGAAACAGGTGATATTTGTAGCGGATTTGCCTCAATCTATAACATTGATTCCAATTGGCGTAGTGGATCAGCTCTAGGGATCATTTATTTAGGGGGGGCGGAGAACTCATCAACCATAAGCGTCACTCTTCCCGGTAGCGGTCAATATTTACTCTCAGTCAGCCTCGGCAGGGCTGGTACATGTGGTATTCCTTACACCGTAGGTGTGCAATAAACTGCTAATATTATGCCCCGAATCTTCATCTCCTACCGCCGTGCTGATAGCAAAGCCATTTCCGGTCGAATCCATGACCACCTTATGGATGCATTTGGACGTGAGAATGTCTTCATGGATGTGGACGATATTCCGCCGGGAGTAGATTTCAGAACACATTTGCAAAATGAGATTGATAAAGCCGATATAGTTTTGATTATCATCGGTTCAAAATGGGCTTCAATCCTCAGAAAACGCCGTAACAATCCCCAGGATTTTGTGCGGATCGAACTGGAAACCGCTTTAGAGAAGCAGAAAGTGACCATACCGGTTCTCGTTGAAGGCGGCATGATGCCAACCCAGCATGATGTGCCGGAACGGGTAAAAACGGTTTTTCCGTATCTCAACGCGGTCGCAGTAGGTGACAATCCAGATTTTCGCCATGACATGGACAGGTTGATCGAGAAATTAAAACAGCCTAATTTATTGCAATTGATACCGACTCCCCTCCCGCAGCCTGTACATCTGGAAAAAAAAGCTCGCCACTTCCCGATTACACCTACTGTGATTGTTCTCGTTTTGGTTGGAATCATTATTTCAGCGGCGTTGATCTCAAGATTAGGGGGAAATAGTGGTAATTCTCCCCCGACCACCGAATTGCCAAACCAGACACCAACAACTGACTTGCCAACGGAAACCTTTCAATCAAACGAGGCTGTTGTGACAGTGAAAGTACCGAGTGCCAATTTGCGGTCAGGGCCGGGTACAAGCTATTCAGTTATAGAGACTGCTGGTATGGGTCAACAATTTAATGTGATTGCTCAAAATGGAAACGCGAATGATCGTTGGTATTTGGTGAATGGTGATAATGGGGCAAACGCTTGGGTTGCATCTCAAGTAGTGGATATAAATCCAGAGGAAGCCCTTGTTGATGTCGCAGTAACTATACCTGCGTCATCCTCCGGTTCAGGACAAACCGCCCCTCAATCGGTTTCGGCAGACTTTCCCGTTACGTGTGGAGGTTCTGTGACCAAAACTTTCCCGGTTACATCTAAAGAGTGTTATTTTTCGACAAATTCTGAGCAGGCTAAAACTATTTCGCTTTACATGGATCCGTCGGCTGATAGCCAGTGTGGTCTTAGCATACGCGTTTTTCGCGAAGGCTCTCCCGATACAAATTATATTTATGAAGGTGTGTATAACACTTCAACTTGGAATAGTGGTGTTACCATTCCTTCGGGCAATCATGTCATTGAGGTTGCCTATCTATGGGCCTCTTCAGATGTTTATGGTAGTAATACCTGCCCCGAAACTCGAAATTTCTCGGTTAGGATCGAATAGACTAAAAACTGACAACCGATAACGGACAACTTGCTCAGTTTGTCTACCGTTTGTCTGCCTACCATCCGCCAACCCATCCCCAACCCAGCGCCGCTAATCTTCGCGTCCAAAGTTAGCGCCAACACGCTCCAAAACGTACCAAATGGTTTACCAAAGAGTCACCCTATTGTGTCCATAATCGAATAAACTGTGTTTATGACACCTTTTATTTTCTTCTGTGTGAAACCTCCGTGCCCTCTGCGACTCTGTGGTGAATCTCTTATTTCGCTTCTTTACTTGGCGGCGCAAATGTCATTGTCAGCGCCAACGTCCCGCACAGCCGCTGTCAATGACAATACCGCCAACGCGGCGGCAGGCTCCCGCAGGGCCGCTGCACACTACGGCGCTCCCCGTCTCAACCGCTGACAATGACATTTGCGACATGCCTCCCTCCCGCATTCCCGCCGACAATCCCTACGGCAATTTTGCACATTTTGCATTTTTATGTCTTTACTCAGTCCTCATGACTCAGTATTTTCCACTTCTTTTACTCAGTACTTTGTACTCAGCACTCAGTACTGTTTTTACTCGTTACTCATTACTCGTTACTAAAAACAAAAACCCCTCTCATTATCGAGAAGGGTTCTTATCCTAAAAGCTAACGGCTAACGGCTGTTCTTAATCCCCAATCGGCTGCGGTTGCAGCACACCGTTGCTGCTGTGTCCGTTGCTGTGATATGGATCATACTGCGCTTCCAGTTCGTCGCGGAACTGCTTGGTATACAGGCTGTAGTAATGCCCCTTCTGCCGCATCAATTCCGCGTGGCTGCCCATCTCGCTGATGCCGCCCTGCTCAATCACGAGGATGCGGTCGGCCTTGCGGATGGTACTCAGGCGGTGCGCGATGATAAAACTGGTGCTGTTCTTCATCAGCGTTTCCATCCCGCGTTGGATCAGCGCCTCGGTCAGCGTATCCACTGAACTCGTCGCTTCGTCCATGATGAAGATTTCCGGCTTCGCCAAAATCGCCCGCGCCAGACTGATGAGCTGCTTCTGCCCAACCGAGAGCAGTACGCCCCCTTCACCCACCTGTTCTTCGTAACCTTTGCCCAGTGTGGTGATAAAGTCATGTGCGCCCGCCAGTTTCGCGGCTTCCACAATTTCATCGTCCGTCGCGTCCAACCGCCCATAACGGATGTTCTCGCGGATGTTCCCGCTGAACAGATGCGGCGTCTGTAACACCACACCGATGCGCGACTGAATCGCTTCCAACGTGTACTTCGTGTAATCCATCCCGCCGATACGGATGACGCCTTCCTTCGGCTCATAGAACCGGCAGATCAGGTTCACCGTCGTGCTTTTACCACCACCCGTCGGCCCGACCAGCGCGATGGTTTCGCCCCGTTTGACCTTCAGATTGAAGTTCGTCAGTACAGGTTTATCGTCCGTGTAGTTGAATGTCACATTATCGAACTCGATGTCCCCGCTGATCGTGCCGGGATCAATCGCGCCCGGTTTATTCACGACCTCTGCTTTTGCATCCAGCAGGGTGAAGAACCGTTCAGCCGATGCAATCGTCTGCTGCATATCGGCATACACACGCGCCAAATCCTGCACGGGCCACATCATGAATGTGATGTACGCGATGAACGCCTGAATACCGCCGATGGTCATGCCGCCCGTTTCAATGTTCACGCCCCCGTACCAGATGATCGCGCCCACAGCTATCGCGCTGATAATCTGCACCGCAGGCAGGAACAGCGCCGAAAGCCATGCCGCCCGGAACGAACGGCGGTACATATCGGTCGTCAGGTCGTTGAACTCGCGCAGATTTTCCGACTCGCGTGTCAGCGCCTTCACCACGCGCACACCGGTGATATTCTCGTTATACGTGCCCGTGATCTTCGAGTTCAGCTTACGGACTTCGCGGTATTCAGCCAGAATTTTTGACTTGAACCACAGTGCCACCCGCAGCAGAACGGGCATCAATACCAGCACCACACCCGTCAGCGGGAGGTTGATCGTACTCATGAAAATCAGCGCCATGACGATGTTCATTACTGCCCATGTCACGTCCAGCATACCCCACGTCACCAGATCAGCCATGCGTTCCGTATCGGAGGTTACACGCGACATAATCCAGCCGACCGGAGTGCGGTCAAAGTACGAGAACGACAGATTTTGCAGGTGATCGAACACCCGCTTACGCAGATCGTACCGCACTCGCTGACCGAGGATGCCCGCCAGATAGATGAACACGAACACCGCAGCCGCGAACACGAACACAATTCCACCGTACAGGGTGAGCAGGCTTACGAGCGCCTCATGGTTCTTCGGCACAATCGCCTCGTCCACAATTCGCTTACCCAGATAGGTGATGTAGGCTTCCATCGTCGAGACGGAAGCCACCGCCAGCAGGAAGCCTACTACCCATTTCCAGTGCGGCTTGACCGCGCCCAGGATTCGTACCAGCGTGCTGGTGTTTACCTGACTGGAATAATCTTCTTCTTCAAACCGAATGTCAGAGGACACTGGCGATCTCCTTCTCAACTTCTTCTTCAATACGTGACTGAAGATCATAGATGCGGCGGTAAATGCCGCCTTCGTGTGCCAGCAGTTCGCGGTGTGTCCCGCGCTGCACGATCTCGCCCTTATCGAACACCAGTATCAGATCAGCGTGCATCACCGTCTGAATGCGATGCGCGATGATAAACGTCGTGCGCCCCTTCATGAGCCGCAGCAGTGCTTGCCGGATCATATCTTCCGTTTCGCTGTCCACCGAAGAAGTCGCATCGTCCAAAATCAGGATATGCGGATTCTTCAGGAACGTCCGTGCCAATGCCACCCGCTGCTTCTGACCACCTGAGAGCGTCACGCCGCGTTCACCCACCAGCGTGTTATAACCTTCCGGGAACGTCAGGATGAAGTCGTGAGCAGCAGCAGCACGTGCGGCGGCATAAACTTCATCGTCGCTCACCTCACGTCCCACACCGTAAGCGATATTCTCGCGGATGCTGCGGGAGAACAGGAACGGTTCCTGCTCCACAATGCCGATCTGCTTCCGCAGATAGTGACGCGGATAATCCCGCAGCTCAATCCCATCAATGGTGATCTTGCCGTAAGTGTAGTCATAGAAGCGCGGCAGCAGGCTGACCATCGAAGTTTTGCCCGAACCTGTCGAACCCAGCAGCGCCACACTTTGCCCCGCCTTAACCGCGAAGCTGATGTCCTTCAGCACTGGATTGTCTTTTTCATATTCGAACGACACATCCTCGAAGGCCACATCGCCGCGCAAATCACGGTTCGTCGGTGCGCTGCCTGTCGTCAGAGCTTCCTGCTCCTGACGGATAACATCCATCACCCGGTTGTACGAAACCATACCGGTAGACATCTGCACAATCAACCGACCCAGATTACGCATCGGGTTGATGATCCAGCCCAGCAGACTCACATACGCCAGATACGTTCCCAGCGTCAGTTCGCCGTTCATCACCATCGTCGCGGCGAGGAAGTACCCGCCGATGATCTGGAAAAAGCAGATGATATCCGTGAACGGCCAGAACAGCGCGTGCATCAGCATAAAATTGCGTCCGCGATTGTACTGTTCCCAGTTATCCTTCTCGAACTTGTTGCGCTCATAATCCTGCCGCGCGAAGGCCTTCACCACCCGCACACCGCTCAGGTTTTCTTGCAGGGTAGTGGAAAGTTTCGCTTCCTGTTCTTGCAGCAGTTCATAACGGTCGGAGACGCGCTTGAAGAAAAACAGCGAAATCACCACAATGACTGGAACAACGACCACCGAAATCAGCGCCAGCGGAGCGTGCAGTGCCAGCAGGGCGCCCAGATTGATGCTGAACAGGATGATGATGCGCCCGATGCCGATGGCCTGTTCGCTGAAGAACCGCCGGATAGCATCCACATCCGAAGTCGAACGCGAAATCAATTCGCCCGTTTGCATCTTATCGTGATACGTAAACGACAGCCGTTGAATGTGGTCGAACATCGTATTCCGCAAGCGCAGCGCCAAACTCTCAGAAGTTTTCGAAGCCGCGCGCCCACTTAAATAGCTGAAGACACCCTGACCAGCCGCCAGCACCACAAACGCCAGCGCGATTAACGGAATCGATGGATGCATTTCCCGGTTGGGAAGTGCCTCGTCTACGAAGTACCGCACCACCAGAAACGAAGCGGTGTTCGCCGCTGCCGAAACGCCCAGCGCGACCACCGCCCATGCATACAGCCCGCGGAATCCGGTCATCATGCGCCAGAATCCCACCAGCCGCCGCTTGGTGATGCTGTCTCTTAAATCATATTTGTAAATTTGTGCAGGTGGCGTCAAAACAGCCCTCCAGACAGACAATGATACGCCCTCGACGAATACGTCCAGGGCCAGTAATGGACTTGGAAAATGGGACTCGACGTGGGTTAGCGGTATAGAAGAACAGGTGCGTTAATCATCAAGTCAGCCTTTCGGTCTACTAAATGGGCGTCACCGGATGAACAAGTCAAAAAGCTATCAACGGTTCACAACAGATCATATCAGGTCATTCGTTACATGGCAAGCACGAATTTCGCAAACGTTTGTTTCAAAAACCGTGCTACCCAGTTGACCGCATATATTAAGGATAACACGAATTATATAACACTCCATCGGTCAAATGGACAGTCTTGGACTGGTCGATCAAACACCAACGGATGACATTTGTCATTTGCCTTATATTCCCCAAAGAGCGAAAATTTCCTCACATTCACGAAAGAGATCATCATGCCCATAGACTTATTGCCCCACCATCGCCAAACCATCGACCACATAACCAATCACTTCCGCGCCGACCCTCGTTACCGCGCCCTGCTGATCGGCGGCTCAATCGTCAAAGGGCTTGCCCGTCCGGACTCGGATGTGGATGTGATGCTCATAACCACTGATGAGGAATATACTCGCCTGTCACAGGAGCGTGACTTCACCTTCTACAGGCCAGAACTCTCGACTTACGAAGGCGGTTATGTTGATGGCAAGTTTTTGAATCATCAGTTTCTGCTGGATGCCGCCCAACGTGGCAGCGAACCCACCCGCTGGTCGTTCAAAAATGCCATCGTCGCCTATTCCGATATTCCTGACCTTGAAGACACCCTACAGCAAATCGCGCAGTACCAACTGCATGAGCAGGAAGCCAAAATCCGTTCCTTTTATGGACAGCTTTTTATCATGCACTGGTTCGTCCGCGAGGCCGAAAAGCGCCACAACACCTATCTGTTGACGCGCGTCACAGCTGATCTGGTGCTGTTTGGGTCGCGCCTGATTCTGGCGCACAATCGCATGTTATTTCCGTTCCACAAATGGATGATGACCGAAGTCGAACGTGCACCGGAGAAGCCGGAAGGGTTCATCGAATTGGCAAATACACTGCTCCAAAACCCGACCAGCGAAACCGCCAAAACCTTCTTTGAAACCATCACCAACTTCCGCGATTGGGGCGTGAGCATTCGGGAGGCCGTCAACCACTTTACCGAAGACAGCGAACGCTACTGGCTGCATGGTCGCCCCGCCCTGTCCGACTGGTAATGCTCGAAGATAGCAATCCATCTGATTTCGTTAATTAGCCAAAGCCTCATTAAGCATTCATCTGCATTAAGTCCAATTTTGGGTCATGCTGGGTTGTTTGGACTTACGCGGTCTCTATACAATTCAGATATGAAACCCACGCGCAGCACCTCGCGCTTGATCTATCGAAAGTAAATTTCTAAATGGCAACGCTTGCAACACCCCGATCCGGCTTACAAGCTGGAACGCTTTCCGCGTTACGCTATCCCAATTTCCGGCTCTACTTCATCGGCCAGCTGATTTCGCTCTCCGGGTCATGGATGCAAATCGTGGCGCAGGGATGGCTGGTTTTCAATCTCACGAAGTCGGAATTGTGGTTGGGGATTGTGGCCTGCGCGGCGGGTGTACCTGCTCTGCTATTATCACCCTTCGCGGGCGTAGTGGTTGACCGTTTTCCGCGCCGAAAAATTCTGTTGATTTCACAAACCGTCCAGATGTTTCTGGCGCTGATTCTGGCGGCGCTCACCTTTGCTGAGGTGGTGCAGGTGTGGCATATCGTGGGGCTGGCATTCATGTTGGGAATCACCAACGCCATTGACGCCCCTTCACGTCAGACCATCATTGTTGATCTGGTCGGGCGTGATGATCTGACCAGCGGCATCGCACTAAATTCAATTATGTTCAATGCATCACGGGTGTTTGGCCCGGCTGCCGCAGGTATCGCGCTGGCGCAGGTTGGCCCAGCCTGGTGTTTTTTCCTGAATGGATTGAGCTTTCTGGCCGTGATCTTCATGCTGCTGATTATGCATGTGGAAAGCCAAAGCCGTTCGACAGGTGATTTGAACCCGATTCAACGTCTGAAAGAAGGGGTCAGTTTTTCGCGCAAACATCCGACAATTGCGCCGCTGCTGCTGTTGGCGATGGTTGCCAGCGTATTTACCGCTAATATTTCGCAGTTGATGCCCGCATTCGCCGACGAAGTGCTGCACTCGCCTAAAGAAGCCTATGCCACCCTGAGTACCGCTGTTGGAATCGGCGCGGTGATCGCAGGGATATTGATGGCTTATCTGGGTCGGGCATTTGGGCGCGGGCGGGTCGTTTTTGGGATGGCTGTTTTTGTCACCTTCGTTATGGTGTTGTTCACACGCAATACAGCTATTCCGACCGCAACTTTCCTGATGGCTTTGTTCGGCTTCGGCATCATTCTGGAATTCGTGACGGTAAATACACTCATTCAGAGCGAAGTGCCGGACGAGTTTCGGGGGCGGGTGATGAGCCTGTATACCCTGACGTGGTTCGGTTTAGCACCCTTCGGAGCATTGGCGCTGGGTTTGACGGCGGAACAGATTGGCACACCAGATGCCATGCTTCTGTATGCATTGATCGGCGGCGTGTTGAGTGTGATTATTCTGCTGCGGTCAGGGCGCGCGCGTCGGCTGCAATAGAATAACCTCACACCTGCCCCTCTTTGCTTGGAGAGAGGTTCAACTATCCCCAACCTGCTATATAGGCATTGATTGTTTGTATATAAGTGGCTTCCAAGTCACCACCGCGCCGAAATTGACCGTTAAGTTCCAGTGTGATGAATCCATGCATCAGCGCCCACACACCTCGCAGCGCTGTTAAGGCATTTTCCTCGCCTGTAAGCTGTGCCATCACACCTTGCAGGGGCAAGACTAACTGTTCTAATTGCGCCGGGTCTGGTCGTAATTCCGGGGACAAGCTGCTGTAGGCCAGCGTATAGGTCATCGGATTGGCATAGACAAAAGCTCGGAAACCCATCGCCATCGCCTGAATCTGGGTACGGGGAACAGGTTCTGCCTCGGCTATTGCTCGCTGAAGGGTAGTCACCAGCGCGGCGCTGGTTTGCAGATTCACAGCACATAAAAGATCAGCCCTGCCCTTGAAGTGACGGTAGAGGGAGGGCGTTTGCACCCCAAAGGCCGCTGCCAGTTGATTCAGAGACAGACTTTCCGCACCTTCCGCCTCGATCATCTCACGTGCTTTTTGGATCACTGCTTCCGGTTCAATTCTGGATGGGTAAGGCATATTACACCCGCTGGAGATGGGTATCTTTGAAATTGGTTGCATACTTCAGGCCATATCCAACGGTACGATCCATGCCGATATGGGCGAACCAGATGAAAGCGATTTGCAGCAGAACCGGTACATTAAACGCCAATGCCAATCCGACCAGCAGCGCGGGCAGTGCATAAGTATGCACTAGATTATAGACCATGCTGCCAACACGAATATTGACCTTGTAGCCAATCATGCTGACATCCGGCACCAGCAGCAGCAGGATAAAAGCAACCGCGCTGCCGCTTTGGCTGGCATAGAGCAGGATAGCGGCTATAAAAACCGTTAACCCTTCCAGCCGCAGGAACGCATTCGGCAGCGAAAGCGACTTGGCGGCGATTGTCGATGTGTGGGTCATGGTGGTCATTTTGAACCTCAAGGCTAATACCATTAACTTTCAAAACTAATGATATTAGTCTTAGATGGATTTGTCAAGCTATTTCCATGACGGTTCAGATTTATAATGGGATTTGAAATAAGACCAAGGATGACAAATGCGCCGAACAATTCTACTGTTGATTGTGTGCCTGCTCTGCATGGCAGCACCAACACTGGCACAGACATTTTCCGAAACATATACGTCTCAAGATAGACGTACAACGATTAGCTATCCCAAAGGCTGGTTTGTCAGCGAAGAGAATGGAAGCATTACTGTTTCTACCGTGGAAGGGGAAGCTGTAGATATAGAGTCACGGCTCGAACCCGGTACAGCAGCAATCAGTTTTCTGATATTAGACGATGAGACGGATTTTTTCCCAGACACATTCGAGGGGAATAGCCCGGTAGAGAAGCTCGAATCGCTGATTGCAATCATGCAAAAAAGCAGTTTCGACCCGGATACAACCCTGCCCTTCAGCAATCCGATAGCTATCACCATTGGGGATTATCCTTCAGCACGCACAGCCAGCACCTACAAGGGAAGCCGTAACCAGTTTGTCATTTTTCTGATCGAACTGGATGACCAAACATCGGCTCTGGCAGTTGGTTTGACTCCCGCAGATGAGATGATTCGTGTTGAACCCAAATTTATCGACATTGCAGCTACATTGCGCTACAGCAGCATTCCGGCGGTTGAAGCAGGCAATCCGATCAATGTGGATATGCTTGATTCGTTGACGACGGATAACGCTGTTAGTCTGACTCAGCTTTCGACACTACGAGGGCATCGTGAGCCTGTATTCGCCTTGGCTCTCAGCCCGGATGGCAGCCAGTTGGTTTCTGGTGGCTTTCAAGACGGATTATTGTATGTTTGGGATGTGCGCAGCGGCGAGCGGACTCTGTCGCTGGAAGGGCATCAGGGCGGGATTCAGTGGTTGGTGTTCAGCCCAGATGGAAAATATATCGCCTCACTGGGTGGTGAAGATGGCACACTGCGGGTATGGGATGCCGCAACAGGGGAGCAGTCTTATATGACTGAAAAAAGCGGCGGGCTGTGGTATGCGGCTTTCAGCCCAGACAGCGAGTCCATCGCTTATATTTCATTCGTGCGGGGCAGCAGTGGCGCACTCACATCTTCTACTGTGTGGTTATGGGATTTCCAAACTGGCGAAGAAATAATGTTGAAGGCTATGCCTGCGAGTCGTTTTGCCAACAGCATTAATTTCAACGCTGAAGGCACTCAAATTATTTTCTGTGCCTGGGAAGATATGCGGCATGAAGCAGTCGGCACGTGGGTTTATGATGTTGATGCTGGCGAGATCACGCTCGAAAAAACGTGGGAAGGCGACCCGATTGATGTGTATTTCACGGCTAGTGATGCACCCATTGTGAGCTTAAAGGATTTTGATTCGGGGTCGGGAACTCACATCTGGGATGTGGAGCGCGAAACAAACCTGATCGAATTGGAAGATGACGATCCGTTCCAGACGCTTCTGAATCCGGCACGGGCCATTGTGGGTACAACCGGGATGGACAGCGAGGCACGTTTATATGATGCATCTGATGGAACGCTGTTGACAACGCTTGCTCATGATACGGTGGTTTATGGGCTGGCTTACAGTCTGGATGGGCGGGTGGTTGCGACATCCGATGAGCAAGGTGTTGTGTATCTCTGGGGTGTGCCGCTGGAGTAAGTTCTGCTTCAGTCACTAACATTTTAAAGGGAGGGTTTTAAATCCTCCCTTGCACAGCATTTGTCTTAGCGTCGGCGGGTGCGGGTACGCAAGCCCGTCAAGGCAAAGGTGAACATCAGTACACCGAGGATGGCGCAAGCTACAAAACCCCGCAGCAGAACCTCTCCTTCCCATCCTGTCAACAACAGAGAACGCATCGATTCCAGCACATAGGTGATGGGATTGAATTGTGCAGCAGTTTTGATCCAACCGCTCAACAGATCAACGGGCACGAAAGTAGCCGTGAGGAATGTGAGCGGAAAGAACAGGAATGAGCCGCCTTGTGTGGCCGCTGCATTGCCAGAACGCAAAGCGATTCCAACCGTGAATCCGGAAAAACCGGTTCCCAGCAGTAGGGCAAAGCCCAATACAGCCAGCACACCCAGCACACCGGTTTCCGGTTCCAACCCCATAAACAGACCGATGACGATGACAACAATCGTTTGCAGCCCCAGAATGATCGCGCCCGCAATCATTGTACCGAGGAGCAGCGCGCCCCGGCTGATGGGAGTCAACAGCAGCTTATCGAAATAGCCACTTTCAATATCGCGTACCAGAGCTTGTCCGGCAGCACCCGCGCCGCTGAGTGCGGAACTGACTACCGATACAGGCAGTATGAAAGCCAGATAACTCTTCCCCGCCAAACCCGGCAGAAAATTGGAAGCATTGCCCAGCGAGGCGTTGTAGACCAGCAGGAAAAACGCACTGATGGCAATGCCAGGAATAACTGCCGCGGGGGTACGAAAGGTTGTCACCAGTGTCCGCCAGGTCATGGTAGAAACTTGTGTCAGTAATGATGCGCGACCGGAACGATCATCAGTTGAATTTACGGTAACAATAGGTGCGGCTTTTGAAATTACGCTCATAGTATGTTTGCCTCGGAATGACTAAGCGACTTCTTGGGTAGGTTCGGCTTCGTTGTCGAAACGCTGCCCGGTGACTTGCAGGAACACATCGTCCAGCGTGGGTTGAGTCAGGGTCAGCGATATGGGTTCCAGTCCGGCCTGTTGCAAGCGGTTCATGACTGCTGGCACAGCCCCCGCAGCGCGTTCCAAATATAAACGCAGCACTTTACGGTCGGTCTGGATGCGATTAGCCATTGTTTCCAACTCGGCAGCGGCGTTTTGCACTTCGCTCAATTCGCGGAAGGTCAAGTTAATGGACTCGCTGCCCAACGAGGCTTTGAGTTCGGCGGGCTGCCCTTGCGCCACAATACGCCCTTGATCGATGATGGCGATGCGGTCGGCCAGCTCGTCGGCTTCTTCCAGATATTGTGTGGTCAGGAAGATGGTCATGCCATGATCTTTGTTCAGGCGGCGGACTTCCGCCCAAATATCACGGCGACTGGCAGGGTCGAGTCCAGTAGTTGGCTCGTCCAAAAACAGGATGGCAGGTTCGTGTACCAACGCCAGCGCCAGATCAAGACGGCGGCGCATCCCACCGCTATATTTACCGACGAGACGATTGGTAAATTCCGTCAACTTGACAATTTCCAGTAGTTCACGGGCACGGGCTTGTGCCTGCTTGCGGCTCATGCCAAACATCTGCCCCTGAATAGTGAGCATTTCCATTGACTTCATCAACGGATCGAGGCCGATTTCCTGCAAGGCGACACCTGCTACACGGCGGACTTCACTAGCCTGTGTGACGACATCATAGCCGCCAACTGTGGCATGACCGTTGGTGGGCAATCCCAACGTGGTCATAATGGAGACAGTGGTGCTTTTGCCCGCACCATTCGGCCCCAAAAAGCCAAAAATTTCCCCCGAATGGACTTTAAACGAGACACCATTCACAGCGGTAAATGTGCCATACTGCTTGACCAGATTTTCAACAACGATTTCGCGGTTGGACATGACGATTATGCTCCTCTATTGCACAATCCTCATGCTACGCTTGTGTCCAGATTTGGTCAATGTATTGAGGATGAATTGTTCATAAGAGCAGGATGAAAAAGTAAAATTAAGCGAATTGGGAACTAAATCAAAAATTGTGGCGTCCTGTAGATAGAAGATAGAGTTCGATCAGGAATTGCCGGAGGATTTGTATGAAACGCTTATTATGGTTCGTTCCACTGCTACTGTTGTTGGTCGTGATGCCAGCGGTGGCACAGGATATCATTCCATGCCCACCCTGCCCGCCAGACGCAATTTGTGAGCCATGTCCGCCGACTGTGCCGGGGGTTTTCACCAACCCGGAATGGCTGCGGATTGACCACCACCGGGTAACGGTCAGCATCGCCAACCAGATTGCCACCACCAGTGTTGATCTGGAATTCGTCAACGAAGGCAACGGTCTGGCGGAAGGCACATTCATCTTCCCGCTGCCGGGTGAAGCGGCTGTTGACCAACTGACCATGTACATTAACGGACAGCCGATTGATGCGAAGATTCTGCCCGCCGACGAAGCGCACGGCATCTACAACGAAATCGTGCGGCAGTACCGCGACCCTGCGCTGCTGGAATACATTGGCAGCAGTGCTATTCAGGCGAACGTTTTTCCCATCCCACCGGGCGAATCGCGCAAGATTGAAATCCGTTATTCCCAAATTCTGGAAGTGGAAAATGGGCTATTGCATTATGTCTATCCGCTGAAAGTCACCGATCTGGTTTCATCGCAGGCGGTGGATACACTCAGCATCCGAGTCGATGTGACCAGCAACGACCCGATCAGCAATATTTATTCACCCAGCCATTCAATCGCTGTCAGCCGGGGCGATGATGACGGTTCATTTAGTGCGGGATACGAGGCCGGTTTCGCTGTACCGACTGAGGATTTCAGCCTGTATTATGGCATTGCCACCCAGACTATCAATGCAAACCTGCTCACCTACCGCGAAAGTGCCAATGAAGACGGCTTCTTCATGCTGCTGGTGCAGCCGCCTGTCACACTGCCGGATGACCAGATTGCGGCAAAAGATGTCATCGTAGTGCTCGACCAGTCAGGCAGCATGTTTGGCGACAAATGGGATCAGGCGCGCGGCGCAGCAGAATATGTGCTGAATCAACTAAACACCAACGACCGCTTCAATGTCGTCCTGTTCAGCACTGGCTGGCGCATCTTCAGCAACCAGATGGAAGCACCTTCGCAGGCACAGAGCGCGATTGACTGGGTGCGTGGGCAGGAGGCAGTCGGGGGCACGGACATCAACGGCGCACTGACCGAGGCGCTGAAATTAGCGGATGCCGAACGTCCGACCACCATCCTATTCCTGACGGATGGTTTGGCAACCGAGGGTGTGACGGCGACCGAGGACATCGTGGCGAATGTTAAAGCTGGTGCGCGTCCGAACGTTCGCATTTTCACTTTCGGGGTTGGCGATGATGTAGACACCTTCCTGCTAGACACCATTGTGCGCGACCAACGCGGCGCTGGATCATATGTCCGCCCAACCGAACGGATTGATGAAGAAGTAGCGGCGCTCTACAGCAAAATCAGTGCACCCGTGCTGACGGATGTCACACTGGATATGGGCAGCCTTATCACTTCAGATATGTACCCAACCATGCCACTGCCTGATCTCTTTGCTGGGACGCAGTTGACACTGGTAGGGCGTTATCGTGGTGATGCGGACAATCTGAGTTTTACACTGCGTGGGTCAGTGAATGGCCAATCACAGGTATTCACCTACAGCAATCTAAGTTTCCCATCACGGGCAGGCGGTGAAGCTTTCATCGCACGACTTTGGGCAACGCGGCGGATTGGTGATCTGCTGAATACCATCCGTTTAAACGGTGAAAACCCGGAATTGGTGGACAGTATTGTGCGGTTGAGTGTGCGCTACGGCATCATCACCCCATATACCAGCTTCCTGATTGAGGAAGATGATATTCTGACGGCGCAGGGGCAAGACCGCGCGGAAGAAGAATTTGCCCAGCAAGCACAGGTTCTATCGGGTGAAGCATCCGGCGCAGGGGCAGTGAGTGCAGCCGATACCGCAGCCGACTTTGCCAATGCCGAAGCGCCGATGGCAATGCCGACCATGAATGCTCAGATGGGTGGCGCGCCACCTGCTGCGCCGGGCGAACCTGTAGACGAATCTTATGGCTACATCAATCCAATTCAGACGGTGAACGGCAAAACTTTCATCCTACAAGGCGAAATATGGATGGATACCACCTTCCAACCGGACACCATGACGACTGAAAAAGTGACCTTCCTGAGCGACGCATACTTTGCGCTGCTGGACGCTCATCCTGAACTCGGTGCCTACTTCTCCATCAGTGAACAGGTGATTGTTGTGTTGGATGGTGTGGCGTATGAGGTAATGAGCGATGAGGGATGAGTAAAGAGAGGATACTCATCTGTCGATAAATAAGTCTTGTGGGGGAGGGTTTGAAGCCCTCCTCTACACGTTTTTGTGAAAAAGCGTGCCAGGTTGAGAATTCATTCCTGCAAATCAGCAGGGCGGGGTGTTTCTTCAGTGGATTGAAGGAATTCGCGGACGTGCCGTTCGATCTGTTTTTCCAGTGCCCCGGCAATATCCTTGACCAACAGTGTATCGGATGTGGGAACGGGATCCAAATCGTAGAGACGCCCGGTACGTCCACTCTGATTACCTCTGGCAGCAATATGTATCCGAGACTCCGCGCCACCACGCAATGCAAAAAAGTGAATTTCGACTGAGGGGTATTTATATTCAATGGTACGGACAGCAACGTTACCAATCGACTGAAACAATTTATTGTCAAGCATAGCAGAATATCCCCTGAGTATTCTTTACGTTTAGTTTAGATTTGTAATCCTTTCGTGCGCCTCATATTATAACCTTTCAAACCGTTAGTTTTTGGGGGGAATCGTCATACTTGAGGGGTTTGCCATCCCCCATTTGAGTGTACCTGTCTTTGAGCATCAGAATGCGATCAAGGTGTGCGAAGGGTCAGCCTTATTGTAGCAATAGCAGGGAGATTGGAGACAAAACCTCAGTTGTTAAGCTGGCTTATCTGTGATGTAGTTAATATTATCGCGCTTGAAGCGGCGAACAAGTTCGCTGGAGGTAATTTCCCGTGCGCCCAACTGTACAGCTAAGGCGCGTTTTTCTGGCGTCAGATCATAATGCGGCACAAGTCGGTGATCCTGAAAAGCGCGGCGTGGCATCCCTAAACGCGCAGCAAAAGTGTGCAATTCGTTCAGGTCGCCATCGCAAGCCATATGACACCAGCGATTGCCCATATGCCGGATTCCGGGCCAGATCGCTGCTTCTGGATACTCCACAATTGGGTCAACGTAGATTGCCATGAACAACTCCATAGATGAATACGGATGTTAATTTAGGCGCTTGAGTTTGCAAGCGCCTTAAAATTAGCAGGATATTGTCCTATAGATGGTAATTGTGAAGCTAAACTTTCGGCTTATCCGCCGTTTTAGGAGCCAGTGTATCTACCAGTCGGCGGACTTCGGCCAACAACTGTTCCTGACGATAAGCGCCCTTTTGGAGGATTTGCAAGACGTGGCCGTTGAGCTTCTGCCGATCTTCAGTCGAAAGATCACGGGCAGTAATTACGATGACAGGCAGTTTATTCCATTCATCAGATTGACGCATTTGCGCTAGGAATTCAAAGCCATCCATACGCGGCATCATCAGGTCAAGCAGGATAACTTCCGGTTTGACTAGCGGCAATTTCTCCAATGCATCCTTGCCGTCAATGGCCTCGGTAACTTCGTAGCCTTCTTTTTCCAGCATCCGGTGAACAATTTCACGGATTTGTGGTTCGTCATCCACCACCATGATTTTGCACATGGGATCATTGCATTCGTACTTACGAAGGGTAGTAACCAATTTGTCACGGTCGATAGGCTTCGTCAGATAATCGGAAGCACCCAATGCATAGCCCAGATTTTTATCGCTGACGATGGTCATCATTACTACTGGAATAGATGCCAGTTCGGAGTCGGCCTTCAAGGCATTCAGAACAGCCCACCCGTCCATACCCGGCATCATGACATCCAGCGTAATCACATCTGGTCGACGGTCGCGGGCAGCCTTTAAACCATCCTGACCACTGCTGGCTGTGCGGACATTGAAGCCTTCTTTGGTCAGAAAACGGGTTACCAATTCGCGCACAGAGGGGTCATCATCAATCACCAGAACGGTGCTGGCACCCACCGGAATGGGCATCATTTTCACTTCTGGATCAACTTTTGTGGGAGCAAACACACTGTCATCTTCCACTTTGACAGACTTTACGGGAAGGGTAACGGTAAAGCTAGACCCCACCTGCTGTTGACTGGTCACCGTGATGTCGCCGCCTAGCATCTGGGCAAAGCGACGGCTGATGGAAAGCCCTAACCCTGTGCCGCCATATTTCCGGGTTGTTGAAGAATCAGCCTGCGAGAAATCCTTGAACAACTTTTCCAATTGTTCAGCGTTCATACCGATACCCGAATCGCTGACTGTGAAAACCATCCACTCCTGGTTAGCAAATTGACGGGAATCCACATCCAGTTTGATTGTTCCATTTTCAGTGAACTTGCTGGCATTACTAAGAAGGTTAAACAGGATTTGCCGGGTCTTGGTCAGATCAGTAAACATCTCCGGTAAACCATCTGGGCAAGTGACTTCCAGGGTATTATGCTTTTTCTCAACCATCGGTGTGATGGTGCTGGTCACATCAGCAATCATCGGATTGATCTCAACTTTTTCCAGAAACAGTTCCATCTTGCCTGCCTCGATCTTGGAAAGGTCGAGGATATCGTTAATGAGTGAGAGCAAATGGGTAGCGGCTGTCTGGATTTTCTTCAGGTCAGGGATAAATTCATCGTTCCCTTCATCAACCATTTCCTCTTCAATCAGTTCGCTGTAACCAATGATGGCATTCAGCGGAGTACGCAGTTCATGGCTCATGTTCGCCAGAAAGGTGCTTTTAGAGCGATTGGCTTCGAGCGCCTGATCACGCGCCAGCATTAGCTCAGTAGCAATGTTGTTGAACGAAACGGCTACCTGCGAAAGTTCATCCTGGCTGTCGATTTCAAATGTGTTGCCGAAATTACCTTTCACCATACGCTGCGATGCCCTATCGAGGCTGACGATGGTACGCTGCACCGACAGATAAAAACCAACAAACAGATAAGCAGTTGCAGCCAGCGCAGCAATTGCCACGACAAGAACAACTGTCCGCCGCTGTATGAAGTCGTTGATACGAGATTGCAGCAAATCATCCAGTGCGGGCGATACCTGATCGTAGAATTTAAAACCCGCATCAATCGTGGCTGTAACAGCCTCGTTAAAACTATCTGCCTTCAGCCGAATGGTGCCAAAAGAGAAAGCATTGCCCGTTGGAGAACGCCAATTGATAAGCTCGGTGGATACTAATGACAGAAAGGAATCAACGGCTGCCAGATTAGCGGTAAGGCTGGGTTGTAATCGTTCACCCAAAGACGGATTGAGATCAAAAGCGTAGCCAAGTCCACTGCGGTTCGATTGCACTGTAGAATTGACCAGTTCCGATAAAATGCCCAGGCGCGTTCGATCCTGGGAAGTAATCTGACCATTCACCGTAACCTGTAACCCAAAGATGCGAATTTGATTGAGATAGTTCGCAGCCAGCGGCAGTTTAGTAATGACTGTATCCATCAAATAGTAACTGTCGATGTCTGGGTCGAGGATCAAGTTGGAATTATTGCCGGAAATCGTAATCAAACTGAGGATGCTGTTCGTCAGCGCATTGTGCCGCGCAATATTTTGTTCAAGCGAAAGAGTCAACCCATCTTGTTTGAGGGCATTCCATTCTCTTTTGAGATTCACCCAATCATTCTGAATATCCAATTGTTCGCCATAAGTTGCGTCGACAGCATCAACCGCTGCAATGACTGTGTTAATTTGCCCTTCATTGTCCATCAGCGCCCGACGAAACGAAGTATCACCCGCCAGAATTGCACTGCTCAGGCTGGCATGCGCTTGTATGGATTGCAGTAAATCCAACACCGGGTCATTATAAATTAGCCCCAACTGCTCTTTGGCAGAGAAATCAATATCTTCGTTTATTTTGGCGATGAATTGATATAACGCCACAATTAACGGGATGAGCATCAACAACCCGATTAGCATGAATTTTTGTGGGTATTTGAGCCGCCCCATCAACATACGGGCCGGATTAAAGAAAGCGACCATAAACGAACCTTTCATCCACGCAGGTTTGCAGCACTGCTAACTTTTACATCATATTAGATTTTTGCGAAACCGATGGTTTAGAACTCCAAGCCTTCCAAAAGTATAATTGGGGAATGTCATTTAACCCTCAAAGGAGCTTTACTTTGAAAATCTTTGTTCCAGGGCGCATCTGTTTGCTGGGAGAACACTCGGATTGGGCGGGGGGCTACCGCCGCACCAACGCCGATATTGAGAAAGGCTACGCCATTATCGCCGGGACGAACCAGGGCATTTATGCTGAAGTCCAGCCTCATCCCAATGCGCTGATCCTGACTGCCACCACCCCGGATGGTGTAAAACAAGAGCCATATGAAATCCCGATGGAGCCAAAAGCGCTATTGGAAGAGGCCGAAAAAGGCGGGTTCTGGAGTTATATCGCCGGAGTCGCCTACCAGATTTTGACACATTATCATGTGCGCGGGTTGGTGATTGATAACTACAAAACAGATATGCCCGTCAAAAAAGGGCTATCCTCCAGCGCGGCGATTTGCGTGCTGACGGCGCGGGCGTTTAATCGGATTTATGATCTAAAGATGACGATTCGCGGTGAGATGGAAATGGCCTATCAGGGCGAAATTTTGACGCCCTCACGCTGCGGACGCATGGATCAGGGTTGTGCTTATGGTAACCGTCCAGTGTTAATGACGTTTGACGGTGACCGTTTAGATACGACTGAACTGCACGTCAAGCGCGATTTGCATTTTGTGATCGTGGATTTGCAGGCCAAGAAAGATACCAAGAAAATCCTGGCGGATTTGAACCGCTGCTACCCATTCGCCCGCGATGAGGTTGAGCGAGGTGTTCAACAACTGTTGGGGTCGATCAACAAGCAGATTTCACATCAAGCCATTGATGCCTTAATGCAAGGTGATGCTGAGAGACTCGGCAGTCTGATGACTGAAGCCCAAACTTATTTCAATCAATATGCTGCCCCCGCTTGCCCGGAAGAATTGACCGCCCCGGTACTGAATCGGGTGCTGAATTACGAACCATTGAAACCATATATTTGGGGTGGCAAAGGCGTAGGGTCGCAAGGGGATGGCACAGGACAGTTTTTGGTACGCAGCGAGGCCGACCAGCAAAAGGTGATTGAAATCATTGAACGGGATTTGCATCTGTCATGCCTCAAGCTGACGCTCTATGCCGGAGCGAAAGTTCGCAAAGCGGTCATCCCGGCAGCAGGATTCGGCACACGCTTGTTTCCGGCAACCAAAGCCACTAAGAAAGAACTGTTCCCCATCGTTGATCGAGACGGAATCGCCAAGCCCGCGATTTTACTGATCGTAGAAGAAGCCCTCGAAGCCGGCTTGGACGAGGTGATTATTGTGGTACAGGCCGAGGATTTGCCTGCATTCGAGTCCTTGTTTCAGTCGCAGGTCAGCATCGAAAATTTCAACAAACTGCCGCCCCATTTTCAGGCGTATTCCAAAAAACTGCTTGAGATGGGACAAAAGATACGCTTCGCCATTCAGCCTGTGCAAGATGGGCTGGGGCACGCGGTTTATTGCGCCCGCGAACTGGTTGGAAATGAACCATTTTTGCTAATGTTGGGCGACCATCTATACCGCTCAGATAGTGACCGATCCTGTGCCCAGCAGTTATTGGAAGCCTACAGCCACCACAGTACCAGCGTGATCGGTGTCCGACGAACAGCCGAGTCAGAAATCGGCAACTTTGGCACAGTGGCCGGGCACTGGGGCGAAAATCAAAACCTGATGCACATCACCGAATTTGCCGAAAAACCAACTATTGAATATGCACGAGCCAACCTTCAGGTATCAGGATTAGGCAATGCCGAATACCTGACTGTGTTCGGGCAGTATGTGGTCAAGCCACAGGTATTTGATTATCTGGAAGAACACATTAAAAATAATGTGCGTGAATATGGCGAGTTCCAGCTAACTTCTGCACTGGATCGTTTACGACAGGAAGATGGTTTTATGGGGTTGATGATGGATGGCAAACGCTACGATATTGGTCTGCCAGAACACTATCTGGAAACACTACAATCGTTCAGAGGGGAAGTGTGAACATGAATTATTCATCAAAATCAAAATCCATACGGAAGTATAACGTTCGCTGTTCAAAGCCTGTGGTACTATGGGCATAGACGCAATCATAAGCGAAGAGGCTTTATCCACATGTCAACCGAAGCCACCAGCAAGGTGCAGGCTTACAAGGCAATCATTCAGCAAAAAATCCAGAAAGTCCTGAGCGAATTTGCCGAAGGCGCAATCAGCCGGGAACAATTCCATGCTATCTACGAACGTTACACCAGTCAGTTAGCATTGGCTGATATGGCTGCTTTGAGCAAAGCGCCAGATGCCGTGATGGGTATGATGCAAGACGGACAATCCACAATTGCCGTCAAAGAAGCCCATATGGGCAAGGCTATCGGCATGACCATTTACAATAATCGCAATGGTACGCTGCTGGAGACGTTAGGCGAATTCGATGTTCCGCCAGACAAACTCGCACCAATTTTGAACGACTTCACCATGCTCATGGAAAGCGGTAGACGGGTTGACCGCGAAATCCGCAAGATTAGTGCCAAACAGTGGTTAATGTTCGCTGCTGGACGTTTTACCACCGTCGTCACGCTGTTTCACAACGAGCCTTCGGATTTACAAAGCCGGGAGATTGAACGGCTGCACCACGATTTTGAGGAAGCCAATCAGGTTTTCTTCAAAGGGGCGTCGGTGGATGCCAGCAAACTGGCATATCCATTCCTGGTGTTTGTCGAGCGGAAAATGAAGGGTGTAAAATAATTCTCAGAGGCGCAACCAGTTGCGCCTCTTTTTTTATCACAGATTATCTAACCCGCGTCTGAGCTATCCACTATAATATCCGCGCCATCATAAGGCGGGCAGCTTGAGGGAATGACCAATGTTTGCCCCGGAAAGATACGGCTTGGGTTCGTCAGATTGTTAGCATCCGAGAGGCAAAGCGCCTGTACATTATTGCCGGATGCGATCCGGTCAAGAATGTCCAGCGGTTGGACGATGTACAGAATGTCCCCCGGCCCGGCACTCACACCGCCACCACCCTGACCCAATTCCTGATCGGTGCTGTTCAGATTTTGCGGAACGGTCAGCGCCGGAAACTGTCCATAAGCTGGCGCATCTGCCGGGATGATAAGCACTTGTCCGATTTCGATAATGTCGCGTGGGCCGATTTCATTGGCAACAGCAATAGCTACCGACGAAATGTTCAACTCCTGCCCAATGGTATCCAGCGTATCACCGCGCGTTACGGTGTAGGTCGTATCGTTGGGGCCGGGTTCAGGCGCACTATCTCCACCGCCCTGACCTAAATCTCCGCTGCCAGCAACCGATCCCCCACTATCATCCTCGCGCGGGTTGGTTACAAAATCCAGACCATCATAACGTGGGCACGAATAGTCGATGACCAACTGCTGGCCCGGCTTGATTTCATTACCAGCACCCAGATCATTGGCAGCAGCCAGACACGATGTTTGCACATCAAAACGGGCAGCGATTGAATCCAGAATATCGCCGCGTTCGACGGTATATTGTGAAGGGTTATCATCCTGTGCAAAGGCACTAAAGGCCAATGTGAACATCAGGATTGAGATTATCAGGAGGATAAGACGTGATGGGCGATGCATAAACATTTCTCCACATATAAAGGAGGGTTTTACTCATTATATGAACAATCAGTCACACAGCAAATAGGACTGCGGATGGAAGATGGTTTAATTTCGAGGATATGCTATGCTTACAATGAGGGGCGAACCCCAATAATACGGGGACATCGCAACCAACCTTTCCTGTAGACTCGTATATTGAATGTAGAGACACTTCCAAGTGTGTCCACGCTGTTATAAAAACGGGGCGATGCTTTGATGAGACGAGGAACGATTTTTGTCCTGTTATTCATCCTGGTCGCGGGTGGGATTGTAGGTGCAAGTTATTTCCTGCGTTCGCAACCACCGCTGGAAATCACGATTGCTGTAGACCCGCTGGCACGCGAGTGGGTGCAGCAGGCAGTCAACAGTTTGAATGAACCTGTTGTCAACGCCACCCGGCGGGTCAAGTTCACCATACTCACAGTTGATGATTTAGATGTTTGGCAGCAGGGGCAAACCCAGAATTGGACGGCTACCAATCACCCAGATGCATGGCTGGCCGCTTCTAGCCTGTCCACCCAATATGCTCAACAGAATGGTTTACCGCTGGTCGATGTGCAACCTTCGCTGGCGCGCACGGTACTGGTTTGGGGCGGTTATGCCAGTCGCGTCGCCGTAGTCACCGCGAATGGCGCAAACCCGCTGGATTGGGAATCAGTCGTTGCAGCAGCCGAAGCTGAATTATGGTCAAACCTCGGTGGGGAAGCCGACTGGCGTTTCGTTAAGCTGGCGTTTGCCCAGCCCTCGCGTAAAATTGGCGGTTTGGCTGTATTGCTTTCCGGCGCAGGCACATTCAACCAATCCACTGCATTTGCCAGCAACATACTCAACAGCGGCGCATTCCGTAACTGGCTGCTGCCAATTGTGCAGAGTGTCCCCAACTTCACCACGCTGGGCAGCGATCCAGCGGCCACAATGGCGCGCGGGACATCCACTGTTGAAATCGGCATTTTCCCGGAAGCCCAATGGCTGCTGAATTTAAATGGAATGCTGAATAACGAACCGGTTCAACTGAGCTATCCAGCTTATCAATTTACGTTGAATTTCCCCATGTTGCGCTGGCAAGATACAACTACCACTGATGACCAGCGCGCAGCCGTTGAACTACTGGGTAATACGCTGGCAAGTGCGGCACAGCAGGCTAAATTGGTCGAGTACGGCCTGCGCCCCGTTAGCGGCGAACCGGAAGAAGCCACCGCCCCACTCTTTGCGGCGGGTATTCCCTACGGCATCCAATTGATACCCAATTATGGGCAAATGGTTGAAATACCCTCCCGCACAGACGCACAAGGCCTTATCCAGTGGGTCGCATCGAACCAGTAACATCACACGAAGGAGTGATATTTATGCATCGTTTTAGACGCTTATTTGTCCTGCTGCTGGTCGGTTTACTGGCTGCCTGCGATGGTGCCAGCAATTCCAGTGGCACACCACAGGTCAGCCGTCCGGCCAACGCAATCGATGTTTCCATCATCTACGCGCCAGAGTCCGCCCAATACATGCCGCGCATTATCGAATCGTTCAATTTGCTGTCCTCACAGGGAAAGAACCCGGTTACAGGACAGGCTTACGGTTCGAATGAGCGTCCGGTCTTCATCACCGATCCGACTAATGGCGCGGGCGGTTCATCCGGCACGGTAATGGAAGGCATCGTCAATGCTATCATCGCCCCTAACAACCGGAATGTACAGAAACCGGTGATCTTTCAGCCCTCGGTTAGCCACTGGCTAACGCTGGCGAACGAACGCAGCGGACGCGAATTATTTGATCTGGCGAACATTCAGCCAACAGCTAACGCGCCGGTCGTCATGGCGATCTGGGAAAGCCGTTTGCAGGCCATCCGCGACAAAATTGGTTCCGAGGATGTCGGTTGGGATGATCTGCTGGCGGTACTGAACAGCCCGAATGGATGGTGCGATTATGGCATCCCGGACTGCCGCCGCACCGTTTACTATGGACATACCGATCCATTCGTCAGTTCCACCGGACTCTCAACCCTGATTGCCGAATTTTACGCCGCCGCACGCGAGACGGGTTTTACCGGGCGCGAACTTTCTCTGGCCGAAGTCCGTAATCCGGATATACAGGCGGGTGTGCGGAATATTGAACAGTTGATTCGGCACTATTCCATCCGCACTACCGAATTTAAAGAGTATATTGCTCAAGGGCCAAGTTATCTGGACTTCGTGGCGTTGGAAGAAAACGACCTGATCTATGTCAATCGTGGTCTGACACAGTATAAACCGCCGGAGAAGCTGGTCGCGCTGTACCCAGAAGAAGGTACATTCTGGCACGAGCATCCGTTTGGTGTGGTGAATGCTGATTGGGTCACAACCGAACAGAAAGAGGGTGCAGCGCTCTTTACCCAATATGTGCTGGCCGATGCCCAACAGCAGCTTATCATGAGCGAAGGCTTCCGTCCCGTCAACAACAATATCCAGTTGGCCTTTCCGTTTGTCGATGAAAACGGCGTAACCCTCGAAGGCCCCAAGACAGTATTCGATGTACCATCTTCCGATGTGATTATCGCCATTCAGGAAAGCTGGTCGCTGGTGAAGAAGCAGGCCGACATCATCCTGCTTATGGATATTTCGGGGTCGATGTTGGATGAAGACAAAATCGGGCAAGCCAAGCAAGCAGCGCTGCGCTTCCTGGATGAAATGGATTCCAGCAACCGCGTCGGTCTGACAGTCTTCAGCGATGTCATCTCCACCCGTGTGCCATTGGGCAACTTTGAAACTGTTGAAAGTGATTTACGGGATACCATCAACCGCTTACAGGCCAATGGTGGTACAGCCCTTTATGCAGCACTGGCACAGGTTGTAGAAGAACTGAACGCGGCAGATTCGGATGATCGCATTCGGGCGGTGGTTGTTCTCAGCGACGGCGCCGACACCGCCAGCAACGAGCAAAATGTGTTCCTGAATGATGTGTTGCAAGCGATTGAAGTCAGCCGCAGCGCACTCAACCCGGTCATCGTCATTCCCGTCGCTTACGGCTCGAATGCCGATATCAGCACCCTCAACAGCATCGCCCGCACCAGCGCAACCACCGTGCAATCGGGTGATCCCAACAACATCTCGCGTGTGCTGGAAATCATCGGCAGTTTCTTCTAGCGTTTGGTTATTCAGTGAATTCCCTTTACCCCTTCTATCAATTGCGAGGAAGGGGTAAAAACTGATTTACGCTAAGGAATTACAAGAATGCGCATGCGCCCATACACCCTTGCTGATAAAGACGCTTGTTTAGCCATTTTCGACGGCAATACACCGATGTACTTTGGGGTGGATGAGCGCCCGGATTTTGTGACATTTCTCGACGAACCGAACTGCGTCTACTTTGTATTGGAAGATGCAACGGAGCAGGTAATCGGTTGTAGCGGATATTACATCAATGATAAGCGGCGTATAGCAGCCCTGTGCTGGGGTATGGTTGCCCATGAACACCACAAACGCGGTGCGGGCCAATTCATGTTAACAGCGCGACTGCGCGAAATCTGCCAATCCGGAAATGCTGATCGTGTCATAATTGATACAAGCCAACACACTGCCGGATTTTTTCAGAAATTCGGTTTCACCGTTGATGCAATCGTCGAAAATGCTTATGCCCCCGGCCTTCATCGTTACACAATGTCACTCGTTCTCAACAAACCATATTGTGAACGATTAGGTCAACTATAGCAGATGACCATCTACGATACCGACGCCCTCACCCAACCAGGTGGGGGCGTTTTATTTGATGACCTTTAAGGTCGGTTTAAGTTCGTGATCGAGGGTTTAATAATCTGTTATGAGGAGACAAAATGCAAACCATACGCTTGTTCATACTTGCGCTGCTGATTGCCGCGCTGACGGGGTGCGGCGGCGATCAAACATCTGGGCCAACAGCGCAAATTCAACTGCCAGATTATATGCGTCAGGGCGAAACATATCATGAAACCGGAGGAATCGCCCGTCCAGCCAATGCCATTGACGTATTCATCGCTTATTCGCCAGAATCGCAGCAGTATATGCCCCGAATCATTCAAGCGTTTAACACCTTATCGGCTGAGGGCAAGAATCCTGCTACAGGACAGCCCTACGCCACTGGTGAACAACCCATCTTTGTGGCTGGGCAACAGCCAACCAGCGGTTCATCTGGCTCATTGGCACAAGGCATTGCCAACGCCATCATCGCGCCTAATAACGAGAATGTCTACCATCCGACGATTTTCCAACCGTCCGTGAGCCACTGGCTGACGCTGGTCAACTTCAATACCTCGCGTGAAATTTTCGACCTTAGCGATGCGCAACCGACCGCCTTGACCCCTGTGGTTATTGCCATATGGCAGAGTCGCGCAGAAGCGATTAAGCAGAAAATCGGCTCAGACGAAATTGGCTGGGATGATCTGCTGGCAGTGCTGAATAGCCCAAACGGTTGGTGTGATTATGGAATCCCGGATTGCAGGCGCGCTGTTTATTATGGACACACCGATCCTAATGTGAGTTCTACAGGGCTTTCGGCCACCATCGCTGAGTTTTATGCCTGCGCCCGCAAAAACGGTTTTGATGAACGGCAGTTGACGCTGGCGGCGGTCAATAGCGACGATGTACAGTCATGTGTGCGTGATCTTGAATCGCTGGTCAAACACTATTCACGTCGTACCGAAGATTTCCTGGAGTACATCAGCCGAGGCCCGGATTATCTGGATTTTCTGGCGGTTGAAGAAACTGATCTGATTTGCCTGAACCGGGGCGCGCAGCAGGGTGATGAAACCTGTACTAAGCCGCAGGAGCCATTAGTTGCGATTTACCCCGAAGAAGGAACGTTCTGGCATGAGCATCCCTTTGGTGTCGTTAATGCCGATTGGGTCACACCAGAGCAAAAGACTGGTGCAGAAATCTTTACCCAATTTGTGTTGACACCCGATATGCAGAAAGTCATTATGAGCGAGGGCTTCCGACCAGCCAACCCGGATGTACCGCTTGAATATCCATTCGTACCCGAAAACGGTGTGGATGTTTCCCAACCGCAGAACATTCTTGATGTGCCAGCGCCGACTGTCATCACCAGCATTCAACAAAGCTGGTCACTGGTCAAAAAGCAGGCGGACATTATGTTGGTGATCGACATATCTGGGTCAATGCTGGACGAGGACAAAATCGGGCAGGCCAAGCAAGCCGCGTTGGATTTTCTGAACGGGATGGAATCCAATAATCGGGTTGGTCTCACGGTGTTTAGCGATAGAATCAATCATTTGGTCGATTTGAACAATTTTGAAACTGTTCGGGAAGACCTGATCGAAAACATCAATCGTCTCAATGCCAATGGCGGTACGGCACTGTACGCAGCCATTGAAGAAGTAGTTAGCCGGATGAACTCGACCGATACCGCAGATCGCATCCGGGCAGTAGTGGTCTTAAGCGATGGCGCGGATACTGCCAGTGCCGACTTGAATGTAACGCTCAATGATGCGTTGCAAGCAATTGAGAGCAGTCGTGATGATGTCAATCCGGTGATAGTCATCCCAGTTGGTTATGGTTCTAATGCCGACATCAACACGTTGAATGGCATCGCCCGTGCTAGTGCCACACGGGTGCTTTCCGGTGACGCAAGCAGCATTCGCCAACTATTGGATTTGATTAGCAGCTACTTCTAATCATGCTTTGAGGGGGAGGGTTTTAAATCCTCCCCTAAACTTGCGACATCATTTATTCAGGATTCAACGCCAAAAGAAAATTCGCGCTGGATTCGTCATTGCTTTGCAGAATATAAACTGTGATGACTGTTTCATAACCCGGTGCACTGACCGCCAGATGGATGTGTGCCTCCGGGCCATAACTACCGGGACGATTACTTTCAATCCGGTAAGCACCCTGAGCATTGGTTGATGCCATGCCCTCATGGTCAGCGTCATATTCACCAGATTCATTCACCAACCAATAGGTAACTTGCGCGTCCTCAATCGGCAAACAGGTAGTCGCATCCCGAACGTCTCCGGTCAACACAAATCCCTCGCCAACTTTGGCGCGTTCTACTGTTTGCGGTATATCTGCCAAAGTGCCGCCTTCGTTCACGGTAAGCGGACATGATTGAGCTGCAACTGGAGCATTGCAATCCTGCTGCATCCACAAACCGCTAAACAATTCGTTGAAAGCAGCATCTATCGCACTATCAGTGCGTGGCTCAAATTGATCGTAATTCAATCCAGTACCAACCACATAGGCGCCAACATTGCCCTCAGGTTCCCAGATCACCAGCGTATACATTCCGGCTTCTGGAATATCGGTTTGGAATGTAGAGGGGCGGTAGGCATCGATAGCAAACATGTTGTCGCTCCCTGAGCGTGAATCATTATGTTCGTTAACGAATATCTGCGCTCCCATACCTTCGGGCAGTTCAAAAGGCAGACTTCCTTCAGCTGGAATTTCCAGGCCGGGGCCAACTAACGCGGCTGATGGATAAACGTCTTTGAAATGGGAGCCGCAAATCGGGACGGCCAGTTCAATAGGCCAATTCTCGACGTTGCTGTTGAACTCGAACGAGAACGCATCCATATCGCCATACGTGCCCAAGCGCCCATAATGGGCGACGACTGCGGTCGCGTTCCATACTAGGAAGGGCGATTCTAAATCACCCCATTCCGCCGCTGGATCTTCGATGTAAGGGGAAATTTTTGCCGAAGCAACACTAAATATCACTAAAAGCGCCAACCCGATGATACCAATTGCCAATTTGCGGGTCATGACTTTTCTCCTAAATTATCCACTGATAACCCTTATTACACCGATGAACAAACGCACGTTCCACAATCGTAACGTGTGCTGACTCGCACTTGGGTATATCATGGGGAAGAATCAAAACACCCGTAACTCTTCTTAAGTTTTAACGGTAATGGAGATGAACAACGCGAATCAAGGTAGCCTGAACATGCAACGGAGATACTCCTGTGGATCGCGTTGAAGAAATACAGGTTCTTCAGCGGGCGCAGCGTGGGGAGAATGAAGCATTCGCAGAACTTTACCGGGCGAATGTACAAGCCATTTTCCGTTATGTCTATCATCGCGTCAACGATGCCCAGTTGGCCGAAGATTTAACTGGGGATGTGTTTGCTCGTGCGCTGAAAGGCATTGCGGATTACCGCGATCAGGGCAAACCGTTCGTGGCGTGGTTGTATAGCATCGCTCATGCCCGTGTGGTCGATCATTACCGCCGGGTAGAACGACGCCCACAGGAAAGCAACCTGGACGATGAGCCTATTCCGGTCAAAAGCGATATGGACGCAGAAATTATGCGTAAGCAAGCGGCAAAGGTTTTAAAAGAAGCAATCTCGCGGCTGACCGATGAACAGCAGCAGGTGGTTATCTTGCGCTTTGTCGAGGGCTACCGCATTGAAGCTGTCGCTGAACTGATGGGCAAAAATGCCAATGCCATTAAGGCGCTGCAACACCGGGCACTGCGCGCCTTGGCCAGCCGATTGGAGCGCGCCGGAGTCAATGCCGAATCTATCCTTGCAGGTTTATCGTGAACGAACCGCGTCTTTCCTCTGAACTGACAGAAATCCTGACAGAATGTCTGGATGCGATTGATCGCGGTCAGAAAACACCGTCTCAGTGTCTTGCCGCCTACCCACAATTTGCCGATGAACTCCGGCCACTTCTGCTGGCAGCGGTGCTGACACGTAAACTGAAGTCACCCACCTTGAGCGATGTAGCCGTTGATCGCATGATGGGCAAGGTGTTTAATGGCGCGCAAATTATCCAGTTGGATGAAGCGGATGAAGACGAAAAAATCGTCCGCCGTGTCACCCGCCCATCACGTCCCCGGACTGCATTCCTGTTCTCCGCAGGCTTCAGCCGTTTAGCAGCTACACTATTGATCGCTTTTCTGGTCAGTATTGGCGGGACAATCGCCGTTTCTGCGAACAGCCAACCGGGCGATACACTCTACAGTGTCAAACGTTTCTGGGAAGATATTATTCTGTCGCTTTCGCCCCTGACAGGTTCAAAGAGCGATCTTGCGCTGCACTTTGCCCGCGTCCGGTTGGAAGAAACTGAACGCATGGCAGCTAACGGAACCTTGACTGAAATTGTGCTGATTGACCTATATGAAGCTGTTACACAGGTCATCGACTTCAATAATGGCGACGCGGTTGTCTTAACGCCAATTCTGGACAATGCTCACCAACGGCTAACGGCTATAAACCCGCCCGTAGCGCTGGCAGATCTCCATCAAGACTTGCTGGATGCCACCACGCCAAATATTCAGAATGGTATCGTTCAATCGCTGCCTTCCAGTCCGTCACATATTACGTCACCATCGATTAGCATTACCCCAACGGCAGCAGTGACCACAGTACCAACTTTGACACTCGAATCACGCGAATCACTTTCGCCAACACCAACCAGCACCGAAACACCTTCACCAACCAGCAGTCCAACATTGACCACGACGCCGCGCATTCCACCCACGCCGACGCGCACACCATCGCCAACACCTAGCCCAACATTAACCCTTACACCGCTGCCTACACTCACATTAACATGGACGCCGCTGCCGCTGCCGGGAACGCTGGTAGTCAGCACCCTTCCGCCCACGCTCCCACCCGGTTTGATACCAACGGAAACGCCCTATAACCTGCCCACAGCACAATTCACCCCACGTGAGCGTGAAACACAGCAGGCTGTGCATATGACTCAGACAGCTCAAGCATCGCCTTAATACAAAAGGGCGGATATGAGATTTATCCGCCCTTCGCTTTGTCTTCCCCGATTTATACGTTCGGTTTGCCGCCTGTGCCTGCTCCTGTTCCGACTCCGATCTGCAACACCACCAGATAATCACCAAAAGTTTCCTGTCGGTAGCTGGTCATCAGAAATTGGAGGAAGTTCAAATCCGGGTTAGGATCAAGCGTGAAACCGCTCAGGTCAAATGACAGCATCGAATCGCGCGAACCACCGGGGGTCTGACGCCCCTGTGTGCGCGAAACAAAAGCCCCATTCAGGCTGGAATGATCGCCAAAACAAGTTTGCGAATCGCCCGCATCATCGCATTCCACATGCGAACCACTATCCAGTTCAATCACATTCTTGTCGCTGTCCACCAACTGCATCAACGGATCGAGATCATTGGTGACAGCGATCATATACACACTCAGCGGCACACCCGAATCAACCATATTCTGGGTAAGCCGAACGGCGAATGGGTCACCCGCACCCGCACCGCTACCATCAGCAGTCGTCACCGCCATACCCTCCAGAATCAAGACGAACGAACCCGTCGAGCCATCCAGCCCACCTACAATTAACGAGATGTCCGCAAAGCTGTCGTAACTATGAGAGAAAGGCACCTGTGAATTGGTATTGGCACTGTCAACCAATCCGCTGCTGGGCAAATTGACTGTGTAGCGCGCGGCAGATTGGTCATCATCTCTACACAGGCTGACCCCATTCTGGTCGCCAACACCGATAATGGGGTCAAAGCCGTCCCGCCCCAATGCTGTCGCCGTGTAGGTAAAGCCGGGACGCATATTGACCACAATTTCCACCGCATTAGTAATCTGCGTTCCGTCTGGACAGGTAGCAGTCACACCCGTATTAGCTGTATTGCCACTCTTGCCACCACCTTGCGGCGTCGGCACTAATGAGGGTTGCCCGCCACCCGTGCCAGTCCCGGTATGGAACACCACCAGATAATCGCCAAAGGTTTCCTGGCGATAAGTAGTCATCAAGAAATTCAGGAAGTTATTGTCTGGATCAGAATCAAGACTAAAGTCACCAATGGGAATTGAGAGCATAGAGTCATGCGGGCCACCCGGTGTTTGCCGCCCCTGCGTGCGCGAGACGAATGAGCCGCTTAAATCGGCTGAATCGCCCCAGCAGATATCCGAGTCGCCCGCGTCGTCGCATTCCACCCGGTCACCATTATCCAGTTCGATCACATTGTTATCCGTATCCACCAACTGCATCAGCGGGTCAACGTTGTTGGTGATCGCCAGCATGTAGACATTCAGGACACCCGAATCGACCATATTCTGTGTCAACCGAACGACGAACGGATCGCCCGCACCCGCACCGCTGCCATCAGCAGTCGTCACCGCCATACCTTCCAGAATCAACACAAACTCTCCCCCGGAACCATCTGTACTGCCAACCACCAGCGAAATATCAGCAAATGAAGCATTGCTGTGGTTAAAAGGCACTTGTGAATTAGCCGAGGATGGCGTAACTGATCCGCTGGATGGCAGATCAACCGAATAGCGTCCGGCAGCGGATTCATCATCTTCGCACAAGACAATTCCTGATTGGTCGCCAACACCGATCACCGGATCAAAACCATTGATTCCCACTGCCGTCGCCGTATAGGTAAAACCGGGACGCATATTGATAATAAACTCAACCCCATTCTGGATTTGTACACCATTGGGACAGATGGCCTCTACCGAATCGGTGGTGACGCTGGTGCCTTTTCCACCCGGTTTCTGGGCATTTACCGGCAGCACGAAAACAAAAATAACGACCAAAAGGATCAATATACGGCGCATAAAGAACTCCAGGTTAAAAAACCGTTTATCATAGAATATAATTCAACACAGCCTGAACGCTATACATGATCCATAAAAAACTTGTAACTTTACATAACTTTAATCATGAACACACCGCCTGACCCTATTCACTTCAATAAAACCGTCTGGAATATCGTGCGACAGATTCCATCAGGTACTGTCAGCACCTATGGGCAAATTGCTTCGATGATTCCGCCGCCTTCCGAGGTGGATGAGACGGATTATGTTCGGCTGGGTGCGGTATGGGTCGGCAAAGCCATGAACGCGGTTTCCTCAGATGGAAGCAGTGATGTACCCTGGCAGCGAGTTATCAACAGTCAGGGCGGAATTAGCTTACCAGAAGGCAGCCGCGCCGCACTGGAACAGCGTCAACGGCTGGAAAGTGAAGGCATACAGTTTGAGCGTAACGGGCGCATCAACCTGAATGCTTATGGATGGGACGGGCCAAATGGGGATTGGTTGCGGGAAAATCAACTGCTCACCCCGCGCCCGATCAAGAAACCCGGCAGCGATAACCCCGAACAATTGAAGCTGTTTTAACGGGCAATCACCGGGCGTCGTTCCCCATAAGCGGCTACTGCATGGGCAAAAGTAATGGTTTCGGTTGCGCTCCAGCCTGAAGGATAGATCGCCACTGCTGCACCTTTGGGCAAATCAGCCGCTTCCTGAGCCAGCCTGTCCGCTTCCCAATGGGCTGATGTAATCCGCCCTGCTGCCTCATCCACCTGCACCACACTCGCCCATATTCCCTGCCCACAAATCAGTCCAATTAACAGCACCCGAACTACCCACGCTCTGCCCCTTAAAAATTGAGTGTTACCAATAGCGATCAGGAGTACCACTGCCGGAGTCGCCGTCACATAACGCACATATAACGGTGAGGCCGTCCAGATTGCCCCGCCGAAAATCGTCACCAGCGCAATCGTCATCAGCAGTGTCAGGCTGCGTGGATTGCGCCACCGCCATACACAAACCCCCATACCCAACAGAAACATGATCAATGCTGGAATCAGCAGCAGTGGTGCATCGCTCAACCAGAAGGGTGATACGTCCGGTTGTCCAACCCATGCCAACACCGACCGCAGCATATTTGCCCCCGGATCAGCGGGCAAACGCATCGTCTCTACATTTCCGGTCAGTGGCAGTCCTCCAAAAAACATTGGGGCAAAGCGAGGCAGGGATATCAATGTAAATGGGAGAAAAAAATAGATAAAAAGGCGGAAAGAAATATTTTTCAATGGATTTCTTGGCAAATTGGCGATTAAAACATAGATAAAAATCAGCACTATCAACAGCCGCGAACCGTGATAAAAATATTGCGCTACACTTGCCAATATCCCCGCCATTACATACTGCCGCATATCTCCACGCCGCACTGCCCGTCCCAATGCCGCCAATGCCAGCAGGGCAAAAAACGGCTCAACGATGTTGTACAGCGACATACGACTATAAAAAATATGCACAGGCCAGGTCGCCAGAAATGCCGCAGCCATCAGCCCAATCCGCCGCCCATACCACGCCTGTCCCAGAACATAGGCCGCCGGAATGCTCAACATGCCGAACAGCAGCGGAATCAAACGCATGGCGAATCGTGTTTGCCCGAATAGACTCATTGCCCCGGAAACCAGCCACGAATAAACTGCTGGATTGGCGTTGTGCCCCGGCGCGAAAATCGGCACTTGCTGTCCATGCAGAATATCTGAGGCGTGCGCCGCGAATCCGATCTCATCCACGATCAGCGGCAGCCGTTCCAGTCCATACAGCCGCAATCCGAACCCCAGCAGGACAATCCCAATCAGCAGATAGAGATGTCGGTTTTGAACAATAAGTTGGGGGCGAAAGCTAAAATCTTTAATCCACAGCCATAACCCGAATAGGATTCCCAGCCACAAAGCCACCTGTAACCCATAATGCGGCCAGTCATATTTCACGGTTTGGGGAATATATTGCCCTGCCGCATTCAGTCGCGCCCAATCAACGGGTACAATGGGCGGGATGACAGTGATAAGGGTCAGGATGAGGCTGCAAATGACTGAAAACAGAAGCGGGGCAAAACGCTTCATAATCCGCACTGAATCGGGCGTTCAGGCATGGCGGCAATATTGAGTTGCATTCCTAGATAGGGTGAAGGATCAACCGTATTGCTCAGAAAATCCTGATTGGTAAATGCCCCATTTTCATCGCTCAGAACGATACTGAAATGCAAATGCATTCCAATCGGCACACGACCTACACCAGCGTACTCACCCTGATAACCCAGCAGCGTCCCCTGCCGCACGAAAACATTGCCTGTCCCCGGTGGAAATTCATCTACAACGAACGACTGGTTGCCATCCCGCGCCGCCATATGGGTATAGTATGTCCAGATCGTGCGCCCCGGTTGCAGTGGGTCATCGTGGCGGATGATGACCGACGACACCCACAACTCCAACCGGGTCAGGTAGCCATCGTAGGCAGCGTACACAGGCACGGTTCCCGGTGCGCCATCGCCAAAAATATCGATTCCAGCATGGGTAGCTGTAACCGTGTATGGGCTGGCGGGGTCGTTCCATAGCAAACCGATGAAGCCATCTGAAGGCAGAGCAAACGGCGCACCGGGACACATCTCGCGGTTCGTCATCAATGCTGGACGAGATGACGAATCCGTAAACCAGCTTTCAATCGGTGGCAGGCTGTTGCTGCGTGTATTGCCGATGAACCGCATGATGCGCGGCGCGGCGAGGATGACAATGGCAATCATCAGCGGCAGCACCAGAATAAATAATTTCCACCAGCGAGATAAAAAACGCTTCAAATCTGTGTTCCCAGTGGGGTCGTTCAGCGCATCTTGAAATGCATAATCATCTCTTCGGAAAAGCCGGATGCGGCGTAGAACGCCTTCGCGCGGTCATTCGCCCGTTGAGCATTAACCATCAGAGATTGCAAATTCAGCCGATTTGCACGGCGAACGACCGCTTCCAGCAGTGCAGCCCCTACTCCACGTCGTTGATAGGTTGGCAGTACCGCCATATCATTGATGAACCCTCGCCCGCCTGTTAGCGTCCGCACAATCGAAAGGGCGATAAACCCGATAATGATGGGCGGCATCTGTCGTGCTTCTGCGACAAACACTTCCACACCCGCCGATTCGCGGAATCGCAGCGCAATCGCATCCCAATCCACACCCAGACCCCGATTCACCGGAATCAGTGCCAGTAGCGCCATCACCTCATCCAGATCCCGGCCTTCTGCCGGACGGATAATGAAAGGAGGTTCTTCCACCACCCGCGCCGTTTGAGTCATTTCCGGGTCATGCGGCTGATAGTGTTCCATCCATTCCGCGATAATTTCCCGATGGGTGCGGAAAGGTAAACGGGGCATCTCATTGGGCAAAAACACCCGTGCTTCTAAAGCGTCGTCCCCACCTTTGAGCGTGCCGCTGATCGGACGAACCCGGTAAAAAATGATGATACCGCTGGTTGGCGGGCCTTCCGGGAACGAATTAATCCCCGCCATTTCGATAATTTCGACCTTCAGCCCGGTTTCTTCCTCGGCTTCGCGGATTGCCGCATCTTCGGCGCTCTCATCGGCTTCAATGAATCCGCTCGGCAGCGTCCATTCGCCTTGATGGGGTGGCTGCCCGCGTCGGATCAGCACCATGCCGCCGTCCATCTCGATGAGGATGCCCACCGCCGGAACCGGATTGACGTAATGCACATAGCCGCAGTTATCGCAGGCCTGCCGCATCCGCCCGCCTTCTTCGCGTTCACCAAGTTTGTTGCCGCAAATCGGGCAGTAAACCAATTCTGTCATCGTATTTAATCCTGAACGGGCAGTCCGGCAAGCCGCATAATCTTAAGTGCGTTGGTAGTGGGTGAAGGCCCAGATCGAATTCGATAATCGAAGGTCATTTGCCCATCCACAACCTGATCTTCAAAATGATAATTGATCGGCCCCGGCAAACTCGTTAGTTCCAGATCATGAGTCGAAACCACACCCATACCATGCTTGCCAATCAGCGCCTGTATATAAGATTGGCTGCCGATCAAACGCTCTCGATTATTGGTCGCACGGAAAATTTCGTCAATTAGGAAAAACAACGGCTGTTGATCTTCAGCTTCCAGCGCGGTCAGCAACGCCTTTAGACGCCGCACCTCAGCATAGAAACCGGAGAAACCATCCGCCAGCGAATCATTCAGGCGTATGCTGGTGTACACACGAAATAATCCGACCTCTAGGGAATCAGCATTGACCGGAGCACCTGCATACGTCAGGCACAGGTTAATCCCCAGCGTCCGCAAAAACGAACTTTTGCCAGACATATTGGAACCAGTGATGAGCGCAACCTCGCCCAATTTATCCAACGAAAAATCGTTGCATACCCGACGTTCGGCGGGAATAAGTGGATGCCCTAATCCCTGTGCTTGAAAAGTCGCATCGCTGCTGATCTGCGGAAAAATGTACGAAGCATTCAAATCCCCAAATGTCGCCAGCGAACAAGCGGTTTCAATCTCAAACCAGGCATCTAACCACTCCGGTACATGAACCGCCAGATCAGTACGATAGTGATTGAGTCGATAAGCGACGAACAAATCCCAGGGGATAAGGACGTTCAGCGCGCCCCAGACAAACGGGTTATAGCGCAAACTGGCTGCCGAAATCACCCACATCAAACGCCCAAGTTGAACTGAAGGGCGTTTATCACCTGAAAATGGCGCGCAGACTCGTTGTAGATGCCGCTTACCTGCATACGAACGGGTTTCCAGATTGCGCGCTACCTCTCCCAATGGTGCAAGAGCATCGCGCATCGCCAACCCTTGTTCAAATAATCCCATCACTTGCCGCGCCTGTGTGAGATACACGCCCATATAAACCAAAAATGTGACCTGCCACAACGCTGGAAGAACATTCGCAGCATCCAAAAGAAACAGAATCAGATTGACTACTGCCAGCAGAATGGCTGCCAGGAGTGCCAGTCCCAAGCGCCCGGATGGTGGTGGCTGGTCGAACCATTTGGATAACTCCCCGGTTTCCCAACGCCGCCGGGAATGCCCCAGCATCATCCGCGCACCGAGCGTCAGCCGATCCCGAAAATGCCTTAGTGGAATGAGTTCACTCACCAATGACTGTCGATTCATAACCGTTTTCAGGTTTGGCGGCGGTGTCAGCAAACGGTCACGTAACCGCAAACCACCTTCCCACGAAACAGCGGTATCCAACAACCGGTGCAATGAACGCTCACCTGTCAGGTCGAGGTCTGGTTCAAAAGGATGATCGCTCTCGGCGGATGATGGCAGCGCCGCTGGAAGATGCGCCCAATCCAGCTTCAAGCGAGCGATATGCTCAGACTGAATGGCATACCACATTTTAAGTTGGGCTAAGGTGCGACGGATTTTTTGATGCCGATAAACAACAAGGCTGAATACAACCAGCGCGATCAGCAGCACTGCCCATCCTGCCAGTGGTTGAAGCGCGAAGCTGACAAGCGTCAAAACACTGCCTGCAAAAAACAGGGACAAACGCCCCCACGAATAACGATTATCCAGAACGCGCAGCCGTTCAATGGCTCGTTTAATACGCGCGAGACGCCGCTGAAGCATCATTTGTTTTTCAGTGTTCAATGGGTTATGCCGTTTTCCAGAAGTCGAGCGCCCGGTTCAGATGGCGCTGTTCGCGGGATGCTTCGGGGTATAACTTACGGTAGGACATCAAAAATTCGCGGATGGCCGCTTTTTCCCGCAGTGTAAAAACGCTGACACGGCTCAGAAAGTCGCTCACCGAGTGATGTGGGGACTGCTTTTCCTGATACTTCAAATACAGGTTTGGGTCGGGCGGCGCGAGACTGTGCATCAGGCTGATTGGCAGCGTGCTGACCTGTCCATAATAGCGTATAACCGCCAGCAGAAACGCCGGAAGGTAAAAGCGAAATCCCTCTGGCGTGAGTACTTGTAAATCCATGCCATAGTCAATGACATATTTGAGCGAAAGATCGCGCCAGTGTGTACCCCGAAACGCCAGTGTCACTTCGTCATTCGCCCCCTTACCAATTTGGTCATCACCGGGATAGGGGGTGTCAGCAAATGCAGCCTCAATTTGCTGCTCAATTTTCTGTCGCAGCTCTTCACTCATGGTGCAGTGCCCGCCGCCAGAACGGAATAGTTACCTTATGCAGATCAATATCATAAATTGATGAGTGCTGCGGATACAGTCCCGCGTAAGCCTCTACAAATGACAGGAGTGTCCGTCGTTCTTCAACTTTGAACGCCGCCGCCCGCCGCGAGAAATAATCACGATACTCGCCCGCGAAATAATTGGCAATGTGTTCGTCGCGCTGGGGTGTCAAACTGAAGATCAGGTTATCCGGCAGTGAATCCATTTCATCGTGGTTATACAATGCCCCCAGCATGAACACCGGCACATAAAACCGGAATGTTTCTGGTGTCAGCAAAAAAATTTCCCAGCGGTGTTGCAGCAGCACATCCAGCCCCACCTGTGACCAGTGTTTCCCACGCAGAGCATCGGCAATCGAGCGCCCGTAACGCGCATAGGCAGCAACCTTTTCATCACCCGGATACGGCGTCTCGGCAAATCCAACCTGTATCTGCTGTGCAATCTGTTCGCGCAGTTCATCCATCCCTATTTGACCTTTAAAATACAGGCAACCATATTGATTAATTAGTGATTGTAGCTCAAATTAGTGAAGACGCGAGAAATTGTGCCACTCAATAACGCTTGTAATAGGTGTATTAAATCCGGGGATAACGATGCCACCAAATCATACCCCTCCCCTTTTTGTTTGGAGAGGGGCATAACGAATTACTCGTCCCTACATTTCCAGATAATCACGCAGTTGGCGGCTGCGCGTCGGATGGCGCAGTTTGCGTAAAGCCTTCGCCTCAATCTGCCGGATGCGTTCGCGCGTAACGCCCAGATGCTTGCCGACTTCTTCCAGTGTATGATCTTGCCCATCGGAAAGGCCAAAGCGCATTTCCAGCACTTCCCGTTCGCGTTCACTGAGCACACCCAGCGCCGAACGAATCTGCTCTTTCAGGAGTTGACGACTGGCGGCATCCACCGGGCCGAGAATTTTGTCGTCCTCAATGAAGTCCCCAAGCAGGCTGCTATCTTCCTGCCCAATCGGCATTTCCAAACTCATCGGCTCTTGGCTAATCCGCATAATCTTGCGGACTTTTTGTGCTGCCCGCCGCAGTTTACGCTGTAAACCGGGATCCATACGTTCGCCGTTACGCTTGATAAACCGGATGGCTTCGGTTTCTTCCGCTGTCAGGAATTCCATCTCTAAAGCAATCTGCTCGGCGCTGGGTTCACCGCCCAATTCCTGAATCAGATCGCGCTGCACCCGCATCAAACGGTTGATGGTTTCCACCATATGCACCGGGATACGGATTGTGCGTGCTTGGTCAGCAATCGCGCGGCTGATCGCCTGCCGAATCCACCATGTTGCATAAGTGCTGAACTTAAAGCCTTTGGTATGATCGAACTTTTCGACCGCCCGCAGCAAACCAATATTTCCTTCCTGAATCAGATCAAGAAAGTTGATGCCGCGCCCCATATAACGTTTGGCAACGCTGACCACCAGGCGCAGGTTCGCCCGTGTTAGTGCCTCAGCGGCCACGATGGCCTTTTCATCCACCTGTTTGAAGAACTGTGGCAAATCAGCGATCAAATCCGTCTCTGCCACCAGCCATTCGTGGAATTGTTCCTGAGATGGCAAGCCATTGGCGGTTTTGTAATGGGTACGGATTTTGACCAGCAGGTCAAATGGAATCAGATACAAACCCTGAAACACATCGAACAAGCGCCGTGCCAGTTCCGTCCAGAGTTCATCGCGTCCCCATTCCTTCTGGCGCAGGTATTCACGAATGTAAGACTTGCCTTCGCTGTCCCAGTTATCGCGCACGAACAGCACTTCGTCGGTGATTAAGCGCAGGTTAGGCACGTCTACACTGAACGCAGTTGCCCCTTCAACCACTTCTTCCCAATTGCGCTTCACATGCTGAAAAGCCAGATCAACCATACTCACCGGGTCAGCCTGATCTTCCTCATGTCCTTCTTCGACACGCGAAAGTGAGTCTTTAATCATTTCCAGCAGTTGTTCCGCTGCTACCTGGGTACTCAGCCAGGTCTCGCGGTTGGTATCCAGTAGCGGTACATGCCCGATTTCTTTCAGGTACATCCGCACCGGATCATCTGCCAATGCTGCCGCGTCAAACGACACATTGCCATCCAGATCATCATCTTCAAAATCGTCCAGATCATCTTCATCTGGCTCATCAACCATCGAATCGTCGTCTTTGATGTTGCCCGAATCGAACAGACTATCGTCGTCGTCGATTGCCTCATCATCTACGTCGAATTCACCATCCCTGTCCTCAAGCCGGACTTTGGGCATTTCTTGTGAATCGTCGCGTTCGTCACGTTTGCGTTTCTTAGGCATAATCCCCTACTCGCGCAGCGCACTCATCTGTTTGTTCAGTTCGGCGTCAATCAGCCCTTTTGCCATACTGGACAGCGCAATCTGTTCCTGAAACCGCCGTTCAGCCTCAATATCTTGATTACTATGCAAATCAACCTGTAAGAATAGCAGTTCTTCGCGTTCCCGCTGTAATCGACGGGCACGGAGTTGCAGCGCTTTTTCCACCAGTTCCGCATTTAAATCCAGCGGTGGAGGACGATTATAATCCCAGACGAACATTAAATCTGCTGCCAACCCATCCACCAATCGGGTACGTATCCCCTGAAGTTCATCACTCAAAATCACATCCAACTGTGGATGCAGCGATGGGTCTGCATAAGTACGCAGATAAGTCAGTGGCTCCAGATCATCCTGCTCCAGCGCTTCCAAAAAGGTTTGCATCAGCGCCCGTGCGTCTGTCTGGCTGAAGTCATCAGCCTGCCAATCGCACAGCGGCCCATTATGCAGTTCACGCCGTGTTCCTGCCAGTTCACGTAGTTTGCGATTGACCGCATAATATGCTTCTGGTCGCTGAAACAATACCCGCAGACAGTAGACCTCAATTGCCACATCCTGCCGTCGCCCAGTGGGAATCGCCGTTAAAGGCGTGCCACGTCCAGACTGAGTTTTGTTCTGCGGCTGGACGATAATTGAAGGTGGTTCCCACTCTTCCGGCGGTGCATCGGCATCGTCATAAGCCCGAGGCGGCATCTCCGGCGGCTCTGGATCGCTGCCACTATGAGGATATGCTTCTTTAGGCGGAGCAGACAATCCTGATTTTTCAATGCGCGGTTTGGGCGCTTTCGTCTGTAAAAGCCGCCGCTGTTCATCCGCCCAGCCCAGTAAATCGCGCTCGGTAATGTGCAGCCGACGCGCCAGTAATTGTACATTATCCTTTGTGTACAGATCATTTTCTGAGGCAACCAGAATCGGCAGAACACGCCGTGCAAGGGCTTCACGCTCCTGCAACGTTGCATTGGTGGGTAACTCGGCTGTTTCCATGTCAATCACAAATTCAGCCACCGGAATCGCATTTGCTACCAGTTCGCCCCAGCGTCCCGGCGTCTCGCGGATCAGATCATCCGGGTCTTTCGCGTCGGGAATTTGCAGAATGCGAATATCGATTCCCAGTCGTCCGCCAAAATCTGCCTGCAAGGCTTCCCGCGCGGTTTCCAAACTGCGTCGGGTAGCGTTTTGCCCCGCTGCATCCGAGTCCAGTGCCAGAATCAGTTTTTTAGCAGTTCGTGTCAGAATGCGGATTTGGGTTTCGGTCAGCGCCGTACCCATCTGTGCCACCACATTCTTGAAGCCTGCCTGATGCGCGGTGATCGCGTCCATGTAACCTTCAACGATCACGGCGGTTTCATTCTCGCGGATGGCACTTTTGGCGATGTCCAACCCGAACAGCGTCTTGCTTTTGTCAAACAGTGGCGTTTGCGGAGAATTTAAATATTTGGGGTTATCTTGTGGATCGAGTATCCGTGCCCCAAAGCCCGTCACCCGCCCACGTTCATCCCGAATCGGAATCATCAAACGATTGCGGAATCGGTCGTAAACACGCCCATTTTCGTTGCGGATTGCCATCCCGGTTTCAATGATTTGGTCTTCGTTGTAGCCCAACTGCTTCAGGTAATCCAGCATGTTATGGAAACCCGGTAGGGCATAACCGATTTTATACTGTTGAATGGTTTCGTCGCTGAAGCCGCGTTTTTCCCGTGCATAAGCCAGCGCCGCTGCCGCACCTTCATTCTCCGGGTTGATGAGCGCCTGATGAAAACCGTCCGCTGCTGCGTTTAGTAATCCGCGCAGACCGTCAAGTTGTTCATCCTGCGACTTCTGCTCCGGTGTTCGTTGTTTAACTTCAATACCGACTTGCTTGCCGAGTTCTTGCAGCGCCTCGCTGAACGACCAGCCATGCTTTTTCATGGCAAACGAAATGACATCGCCGCCTTCGCTGCAAGCGCCAAAGCAGCGCCATGACTGTGTATCGGGATTCACAGAGAAACTCGGCGTACGCTCTGCATGAAATGGGCAGGGTGATTTCCAGGTACGTCCAGCCCGTTTCAACGGTACATACTGCTGAATATAAGCGACAATATCGAGCCGCGCTTTGATCTCGTCGGCAACCGACATACCTGCTCCAACCCTTCCACTTTATGCCTGTGCATTATACGTATGTCTCATCACTCATGCAACTGCAAAAGCCAGCCTTTTGTCAGTTTTTCATAACTTTACACATCTGCATAACAAGATTGTCTGATCATCCATCATGCTGCAAAAATAGCGATTTCTCATCTTCATTTAACCCAATCGTGCTAACTTCCGCTTCGGAAGTATTGGGGGAAATACTCCATTTTGAAATGCACAATGGTTTAAAGGAGCAAATAATGTCCCGTAAATTACTGGTAGGTATCGCTTCTGTTTTGCTCATCCTCACGAGCATCCCCACTGTAGCCCAGGATGATGTGATTGCCACCGGTCTAAACAACCCTCGGCATCTCTTTTATGCCAGCGATGGCACGCTCTATATTGCTGAAGCCGGAAGTGGTGGAGAAGAAACAGTACAAGGCCCATTCGGCGAAGCCACTGGTGGTAACTCCGCACAAATTTCCGCTGTCTCGCCAGAGGGTGAATGGTCAGTCGTGATCCCCGAACTCCTCAGCACCGATCTGGGTTTTGGTCAAATTGAAGGCTCAACTTCGATTTATGTTACCGAGACTAGCATCTGGGCGACTTTGGGTATTGGGCCGCAAGAAATACCCGACGGCCAATATGCCGAAGCCGTTGTGGAATTTGATTTGGAAACCAAAGCGGTCACACAGTCGATTGACTTCCGCGCATGGGAAGCTGAAAACAATCCTGATGAAGCACCGGAATTAGTTTCCAACCCGGTTGATCTGGCGGTAGATGCCGACGGTAAAATCTACATCGCTGATGCCAGCGGCAATTCGCTGTTGACCTGGACAGCCGATGAAGGACTGTCATTATTCCTTGTTTGGCCTGTCGTCGAAGGTGAACCTTCCGCCGTACCCACTTCCGTTTCCATCGGCCCGGATGGGGATATTTACATCGGTTTCCTAACCGGATTCCCATTCCCGGCAGGCGGCGCACGCATTGAACGTTACAGCCCGGAAGGTGAACTCAAGCAAACCTATGAAGGTCTGACGCTGGTCACAGATGTATTGGTCACGGCGGATGGCACAATATATGCTGTTCAATTTGCAGATGGCTTTGGCGACACAGGTTATAACGCTGGAACAGGCAGTGTAGTTGTCGTCGGCGAAGACGGGCCGCAAGTTGTTTATGGTCAGCTTAACTTCCCTTATGGTATCGCCGTAGCTCCCGATGGCACACTGGCTGTCACCGTTGATACTTACGGCCAACCCCCGAACAGTGGTCAGGTCTTCAGCATCGGCATGTAGTCATTTTCAGGAGGGTGAGCCGCAGGTTCGCCCTCCATAACTTCTCCACATTTCCGTGAGAATATCCTGAGCGTTCTTCCCATCTGACTGCACTCATTGCTACTATTGACCGTATCGAGTTTATCGCTATAACCTAATCACATCCCAACGGAGGATTCATGTCTCGACGTAATCTTAACATTCTGGGCATTCTGATTTTGATGGGTATCTCATCCGCCATCAGCATTTTTGCCTATGTGTATATCATTGGTGGTTCTGGCGAACCCAGTGGCGAAACGACTGCGCCAACCTTATCCGTTCCCACGCCGAATCTGTCAGAAACGCAGGTGGCTGTACTCTCCACTCAAGTGGCTGAACTTTCTGCCGCTAACGCCACCTTAATTGCAGGTGTTGGAATACCCGGTGATGCCCCCGAAGCAACCGTAGAACCCACCACCGAAGTTGTTGCTGAAGCCACTGAAATAGTCGAGGGAGCAGCTCCGGCGGCTGTTCTCTATCGTATCGTACAGGACGAATCGCAGGTCAGCTTCACCTTGACCGAAGACCTGCGTGGAGTGCCGACGACTGTTGTGGGTACAACCAATCAACTGGCTGGCGACATTGTGGTGGATTTCACCACACCTGCCAATTCACAAATCGGTCAGATTCGGATCAATGCCCGCACCATTGTAACCAATAACGAATTCCGCAATCGCGCCATCCGGGGCGAAATTCTCGAATCCAGCAAGGACGAGTACGAATTTATCGAGTTTACCCCCACTGCGGTGACCGGATTACCCGCTGCGGTTACGGCTGATGAAACCATCACCTTCCAGATCACAGGCGATCTCAAAATCCGTAACATCACTCAATCAGTCACCTTCGATGTAACCGCTACCACCACCGAAGAACGATTGGAAGGCACAGCCACCACCGTCGTCACCCGCACTCAGTATAATCTGGTCATCCCCAGTGCCCCCGGTGTCGCCAATGTCTCGGAAGAAGTCACCCTGCAAATCGACTTCGTAGCGACCCGCGTTCAGTAACCAGTAACTTCAAAAGGGGGAGGTGTTTAAGCCCTCCCTCATCCTTCCCCCTGCTGCCGAATTTTCTGCTCCCACGGCTTTTTGGCCTCACCCGTATACCCCATCTCACGCAGCCGTTCCTTCTCAAGCCGCTCTAACTGTTCAGAAACTGCCGCATAATCCGCCGCCGGGATTCGTTTATCCACCCCATTCGCATCACGGTAGGTATACCCAATCCCGCCACACCATTCACAATCCTGCGTCTGACCATCGTCATCATCGAACCATCCATACCCATCGCATGACGCACAGCGTACTATTTCCATCTGCATCCTTGCCTTTCACTTTGCCGTGCGATTATAGCCGACTCTAGTCAGAGCCGATAAGCGCGTGGTACAGTTTCCAAAAAGGCAGATGTAATGCAGACTTGGAAAACCCTCGCCCGCCGTACAGTGCTCACTTTCAACCGCTGGCTCTCGGTCGAAAGCCATACGGTCGAATTACCCGATGGTCAGATTATCGACGAGTGGCCGTGGGTCGTCACGCCGGATTATGTCAATGTCGTAGCGGTGATGACCGATGGACGTTTCCTGTGTTTCCGGCAGGTAAAATATGCGGTTGAGGGTGTCTCGCTCGCACCGGTTGGCGGTTACATCGAACCCGGCGAAGACCCGCTGCCTGCCGCCCAGCGTGAACTACTGGAAGAAACCGGATATATAGCCGACGAATGGATTAACTTGGGTCGTTATCCTGTAGACGGCAACCGAGGCGCGGGCGCGGCCAATTTATTTCTGGCACGCGACGCGAGAGAAGTGCAGCCCATCAATGCCGACGATCTGGAAGAACAGCAAATCATTTTCCTCAGCCGCAAAGAAATTGAAACAGCTGTCCGTAACGGAGATTTCAAAGTGCTCGGTTGGGCAACAGCCATCGCGCTGGCGTTGCTCTATCTGGAACGAGACTAATTATGGAAATTCACATTTCATCCGAACCCACTGCTGCTAATGCTGACGTTGATTTCATCGAAAACGGCATCAATGAATACAACATGGCGGCTACAGGTGACCGAAATTATCACCCCATCAAACTGTTTTTGCGCGACGAAAACGGACAGCTTCACGGCGGCCTGATCGCCCATTTATGGGGTAGTTGGATGTATATTGAACTCGTTTGGATGGAGGAATCACTGCGAGGACACGACTACGGCACACAGCTTATCCAAATGGCCGAGGCTGAAGCGCGCATACAGGGTTGCCGAAATTGTCATCTGGACACTTATAGTTTTCAGGCCCGCCCGTTTTACGAAAAACTAGGCTATCAGGTGTACGCCGAACTGCCAGACTATCCACCGGGGTACACCCGTTATTATCTGCGTAAAGTGTTGTGAATTATGCTCGTGCAACCCGCACCGGAACTTTAACAGCCTCCCGGTCAACTTCGGTGGCTGATGCTTTGGCGCTCAGAATGCCCGGTCGCTCAACCGCCACCACACGTAAATCAAATTGATTAATCAGGCGGTCAATATAGGGATTGCCCAGCACGGGTATGGAAACACTGGTATCGTCGCGTGAAACTTCAAAATGAAATACACGCACCTGCCGTGTTCCGGCCAGCCAGTAAGTATCCATAAAAACTACCTTCTTCAGTGTCCACCCGGTCAGCAGCAGCGTCGCAAGGCTGTCACCGCCTGCAAAATGCTCCGATGGTGCGTGCCAGTGCCGATAAATATCCACATCTTCGATGATCGTTCGGTCTACACGAGTCATGATTGCCGCCCTCTCATCCACTTTTTTTACAGTATACGACAAATTGTAAACCATTTGGTTTTAAACGCTTTGTAAATCTTATACAATCTCTGGTTAAACCTTTCGTAAGAAGCGGATAAGTAAATCGGATGCGAGCCTTCTACTGTGATCAGTTTGTCCTGCCTTTACCGCCCGATCATCGTTTCCCCATGCCCAAGTACAGCCTCCTGCGTGAACGGGCGTTGTCTACGGGCATCCTTGCCCCGGTAGATTTATGCATCCCTGAAGCTGCTACCGATGAACAAATTCTCCGCGCCCACGATGCTGACTATCTTGAACGGGTCAAAACCGGAACACTAAGTCCTGCCGAAATCCGCCGCATTGGATTTCCGTGGTCACCGTTGATGGTCGAACGCTCACGTCGTTCCTCTGGAGGAACAATCGCCACTTGTCAGGCGGCACTGGAAGAAGGTGTCGCCGTCAATCTGGCAGGTGGAACACATCACGCCTGCCGCGATCATGGCGAGGGTTACTGCATTTTCAACGACAGTGCCATCGCCGCCCGTGTCATGCAGGCCGAAGGCCGCGTTCAGCGTGTCATCGTGCTGGATTGTGATGTGCATCAGGGAAACGGCACAGCATCCATTCTGGCAGATGACCCAACCATCTTCACCTTCTCGATTCACGGCGCGAAAAACTTCCCCTTCCGCAAATCCAAAAGTGATCTGGACATCGAACTCGAAGACGGCACAGGCGATGCGGTTTATCTGGATATGTTGGAAGAAGGGGTACAGCGGGCATTGGCGCTGGCAGGGGCAGATTTGGCGATTTATCTCGCCGGAGCTGATCCATTTGAGGGCGACCGTTTGGGACGCTTAAAGTTGACCAAAGCCGGGCTTTTACAGCGCGACCAATTGGTACTCGATTTGTGTCATGCGCGTGGCCTGCCCGTCGCCATCACAATGGCAGGCGGTTATGCGCGCAATGTCGAAGACATCGTAGACATCCACCTCCAAACCATCCGTCTCGCCACAAAATTCTCTCACAACGGAAGATAGTTGATCCTTAAAACCTGATCGTTATCGCTTCACCACCGGCTGCGTATGTTTCTCCGCCATCGCCACCAGTTTCACGTTCATGGATTGCAGCGCCCGCCGGATATATGGGGTGGTCAAAATCGGCATTGTCATCTGTTCTTTACCCAGTTTCAGGTCAAAGTAATAAACCGTAACGCTCCGTCCACCCATCAGCCAGTGTGCTTCGTAACGCACGGTGTCCCCAATTTGCCAACCATTTTCGACCGCTGTGAACAATGCGTCCGCCCCGGTGTACAGTTCTGATTCAGGATGCCAGTGACGGATCAAATCCATATAAGCGTAGTGAAAGTTGCTGAGTTGTTGTGGCTGGCCCATATTGATTTTACAACGCCTTGTCTAACGGATCAGAAAGTAGACGAAAGTATAACCAATCCACTCGAAGATTGCACCAGATTACGCGGCCTCAATCCCCTCAAATGGCGTGGTATAATCGGCGACATTCATAGTGAACAAAAAAGGATTTAGCATCTGTGGCAACCGTAATCAGCATCCGAGACATCGCCCAATACGATGGGCAGGAAGTCACGCTGCGCGGCTGGGTCTACAACCGCACCGATAAGGGCAAACTGCAATTCATCCAACTGCGCGATGGCAGCGGCATTACCCAATGTGTGGCCTTCAAAAAAGAACTGGAACCCGAACAATTTGAGATTGCAGGCAAATTAACGCAAGAATCCTCGATCATCGTCACCGGGTCGGTACGTAAGGACGACCGCGCTCCCGGTATCCCCGGCGGCTATGAAGTGGGCATCAAAAATCTGCAACTGGTGCAGATGGCCGACGAATACCCCATCACCCCCAAAGATCACGGTGTCGAATTTCTGATGGACAATCGCCATCTGTGGGTGCGTTCTTCGCGCCAGTGGGCAATTTTACGCATCCGTGCCACCATCATCAGCGCCATGCGGAACTGGCTGGACGACAACGGTTATCTACTCGTCGATACACCCATCATCACGCCATCAGCAGGCGAAGACACCACCAGCCTGTTTGGTCTGGATTACTTCGGGGAAAATGCCTTTTTGGCACAGACCGGGCAGTTGTATAACGAAGCCAACATGGCGGCATTTGGCAAGGTCTATTGCTTCGGCCCAACCTTCCGCGCCGAAAAATCCAAAACACGCCGCCATCTGATGGAATTCTGGATGCTCGAACCCGAAATTGCTTATTTCAATCTCGAAGACCTGATGGATATGGAGCAGCAGTTCGTCAGCCATGTCATCCAGACGGTGCTTGAAAAACACAAGGAAGAGCTAAAAATCCTCGAACGGGATACCAGCAAGCTGGAAAGTGTCCTGCCGCCCTTCCCACGCATCAGTTACGATGATGCAGTTGAGCGCCTGAACAAATTGGCCGACGCCACCGAAGACCCCGAACAGAAAGCGCTGCTTCGCATGGATTGGGGCACAGATTTTGGCAGCCCGCACGAAACCGCCATTGCCGATATGTTCGACAAGCCTGTTTTCGTCTATCACTTCCCCTCAATCTTCAAAGCCTTCTACATGCAGCCCGTCGAAGGTCGCCCGGAAGTCTGCCGCAGCGTCGATCTGCTTGCGCCGGAAGGTTACGGCGAAATCACCGGGGGCAGCGAACGCATTTACGACTCCACGCTGATCGAGGAACGGGTTCGCAAATTGGGCTTGGGGCGCGAAGCCTATGCGTGGTATCTGGATTTGCGTCGCTTTGGCAGCGTACCGCACGCCGGATTTGGCATCGGTCTGGAACGCACCGTCGCCTGGATTTGCGGCCTCCCGCACATCCGCGAAACCATCCCCTACGCGCGGATGCTCAACCGCAAATACCCCTAGTTATTTTTATGGGCAAGGTCACGCTTGCCCATATCATTTCCTAAATGTGGAGATGAGCTATGGCAAGACAGATTCAAGCCTTCATGCTGCCCATCACAGTGACAGGCTTCATCCCGTTGCTGCTCATCTCCACGACCAACACCCTCAATACAGGATGGGGATTGCCACCACCAATCCATCTGCTGCCCATCCTTCTGGGATTGGCCTTAATTGCAGGCGGCTTATGGTTGATGATAATGACCATTCGGATGTTCATCACCATCGGCAAAGGCACACTCGCCCCTTGGGATCCAACCCGGCGTTTGGTCGTGGTTGGCATCTACCGCTATGTTCGCAACCCCATGATTAGCGGCGTCTGCGCTGTTGTTTTAGGCGAAGCAATTCTCTTTGGCTCAGTCCCTGTGCTGATCTGGGCGCTGATCGTAATTGCTGTAAATCTCGTCTACATCCCGCTTTCAGAAGAACCCGGACTGCGCCAGCGTTTTGGTGCAGACTACGATGAATATATGCACAATGTCCCGCGCTGGATACCCCGCCTCAGTCCCTGGATACCCCCAAATTCATAACCATATTGACACAACCGCGCAAAGCCCTCTAATGTAAAAGCATATCCTCTTACCATCGCTGGATAACGTCTATTTTGCCGATTCAAATTCCCCAATTAAAAAAAGTGCGACCATTATTAGGCTGGCTGGCTGCGTTGGGTGCAGTGCTGTTCATGGCCAACGCAGGCTACAACTTCCGCTGGATTATGGGTCAGCGGATCGATCTGGACACCCCTTACACAGCCATCAACAGCCTCCTGCTGGGCGCAGCACTGCTGTGGATCGCCGTTCGTCTGCTCAAACCGCCGCTGGAATCATTCGGATCACTCGCGGAAACAGTCACCGAAACACCTGTTAAGTGGCGCATCGTATCAGGTGGCGCGGCATCCCTGCTGCTGTTGACCATCCTCACCAACCACCCAACCTTAAAATTCCTGCCCATCTCCCAGCATATTCAGATGGCTTTTTTCACAGGTGGGATACTGGCAGCAGCATGGGGATTAGGCGGCTTTCGAGGGTTGAGGATACAAAAAAGTTGGGCGGTGGCGGTGCTGATCATCATTATGCTGATCGGGCTTATCCTTCGCCTGTGGCATTTGAACGACGCCCTGCATATCATGATTGACGAAGTCCATTTCCACTTTGGCATCATTGACCTCTGGAATCAATCAACCATCCGCCTCATCGCACCGATGAATGGTATCGCTGCCTTCCCCCATCTTTATTCGTACCTTCAACAATGGACAGTGGCGCTGTTCGGGGCAGATTTAGCTGGCCCACGGATGACCAGCGTAATCGTCGGTGTGTTGACCATACCCGCCCTGTACGCGCTGGCAAATGTTCTGTTCGACCGTCGCACAGCGTTGATTGCTGCTGCCGTCCTTGCCATCTTCCCGCCGCATATTCATTTCAGTCGTTTGGCGCTGAACAATATTGCCGATCCACTGACGGGGACACTGGCATTAGCTTGCTTGGTAAATGCCCTGCGCCGGGGTGCATCCCGTGATTATGTGCTGGCGGGGATATTACTCGGCTTGACCAGCTACTTTTACGAAGCCGGGAGGCTGGTCTTTTTGGGGTTGTTCATCGTCTGGGGTGGAGTGCTTCTGCTAACCTACCGCCCCCGCGCGCACAGACGCGGCTGGCTGCTGATGGGTCTGGCGGCACTGCTGGTCGCTTTCCCTTACTACGCCACCATGCTCAACACTGATCTAAGCATCGCGCCCCGCCTGACCTCAGAAGGCATCCGTCCCTATTATTTGCTCCGCGATCTGGGTCTGGAGCCACCGCTGGAAGTATTGCAGCGTCATTACCACGAAGCCATCAAACCTGCCCTCTTTCACACTGTCTGGTCGCCGGATGGCAGCCGCTTCTATTACGGTGGATATACAGGCATCATCCCCTGGTATATCGTCCCATTCTTTTTGCTTGGTCTGTTTTATGCCTTCTGGCGAATGCGGAGCGCTGGAGCCTTACTGTGGCTGTGGGTTGCCATGACCCTCTTCGGCGTCAGTCTGGTTGTTTCGACCAATTGGACAGCCCGTTTTGTGGTGTTATTTCCGGTCATGGCCTTGCTCATCGCGGTTGGGCTTCGTTACCCGCTGGACATGCTGGCTCCGCGGTGGCTTCCCGTTTGGTCGCGCATGTTGATTATTGCTGGCCTGCTGCTGGCGATGGGAACAGGCACCATAATCTGGTACTTCAATGAGCATCTACCAGCCGTCAATAATCAGATTCGGGTCAATTATGATTACTTCGATGCCATCGACCGCGCCACCTATTACCCGAAGGGTGCGGAGGCTATTTTTGTTACCAATCAACTCATCCATACGCCTGTTCTGGATGCAACCATCAGCCTCCGCCGTCTGAAATTACCTTACACCATCTTATATCAGGAAGAATTGCTGCTCCCGCGAGTATCCGCACTGCCCCGCGACCATATCCTGCTGTTCTTCCTCGAACAGGACGACGCCATATCCTACGCCCTGATCGCTCGGATTTTCCCGCTTCAGGGGCCATTCTTCAGCCGTTACACCAGTGTCCCCCATGAACGCCAATACGCCCTCTGGGTCTACACCCCTCCCGGATAAATCCTGCTTGCGCCTCTCTCAGTTCTTTTCACTCATCACTCCCTACTCAAACATCGTCCCCTTCCATGCCGAACCTCGTATCTTCGGCAGCGGATGGCCGCCATCACGGCCTTCCCCCTTATCGATGCCATCCGTCTCAATCCAGGGCACATAATTTGGCGCTGTCCAGTCAACCTTATCCGCGTACACCCGCCCGATTTCCTCCATCAATTCCATCATCGGCTGATCCAGTACCGAAAGTCCGGTCGACACACTCTCCGGTTTTGGCCGATTTTGGAGTGAAATCCCCAATTTTTCGCTTACACTTTCTGAAAGTAAATACGGGTTATATCGTCGCAAATCCACCCGGTCGCGGTAAATCGTGCGAGTAGCTTGCACTTGGTTGACGGTTGTATCTGCCAGCACTTCCTCGATCAAATATTTTAACCAGCCGATAATCCCAAATCGCCCGCCCGCGCCTTCATCAAACGTAACAGGCAAAAACCCCGTTCCCAGTGACATATGAATGACATTTCCATCGCGGAAATTCGCATCTTCCCGGCTGATATACTCCATCGCCTCCACTGTCGCCGCCAGACATGGATTGCCGTGCATCCCCACGCCGCCGTCAATCAAATTACCCAGCACAGGTGGGAAAAAGATCGGCGCTGCACCGCTCGCTGCCACTGCGCCTGTAACCGGCCAATCCGCAAAACTTGCCGCACCGGGGCCTTTGCTCACAATGAAATATGTATTTGCTGTCCGCACATCACGGGTCGTCATAAAAACAATGGGTTTGGTGAAGTCGCCAACTTTTTTCCCCGGTGCGAATGGGCCAATCATCTGTACGAATGCATCCAGCGTATACAGGCTGCGGAATCCGCCCAGCGCATACCGCAGGTACAGCCCGATCCCGGAAGGCTGTGCCCGGAACGCGTCTGGCAGACGGGTGCGGTAAATCTCCTGAAGCAGTTCTTGAGCACTCAAACCCAGACCGATTCCAGCAGCGATGACCGCTCCGGTGCTCGTTCCGGCCACCATATCAAAAAGTTCCGAACAGGTTTTACCCGTCTTCTTTTCCAGTTCAGCCAGCATGGCAATCGAAATCATGCCGCGCAAACCGCCGCCATCTACCGAAAGAATCATCTTCTTGCCGTTGGGGTTAATGTCGATCATCGCTCAATCCTTCACCCACGCCATTCGATAGATTCTATTGTAGTCTTTTTTGAAATATTAGGAAAAACAACGACGACCAACGTGATTGGTATTGGTCGTCGTCGAGTTGGGGTTGTTAGCCCCTGAGCAAAGATGGGGATGTTGGAGGTTTTTCGCTTAGGTTAGCACCATCCTTAAAAGGTGATTGGCTATCCTGAACTGTCACCATTGTAGATCGGTCGCCGTAACCGACACATGTGAAGAATGTCACAAAAAGCTGCGCTGATTGACACCCCTAGCGTTTGCGCCGCCGCAGATTTTTCGGCTTCCCACGCTGATCTTCCTCAAACACGGTAAACGCTTGGTCGCGCTTCAGTTCCGCTTCGTGGGCATAAAGCGTCCGCTTAATCACATACGCCACAAAAAATACCAATCCTGCCGTCACAACAAGGCTAATTGCTGCACAGTCATACCATGCCAATTCTGGCAGTATCCGCAACAAAACGACGAAAATAACCGTAAACCCCACAGCATACCCGGCAAACAGCGCCGCAGTGATCGCATTGACAGCAGGCAGCATTCGCCGCACAATCACAGCAATCGCAAATCCCACTGGAATCGAAATAATTCGCATCCCAACCAGTACAAAGACCGCAATCGGCCCAAGCTGATTGATTGCATCCCCCGGTTCAACTTCCATCGTTTATGACCTTAAAAGCTCTATTCTGTGTAGCTAAGGTTCAATCTTCTTTTCTTATGTAGCAATATTCGGCGCAAAATCCGCCAGGAAATCTGCCGGAATCCGAATCGGTCGGCGCGTATTTAAATCAATCCATACCCACAGCGTCCGCGCCTGTGCCAGCAGCAAACCATCGCTGGGGCGCGTAATGCTATAAAACCGATTAGCGGAGATGCGTCCTTGCAGCGAGACCCATGTTGCGATTTCCAGTTCATCATCCAGCATCGCCGGATTGCGATATTCGATATGATGCTCCCGTGCCACCACCGCGAAACCCGCCCCTTCCGAACGACTCAGCGGCCAGCCGTGCGCCACCGAAACCTGCATTCCGCAGTCTTCGATGTAATTAAAATACACCGCATTATTGACGTGGTGCGCTGTGTCGATGTCCCGCCATTCTACGCGCCGTCGCATCTTGAACACACCCGGCGGAGGTGCGGGCGGTGCAGGAAAGCGTTTGCGCGGCAGTGCCGCTACCTTTTCCGCCCCCTCCGGCGCAAAGGCTTCAATCATCTCTACCGGAACAATCGCTGGACGTTGCGTTGCGGATTCCAGATACACCCAATCGGTGCTGGCCCGCGCGACCAATTCCTCGCTCCCGACTTTGCGAAATTCATAATACCGCCGTGATCGAACGCGCCGGAAATCAGCCACCCAGGTCGTAACCGCTAATGTGTCGCCATAAATCACGGGCTGCAAATACTCAATCTCGGTTTCGTGTGCCAGCCACAAAAACCCCATCGACTCGTAGCGGGCTTTGCCATATCCGACGGAGGCCGACGCCTCGAACGCTGCTTCTTCCATGTAGCGGGCATAATTGGCATTGTTCAGATGACCATAAGCATCACATTCATAATGCCGGACTTGAAATTGTGCGGTATAGATTGCAGGCATTATCGGTTTAACGGTTGTCGGAAAGCAGCCATTCGACGGCTTCCTCGCGCTTATCCACCGGGAAAAAGCGGGTTATATCACGGCTGGGGGCTAAAGCCCGGACGAAATTGTCGATGAAACCCAGAACGCCGCCGGATGTGTGCAGCACAACCGTCCGTCCTCGCGCCCGCTGCGGCATTTGGGTTTCCATCCGGCGGAAACGCTGCGCCCCGGCCACCAGCGATGCAACGCCATCGCTCTGGCTGACATCAACAATATAACGGGCAGTTTCCGTTTTGGGCGTGGTCGTCAAAATCCCTTCCAGAATGCGGAAGAATTCATCAATAGTCGCCTTCGAAGAATCCTGAAAGACAAACTCGTGAATCCCGTTTTCCAACCGCGTATAGGCGCACTTGTGGCCGCCCGCTGCCTCGCTCATACCGTTTCGTTCTCCGTACCAGAAATCATAAAGAGTGTGGCTACATTATAACACTTGTCCCCGGTATCGTCAGCCGAAACACATCAATGTTTGGTCAGGGCTGTGGATGCAAATCACAGTCCCATATAACAGGCTTACTGCTTGACGATATTCCCGGATGCGTTATCCACCTGCTGCACCGTTGCCTCGCCGCTGTAAAAGATCGACCCTGAACCTGAAACGGTTGCATTCAGCGACTCACTGACCTGAAGCCGCGCATCGCCAGAACTGGAGGTATCCACAACTGCCGTCTGGCTCGCCAGATCACTCCCATCAAACGAGCCGGAGCCGCTGATTTGTACATTCAACTGCTCAGTCGTTCCGCCCACCGTCACATCACCCGAACTCTCCATAATGACAGTCAAATCGGTCAGCGTCAGAGAGGGGATAGTCGCTTTGCCAGAACCAGCAAGTGTGAAGGTTGCTTCATCGCTTTCCAGGCTTGTACCATCCAGATCGCCTGACCCTGACAGATTTAAAATGGCGGTGTTTGCCGTAATAGTTGCCATTTGCAAATTGCCCGATCCGTTGATCGACAGCGCCAAATCGCCATCGAGTGTCAGATCAGTTGCATAAGCATCGCCCGAAGCATTCAGCGTAATCGCTTCGAGGCTCTCAACAGTCAGTCTATAAATAATCGGACGAGTAGATGAAAACGACGAACCCGGCTTGGTGCCAAGCTGCAATGTGCCATCAACAATTTCGCTGGTCAAAAGCGGCAGCAGGTTATCTTCCGCTTCAATCGTCAGACCTTCTGTTTCCCCTTGTTGGATATTCAATGTGCCGCTGGTGTTCAGCTCAACCGCCGTAAAATTGCTCACATCACGGGTTTCAGTCTGAACATTCCCGGAACCGACAACCCCGCCAATGACATTGTTCACCGTCGTCGTGCAGGCCGCCACAGCCACTAGACACATAGCGACCAACAGCCGCAAAATTTTTAACATCGTCGGAACTCCTCGGTCATCATAAAGAATTAAAATCCGCATCCCTTATCCTAACGATGCAGATATTCCAGCAGGAAGTTCCGAACCTCACCTTTTTCGTTGCCGATTTACACCACTCCGTCTATCATGAGAGTTATGACCGATCACCAAACCCCACCGCCTTCCATATTTTCGGCCTCTGCTGCCCGCATGGCATTAGACACCCATTGGAAAGCCATCAACGAAATTGAACGGCTTCTGCTCCTGCCGCTGGCACGAATCCAATTCGCCTTTGCCGGACTACAATGGGGCGAAAACTGGAAGCTCTACGGCCTCCCCATCATTCAAAAACACCGCAGCAGCACCTTGACCATTGGCGCACGACTCGAACTGCGCTCAACCGCCCGCAGCAATCCCCTCGGCCCACACCGCCCGGTTATCCTGAGCACCCGCCGCCCCGGCGCAATCCTGCGAATCGGCGATGACTTCGGCATGACCGGTGGCAGCATTGTCGCTGAACAGGAAATCATCATCGGGAATCGCGTCACCGTCGGCGCGAACACCATCATCACCGATACCGATTTTCATCCCCTTGACCCCATCAGACGCCGTACAGCACCTATCGACGGTGCAACTGCCCCGGTTTTTATTGATGATGACGTGTTCATCGGAATGCAAACCCTGATTTTGAAAGGTGTTACCATCGGCGCGGGCAGCGTCATCGGCGCGGGCAGCGTCGTCACCCGCGATATTCCCCCCGGTGTTATCGCCGCGGGCAATCCAGCCCGCATCATTCGTCCGTTGGAATGAACCGAAAGCGTTGGTTGTACTGATTGATTCCGCTGGTCAGGCGCACTCAATCCCGGTTGTAGATATGCCCGCCGCACTACAAAAATTTACGGACGATAAAGTCGTGAGCATATTTGATGCCCACCCCAATAATTTCGCCCATGCGCTTGCCGCCAAAAATCTGTATGATCGAATGCATTGATTCGCTTTACCATCTAGAAAAGCTATACTTGCACTCGGATTACGCCTTATTTCGAAAACCACTTATGGCACACATCTTCATCAGTTACAGCAAACAAGACATCGACTTCACCCGCTACCTCCGCGCCCTGCTGGAAGCCGAAGGTTTCACCATTTGGGTGGATGAAGCCCGCCTGACGCCCAGTTCTCATTGGTGGAAATCCATCGAAGCCAATATCGAGGGTTGTTCGGCCTTCGTCGTCGTCATGACTCCCGAAAGCGAAGATTCGGATTGGGTCGAGCGTGAAATCCTGCTGGCGGAAAAACTCAAACGCCCCATTTTCCCGGTGCTGCTGAGGGGGGAAACATGGTCACGTTTGGCGAATATCCAGTACGAAGACCTCCGCGCCGGACTCCGCGCCAAACTCTCCAATCACTTTATAAACAGCCTCCGCACCCTCGTACCCATGCAGCAAACCCATGATCGCAGTGTAACCATCTCCATCCAACACGGCGATATTGTCGAATGCGAAGCAGATGTATTGGCCTTCAAATTTGCGCGTGGCCTGCATGGGGCAGATAGAATCATCGCAGGCGTTTTGGAAATAAAATCGGGCATTGATCTTCAACAACTGTCTGCGCCACCCGGTGAATACCGATTTGTGGAAACCAATGGTGGAATTCCCGCGCCGCAGGTGCTGTACATTGGCACCGTCAATATTTTTCGGCTGGACTACCAAGGAATTCGTCTTTTTGCCGAGCGTGTCCTAACCACATTAGCCGAAGTCGCCCCCAACACCCGCCATCTGGCAATGACTGTGCATGGCCCCGGTTTCGGCTTGGATGAAGGCGAAGCCTTGCGTTCACAACTCGATGGTTTTCTGGATGCCATCGTCAAGATGCAGTACCCCAAATTGCTGGAACGCATCACCATTGTGGAGTTCGATCAAGCGCGTGCAAACCGCCTGCTCGAAATTGCGACCCAATATGCCGCTGACATAGCTTCTGCTTCCCCATTGGACGATGAATCAGGTTATCGGCTAACGCTGCCCAGTCCATCCATGCAGCCTGCCGAACCTGCTCCAATTGTTGAATCTCCACCTAAAGAGGTCGTAAAACCTCATGCTTTCATCGCCATCCCGCCGACACCCGATTTGGAAGATATTTTTTACTACGGCATCCAATCGCCTGTCCACGCGCGCGGCTTGCTCTGTGAACGCATCGACCAAACCGCCCTTACCGAAGACCTGTTCGACGGCCTCAATCAACGCATTCAGAGCGCCTCTGTCGTCGTGGCTGATCTGACTGGCGCAGACCCCCATGTCTACTTGCAGCTTGGTCTGGCACTCGGCAAAAACCGTCCGGTGGTGCTGCTTGCCAAACAAGGGCAGACCATCAATTTTGAACTGCGCGGCAACCAACCCCGTTTTTATCAACGCATCAAAGATGTGGAAAGCGTTTTGACCGAGGCGCTTGACCAGCTTAAATCCGAAGGACTCCTATGAATCCCGCTTCCCCATCCGCCAGTGTGCTACCGCCTGCTCCCGGCCCACGTCCCCCGGATACCAGCCTGTTTCTTGGGGTCATAGCGGGTTTCATCTTGCGGCTTTTCGGCTGGACGGTTGGCAGCCTGCCCCCCAATTATCCCAAAATGGTGGTGATCGGCGCACCCCACACCTCGAATTGGGATGGCCTGATTATGGTGCTGTTTGCCCTTGTGCTGCGTGTACGCTTGGAATGGGTTGGCAAGCACACTCTGTTCCGCTTCCCCTTCGGCTCATTGATGCGTCTGGCGGGTGGTGTTCCGCTCAACCGCAGCACCACCAAAAACGCCGTTGATCAAGCCATTCAGGTCTTCAACGAACGCGACAAAATGGCGCTGGTTGTCGCCCCGGAAGGCACACGCGGCAAAGTCGATTATTGGAAAACCGGGTTTTACTACATCGCGCTCGGCGCAAAAGTCCCCATCGTCATGGGTTATGTGGATTATGGTCGCAAACGGGCTGGATTAGGGCCAGCAGTCATCCCCTCCGGTGACATCGAAGCCGATTTGGAACACTTCCGCGCCTTCTATGCGGACATCACCCCCCGCCACCCGGAGAAAAAAGGCATCATCGCCCTCCCGCCTCCCAAACCAACCTGATCGGGGATATCTTTATCACACCTTGAGCTGGGGTGTATCTGAAACTCAGTACCCAGTACTCAGAGGGTAACTGTTAAAATCTACATTACGATATTTGGTGTTACTATGCTTATATTCTCTGATCTTTTGCTACATTTTGTGGACAGAGAATGCCAAGATCACTCTTTTTGGAGTGTAAAGCTTCGGTAGCGACATCCAAGACAGTCGAATTATCGTAATAATTTCTTTAACAGTTATCCTCTCAGTACTCAGTACTTCTTTTTTACTCATCCCTCATACCTCATCACTCTTTCCAGAAACTCTCGCTTAGATACTTATAAGCATTGTCCGGGAACAGCGTCACAATCACGCCGGACTCGCCCCGTGCCGCCACATCTTCAGCCACTTGCAGCGCCCCAACCAATGCCGATGCCGCGCTGATGCCCACCAAATAACCTTCTTCTCGCGCCAACCGCCGCGCCATCGCATATGTCGCCTCAGTGCTGACGCCGATATTCCGGTCAGCCAGATGTTCGTCATAAATCCCCGGCTTGATCGCCGTCGGCATATGCTTCAAACCTTCTAACCCATGAAATGGTGAATCCGGTTGCAGCGAAACCACCTGAATGTCCGGGTTATAATCCTTCAAACGTCGCCCCGTACCCATCAGCGTCCCGCTTGTGCCCAACCCCGCGACGAAATGCGTCACCGTGCCGTTCGTCTGTTCCCAGATTTCCACGCCTGTGCTGTTGTAATGCGCCTGCCAGTTTGCCGGATTGTTGTACTGGTCAGCATAAAAATAGGTGTTAGGTTCAGCCGCCGCCAGTTCCCGTACCGCACGGATAGCCCCATCTGAACCTTCCAGTGGATCGGTATACACAATATCCACGCCATACGCCCGCAGAATCGCGCTCCGTTCCGGGCTGATATTCTCCGGCAAAAACAGCTTTACACGGTAGCCCTTCGCCGCGCCGATCATCGCATAAGCGATTCCTGTATTGCCGCTGGTGCTGTCCAGCAGAATTTTGTCGTGCGTCAGTTTCCCCGCCCGTTCCGCCTCGCGGATGATATTACTGGCTGCCCGGTCTTTAACGCTGCCGCCGGGATTCATCCATTCCGCCTTTGCCAACACCTGCACATTTTCCGGCAGATGCGCCGTCACCCGCCGGAAGCCCAGCAGCGGTGTATTCCCAATCAAACTGTCAATCGTATCTGCCTGCACCGGTGTTTCAATCGCCCAAACCGCCATCATTCCCCTCATTTCCCACTCAAAAGGCTAAAGTCTCAAGTCGTCTTTCTTGTAACTTTTAACTTTTGCCATTTAACTCGTCACTCATCACTCGTTACTTGCCACTCAAACAAAAAGACCAGCAGCGGGAGAAATAAAAAGCGTGGCTGCCGTCCCCATTTGGGGGCGTGCCACGCTGTTCATTCATGCTGCTGGCCTTAGGATTGGCCTGTTACTCGTTATTCAGCCGTCTGAAGTGTGGTCACGTCCCTTGCTTCAGACAACAACACGCGCAAAAATACATAGTAATCGCTCGTTTGGATAAAGACCTATTCGGAAGTGTATCCGAACCCTTAGCCCCTGTCAATCAGGCAGCCAACTTTCTTCATAGATGCTTATCTCGCGCCACATCTTACGAAGTTGGCATTCGGTTTACGTCACCTACCATCCCCCAACCATCGTGCAACCCACACCCCAATTCCTTCGCCTGCAAAGTTAGCCCCAACACCCTCCAAAACGAACCAAATGGTTTACCAAAGAGTCACCCTTTCCATCCCCATCCCTGATATGCTGTTGATACAACCTGTTTGAAATCTTGGCGGCTCAGGTTAGCTATTTTACATATTGGATAAGGGCTGAAAGCTGAGGGCTAAAGGCTAAAAGTTGATGGCTGATTGGCGGCGAAAACCCACTTCCGCCATCGCCATCGCCGCCGCCATCGCCGCCACTGATTCGCAAGATTCACAAAAATGATCTGCGAATCTGACGAATTTGAAGAGTCTTGCGAAATTTGCGAATCTTCCCCGTATTTCCTGAAAGCTAATAGCTATTGATTTGCGCGCAAACTCTTTTTCGCAATCGCAATCGCCGCAATCGCCGCAAACCCATCCCCGGTTTTCTGGAAACTCGTTACTCGTCACTTTGAACTTCGCACTTCGTACCTGGCACCCCCTGTCAGCGCCAACGTCCCGTGTAGCCGCTGTGCAGCGATAACACTGACAAAGCGGCGGCAGCCTCCCATACAACCGCTGACAACAACGGCGCTCCCCCTCAACCGCCGACATTGACATTTACGACATGCCTGCTTCCTTCGTTCCCGCCGACACCCCCTACGGCAATTGTGCACACTTTGAATCCTATTGCTTCATACCTTTCTCCCCAAAATCAAAAATAACCAACTCAAAATGACCTATCTTCTACTCGTTACTCGTCACCTGTTACTTCTTTTCTCAGTCCGCAGTCCTCATCCCTCAGTCCTGTTTTTCTCAGTACCCAGTACTCAGTACTCAGTACTAAAAACAAAAACCCCTCTCGTTACCAAGAAGGGTTCACATCCTAAAGGCTGATTGCTGACCGCTAAAAGCTATCCATCCGCCAGAATCGCATCCACCGCGCCCGCCAGTTCCCGTAGATTGCTCACCTTGTAAACCCCGCTGGAAAGTGGCGCGTACTGATGCATATCGCTGTCCCCGGTTCCCCACATGCTCTGCGGCTCAGGACAGAACCAGATCATCCGGCGCGAACGGCGCTGCATATCGCTGGCAATATCCAGACGGGGATTGTTGTAATTATTCCGCCCATCGCCCAGCACAATAATCGTCGTTTTGCTGCTCACTTTGCCCATCTGGTCGCGCTGGAACGTCTTCAGGCTGTTGCCCAGATCGGTGCTGTAATACCCCGGCGGATTTTGGTGCAGCACATGCGACACGGCTTCCTGTGGTTGCTTTTCCTCAAACGTCATGCTGATGTCTACCAGATCGTCAATGAAGATAAAGCTGTCCGTCTTGGCGACCACATCCTGCAATTCATACACCAGCGTTAGCAGGAATTCAGCGCAGTACCGCATCGACGTACTCACATCGCAGATCAGAACCAAACGCGGCTTCACCTGCTTGGTGTGATATTTCAGTTCAAGCGGAACACCCCCGTAGCGCATGTTGTGGCGCATCACCTTACGCACATCCAGCGTACCGGAATGAGAACGTTTCTGGCGCAGCGATGCCCGGCTGCGTAACCGTGCTGCTAAACGCCGGATTTCATCCCGGATAGCGTCCACCTCGCTCTGTCCCAACTGCGTGAACGGCACATCCATCAAATCCGGTTTCGGTTGTGGCTCTTGCTGTGCCATCTGTTCAGCCAAACTTGTGCCCACATAATTCGAGATTTGCTCGGAAAGTCCTTGCGCGTTTTGTCGAAGTTGCTCGCGCAGTTCGCCCAATGCCTGCTCGCTCATGCCCATCTCGCGCAGTTCTTGTAAAAGCTGTTCAATCGCTTCCTGAAGCTGCTGCATCCCGGCTTGACGGTTCATCCGGCGCTCGAACCACTGGCGCTGATACATCTCGCTCCCCTGATTCACCCCGGATTGTTGTCCCATCTGGTTCAACTGTTCCTGGCTGAACGGACGACCTTCCAGCAATTGACGCAGCAAATCTTTGAGCGCCTGCATATTGCCCATCATGGATTGCAGGGCATCTTGAAGCATCTGCTGTTCCTGTGGCGAAAGATTATCGGGGATGTTCTCCATTGGGGGCGTGTTGTTACCAAAGAACAGTGGGAAGAAGTAGTCAAATGTTGACTGATCGCGCCCTTCTTTGACCAGCGTAGCCTTCAGTGTAGACCGGAAATGATCGCGGTTGCCCGCACCCACAGCATCTACACCGTACATCGCGTCCTGGCTTTCCGCCAGCGAAATACGCACGCCCGCAGCGCGCAGCGCCCGGATGAACTGTACCATGCGTGTATCCATAACAACCTCACTGCTCACTCATCTTCGGGGTTTTAAAGGCAACCTGTATACTGCATTTTAACCCGCTTGGCCCAATCAGCCACCTGCCTAATCGGCTAGGCTACCCGCCCACTTCGCGTTCGAGAATGGCCTTCAGATTTGCCAGCCCTTCACGGAGATCGCTTTCGTTCTTCTGCTCGATCACCAGTTTATTAAGGAGCTGTCCAATCACCGATCCCGGCAGTTTATAATCGACTCGAATCGTCAAATGGGTCCCGTTCGTGGCTGGAGCGAAGATAAATTCAAAAGTGCTGTCGATGCCGCTGGTGGTTTTTACTTTTAAGTATTCATCACGAGCCATCTCGATGACCTCGTGCTCCCCCTTAATCTTCACGCCCATCATGTTGTAAACATAACGTGAAATCGAACCAAGCTGGGTCGGTGGAGGCGATACCCGTTCCTGAAGCTCAATCGGGGGCCACCATTCAGCCTGCCGTTCCGGCTGGTCAGCGATCATCCAATAAACAGCCTGTACCGGAACATGAATGTCGATGGATTGTTCAACCAGAGGCATGGCGTTTATCTCCTCACAGATCAAAAGGGTATGAAGCGATTATAACCGAAGACTCCCATTTGCCCGAATCAATAGAGGCGAACAAAAACGTTCACCCCTATGAAAACAACACGCTTGGATACACGGCCTACGGAGTTGCCCCTTCAGCCGGTGCGGGAATCTCCGGGTTGCCCTTCCCCGGAAGCATAACTGTTTCCTCGCCATCACGGATGAGACTGGGATCAGGCGTGTATAAACCGTACTGGTCGAAGAAAGCCCGGACTTCATCAGCCAGTAATTCTTCTTTTTCCAGCAGCAGTGCGACCAATGCCTCGACCATCTCTTTATGTTCACGGAGCGCCTGCCGGGTTTGTAACAGAACCTTTTGGAAGGCTTCTTCCATCGCCTTCGCCATTTCTGGCGTTGGCGAAACAACTGAACCATTTCCGGTCACAGCCGCATCCTGTGCGCGACCAATCGCCCCACCCAATGGCCCGAACATCCCCGAAAGCGCCATAGCATTCAAGACGCCCCGAATATTGGCAAAATCGCCACCCACGCCGACAGTCTGGTTCTGCAAGCCGCAAAACTCAATTTCGCCAGCTTTACCTGCAACCGCAACTTTCAGGCGTTCTTCCAACTTCTTGCGCGTCATCATGCCTTGATAAGCCTCACGCGCCGGATAATGGGATACGTGCCCGAATGCTTGCCCCTGCCGGATGATCGTAATACGGGCAATACGGTGATGCGACATAAACAATCGGATAGCAACCGCATGACCTGCTTCGTGATAGGCCAATCGTTTCTTGGCTTCAGGAGACATATGCTTGAGTGGCGAACGCAAACCCATTTCATGTTCGGGCTGTGCCAACCGGAAATCGTTATAGGTGACGAAGGTTCGCCCATCAAACAGCGCATAACGCAGTGCTTCATTCAGCAGATATTTGATGTCTGCCGGGGTATAACCGGGTGTTTCGGTCGCCAGAATAGCAGGATCCATGCTGTTGTCATGTGCCATCTTGGAAAGATAATAGGCGATGATCTCGCGTCGGCCTTCCATATCGGGCACATCAACCCGGAGTTTTTTATCGAAGCGTCCGGGACGCAGCAGCGCCGCATCTAGCGCTGCGATACGGTTAGTGGCACCAATCACCAGAACGCGCCGTTCCGGTTTAGGCGGATCACGTCGCAGTACCAGACGGTAAAAACGGGAGCGCAGCCGCGACCGCCAACCATGATCCATCCCAAAACCATCCATTTGGATGAGCAAGGTGCTCAGGAGGCCACTCATGTCACCCCCACCCCCAAAGAACCCACCACCCATTGGCCCACCGCCACCATCACCACCGATGTTGCTAACACCGCCGCGTGCGCCAACCGAGTCGATTTCGTCCAGAAAAATGACTGCCGCACCATATTCTTTAGCGGCATTGCGCGCTTTAGTGAACATCCGCATAACCTTCAGCGCGCCAGTACCAACGAACATCCCTTGCAGCGAGGAAGTATCCACATAGTAAAATGGCACACCAGCCTCGGTGCTGATCGCTCTTGCCAGCCAAGTCTTGCCAGTGCCGGGAGGCCCTTCCAGCAGCAAACCCGAAAGTGGCTCACCGCCCGCTTTTTCAAAAGCCTTGACACCGCGCAGCAGGGTAACAACCTGCCGGGCTTGTTCCAGCAGTTCGGGCTGCCCACGATAATCATCAAAGTTGATGCCTTCTGTACCCGGCATCACATCATAGGTACGCGAACGGCTGAGGAACCAGAACATCGCCACGAACTGCACCATCGTAATGCTGATGAGGATGAGAATCTGGGCAACAACGCCCATGACACTCAGGAATGTCGTCATCAAATTCGCATCGAACAGACAGAAGATGAAAAAGACAAGCAGTGCTTTCCACCACCAGCCGTTAGAGATAAACCGCCGGATGCGATTTGGCAGGCGATTACTGCGATCAACCAGCGTTTCTTCACCCTCCCAATCCCATTTGCCCTTTGTATCGAGGAAAGGTTGGTTAGGTGCATTTTTGATGGTAGACATCAGTTCACTTTTCCTTCAACCGCTGGTGTTTTCTGGTACGGATTAAGATCAACCTTCGGCGTATACAATCCGTACTGGTCAAAGAAGGCTTCCACCTCGTCGGCGAATAATTCTTTCTTCTCCAGCAGCAACTTAATGAGCGCCTCGCCCATTTCCCTGTGTATGCGGAAGATAATACGCACATCTTCCAGCACAGCTTTGAATGTATTTTCCATTTCTTCGGTCATTTCCGGTGTGTAGTTGGTGCCGCGCAAATTCGCGCCCAATGGCCCAAACATCCCCACATTCGCCATATGCCACAGTGTTTCCCGAATGACGCCGAAATCACTCCGATCACCGAAACCAGTGCCGACACCCAGGCTCTGGGCATCTTCCCCAACGAATTCCAGTTCGCCAGCCCGTCCGCCAATGAAAACCCGCAAACGATTCATCATGCTTTCATAGGTGCTGATCGCATCGAAATCTTCTGTAGCAGGGTAGTATTTCACATATCCATGCGCGCCGCCCTGTCGGATGATCGTAATACGGGCAATACGGTAACCGGGGCAGTAGAAACGCACAGCAATTGCGTGTCCGGCTTCATGTGCGGCTAAACGATATTCATCTTCGCGTGCCAGATTTTTGATAGGCGAACGCAAACCAAATTCGTGTTCTGGCTGCGCTTGGCGAACATCACCAATAGTGATGTGTGTGCGGCCATCAAATAGCGCATAACGCAGGGCTTCATTCAGCAGGTGCTTAATGTCTGCTGGCGTGTAATAAGGCGTCTCGGAAGCCAGAATGAGGGAGTCAAGCGATTCATCGTGAGCGATCTTCGAGAGGTAGTAATCAAAAATGTCGCGTCGGCCTTCCAAATCAGGTGCATCAACCCGCACCTTTTTGTCAAAGCGTCCAGCACGCAGCAGGGCAGCATCCAGGGCTTGCACACGGTTGGTCGCCCCAATCGTCAGGATACGCTTGGGCGGCTTAGGCGGCTTCCGGCGCAGGATTGTGTTATAGAACCATGTACGTCGCCGCGCCCACCAGCCATGCTCAAGGCTAAAGCCATCCATTTCCACCAGCAAAGTGCTTAACAACCCCGTACCGGAACCCATTCCCATCATAATCGGCAAACGGTTGCGGCTGAGTTCAGTCCCGTCCGCACGAGTCGCACCAGAGGCCATACCACTCCGCGAACCAATCGCGTCAATTTCATCAATGAAGATGATTGCCGCGCCATAATCTTTAGCAGCGTTCCGCGCCTTGCGGTACAGGTTCATAACCTTTAACGGAGCAATGCCCATGAACATCGACATGAGCGATGAAGCATCAATATAAAAGAAGGGTACGCCTGCCTCGGTGCTAATGGCCTTTGCCAGCCATGTTTTGCCTGTACCGGGTGGCCCTTCCAGCAGTAAACCATTCAAAGGTTCACCGCCTGCCTCCTCAAATACCCGCACACCGCGCAGCAATTTTACAATTTGTTTGGCTTGGTCGAGCAGTTCGGGTTGTCCACGATAATCCGTAAAACTGATGCCTTCACTGGTCGTTCCCGGCCAGATGGTATAAGTACGTGCCCGACCCAGAAACCAGAAAATCAGAGCGAATTGCCCAATAGCGAACGAGATGACCGTTACCAACCGAATGATGTATGGCAAGGCGTCGTTCGTCAGCCACAGCATAAAGCCTTCGCTCAAAAGCGCCCAACCGATGAAGACCACAAAGAATACGCGCCAGAAAGTGAACTGGCGCATAATGCGGTAGCGTAATTGTCGACGGCGGTCAACCAGCGTTTCTTCTGTTTGCCAGGCGTATTGTTTTTCTGTGGAAAGCCGCTTGTCGCCATCCGTAGCTTTGACTAAGCTCATGAATTATTCCCCAGACACTAGACTAACGATAAACGAACACCCTCAATTACTGACTCTGCTGTATCTGTTCGACAATACTCCCCAGCATAAATACCGGATGATTTGGCTGTCCGTCATATAACTCGGACTCTGTAGCCTCTTCCAGCGTCATTACACCCTGAGCGATAAGATCAACAAATTGGTTAAGGTTATTGGGACGGTTCGCCAGATAGGCAAGCGCATCTGAACGTGCGATCTCTGAGTTCAGCCAAACCACGCCCACAAAGCTGGAACCTTTATCGAGCGTTGGAATAATATTGGGCAGAAGCACGACAATCTTCAATACATCTGACCCCTCACTCTCGCGCAGCGTACCCTGCCAGGTGAGTTCAACATCCCGACGAACCTGATTGAGAAATTCTGCCTGACTGGCATCTTCATTTGGGAGGGTAATCAGCATATACACAGTGAAGACATCCGCCGCTAAATCCTTGCGAATTTCGATGATGTCCACATTACTGCTGGTTGCAGCCTCAATACGATCAGCCGCTGCGATCAGGGCAGGGTCAGTGAGACCAGATTTATCAGCCATGACCAGATCAGTAATTTCTACGACCTGGTTAGCTACCGCATCTGGCGAATCTTCCCCCGTCAATACACGTAGTCCGGGCAGTGCGCTGCATCCCACCGCGGCCCACATCGCCAATACAATAAATACGGAAAACCGGAGCGTTGTTTTCATACTTCTATCCCACACTTTCAAGGGCAGTACAAATGTTACTGGCATCCGGGGCGATTTGTTCAATCCCACCGTTGTTTACATCATTCTAACCCGCTTAACGTTACTTTAGTCATTTTTGGATTTCAAACTCAGCGAATCTTAAGAATTGTTGCCGTTTATCAGTTTAGCTGAAGTGGGGTTGCAGCCCACTGGTCGTTCCATACAAGATTTTCCGGTTGATCTTTAACAGTTAATGTGTAGCATCATACACCTAAAGACAATGCTGAGAGATTAGAATTGATCAACATTTCCCATCATCGCCGCTTACTGTTTATCATCCTTGCGCTGGCTTTAGCCCTGCGTTTGATCTATGGCCTCGCGCAAGATCATCTCAGCGTTTACGACCAAAACCGGGGCGATAGCTGGTGGTATCTGGAATATGGACGCTTGCTGATGATTGGAAATGAACCCGGCCCGCCACCTTCTGGCCCCGTTTATTTAATCTGGGTCGGCATTCCTCAACACCTCTTAAATGCCCCCACTATTCTGAACTTTTACCCCACTTATCTAGAAACCACTGGACTGTTATTGGATACAACCGGAGCATCGGCTGCTGTTGCCCTGATTCGTCTGGTTCAGGCCCTACTCTCCACAGCAACCTGCTATTTGGGCTACCGTCTTGCATGGACAATCAGCAAAGATGAGCGCGCCGGTTTGCTGACAGCAGGTGTGCTGGCTTTTTCGCCTGTATTTGTACTGGAATCCGCGCAAATTCTGACGGAAACGTTGTACCTGTTTTTGATCTCCAGTGGGTTATGGCTGTATATCACGGCTTCACAGGCTTCAAAGCCGGCTCCATATCGCACTCTGGCATTGGTTGGCGTTATTCTCGGTATCGCTACCCTGACGCGAGCAGTGCTGCTGGCTTTCCCGTTAGGGCTGGTAATTCATCTGATTATGGTCAATGGTTGGCGCAAAGGTTTACAGCGGGCTGTGGTTCTGATCGTGGTCTATATGCTGGTCGTTTCTACCTGGACAATCTACATGAAGGTGAAATGGAATCAATGGGTGATCGGCGCACAAGGTTTCGCGGCCTTCCTGTATTTAGGGGCGACGGAGTGGCAGGGGCCAACCGAAGTCGATAATGCGCTGGAGCAGCAGGTCGGCACCCAAAACTTCTCAACCGAACCGGAAGATCAGCAGGAGCTTTATCAAAATGCGGCTGCCCAAGCCATTGGCAGCAATCCTCTGGGCTGGCTGAGTCACCGTGCCACCGAACTAACAGGTGCATATCTTCAGCCGCATGGAACCCTGTTTTTCCCCGGTGAGAGCCTGAAAGATTTGGCTGTTCAGTGGTGGACGAGCGACCGGACAATCACTGGATTACTTGGTTTAACACAGGGGGACTCGTTCTGGCCGAAGCTGCTGTTGTATGTCCTGCACTTTGCTGCGCTGATTTTTGGGCTATGGGGCATGTGGTTTACCCGACGAAACTGGCGGGTGACGCTGCCCTTAATCGGATTGATCATTTATACGACACTGGTGCATTTTGTGCTGGATGCCATCCCGCGTTACATCTTCCCAACCGAATTTTTCTTCTGGCTGTTCGCATCAGCAGCCCTCATCAGGCTGTTCACCCGCATCCAGACCCTCATGTACAATAAAGCCATTCTGGAAACCGCAAAAGGTTAATTGCTTATGTATATCCTCGGCATTGAATCATCCTGTGACGAAACTGCCGCCTCGGTGGTGATTGATGGCAAAACCATTGTCTCCAATATCGTCGCTTCGCAAATTGATCTGCACGCTAAATATGGGGGTGTATTTCCCGAACTGGCTTCCCGCGCCCATGTCGAAGCTATTGGTGCAGTGGTTGAGCAGGCGGTTGACGACGCAGGAATCAGCTTTGACAAACTGGATGCCATTGCGGTTACACGCGGCCCCGGTCTGGTTGGATCACTGTTGGTCGGCATGAATTATGCCAAAGGGCTGGCACTGACATCGGGCAAGCCACTGCTGGGCATCAATCATCTGGAGGGGCATGTTTACTCATTATGGCTGACCGAACCGGGTCGAGAAATCCGCTTTCCGGTGCTGGTGTTAATCGTTTCCGGCGGACATACCGAGCTGATTTTGATGGAAGGGCATGGTGAATATCAGCGGTTGGGCGGGACGCTGGATGATGCCGCTGGGGAAGCCTTCGACAAAGTGGGACGATTGCTTGGGCTTCCATTTCCGGGAGGGCCAAACATTGAACGTACAGCGCAAATGGGTAATGCTGCGGCCTACCGTTTCCCCCGTTCCAAGAGGGATGAAAGTTACGACTTTAGCTTTTCCGGCCTGAAAACGGCTGTGATGCGCGAAGTCACTGTGCAGCCAGTGGTCGAACCCGGCAAAAAACGCCCGCCAGAGAAAAACCCAAAACTGCGTTCCGATATTTCAGTGAACGATGTGGCAGCCAGTTTTCAGGATGCATTGGTAACTGCACTGGTGGAAAAAACTGTCCGCGCTGCCCGCGAATATGGTGTGACCGAAATCCTGATGGCTGGAGGAGTCAGCGCCAACCAGACGCTCCGGCAGCGGATGCGCGCCGAAAGTGATCTCCCTGTACGTTACCCACCCCTGCATCTCTGCACAGATAATGCGGCTATGATCGCGGCGGCGGGCTACTATCGCTTCCAGGCAGGCTTACGCGATACGCTCGAACTAGATGTGCGTTCGACCTGGCCGCTGACCAGCAGTGCTTACTAAAAAGTTCACGACTACCTCTGAAAATCGCAAAACAAGGAAACGACGCCTCATGGAACTCTACATCATTCGCCACGGCCAATCGACCAACAACCTCTCTATGATGTATAACCACGGGGACAGAGAACCTGATCCATCCCTGACGGAACTGGGTAAAAAACAAGCCGAAGCTGTCGCCCACCATCTCGCCCACCATATCAATATTGATGTTTGGGTGGAGCAGACGCCAGAGAACCGCGAAATTATGCGCGGTTTTGGCATCACCCAACTGTATTGCAGCCCGATGCTCCGCACTTTACAGACTTGCCAACCGATTGCCGACGCCCTGAATCTACAACCACAGGTCTGGACAGAGATTCACGAACATGGTGGACAATTTCTGAGCTACGACGACGAACGCGGTATTGTCGGCTTCCCCGGTATGACCCGCGCCGAAATACAGTCCGCATTCCCAAACTACCAACTACCCGACTCGGTCACTGATAAGGGATGGTGGAATCCAGCAGATGGCTACGAAGATATTTCGGATTGTCAGGCACGGGCTATCCGGGTGGCAAAGGCGCTCCGCCTGCAAGCCAACAGCGCCCAACGAATTGCTCTGGTTACTCACGGCACATTTGCTGACTGTCTGGTCAAAGCCCTGCTCAACCTGCTGCCCGGCGATCATCTCCGTTTTTATCACTACAATACGGCGATCACCCGCGTGGACTTCCGCGTGGATGGCATCACCGTTTTGCGCTATAGCAACCGTGTCGATCATCTGACTCCCGAATTGATGTCATAGAAAATCTATAACTTCTTACTGAGGTTTTGGTAGATTTCTCGATTTAAATCCCCCTCTACGCTAAAATTCGCGGAATAAATCCTACCTGTTGCAAGGGTGAGCGTTGGTTCACCCTTGTGGAGAATATCACCATGCAATCGCTGTCTTTACCTTTCATCCTGTCGGTGATCAGCACAGTCATCACCGGGGTTTTCGCGTTCATTGTGCTGCGCCGCTGGTCGGAAAAGCATCGTCCGCATCTGCTGGCCTGGGGCATTGGCCTGTTGTTGTATTTTGTCGGGACACTGGCGCAGGTGATTCTGACTTTTACATGGAGCCCGATTTTCTTCGGCTTATGGTACTGGTGTGGGGCGTTGATGGTCGCGGCATGGTTAGGGCAAGGCACCATTTATCTGCTCGTCCGGCGGGGCAGCATCGCGCGCAACTTTCAGATGGCACTGATTCTGGTTGGGGTGATGACCCTGCCCTGGACGCTGTTCCTGACACCCTTCAATGAAAAAGCCTGGTATCCGGGCGCGGATATGACCCAGATTTATCGGGATGAAGTCGATGCACAGGGTAATGTCGTCCGCGAAGGCATTATGGCGGGGAGCGCACGGGGCACAGTACGCTTCTTCTCGCCTATTATGAACATCTGGGGAACTATCGCGCTAGTGGGCGGGGCAATTTACTCGGCTTATCTGTTCCGGCGCAAGCAAATTATGCGTAACCGGGTGATCGGTAACTGGTTGATCGCAGCGGGCGGCCTGCTCCCGGCGTTAGGGGGCGCGCTCATTCGCTTAGGCGACCCATCGTTTAAATATACAGGTGAAATGTTGGGCGCTATTCTGATCTTCATTGGGTTCTGGATGGCAACACAGATTCCAGATGATGAAGCCGTTCCAGCTCATGAAACCCAAAACCGCGCCAAAGCTGCCCCCTGATTTGGGAACCATCCCTACCCCGGCGGTGTATATAACCTGAAAGCCGCACTTGGGAATGGGTGGTCAAAGCGTGCAACAACAGGCAGAAAAGAGACCCGCGCTGTGATGGAATCTGATCTCATCGAGCGGGCACATCAGGGCGACTCAGATGCCTGGGAAAGGCTGGTACAGGGGCATCAGGAGGCGGTTTTTCGGCTCGCCTATTTGCTGCTGGGCGATGCAGGCGATGCTGAAGATGTGGCACAGGAAACTTTCATCCGGGCGTTTCGTTACTTGCACACCTATGACTCGTCTCGCAGTTGGCGTCCCTGGTTGCTAGGCATAGCGGCGAATCTGGCGCGCAATCGGCGGCGGGCATTTGGGCGCTATCTGCACCATCTGGGACGCCTGGCACGGCTAACACCTGAACAAACCCTCGACCCAGAAAATGAAGTGGCTCATCTGGCAAATGCCCAAGCCTTGTGGCGCGCCGTCCAGCGGTTGGAGGCTGCCGATCAGGAGATCATTTATTTGCGCTATTTTCTGGAACTCTCGGTTGAGGAATCTGCTGAAACCTTGAATATTGCTCCCGGAACGGTCAAATCGCGTTTGTACCGTGCGCTGGGGCGTTTGCGGGGTGTTGTTCAACAGGAGTTTCCGGTGTTATGGAGGGAGCGTGCTGCTGATGAATGAACAGCCCGTCACCCCACCTGAATTGCCAGAAGAAGTTTGGGAGAAAACCGTGCGCGAAACCGCCCGCGAATTTCCCTATCCGCCAACCCCGGATGTAGCCAGCGCGGTGCGACGCCGTTTAAGCCGTTCGCGTTCGCCCCGTCCGATCTTGCGCGCGGTGGCAGCACTAGTGCTCATCGCCCTCGTCATCACCCTGACAGTGCCGGAAGTACGGGCAACCCTTCTGGAATTCATCCGTATTGGCGCAGTACAGATTTTCCTGAGTGAACCGACAGCAACCCCAACACGCCAAGCGACACAGACTCCTTTTGGCCCTGTACGGTACGCATCGGTGCTTGAGCTACCCGGCGAAACGACCTTAGCGGATGCTCAGGCGAATGTGCCTTATCCTATTCTCCTGCCAGATTATCCATCTGATCTCGGCGCGCCTGACCGCATATTTGTACAACCGGCTACTACCACACCTCTGCTGACGTTGGTGTGGCTTGTTCCCGGCCAGCCCGATCAGGTGCGGATGAGTATTGAGGTGTTGACCAAGGACATGGCAGCCACCAAATACGACACGATGGGTACAGGGCAATCGGTGCAGGTGAATGGTGATGTCGGTTACTGGATGACTGATGCTCACAGGGTTGTTTATTATTACGACCGCAACGAGTGGGAACGGGATGTTCAGGCAAATGTATTGATCTGGGAAGCCGACGGGTTCACCTACCGACTGGAAACCATTGAACCCCTGAACGAAGCCCTAGTGATTGCGAATTCGCTGAAATAACATACCGCTTAACGGGTGAGCAAAATACGGTTTCCCTAACTGGCGGTTGCGCTGCGCCCCGCCTTTTGTATAATCGCCCGTATCGATTCGCACCCACGCAGGTAGCAAGACATTGAACGAGCGACAGGATCAGAAACCTCTCCCCTCCACACTGTATACGGAAGAATATTTCCTGACAGCGTGCGAAGGATACGATGAATTTACAGCCACCGAAGGCGAACATCTCTCCCGACGACTTTCAGCAGCTTTCGCGCTGGCGGAGGTAACGCCCGGCATGACCATTCTGGATGTCGGCTGCGGTCGGGGTGAAATCCTGCGCCACTGTGCCCAACTGGGCGCGGATGCGGTAGGCATTGATTACGCGGTTGTGGCCGTCAAGATGTCACAGAATGTTATTCAGGGTATGAATGGGGTGGCACCCGGCAAAACGGCGGTCATGCAGGCGGATGCAAAGAAACTCCCGTTTCCAGATGGTGCATTTGATCGGGTTTTGATGTTCGATGTGGTTGAGCATCTGCACCCATGGGAACTGCATCAGGCGATGCTGGAAGTGCATCGCGTCCTAAAACCGAATGGCCGTTTCATCATCCATACCGCGCCAAACGTATGGTATGACCGTTATGCTTATCCGGTGGTTCGGGCAGTGCGAACCCTGATGGGCGAAGGCAAAAAGTATCCCAAAGACCCACGCCAGTTTGGTGTAGCCGTCAACCAGCATGTACACGTTAACGAACAATCCCTGTGGAGCATGTCACGGGCGCTACACAAAGCGGGCTTTGAGGGCAAAGTCTGGCTGGATAGTCCCCCGCAAAACCGGGAGGAAAGCAAGTTAATGGCTGTCCTGCGGGTGCTGGCCTTCGATCTACCGCCTTTCCGCTGGTTCTTCGAGCGCGAAGTATTTGCGGTCGCCGGGAAATCCTAAACCTATGCTTCAAGGTGAAAAGGTTATTCTGCGGGCAGTATCCCGTGAGGATATAACACGCCTCTGGGCTTTCAATAATGATGTACAGGTCGAACTGGCTGGTGGGGGCGACCCGCCTATTCCTCAATCGCTGGAACGGCTGTACGCTGAGTTTGACCAGAACGCCGGGCAAGGCGGACGAAACGGGACTTCGTTCGTGATTGAGGCTGACGGTCAGTGCATCGGTCAATGTGCCCTGTTTAATTTCAACCCAACTGCCCGAACCTGTGAACTGGGCATCACGATTGGCGACCGCGCTTACTGGGGGCGGGGTTATGGTCGTGAAGCGCTGCGCCTGCTGGTTGATTATGCGTTCCGGTTACAAAACTTCCGCAAAGTATGGTTGACCGTACATGGTGATAATGAACGCGCGATCCACGCTTATAAGGCCGTCGGCTTTGAGGAAGAGGGGCGACTGCGGGCGCAGGTGTGGAGCGATGGAAAGTATGTTGATCTCGTGTACATGGGACTGCTGCGCGAAGCATAATCGTCTGGTTTGTAAACACCCTCTGTCAAGTTCTCCTTCAGAGATTTCGGTTTAACCCGTCTATTTCAAACCCGTTCAAAGTCGTTTTTGTATTGGCGGCGTGATTCAATTTGTGCAAAATTGCCGTAGGGGTTGTCTGCGGGAATGAGGGAGGGAGGCATGTCGCAAATGTCATTGTCGGCGGTTGAGACGAGGAGCGCCGTAGTGTGCAGTGGCTGTGCGGGAAGATGCCACCGCTTTGTCAGTCTTGTCAGTGGCGGGCGGACATGCGGGAACGAACCGCTGCAATTGCAAAAATAGTTGTCAGTTCACAGTTTTCAGTTCCTTGTCGTTGGTTTTTAGTTATGGGTTATGGTAAAAGACTGGATGGGTTTGCGGCGATTGCGATTACGAAACAGCTTTCCGCAAACATGGAGTTTATGCTTCATTCGTAAGAACAGGATAGCAGAGATTGAGGGAAAAAGGGTGACCATTTGGTACGTTTTTGGAGGTGAAGTTACCAACGATTTTGAGGGGCGGGAATTGTTAACCGGGTTGCGGTATGGTTAGGGAACCGTTCGGAGTACCAGATACCGGAAAAGATAAGGTCAATTGATACCCGTTTCTCATTTTTGCGGATTGACCTTCCACCCTATAATGAGAGCAATTACTGTAGGCTGATAAGCAAAGATTGCCATGCGCGATAAACGACCTGTTGATGAATTATCGGTAGAAGAACTTGAACGAATTCTGGCGATTAAAAAGCGCGAGGAACGCCAGCAAAAGCTGAAACGGATGGAACGTTCCGGGCGCATTGTGGAGTCCAAACAACCACCTCCAGCTTCACCACCCCCCCCAACTTTAAACTTCCCAACAGCGACTCCGGTGGCTGCCGCACCAACTGCACCGCCCCCGACGGTACAGCAACCTGTGGTTCGGGAGGTTTCGCCGCGTTTTGAAGATGATGCGGAAACTTACAATCCGGAGACAATGGCAGGAAAATCCCGATTCTGGCGCAGCTTCTTCAACCAGTCGCTCTTGCTGGTCGAAGTGGTGGCAGTCGTTGGGCTGGTTTTCCTCGGCTACCAGATGTTGACCGCGATTAACACACTTCAGAAAGAAACGGCTTCGGCACAAGCGATGGCAGATGAACAACGCCGCGAAACCATGCCCACGCTCATCCCAACGCCGCAAATTCGCCTGAGCCAAGTGGTGCTGCCGGGTGGTCATATTTTTACGACATCGGGCGAAGTTCAATTTAACTATGCAGAGATTCCAGAAGCGCTGCGCGGTCTGGTCGCTACGGAAGTGCTTGCCCCTGTCATCAGTCGCCCGCAAATCACGCGGGAAACGGCACTGGAACTCAGCATTCCCAAACTGGGCATTGAGCAGTCGATTGTACAGGGTACGGATTGGGAAGCCCTCAAACTTGGCGTTGGGCAGCTTTTAAACAACGTTAACCCCGGTGATGTGGAGGGGAATCTGGTGCTTTCCGGCCATAATGATATTTATGGCGAGGTGTTCCGGTATCTGGATCAACTGGAAGTCGGCGACGAATTTTTTGTCCGTACACAGACCCAGATTCATACCTACCGGATCACAGGTACGGACATTGTTGATCCCAGTGATATATCGGTGCTTTCGCCGCGCGGCGGGGCAGTGGCAACCCTGATTTCGTGCTATCCATTCCGCGTGAATGACAAACGCTATATTGTGTTTGCGGAACGGGTGGTATGAGGCAAGAAAAAGCCATAGTTTCTTTTTTATCTCTACGCTACTATAGAAGACCAGCATCCACAGGCTAAAAGCCAATGGCTAAAGGCTCAAGTATGTCCAAACGCAAAAATCGCAATTCTTCGCCTAATTTGCCTGAATCGGCATTGGAACGCGCCCGGCAGCAAATTGCCGAGGAACGCAGCACAACATCTGAAGAACCCAGCAGCGCCCCTAACGTTGAGGTTGGTTTTGTCTCTGCGCCCAAACCCGCACCAGCACGGACACGCACTAACCGCCGCCCCGGCGCACAACCGATACAGGCCAGAGGCGGTCGAAAAGAAGACCTTCTTGACCCCGAATATGTACGAAATCGGCTAGAGAATCCGACACGTACTGTCTCGGAAGCAGAACTACGCGCCGAGTATGGTTATGTCACTAATGATCTGCGGACGATGGGAATGCTGGCGGCGGTACTGATTGCGGCACTCATCATCGTCGGACAATTCATCCGTTGATCGTCCAGCAGCCTCCCATGAGGCGGCGGTAGAGCACCCTAGCAACCGCATGAAGCACATTAACTGGAAACAAATTCCGTATTTCGAAGGCATTGCCCGCTGCGATATCAGCCGGGTAGAAGATGCTGCCCGTCACCACACCTATCAGGCAGGCGCGACTATTTTTAATGAAGGTGAACCCTGCGCGGGGTTTTATGTGGTGCTGGATGGTTTGGTGCGTCTGTATCGCATGAATACCGAGGGGCGGCTGCATACCCTGAGTCTGCTCCGACCGCCCTCACCTTTCAATGAAGTTGCAGCCGTAGATGGCGGCGCAAATCCTTTCAACGCGACGGCTGTCACCAATGTCGAAGCGCTGGTCATCAGCCACGAACGACTGCTCAATCTGATGGCGACCGAACCCGCCTTTCTGAGCAGTTTTGTACAGGCATTGGCACATCTCAACCGGGAATACATCGAACGGCTGGAAGACATGACGTTCCGTTCGATCCCTTCGCGGTTAGCCAAGTTGTTCCTGCACGAAGCCACTTACGCCGACCAGATCGCCGAAGCCCCAACTAACCTCACACAGGAAGAAATCGCGGCTATTCTGGGGACAACCCGCGAAGTGGTCGGGCGGGCACTGCGTGGGCTGCTGAACGCTGGCTTGCTGGAAAAACGCGGGCGGTATGTGTACGTCGTAGATCGTCATGGTCTGGAACTGCTGGCGGAAACCAACAACGTCCCAGAACGCATTCGCGATCACTAAGGGATAAACCCAAACAAATGCGACGCATTGTTTTCTCGCGGGCGGACATGTGCTGCGCTTAGTATCTATCCGTAAACCGTTTACCCCTAACCCCAGCCCTTCCCCCGTAAACGAGGGAAGGGAGCAAAACAGAATCCATTTGAACTGAAAGTTCTTGTGGAGGGGATTACGGACAGTTTCTAAAGCATCACCTGCCCAAAAAACTGTGTCAAGTCATCCAGAAAATAATCCGGTTGGGCGGCGGCCAGTTCTTCGCGCGGCGTGTAGCCTGTCGATACGGCTACAGCTACACCGCCTAAAGCCCGCGCACAGGCAATATCCGCCGGGGTGTCCCCAATGACGACCACCTGTTCCGGGGGAATGCGCCGACCAGACAACTTTTCCGCCCGCGATACGGCCAGATGAGGCAGATGATTGCGGTCGGCAGCTTCACTCCCATAAGCACCCACCACAAACCAGTCCGGGTCAAAACCCGCCGCACGCAGTTTAATGGGCGCGGTTGAAGACACATTCCCGGTCACGATGCCGGGTATCAGCCCTTCCCGCCGCCGGACTTCATGCACGACATCCAACGCGCCGGGGCAGGTTTCAATCGGGTAATCCGGGATGATAGCGGACAGATGCCGCGCCACAACGGCCTCGTAATCCGGCATCAGTCGTTGAATATCGTCACTGCTGAAACCCTCGACTTGCATCAAATCCAGCAGGGTTTGCCAGTCGGTCTTGCCACCAAAGTGGTGGTCATCGATTCCGCCAGCGGTTTTAAAAATCTCCAGCATTGCCAGTTTGGTGGATGCGCGCCCCGCCCCTTTAGGAAGCATCAGTGTTCCGTCGATGTCAAACAGAATGAGTTGTACATCGGTTGCAATAGGTGCCAATTTCAAACCGTCCGATTCTCGGCTTCTATCAGCCGTAACAGATCGCCACACAGACGATCTATATCTGCGCTGCGTTCGTGAATGAGTTCTTCCGCCAGCAACTTCAATGAGCGCATGGTTTCTGGCCGGGTATCATCCATCTCACTGGTGTCTTCAGTCAATTTGGTCTGAAAGCGATAGTACTGCCGCATCCCACCTTCAATATCGGGCAGCAGTTGTTTCATCTGGTAATCAACCGTCTGGCTGACACCATGCATCAGAATATTGATGATCGGGCGCACCCATCCAATCAGCCCCCAATCCTTGGCTTCGTCGTAGTGGGCACGTTTCATCAATTCGCCCGTTCCGAGCGATACAATCAAGACACCCTCGGAATCCTGATAGCGGGTTTTGGCATCTACATAGGCGCACATGGTCGGGTTGTTGGCGAATACCGCGCCATCCACCAATGCGTAGTAGTCCTCCAAGCCTTCAACATCCAGTTTAGAGGGTTCAAAAAAAGTTGGGGCGGCGGAGGTTGAGCGCGCGACCTGCCACATCGGGAAATTGTAAGCCGGGTCGGTTTTGGCCCTCGCACTGCGAAAGAACCACGGGATATTGCGCTCGATTTCATAGCTGGTGATGATTACATCACGCAGCGCCTGTTTTAGCTCAATATCGCCAAAATGTTTTTTCAGGACAGATTCCACCCCATCAGATGGGTACTTTGCATCACTCAGGCTGCCCCCCGAACGGATGCGCTGGAACATGGGAAGGTCAAAAATAGCTCCACCTTCCTCTTCGTAGAGCTTGATGCCATCTGCCGCCGAGAAGGCAGGGTTTCCATCGGCATCCGGCTTCACAATCCCCAACGCAAGAACGCCCCCGGTAGATGTACCAGCAATGATGTCGAACAATTCGGTGGTGTGTCTGCCGGTACGCTTTTCGATTTCGGCCATTACCATCGCCGGGATAAGGCCACGTATCCCGCCGCCGTCAATTGAAAGAATCCGTACAATCCTGGGCATACCGACTCCTCCTTAAATGGACACTATGAATTTTAACATCAAGTGGAGTTTAAAAGGTGTTTTCTGATGTTTGGGGTTACTTTGGCAACCAAAACCCAAAAGTGCTTCCCTTACCTTCTTCACTTTCGACCCAAACATTGCCTTTGTGCCATTCGACGATAGTCTTCACCAGACTCAAGCCGATGCCTGTGCCTTCGATATGCTCCGTTCCGGGCTGTTTGGCACGATAAAACGAGTTAAAAAGCCGGGGCATATGCTCTTTGCCGATACCGATACCGTTATCCCGCACCGAAAACAGGAAACGATTTTCTTCCACACCCGCGCACACCACAATCTGCCCCCCATCAGGCGTGTATTTGATGGCGTTACTGATAAAATTTTCCATCGCTTCGCGCAGGGTCACGGGATCGCCCATGATTCCGTCAAGCATTGTTTCGGCCTGTATCTCCGAGCGCAGTTGGTGCTTTTTGCGGTCGGCTGCCGGACGTGCATCTTCAATCACGGTTTGCAGCATTTCGTTAATCTCGATGCGGCGGTGGAGTTCCAGAGGAGAACTGTGAATTTGTTCCACGCGCAGGAGATCATTCAGCATGTTGTCCATGCGTTCAGTCGTGCGGCGGATGGTGTTGATGTAGCGCTGGGCATTGGACATAGTCTCTGGCAAATCCAGCTCGATCAAATCGCAGTAGCCACTGATGAGCGCCAGTGGACTGCGAAGATCGTGGGAAGCCATCTTGAGCATTTCGTTCTTGAAGCGGTCAAGATCAGTCAAGGTGGTGACATCGTGCATCACCACCACATAGCCGGACGAGTCTTGCATCGGGTTTTCCCAAACCGCGATCAGCACTTCAAAGTCTTTTTTATCGGCATCAGAACGTGCTTTGAACATCCATGTTTTTTCATCCAGCGGCGGGTTGTCGAGTACGCTCAATACTTGTTCAAAAGCTCTGTTCGTCCCAACCAAATCACTCAACGGCACAGGGGTTTTGACTTCAGCGGCATTCAGGAAATGTTCCGCCACTGAATTCATGAGCAAGACACGCCCACGTTTATCCAGCACCAGCACAATGCTTTTAATGGCGTGCAGCAGGGATTCAACCTGACGGCGCTGCGCTACCACCTGGTTTTCCATCCGCGCATTGTGGATGGCAACGGCGGCCTGATTAACCCCGATGAGCATCAAACGCTGGTGTGCGGGTGTGAAGTGTCCCGCATCCGGGTGCAGGAGCGTGAGAACGCCCATCATATCCTGATTGCAAATGAAGGGAATGCACAACGCAGAACCGGTCTGTAATTCGCTTTCAAAGTGGGCGCGTCGCTCGTCGGTTTCCGCATTTTGTACCAACAGTGCCCGCCGTTCACAGGCAGCAAGCCCCGCCAATCCACTTTCCAGCCCACCCACTCGTGCGGAAAATATCATGTCCGGGTTCAGATTATCGGTTCGGAAAATGTGCCGCCAATCCAGATCATAGTTGGGGTGCAGCGCTAAATGTGCCTGCGCTGCGCCGACGGCGTTTGCCAACAACCGGATGACTTTGCCAAGCACCCGGTTCATATCAAACTGAGTCAGCAGAAGCGAGACCTCGGCCAACACTTCAATTTCGCGTGAGGAATCGGTTTGAGAATGAATAGCAACCATATTAATGTTCAGTGACTAATTGGTCTTTATAATAGCCCAGATTCGCTTTTGATGCCAAGTCGCACATCCTTATGAACTTCAGTACAATAACCGCGTTTTTGCTCAAGGACAGTTGGTTAGCCCGTATGCTCAATGCCCACTCTTTGCGCCGGATAATCCCTTATCTCGTGCCACTCAGCCTGTTGTTATTCAGCGCGGCGATTCGAATCGGCTATCTGGTGGATTTTGTGGAATGGCCGGATGAAATCTGGTCGGTGTGGCATGTGCGCGGGACGTTTGAACAGGCAATGCAGCGCGTCCCTGCTGATTGGCCGCCCCTGTTCAGCGCGGTTACGTGGTTTTGGCAGCAGATAGCCGGATTGCAATTGGAAACCGCGCGTTATCTGATGGTGCTGTTGAGCCTGCTGACGCTGGCATTTCTGTATCGCGCCGCCCGCCGCTTTTCCCCGGATGGCGGCAAAGGGCAGACCGTCGCAACATTCACAATTCTGACATTCGCAGCAACGGGTTATGGGATTTTCTCCGGCGTGGATGTGCGGGCGTATGGCTTGCTGCTCATGTTGGGGGCGCTGGCATTGTGGCTGCTGCTGCGCTGGATGCACCGTCCAAATTGGGGCAGAGCCGCTTCGCTTGGGCTGGTGTTTGCCGCACTTATTTACACAAGCTACACGAGCTTTTTTTATATCGCCTTCCTGACACTCTTTTTACTGGTGCAGCGTCCGCGCCTTTTCGTTCGTTGGGTTGGGGTTGGCATCATCACAGGCGTACTGGTTTTGCCGCTGCTGCCCAGTTTTTTGAGCAGCGCGGGCAGTCGTCTGGAAGTAATGCAGCAACCGTTTCAACCGCTGCCACAGGCATTGGCAACCCTGTATGGTGAGTTTGGGGGTACACAGTGGTTTCTGATTCCGCTGGTGGCGGCTGGACTGCTATTGATTATTGCGCTTCGCCAGCCCCATGAACGGCGAAAACGATTGCTATTGGCGGCGTGGGTGCTGTTCCCTTTAGTCATCTATTTCACCGCAACCAGCGAAGAATTCTGGAAACCGCGTTACCTGTGGTGGGTATTGATCGGATTGACGCTGCTGATCGGCGTCGGGGCGGCACAGCTACCGCGTTTGGCGCGTTGGGGGGCGGCGGTTGGCTTGGTGTTGATGGCGTCTCTCCCGGTAAGCTGGCATCAATATCAGATTGACGCTACCTCAGCGACTCCGTTTCGCGCGGCTTTTTCGTGGCTGGCGGAACACATACGGCCTGATGATGTCTTAATCATCGACCCACACTGCATTTGTGGTGTGCCGTATGGTTGGGATTATTTCATGCCACACTATTTCCCAACGGGTTATCTACCCATTATTGAGCAACCCGGCACAGCATCGCGGGTGTGGTATCTCTCGTCAGAAGGATGGGAACGTGATGAGACGCTGTTGGCAGAAATCAGCGAAGGGCGGAAACCCTCTATTTTTGTCGGGCCGTGGTATTTCCTGCTGCGGCTTTATGAAGGGCCCCCGTCGTGGGAAGGGGTCACATTTGGGGATTCTGTCCGGCTAAACGGCGTTGAACTGACGGATGATCGGACGGTTCTGAGCGAAGATGAGCAGTTGGAAATCAAACTGTGGTGGTCAACCATAGAGCAATTAGATGTAGATTACAGCATCAGTCTTGCGCTGCTCAATCATCGCGGCGAGGTTGTGACACAGGTTGATGGGCCAGCACTTGCCCCGGATACACCACAGCAAATGAGCGCGTGGCAGCCGGGAAATTATTATGAGGACTACCGCGTGATCGAACTGCCACCCGGTTTAAAATCCGGCAATTATCGGCTGGTGGTTACGGTGTATCAGTGGTGGGATAATATTCGCTTAGTGCCTATACCTAATGACGAGCATCCAACGATAACAGGTGATCATTATCTCGTGGTGCGGGAATTGTCACTTTTTGAATATTGAAAGGGGAGAAAACAGTTGTCTCCCCTTAATTTATTGCCTAAGCCAGAACCGATACGTTTTCAACGATCCATGAGCAGTTATTGATTGTTGAATACGCGGCAATTGATGATCTAATTGTTTACATGCTCATGGATTTCTATCGGTTACTGGCTTAGAGTTTGACGGTATTGCCGACTAAGCCAAGCAGCAGTTGGACACAGGCTTCGACATCGCGGCTGTCCACCGTTTCGCTGGTGGTATGTACAAAACGGCAGGGAATGGAAATACATCCGCTGGGAACACCAGCCCGCGCGGTCTGGATTCCGGCGGCATCGGTTGTGCCGAGGTTGAGCAGTTCTAGCTGGTAGGGGATGCCATCGGCTTCAGCACGTTTGACCATCCAATCGCGGATGGCAGGCGGTACAACCAATCCGGTATCGTGTACCTTGATGGCTGCACCGCCGCCCAATTTAACGGCCATTTTCTCATTCTTGAGCAGGTCGCCTGTTCCAGTTACGTCCAGTGCGATGGCAATATCCGGGTCAACCGCATAAGCCGCCGGACGTGCGCCGCGGATACCCACTTCTTCCTGCACCGTGAAGACAAAATAAACTTCGTTCGGAAGCTTTTTCTTTTTGTTTTTCCGCAGGCGGCGCATGGCTTCGATGGCGATGGCGCAGCTAATCCGGTCGTCCATCGATTTGGCGATCAAGCGTGTTCCACGTTCTTCCAGTGGTCGCCAAAAAGTGGCCGGACTGCCTATCTGTACCAAGCTGTTGCCGTTACCATCGCTGACATCAATGTAAAACTCATCCAATTCGGGAGCGGTGGTGCGGCTTGCGCCAAACATATCTGGCGCACCAATCACACCGACTGTACCATCTTCAAATTTTACGCGGCTGCCCATCAGGGTTGTATAGAGCAGGCCACCGATGGCGGTGAAACGCAAGTAACCGGTTTTCTTCTCAATATAGGTTGCCATCAGGCCGATTTCGTCCATATGGGCGGCGATCATAATCTTTGGCCCGCCCTGTCCCACACGGCAGATCAAATTGCCCAGCGGATCAACGGTGATTTCATCGGCCAGTTCAGCCACTTCGTCTTGAATCAGCTTGCGGACATGGTGTTCATAGCCGGATGGCCCCCAGGCTTCCACCAGTTTTTGAATCAGTTCTTTCATTCCTATGACTCCTTTTGAAGCGCAGTTTTCGCCAACCCGTTCCTAGACCTCAATCACACCTTCACCGATGCTGACACATTGGCCGCCGACGCTGACCCGATTGATCGCGCCGTTTTCCTGCCCAATTTCGATGGTGAGGAAACTTGGCCTGCCCATTTCAATCCCTTGTTCACTGATGATGTGCGCCGGGTTGCCGCTGACCATTCCATATTTCACCAAATAACTACCCAACGGCCCACTGGCTGCACCCGTTGCGGGGTCTTCGGTAATGCCGAGCGACGGGCCAAACATGCGGGAATGGACGGTTGAAGTGGGATATACGGTTTCGCGGCTGAAGGGGAAAATTTCGTCGATGTTACCGAGTTCACCACGTATGCGTTCCCATAAATCATTTCGCAGTTTGGATTTTTGCACGGCTTGAAGGGTTTTCATTGGCACGTACAAACACGGGACACCGCAGGAGACAACCTGCAAGGGGTAATCATCCAAATCAGTTTCGTCAATGGAAAGCGCGGTCGCTACCAACGCGCGATCTTCGTAAATTTGCCCGAAGGTCGGGTTGGGCTGCTGCATGGAAATTAAGGTTATCGCATCGCCTTCAAAAGTGAATGTAACCGGGATAAGGCCGACTTTTTCTTCGAGGCGAATTTGGGCTTTTTTCGGGGATACATCCACCAGCTTTTCACGTTCCAGCACATAAGCAGTGCCAACGGTGGGATGTCCCGCCATTGGCAGTTCCATCGTCGGGGTGAAAATACGAACTTTCCAATCGTTGGCCGGATCATCCGGCGGGAGGACGAAAGTGGTTTCCGAAAGGTTAAGTTCTTTGGCGATACGCTGCATCAGTTGGTCGGGAATGCTGCGCCCATTGGTGAAGACCGCCAGCGGATTCCCGCCGAAGCGTTCGTTGGTGAATACATCTACCAGTTGATAACGAAGTTTACGCATCATTTAGTCTCGCCCCAGCCCTTCCCACGTTAAATCCTTCAGTATGGCTTGTACCAATTTCAGCGTATTGGCGTAGTCATCACGGTTTAAGTAAGCCGTCGGGCTGTGGATGTAGCGACAGGGGACGGAAATCACACCGGATGTTACGCCAACAGTGGTGGTATGAATCGCGCCTGCATCTGTGCCGCCGCCGAGTTGGGTTTTGAGTTGATAGGGAATCTTGTGCTTTTCGGCAGTCTGCTTCAGGAAACCGAGCAATTTTGGATTCACAATCAGGCTTCTATCCATGACCGTCAGCACCGGGCCATCCCCCAAACGGCAAGCCGGATTGGGTTCATCTTCGTCGTCAGGTTCGGCTAACGGGTTGGGAATATCGTTAGCGGTTGTGCCTTCCAATGCCAACGCTACATCCGGCTTCAGGGCTTGGGCTGCTACCCGTGCGCCACGCAAACCGATTTCTTCCTGCACGGTGAAGGCCGCCAGTACATCAACCGGGTATGGGCCGCCCTGCAAAATATCGACCAACAGCGAACAACCGACACGATCATCGAAGGCTTTGCCGCGCAGCATGGTCGCGCCGATTTCCATGTATTGGCTGTCGAAGGCGATGCGATCACCGAGTTTCACTTTCCCGTTGACCTCGCCCTTATCACTCGCACCAATATCGATTCGCAGGCTGCCCAATTTGACGGCATTCTGGTCACGGTTGCGGTGAATCGGCGTCCAAATGATGACACCGGGAATACCGCTTTCGCCCACCTTCACCCGCAGCCCTGGCAAAATACGTTCGTCAATGCCGCCGATGTTGATAAAGTGTAGGCTGCCGTCACCATCAAAGCCCGTCACCATGAAGCCCACTTCATCCATGTGCGCCGAAAGCATAATGCGTGGGCGATTTTTGGCTTTACCCTTGCCGGGTTTTACGGCGGTAATGCTGCCCATTGGGTCGATGCGAATCTGATCCGCATGACCATCTATCGCATTCAAAATTAGTTTACGGACGGCATCTTCCTTACCAGAGACACCGACTGCCTCGGAAAGTTCCTGTAAAATCATATTGACCCTCTATCTGCGGGGTTGAAACCCAATCTCGTCTGCAATCCTACCTGCCCATGTGCCAGCGCGCAAATGCCGCCTCAATCCAGCACACTGCGAAGTCTGGAGACTTGTTCATTTTTGATATATACTACCCGCCGTAATGACCTTCAAAAACACATGAGGCAGCGACATGGCAACCGATTCGCGCACCTGGTTTTATACCACGCCCGAACCCCGTCCGTACTTGATTGAAGAACGGGTCAACCACACCCTTTGGAAAAACCGCCTGCAAGGGCTTTCGATGATTTGCACCCAATATACCGCGCCCTTCAAGATGGAAGGTGTGTGGAACGAAATGCCGGTGCAGTTTGAATGGCAGCCCGGCAAATATTTCATTCTGCGGGCTGGACGCGAGGTAAAAGAACTCATCGGTGTGATGCGCCAGATTTTGATGATGCGGCCTGCTTTGGCCTATAGCGATGAAAATGGTTTGTTCTGTGTGGAATACCATACTGACGGCGGCAAAGCGCGTTATGAAGAAATTCAGGGCAACCCCGGTTTTCAGGGTTTGCGCCGCCTCCGCCGGGATTAACACACCAAGAAATACAGGATTTACGCAGATCGTGACGAATTTTCCTGTAGAACGGCGAAAAATCGGGCGGCCACGCTGGGTCGCCCTATCATGAAAAGGGTTATAACACCTTAACCCAAGGGGTATTGAGATCGCATTCTGGAAAAAGTGAACGATACAGAGCATTTGCCGCGAGATCATAACCACTGACGGTAGCCAGCATTGCCCCCATGCTTTTTGCCCGGTGCATCGCTTCGACCATGATTGCACGTCCTAGACCGAGACGCTGGTATTCTGGCATCACAGCCACCGGGTCAAAGAGTGCGGATCGGGTCACATCGTCATACCACAAGACACAGTAAGCCACAATCTGCCGATCTGGTGCAGCAGCCACAATATCCAGGTCACGACGATATAACGGTGATCGTTTCCAATTCAGGCTCCAATCCCAACCTTCATAGGCTTCATCAGGTTCGTCAGGATGAAAAGCCCGCCATGAGACCCAACTTCTCTGCTGCCATTCGCCGCTGTCAATGTCGTTGATGGGGCGCACGGTATAACCTTCCGGTGGTGGAGCATCGGGCAGCGGTGTGGTCAGGTCGCGCCGCCACTGATGTTCTTTTTTGCCATCCGATTCGGAATAACCGCGCTGCCGCAAAAGCTGCGGACGCGAGGGGGTTCGCTCATGAACAAACGTAAAAAAACGCTGTCTGGGTATCCCCAGATATTGTTCGGCCACAGTGAGCATGTCTGTTTCAAGTTCAGGTGTTTGACAATTGGGATGAATTGTCAGAATGGCTTCGTTCTGACTGTCAGCGTTCAAAACCGCCATAATCCGACCTGACTCATTCTCCCAAAGGAAGCTGCCAGCTTCCCATGAGGCGACAACTCGGACATTTTCGACCATATGCCAGCGCCAATAATCAAACCGACTGGCTTGCCAACCCACTTCCCGCCGATCATTGCACAAATAGACTTCCCTTAAGAAAGCGCGTATCCGCCAGTAGTCGTCATTGTGCTGACAGGCACGCATGGTTAGTTTTCCCATATGGTTTACCCTTAGGAATTAATCAATTGCGGGAAAGCCATGCCAAGCATAAGCAGACTTCCACCCACGACGCTGCACTATCGGGTGTCGCTGCCGTCGTTGAAAATTCCGGTTGGATGGCAGCCTCGATTCGCCGCTTTGGCTTGTCGCTCCAAATTCAGCAGTTCGTTATAGTGGGCATCATTGGGCGGATACAGCACCGCCTCAGCATATCCCTGCTCAACCATCGCCGCGTTGACAAACAGATTGCCCACATAGATATAACGCAGCAAACGCCCATATTGGTCGGTGTTCTCGTCATCAGCTACAAGGGTTACAGTTTTGCCGCTGACGAATAAACGGTTGGCTTCGGTTGCTTCACGATAGCAGGTTTCGTCGCGCTCCGGTGTGTTGACGCCCAAATAACGCACACGGACTTCCTGCCCGTTCAGGCTGACATCAATGGTGTCACCATCAATAATGCGGGTAACAGTTGCGGTTTCCCCACTGGGGGCGCTGCCTCCGTTGCCAATATCCGGCGCGGGTGCGTTCGGGTCAAATCCAAACGTGCAGGCGCTCACTAAACCGACTAATGCCACAACTAACCATCTCAATCGCCACATAATGCCATGTCCGAAATGAATATTCGATTACGCTGAAGTCACATGATACTATAGGTAGGCACTTTAAACGACAGCTACCTCGTGCTTTTTCACCACATCATCAGGAGTTGACCATGCCCCTGTATCCCATGCTGATTAAACCCGCGCTGCACGTCAAAGTCTGGGGCGGACGGCGTTTGAATACGGTACTGAATATCCCCCTGCCCACTGACGAACCCTACGGCGAATCGTGGGAATTTCATGATACCGCCACCGTCGCTAATGGTGAGTATGCCGGACGGACGTTGAGCGATTTACTAAAAGAATTCGGTCATGATCTGGTTGGTGCAGATAACGATCCGGCGGAAGGGTTTCCGCTGTTGGCAAAATTCCTGGATGCATCCGACTGGCTTTCGGTGCAGGTGCATCCGAATGATGAACAAGCGCGCGAACTGGAAGGCGATCCACGCGGTAAAACAGAAGCGTGGTATGTGCTGGCCTCCACCCCCGGCGCGAAATTGGTGAAAGCGATTCAACCGGGCACATCCCGCGAGGCGATGGCGCAGGCCATCCGCGATAACAAACTGGAAGATTTGCTGGTTTATGCCGAAGTTGTACCCGGTGATGTGCTGCTGAATAATGCGGGCGGCGTTCATGCCCTCGGCCCCGGCATCATGATCTATGAAATTCAGCAGTCTTCGGATGTCACCTATCGACTGTACGATTGGGGGCGGATGGATCTGGATGGCAAGCCGCGCACACTCCACATCGACAAAGGTGTGAAAGTCTCAAATCTGGAGGTTGTACCAGAAATTACGCACACTGCCGGGAACAACATGCCGATTGTGGAGATCGTGCAGAGTCCATACTTTATCACGCTGCTGCATCAATTAAGCGCCCGCAACGGTACTCACATCACACTGGATACTCATGGAAGCCGTTTTCATATTCTGACTTGTATCGAAGGCGCGGCGGTTGCTGCCGCAGGCGATTCGTCAGTCGAGTTGAAGATGGGGCAAACGGCGCTGATTCCAGCGGCATTAGGCGCTTATACCCTATCCGGCACGGCACGGATTCTGCGGTCGTTTCAGGCAGGATGAGCTGATATGAGCAGCCATGTATTAGTCGTTCAAGCAAACGAAGGGCGCGATATCGGCGGCGTCATTTGCAAGGTGCGGAGTGAAGCGACAAATGGACAATATTCGATTCTGGAATTGAGTCTTGCACCGGGACAGGGCGCGCCACCCCATATTCACCACCGCGAGGATGAGATATTCAACATTCTTGAAGGTGAATGTGTCATCACCGCCCAAGAAAAGAGTCAAGTTGCCAAAGCCGGGGCGGTGGTGGTGCTGCCGCGCGGCGTGGCTCATGCATTCCGCAATGCAAGTGATGCACCAACACGCATCATGATTACAGCCGTGCCGGGTGGATTGGAAACCTTTTTTGAAGAGGCCAACCGGGTAGCCGCCGATGATCCTGAAGCGAACAGCAAACTGGCCGCAATCGCCCAACGCCACCAACTCGAATTTTTGAAAGATGCCTAACGTGCAAATCGCCATTCTCACGGATACCGTTCAATCTGGTCAGGTGTATGAGACGACTTATGGAAAGTCCGCGCCTATTCGAGAATTCCATGCGGGGAATACATCACTGCTGGTTTGTTCGCAGGGTTTGGCTGATCCACGCGCGACCATTCAGGCGCTAAAAGATCAGGGCATGACTCATTTATGGCTATGCGAATCGGTTGGGGCGCTTTCGCCGCTGCTTGAACCAGGCGATTGGCTTATTCCTGATGATTTCATCGACGGCACACGCGGGCAGCACTACACCTATTTCAGCGAAAAAGCTGGCGGCTTCGTTCAGCAAGTGCCACCTTTTGACCCTGCCAGCCGCGAAGCCCTGTTCAACGGTGCAAAAAGTATATCACCCCGTCCATTCCAGCGCGGGGTGTATGTGTGCGTCAGCAACACGCGGTTGGAAACCTCAGCGGAAGCGGCATTCTGGGGACGGGCTGGTGGACATGTGGTTGGGCGGTTTCTCAGCCCATGTTTAACATTGGCGCGCGAGTTAGAAATACAGGTAGCCGTCCTGACGCTGATCGTGCGGTCAGGCGGCCAAGCGGGCAAAAGTCCTGAGTTTGAGCGATATGCCCAAGTAGTAGAGATGGCATCAGCACACCTGTTGGGTTAGATTCATAATATCACCTGGGGTTTTTAAACCTCGTTTTGAGATTGGCTCCATTCACAAGCGAGAATCACCGTGACCAAAACCATCCTGATTGTAGACGATGATGTCGGCTGGCAGACACTTCTGGGCATTATGCTCAAGCGCGAAGGCTTCGAAACGCTAAAAGCTAAAAGTGCACAGGTTGCCCTCGAAGTGCTGGACAACACTACACCCGACCTGATGATTACCGACTACACAATGCCCGGTATGAACGGCATTGATCTGTGTGCTGCCATCCGCAAAAGTCGCGGACTGACCTTTCCTATTATCCTGCTCTCCGGGCGGTATGATGACGATTATGCGGCACGAGCGAAAGAAGCTGGCGTGAACGAAATCCTGCAAGTACCGATTGCAGCTAAAGATTTAGTACCGCGCATCCATGCCCTGATTGACACGGCATCAACTACATCCGGTGAAGAGGAAACAACCGATGGAGAATCCAACCCGCCCGACGATACTGGTAGTTGATGATGAAATCGGCGCACTCACCCTGATCGGCATTATGCTCGAACGCGGCGGCTATCAGGTGGTCAAGGCGAAGGACGCCGATATGGCGCTGAAAATCCTTGACAAGATTACGCCGTGCCTGATCAGTACCGATATTATGATGCCCGGTATGGACGGCTTCGAGTTATGCAAGATTATTCGCCAGCGTCCAGCTACGCAGAACACCCCGATTCTGATCTTATCGGCACGCAGTGACGCAGATAGTGTCAAGCACGGTTTTGAAGTTGGGGCGAATAATTACCTGCCAGCCCCAATTTTGCATCATGATTTGGTCAAGGTTATCGGCTCAATGCTGGCCGAGCACGGCATCGTTCAGGATGTTCCCTTATCTGAGCAGGAAATGCTTTATATAGGGCTGAGCCAGTGGAATTTCCGCCCATTGAAGGTTATTCTGCCTGCACTGGCTGATAAACCGGAAACTGAATGGGCGGCGATTATGTTCGACAGGATACAAAATGGCGATCCTAAAGAGAGCGGTCGAGCTGTGATTGCTGCCGCGCGTTGGAGGGAATCTCCTTTTAAGGCGCGGCCCGGTCAGGAGCAGGGCTGGAAAGATATTTGCAGCCGATTTTCAGGGGATATGGCTAGTGCAGAACAAGCTGCATACCGTTTTGCACCTCTGACAATGGTGCTTATGCGTCCGGCTGAACAAATCACAGATGGACTCGTGGCTTTGGCAGAACATGCCGACGCTGATTATCGCTGCTTCGTTTTAAGAGCACTACTGGCTGACCATGTTCCAGCCGTCATCGAACTGGCCGTCAAGGCTTTGAAAGATAAAGCGACACAGGTGCAGATCACGGCTGTCGACGTACTTGCCGCGATGGGATCAGTGGAACATACACCCCTGCTGGTCGAGAGCTTGCAAAGTGAGGCTTCTGGTCTTCAAAAGGCAGCGGCTCATGCGCTGGCGTCAATTGGCGGTGATACTGCGTTGGATGCTCTGACAGAGGCGTTGCTTGGGGAAAGAAAATACACTCCCCAAATCGTAGCCGAAGTTTTAACCCAAATCCCTAAGCCTGCTTTAACTGGTGCGCTGCTACGGGCAGTCGATCAGCACCACGATAATCATTATCTATTGGCGCAAATTGCCCGCGCACTGGGCAAATTACAGGGTGAACCCGTTCGGGCTGCCCTACAACGACTGGCCAACCACCCCGAAAATTATGTTAAATACGCTGCACAATCCGCGCTGAAATCATTTGGAGAACAAAATGGAAATTAAAGCCGTCCCCGGACGCATTGAAACCTATACTACTGACGCGATTATCATCAATCTGTTTGAGGGCGTGGAACTAGGCGGCGCGGCGGGCGCGGTGGATGCTGTGCTGAACGGCGCAGTGCGTGAACTCATCCAAAATGGAGATTTCACGGGCAAAAATGGACAAATCGCCGTCCTGTATCCCCGCACCCTGATGGTCGCCAAACGGGTGATTCTGGTCGGGTTAGGGCAGCAAGACAAATTCAATGTGGATACGGTAAGGCGGGCATCCGCTTCTGCCATTCTGAAGGCACGCGACCTCAAGGCAAACCATGTTGCCAGCGTGATTCAAGGGGCAGGTGCGGGTGGTTTGAGCATTGAAATCGCTGCTCAAGCTGTGACCGAAGGCAGTCTGCTGGCGCTCTACAATTATCGCGGGCAGAAATCTGACGAAAAGCCAGAAGATTTCCCCAAAACGCTTGACCTGCTGATTCTGGATGAACAGGATACACGGGCCGCTGATGGCATCAAAGCAGGGATGGCCATTGCAGCCGGTGTTCGTGTCGCCCGCGATCTGGTGAATCTGCCGCCGAATTTCTGTAACCCGGCTTACATGGCAAGTGTCGCTTCTGAAATGGCGCTGACGGTCGGGCTGAAATTTATGGCGCTGGATAAAGCTCAAATGGAAACGCTCAAAATGGGAGCGCTGCTGGGTGTGGCGCAGGGCAGCGATACCCCGCCGCGTTTCATCATTCTGGAGCACAATGCCGACCGCACGGATTTGCCGACCGTTGTGCTGGTAGGCAAGGGTGTAACCTTCGATACGGGCGGGTATGACATCAAAACGGCAGACGGCATGGGCACGATGAAGGGCGATATGGCTGGAGGCGCAGCCGTGATTGGGGCGATGGGCGCGATTGCCGGTTTAAATATTCCCCTGCATGTTGTCGGCCTTGTGCCTGCGGCGGATAACATGATTTCCGGTCATGCTTATCGTCCGCAGGAAGTGCTGACCGCCAGCAACGGAGTCACTATCGAAATCACTAACACGGATGCAGAAGGCCGTCTGCTGTTGGCCGATGCGCTGGTTTACGCCAGCCGTTACCAGCCCAAAGCGGTGGTGGATATTGCGACACTGACGGGCGCATGTGTAACCGCATTGGGTGCGGGTGTGGCGGCGGGCTTGTTCAGCACAGATGACCAACTGCGGGATAAGCTGATGAGCGCTGGAACGGAAACTGCCGAGAAATTATGGCCGCTGCCCTTGTTCCCGGAATATGAAAAATCCATCGAATCGAACACGGCGGATATTAAAAACAGCGGCGGGGCAAGAAGCGGAGTCGGTTCAGCCGCGATTTTCCTCAAGCACTTCGTCAGTTATCCAGCGTGGGCGCATATCGACATGGCCGGGATGATGTTTGATGCGGTCGATAATCCGTATGTGCCAAAGGGTGCAACGGGTTACGGTGTGCGCCTGCTAACCGAGTTCGTGAAACGGTGGGCAGAGTAGCAACTTAAAACCCCATCGAACGCCCGATGATCTCTTTCATGATTTCAGTTGTGCCACCATAGATGGTTTGCACACGGGTATCCAGATAGGCTTTGGCGATGGGGTATTCCAGCATATAGCCGTAACCGCCGAACAACTGAAGGCATTCGTCAATCACACGCTTCTGGAGTTCAGTCGTCCACCATTTCGCCATCGCGGCTTCTTCTATGGTGAGATGGCCTGCGTTGTGTTCCATGACACAGCGATCAACAAATACACGCCCGATTTCAATTTCAGTTTTCATCTCGGCCAGTTTAAAGCGGGAGTTCTGAAAGGTGCCAATCGGGCGACCAAAGGCTTCGCGTTCTTTGCAATACTGGATTGTCCAATTCAGCGCCGTTTCAGCCGCTGCGATCGCGCCGACCGCAATGCTCAGGCGTTCCTGTGGAAGCATTTGCATCAGGTAAATGAAGCCCTGCCCTTCTTCACCAATCAAGTTTTCCGCCGGGACACACACATTCTCGAAAAACAGTTCGGCGGTATCCTGTGCTTTGAGGCCAATTTTTTCGAGATTGCGCCCGCGCTTGTAGCCTTCCATTTCGCGTTCCACAACCAGCAGGCTGATACCACTGTGCCGTTGTTCGGGATTGGTCTTGGCGACGACGATCACCAAATCATTGTTAATGCCATTGGTGATGAAGGTTTTTGAGCCGTTGACAACATAGTATCCGTCCTGGCGAATGGCAGTGGTACGAACACTGGCGAGGTCGCTGCCGGTATTGGGTTCAGTCATGGCGATGGCGGTGATGCATTCACCGGAGACGATTTTGGGCAACCAGCGAGTCTTTTGCTCCTCAGTAGCAAAGTGCAGCAAGTATGGAATGGTGATGTCGTTATGCAGCGGAAAGCCGACACCAGATGCCCCAGCACGCACCAATTCTTCCACCACGATCATGTTGTAACGGTAGTCTTTGATTCCGCCACCGCCGAAGTTTTCCGGTACATCTGTCCCCAAGAAGCCGTTCGCCCCGGCTTTCAGCCATACATCACGAGGGACTATCCCATCTTTCTCCCACTGTTCATGATGCGGGGCAATTTCCTTGTCGACAAAACGGCGAAAAGCATCGCGGAACATGTCGTGGTCTTTTTCAAAAATCGCTCGTTTCATCTTTTATCTCCATAAAAACAAGCTGTCATATTTTGCCTGATTTCAAGCGCCATTTTCGGCCAAACGTGTGAATCCCTCGCGGTCGATGGGGTCGCCGTGGGCATCGACGTAGGTATCAATGCCATCGTCCAGCAGGGAACGAATCATGGAAAAATCGAGTGTATCTTCAGTGTTTCTCAAATGCATGGGCGGCGGGTAATAGCAGTCGCCCAGAAACAGGGTGCGCGATTCGGGCAGGCGAACGATCACTGAGTCGGGAGCGTGCTGACCACCAACATGCTCAATTTCAATAGTTGTCCCATCCAGATATAAACGCAAGGTCTGAGCGAGGACAATTTCCGGCAGCACGATACGAAAATTACGCCAATCTTCAACCGCACGGGCGATGGCACGGAACTGCGATTCACGGTGGGGAGCGCGGATAATCTCCTCCTGAATATGGGCGTGACTCCAGGGTTTGGCAGCGGTTTCGGTAAGCTGTTTGCGACAGAGTTCATGCCCAATCGCTGACGCGCCAAAGACCATTGCACCAAATACGTGATCCCAATGACTGTGGGTATAGATCACATAACTAACAGCAGGGGCTTGAATGTCGTCCAGCGCGATCATAATGCGTCGAGCATGGCGCGGACTGTTGCCAGCGTCAACGAGGACGGTATGCTTTCCCGCTACGATGATACCTACATTGGGTTGAACACGATTCGGGTCTTCGTCGCGCGGAAAAATCCAGACGTTGGATGCAACCTGACGCAGCGTTTCTATCATAAGTTAAACCTCCACAAACCGGAGGGATAATAGCGTGAGAAGTCTAAACTGAAAAGTAGATCATGAATCAAAACCCCTCTCCTCGTATCCACAATAGATACGCACTGGAGAGGGGTAGGCATCTTATCCGGTTAGTGAACCGATTCAGACCGCACAGCGTCCTGCATCGAAGATAAAATCATAGTCATCGGCGTGCAGTTGTAGTTCATTGGTTGTCAGTGCCCAAAGGCTGTGACCTGCGCCCTGCACTACCAACACATGCTGCCCGGTGGTGACGGCCTGTGCCAGTGAAACCGCGATCTGTCCACCACTGGCATAGAAAGCTTCGCCACCAACACTGGCTTCGGTGATGTCGATAACCACAACGCCGCCTGCTCGACAATAGACCGCTGCTGGAGCCGCAAGATCATAGCGATTCAACCGCGCATCTTTGATCTCTGGGGCAATGGGAAGCGGTGTTGGCGTCAGTGTTACCACTTTTACCGGTTCATCGGTTGGGTCAGGCGTCGGCGTTACTTCTTCCGTCGGGTCAGGTGTCGGTGTCACTTCCTCCGTCGGGTCAGGTGTCGGCGTTACTTCTTCCGTCGGATCAGGTGTCGGCGTCACTTCTTCCGTCGGATCAGGTGTCGGTGTCACTTCTTCCGTCGGGTCAGGTGTTGGTGTCACTTCTTCCGTTGGGTCAGGGGTTGGTGTTACTTCTTCCGTCGGATCGGGTGTCGGGGTCACTTCTTCCGTCGGGTCAGGTGTCGGTGTGCCAATATACACCACATTATTCTGAATCTGCTCAAACCCGCTCCACTGGAATACATTCCCTGCATAATTCAATATCCCACTTGCGGGGCTGGCAGTCGAAATTGCATCCACAACCGCGTTGTAAAGCAGGAAATCCAGAATCTCGAAGGCAAAGGTGAGAATATCAAATCCTACACCGCCGAAAATCCCCCCAGTGATCACAGCGTTATTTTGCAGAATGATCTCATCATTCCCGCCGCCCGTTGTGCCGCCATAGGGCAGTAAATCTGGCGAAGCATCGCCATACACGCTGCCATTGACCAGACCGTTGACGGTGATGGTATCGTCGCCCTGAGCAGAAACATCACCGTTGATGTCCCCATTAGCTATACCGTTATGGATAATGACGTCGTCATCGCCCACGCCAACTGAGTCATCACCAAAAATTGCGCCAACCACGCCGCCATTGACCACGCCGTTGTTGATGATTACATCATTGCCAGCACCGCCCCAAATACCATCATCATCCAGATTGGTGTAGGGGTTTACTTCCCCATCACCAACAGTACCGTTATTGATGAGCGTATCGGTTTGGTTGGGGTTGTTGCTGTAACCACCACTCCACAGGTAGCCATCCAGCGTACCGTTGTTGGTAATGTTGTCGCTGTTGGCTGTGCCATTGATGACCCCTTCGTGGTAGCCATCACAGACGGTATCCAATCCACCCTGAGCATTCGGGCTATCATCACAGTCAGCGATGTCCTGCGCCGAGGTCATCAGCGGGAACACCAAGACGAGCGCAGCGACAGTGATTATCAACATAAAGCGCAAGAGATTTGTCCGGTGTTGCATCGTTTTGCCTTAAAGAATCCAATGATTGCATGTATAAACATTTACAGGGTAAAGGCAAGCGCCTAAAAATAACCTGACACGAATTGTTATTTTGTGAATTTCACGTAAATTTAGGAGAAAAGTAAGGGCACCCAAAAGGATGCCCAGAGGAAAGTTCAGATGCGTTACAAACCGGCGGCGGGTTCGACCCAGTAGGTGGTGCCAATACCTTCCGTCACCCAACCCACTGTTCCCTTGTAATCCACCTGCCACCAGTTATGCGGGCCAGTAGCACAGAATGGGCCATTCAACACTTTGAAAGTATCTCCATTTGCCCGGTACAGAACCTTCAAAACAGTGTTGCTATCCAGGCCTGAGCGCAGGCTGGTATAAACTTGCGCTGGACGCGCTATTCCACCGATGATTAGTTTTGGCGCGGGCGCACCGGGACAGGCCCCTTGCGACGGTGTGGGCGTGACCGGGATTGGAGCCAATGTAGGAGTAGCAGAAGGTGTAGAAGGCGCAGGTGTGACGACTGTAGTGGGTTCGACCCAATAGGTGCTGCCCGTACCTTCTGTTACCCATCCAAGCGTCCCCTTATAATTGACCTGCCACCAATTGTAAGGGCCGATGCCGCAGCGTGGCCCGCTGACGACTGTGAAGGTATCACCATCTGTACGATACAGAATGGTCAGGATTGTGTTGCTGTCAAAATCAGCGCGTAAGGTGCTGTAGAACTGAGCCACCTGCGCTGTACCCCCGACTGTCAAACGCGGCGCAGGTGCTCCGGGACAGGCAGTGGTTGTAGCCTGCTGCGCGAATACTACGCTTGGCAGGATACCAACGAGCAACAAAGCAGTGATGACGAACAATATTCCAAAGGTTTTTCGCATATTATTTGCTCCCTACTTTTTATCTCTCAAGATTAATCGTTGGGAATTCATTTTGAATCGTAGCATCGAATGCATATTTACGCTTTTCACTTTAGCATTTGTAAACCAAATTCCCACCTAAATAGGTCTGCTCAACCGTGATTGTGAGCAATTCGGCAGTTGAAACGGCTAATGGATCGCCGCTAAGAACTGCAAAATCCGCCCATTTGCCGGGAGTCAGGCTGCCCCGATTATTAGCATCACCACTGGCAATTGCTCCACCCATTGTGTAGGCGAACAGAGCTTCCGACGCTGTGATGAATTGTTCGGCTGCAATCGGTTCACCGTTGGGATCGAGGCGATCAACAGCAGCCTTTATGCCTAAAATCGGATTGTCATCCGGGACGACAGGGGCATCCGAACTCAGGGCAACGGTTAGCCCTGCATCCAGCATGGCACGTACCGGATAGCAGCGCGGCACATAAACATCCGGCAGATAACGGCGGAAGCTGGCTCCAAGTGCGGGCAAAAATACGGTTTGGGGTACTGCGATCACATCCATCGCCTTGCAGCGTTTGAGATGTTCAGCATTCGGCAGGCCAAGATGTTCAATGCGGTGGCGCAGACCATTGGGCAAACGGCGATGCAGTTCTTCATAAACCCCAATCACCTGATCGAGCGCGACATCACCAATCGCATGTGTCCCGATGCGGAAACCTGCCTCGTGTGCTTCCCACATTAGTTGGGTTAAATCTTCGGTTTCAAAGCGCAGGACGCCATTGTTGCCGGTGACTTTGTAGGGCTGACTGAGGGCTGCTGTCGCACCACTCAAGCCGCCATCCGCGAAGAACTTCACACAGTCGATCCGTAAATAATCGCTGATGAATTGCTCTGGCAGCGGCAGCGTTTCTGTGCCGCCATCCGGTCTGCGAATCGGCAGACCATTGACGCGGACATCCAAATCACCGCGCGATTCCATGGCTCGATAGACTTTCAAATGAAAAGGGGTGAGCAAGGGATCGGTGGCGCTGGTGATGCCGAGGCTCAACTGATGACGGTTGGCCGCCATAATCGCTTCGGTCATTTCGGCTTCGCTCGGTTCGGGAATGACTTTCGTCAATAATCCCATCGCGGTTTCCTGAAGCAGTCCGGTCGGTTCGCCGTTTTCGTCGTGCACGATCACGCCGCCGGGAGGATTGGGGGTATCGTGGGTGATGCCCCCTAAAGCCAGCGCCCGTGAATTGGCGACGATCATATGACCACAGGTGCGGGTAAGCGCAATGGGATGGTCAGAGCTGGCGGCGTCCAGATCGTAGCGCGTGGGATGACGGCGTTCGGGCAGTTCGGCTTCGTTATAACCGCGTCCGGTCAGCCATGTTCCAGCAGGCAGCGATTCGGCTTTTGAACGAAAGCGGTCGATGATACTTTCAATATCCGGGGCGGTGGTTTTGTTGGCAACGACCTGCCGAGTCAGCAGCAAGCCGAGTTTCCAGATATGCACATGGGCATCGTTGAAACCGGGAATGAGGGTTCGTCCATCAAGATTGATACGCTGTGTGCCGGATTTGGCTGCGGCTTCAACGTCGGCTAATGAGCCAACTGCAGCGATGCGACCATCATCACCAACGAGGACGGCTTCGGCGTGGGGAAAGTTGGAGTCGATGGTGTGGATTGTGCCATTGTGAAATAAACGCATGAAAAAACTCACTTAGTGATCGTAATTTGTAGCCAGCAATAGTAACTAATTTATTCCGTGTTACCACCTAGCCGTTCCAGTAAATTCATGAGCATCGGAATTGAGACGGGCTTGGACAGGAAAAATTCGACGCCCAATTCCAGACAAGGTTCGCGGTGGCGATCTTCCGCCGAGACAACTACTATCTGGGTGGATTGGGCTTTTAAGTGTGGAAAGAGTTCTTTCAATAAATCCAGACCATCGCCATCCGGCAGGCGCATATCGCACAGAAATACGTCGAACCGCCGCTGCTGAAGGATGCTGCGCCCAGTCTGTAGATTTTTCGCGGTAGTCACTTCGTAGCCACCCCGGATTAATGCACGGCTGAAGAGTTCCAGCAGATCGCCATCGTCTTCCAAAATCAGCACGCTGGTCTGTGTCATTGCCGCCCCCTCATCAGTAAATTCATATAACTGAATTGTAACACTATCTAAAAATCCAGACTTTTTGAGGGTCTATTTAAAAACCTTTCTTCAAAATATTGACAAGCCCTTTCATTTCCAATACAATTGTCCTTCACGCTATTTCCGGTTATACCTCTAATTTTAGGGAAACAGTTCGGTTTAAATGGCTCATCCCCGAAATGCTGTGACCCGATATTTCTACTGTGAAACTTTAGATTCCGCGCGTTTCGTCCGATGGTTGGAATCAGGAGTGATGCTTTGCAAAGGCTAACGCATGTTAAGAACTATGCCCGCACCAGCGAGGTGCAGGCGCTGCCTTCGCTCATTGATGTGCAGCTCGTGTCGTTTAAGTGGTTCCAGGAACATGGCCTGGCGGAACTTTTTGACGAGATCAGTCCAATTGAGAGCTTCAATGGCAATCTGAAGCTGTATCTGCCGGGCACCAGCCGTGAATCCCAGGAACTTGGCCTACGCTACTGGTTCGAGGAACCGAAGTACAGCGAAGAAATCTGCCTCGAACGGGATATGTCTTTCTCCGCACCCTTATATTTGCGGGTGGGGCTGGTCAACCGTGAAGCCGGGGATGAAGTCATCATCTCCGATATTTTCATGGGCGACTTCCCGTTGATGACTGAAAAAGGCACGTTCATCATCAACGGCACGGAGCGGGTGGTCGTCAGCCAGCTTATCCGTTCGCCCGGTGTGTATTTCGCTGCTGATGAAGACCGTACTACGGGTCGTTTACTCTCTAACGCCAAGCTGATTCCAGATCGCGGCGCATGGATGGAATTCGAAACCCGCAAGACGGATTACCTGACGATTAAATTCAATCGCAAGCGTACTATCCCGGTTACCATTCTGCTGCGCGCGTTGGCTGCGGTCAACGATGGGATGCCGGAAGAATGGTCGCCCATCAAGACAGGCAGTGATGAAGAACTGCTGTCGCTTTACGCTAACGTCGATAACAATCCCGATCATCAGTATCTCGCCAGCACCATCAAGATGGAGCCGGTCTGGGAACTGAAAAAAGAGCAAACGCTGGCCGAAGCTGCGCTGCTCGAATTCTACCGCCGCATGCGTCCCGGCGACCCACCAACGCTGGATAATGCGCGTGAATATCTGATCAGCCAGTTGTTCGACCAACGTCGTTATGACCTCGAACGGGTAGGACGTTACAAGCTGAATCAACGGTTGGGTTTGGATACAACCATTCCGCGCCGTATTCGCACGGTGACCAAAGGTGATGTGGTCAAACTGGTCGAACGCATGATCCTGATCAACAATGGTCAGGCCGGGCCAGATGACATCGATCATTTGGGCAACCGCCGCGTAAAAACCGTCGGCGAGTTGATCCAGAACAAGCTGCGCGTCGGTTTGCGCCGGACGGAACGTGTCGTCAAAGAGCGTATGTCCATCCGTGAATCGGATAACCTGACGCCTGTAACGCTGATTAACATCCGTCCAGTGGTGGCGGCTATCCGTGAATTCTTCGGCTCATCGCAGCTTTCGCAATTCATGGAACAGACCAACCCGCTGGCCGAACTGACCCACAAACGTACCCTTTCGGCGCTTGGCCCCGGCGGTCTGCGCCGTGAACGTGCAGGCTTTGATGTGCGTGACGTGCATCACAGCCATTATGGACGTATCTGCCCGATTGAAACGCCAGAAGGCCCGAACATCGGTCTGATTGGTCGTCTCGCCAGCTATGGGCGTGTCAATGAATATGGATTTGTTGAAACCCCCTACCGTGAGGTTATCAAGTTCCTTGCTCCTGATGATCCCGATCTGATCGGACGCGTCGTGCGGGAAGATGTGGAAGATGGCAAGGGCAACGTCATTATCGAGGACGGGGACAAGATCAGCCAGTCAGCAGCGGATAAGATGAAGAAGGCGGGCATTGAAAAAGTGCCCGTAATGCCGTTCCTCAGCCCGAATATTCAATATCTCTCGGCTGACGCGGAAGATCACTACATCATCGCGCAGGCTAACTCGCCCGTCGATTTGCGTGGACAGTTCACTAATGACCGCGTTTCGGTACGTTATAACCAGAAATTCAGTGTGATGTCCTCACGCCGAATTGATTATATGGATGTTGCGCCGCGCCAGATCGTAGGCATCAGTGCCGCGCTCATTCCGTTCCTTGAACACGACGATGCCAACCGTGCGTTGATGGGTTCCAACATGCAGCGCCAAGCAGTCCCCCTGCTGCGTCCTGATGTGCCGATCATCAGCACAGGGATGGAAAGCCAAGCGGCTTACGACAGTGGGCAGGTGCTGGTTTCCGACCGCAGTGGTGAAGTTATCAGCGTGCAGGGTGATCGCATTATCCTGCGTGAAGACACGGGTAATGAGCATGTTTTCCGTCTGCGGAAATACAACCGCTCGAATCAATCGACCTGTATTGACCAGCGCCCAGTGGTTTACAAAGGGCAGTACGTCAAAAAGGGTGATGTGATCGCGGATAGTTCATCTACCATAAATGGTTATCTCGCGCTGGGGCATGATGTGCTGGGTGCGTTCCTCTCATGGGACGGCGGTAACTACGAAGACGCTTTGCTCATCAGTGAAGAACTGCTCCGTCAGGATAAGTTCACCAGCATTCATATTGAGAAGCACGAAATCGAAGCGCGCGATACCAAGCTGGGGCCGGAGGAAATTACCTACGACATCCCCAACGTGGGCGAAGATGCGCTGAAAGACCTCGATGAATTCGGTATCGTCCGCATCGGTGCGGAAGTTGGGCCGAACGATATTCTGGTCGGCAAGATTACACCAAAGGGCGAAAAAGAACTCAGCCCGGAAGAAAAGCTGCTCCGCGCAATCTTCGGCGAGCAGGCGCGTGAGGTGAAAGACTCTTCGCTGCGTTTGCCGCACGGTGAAAAAGGCAAGGTGGTGGATGTTAAGACGTTCACCCGCGAAGAACATCCTGATCTGCCCGCAGGGGTGGAAAAGATGGTGCGCGTCAGCGTGGCGCAAAAGCGTAAGCTGACCGTTGGTGACAAGATGGCAGGCCGTCATGGGAACAAGGGTGTTATCTCCAAGATTGTCCCGATTGAAGACATGCCGTATCTTTCGGACGGGCGCTCGGTAGAAATCATCCTGAATCCGCTGGGTGTTCCCGGTCGTATGAACATCGGTCAGGTGCTGGAAATCCATCTCGGCTGGGCGGCTGATCGGCTGGGCTTCCGGGCGATTACGCCAGTGTTTGATGGCGCGAAGGAAAGCGAAATTCAGGCTGAACTGGGTCGCGCATGGATGATTGAACGGGCATGGAAAGAAATTACTGACCGTGCCTGGGTATGGATGAACGGGTTTGAACACGACCCGGAAGACCTCGAAGACGAGAACGAAGTGCGCCGTCTGTATCTGCTGGATTGGCTGGGCAAGAATCAAGCCTACGATGCCGATTTGCTGGGCACGGATATGTTCTACTCCCGGAGCACCGTGCTGCGTGAGTGGCTATTGGAAAAGGGATACCCGGCTGACGAGGTACTGCTGTTCGAGAATACGAATCTGACGCTGGAAGATCGCCGCAAACGCGACATTGTGGCATTGGATGTAGCCCTGCGTGAGTGGATTCTGTGGGCGAATCCTGAACAGGAAATTCCGGCTGAACTGGCTGGAAAAGACCTGCAAAATATGGCTGACCAAATCATGTTCGAAACGGGTAAGCCGGTTCCGATCTACGGTAAGCATACGCTGTATGATGGACGGACGGGCGAACCGTTTGACCGCTCGGTGACAGTGGGCATCATCCACATGCTGAAGCTGGCGCATCTGGTCGAAGACAAGGTACATGCGCGTTCGACCGGGCCGTACAGCCTCGTCACACAGCAACCGCTGGGTGGTAAGGCTCAATTCGGTGGTCAGCGGTTCGGCGAAATGGAAGTGTGGGCGCTGGAAGCCTACGGCGCGGCATACACGCTTCAGGAAATGCTGACGGTCAAGTCGGATGATGTGCAAGGGCGCGTCAAGACTTATGAAGCTATCGTGAAGGGTGAGCCGATTGAAGAACCGGGTATCCCGACCAGCTTCCGCGTACTCGTCAAGGAACTTCAGAGCCTCGGTCTGGCGGTAGAAGCCATCTCCGAAAGCGGCGAGGTTATCAAGTTCGGCAAGGACGAGGAAAAGGCGCGTATGCCGAAGATGAACACAGGCTTGCTAAGTCTGGCAGGCGACACGATTGACTAACTTTCGGTAGCGCGAACGGGTTGTTCGCCCTGCGATAAATTTTTAACGCCGTATCTATCACAGGTACGGCGTTTTGATTCCGGGGAAAGTGCGCCGTGTTATAATCTGCACAGGGTATAGAAAGGGTGTTGAACATGACAGTACCCGATCAGGTTCGGACACGGGTATCCGGTGAGATCATCGCTACAGGGGTGTCGTTTGAAGAATACCTGGAACGATTCGCCGGAATGCACTGTGAATTGGTGGGAAAGGATGTTATCAAGATGTCGCCTGCATCATTGAAGCATAATTCGTTGATGATGTATTTGCATTCGTTGTTCGCGGCGTATTTTGAACTGCGGCCAATCGGCACTGTGGTTATCCAACCCTTTACCCAAAAACTGGATGAAGTTTCTCCTAAACGGGAACCTGACCTGATGATTGTGTTAAATGCTCACCAGAACCGCCTTAAGGAAACGTATCTGGACGGGCCAGCGGATATTTGCGTTGAGGTTGTTTCACCCGGCACTGAGGACACAGACCGGGGCGATAAATTTGTTGAGTATGAAAAGGGCGGCGTTGGGGAATACTGGATTTTCGATCCGCTGCGTAGAGAAACACTATTTTATCGGCTCAACGATGAAGGTGTTTATATGCCACAGCAGGCGGATGCGAATGGAAATTACACTACCCCTCTTCTGCCGGGATTATTGATTCATGTGCTGACATTGTGGCAAAACCCGCTGCCAGGGTTATACGCTGTTGGTGATGCTGTAAAAGCGATGCTGGGCTGATGAACATTCAACACCGTCACGGATGGAATTTGAAGCCGGAAGAAGCGATTGCCCTGCAAAAACAACTGGCGGGCGAGGTGATTTCGACACAGCCGATTGATTTGAGCAAGGTGCGGTTGGTGGCCGGGGTGGATGTGAGCGTGAAAAATGAGGTTTCGCAGGCGGCAGTGGTGGTCATCACCTACCCCGACTTGCAGCCTGTGGAGACCGTGCTTGCCAGCCAGCCGACGCCGTTCCCGTATATCCCCGGACTGCTGAGTTTCCGGGAAGGGCCTGTGCTGGAAAAAGCCTTTGAAAAGCTGGAACATGAGCCGGATGTGTTCATCTTTGATGGGATGGGAATCGCGCATCCCCGGCGGATTGGGATTGCCAGCCATATGGGATTGTGGCTGAACAAGCCGACGATTGGCTGTGGGAAGACCCATCTGATTGGGGATTATCAGGAACCGGACTCCGAACGGGGTGCTTACAGCCACCTCGTCAATAAAGGTCATGTGATTGGGGTGGCGCTGCGAACGCGAACGGGCGTGAAACCGGTGTATATTTCCCCCGGTCATCTAGCTGATCTGACGACCTCGATTGAACTGACGCTGTTGTGTACCCCGAAGTACCGTTTGCCAGAGCCGATACGACTGGCTCACAATGCGGCAGGCACTTTATAGTTTTGGGGCCATTCCAGTTCCAGAAAAATACGGAAAATTCGCAAAATTCTGCAAATTCTTCAATTTCACACCTTTATTTTTTGCATTTTGCGAATCTTGTCGTCGTTGTCGGTGGTTGGTGAAAGACATTGCGCGATTTGCGGCGATTGCGATTGCGGCGGACTGGTTTTGTCGCAAATGGCAATGGGTTGCCAGTTACGAGTTTCCAGTTGCCAGAAAAGGCGGGGCGTCTGGATGCTGTAGCTCATCTTTAATTTTAGAACTTATGTTCAGAAAAGTCAATTCGGCGGCGGTGGAGATAGGGTAGGAAGTGGGTTTGAAATGGTATGGGGTTATGAATGTAGTTATTTCCCCCATTCTTGCCTAAGACTGTATAATATCTTTGAAATCACGATCATTTGGAAAAAATTATGCCTGAAGATAATTCAAAATCAAACTCTCCATCCCTTGATCCTGTAAATATCACAGTAGGCATATTAACAAATATTGCCTCAACAATTCTTGAACATCACGCCCAAAAACTGCAAGGTACGCTCATTGGGAAGGCACTCAAGATTGCTGGGCTGATAGAACCTGATTTTTATGATCGACTAGAGTCTCTGCTTTCTGCGGCAGCAGACTACTTCTTTGCTAATCACGAAAATTACAAGCGGCAAACAATCATTGATTTCTTTCAAGATAAGATGGTCGCAAAAGCGCTTGCTGATTCCATCCTCGATGATTTACCAGTCAACTACGAATTGCTTGAAGAATGCCTCAATCATTATTTGAATTCTGATCTTGAGGCTCAGCAACTAATGAAGCTGCGCCAACTTAGCAGCCCTAAAACAATTGTTGATGATTTTTTTGACGCATACCGACATGTAAGACGCAAACATCTGAGCACTGGACAAGTAGCCTTACTGGAAGCGATTGAAGCAAATCGCACAGAAATCCGACAAAACCAAGCCTTGCTTGAAAAGCTCTATAGCAAAGTCGAACATGAGACTTCAATGTTGCAACGGTTAAAGGATCACTTTCGATTAATCAATCTTGATGATTTCACATCTGCGACGGCAGAAATTGTGAACACGTTTTACACAGGCAAATATCCCCTAAAGTGGGAACTTATAAAAGCAAAGGCCACTATTCAACGTGACCAAAAAGACCAAATCATTGAAGATTTATCCTCACCTCCTTCAGGGCTAGAAATTGTATGTATTACTGGTGAGATGGGGGATGGTAAGAGTTCTTTGGCATGGGAGGTTGCGCTGCAAGTTGCAAATAATATCGGTTATTGGCTGCTGCAAGTTCGCAGTAATCAAGTCCCAGAAGCATGGCATTTGTTAGAAAATGCCGTTGTTGATAGTGGACGTAAAGGAGCTGTTGTACTTGTTGATGATTTGTTCCGCGATGACAGCTTTGTACAGGCTTTGCAAGACATGCGGGCTGATATTCCTGTTAAAGTGATTGCCACATCCCGTTTAAATGAAATACCTAACCACCTCACTTTGGCACGTTTTAGAACCATACAACTTTTGCCACCATCAGACCATGAAAAGCAACTGGTTCTTGAAAGATTAGGATTGCACACGCTAAACGCTGAACAAAGGCAGCGATTAAAGAAGGCGACAAACTGGCTGGTACTGATGATCGAGACGACAGCGGGTGAGAGTCTTAAGACCGTTATTAGAGATAATGTCAAACGTCTTCAAAAAATCGATACGCATGTATACGAAGCATATGAATACATCTGCTTTGCGGGACAGTTTGATATTCTTTTTCCAGAGGTTTTTTTGAATATTTTAGATGTTACAGGGCATTTCTACAAGATTTATGAGAAACCTACTGCTTCTGGTCTAATCTTTATGGAAACAAATGTATGGTGGGGGCAACTGCTACGGCCTTCTCATGCTTTGATTGCACAAGAATCATTGAGTGTTTATAGTCGTGATCCACAGACAGTGTTACGGAAATTTTTTGAGTCGGCAGATTTCAGAAACAGAGCACATAGACAGTTTCTTCAATCTATTTTGCTTGCTTTAATCACAAACGGTCAACACATTGAAGTGGAGATATTTCTAAAAAATGAGAATGCTTATTTTCACAATATGATCACGTTTTGTGGTCACCATGAGCTTTTTAACTCAATTACTAATATTCTAAAGAAATTACAAAAAGTTGAACTCCTTAAGCAGATCAGAGAACGAATTTTAACGGCAATTCCACTAGAATCAGATGACTGGGCATCAAAAATGATCTATGTGAGGCGATATGCCACACAATATAGTCAAGATATCATTTTTCAAGTAGCTATCTGGCTGGAACACCATGCTGAGGATGTCATTGTTCGCAGAACTTATCTCTATCTGGTGAAAGAGAAAGGAAGCAAAGAGCAGATTGGCGAGGCACTCGACAGCACACAGATCTGGCTGGAACACCATGCTGACGATGTTCAAGTCCGCAGTGATTATCTCAATCTGGTGAAAGAGAAAGGAAGCAAGGAGCAGGTTGCTGAGGCTATTGACAGCACCCAGATTTGGCTGCAACACCATCATGAGGATGTCGGAGTCCGCAGCAATTATCTGATGCTCATCAAGGAGAAAGGGAATGCCCACCAGATTGCCGAGGCACTCGACAGCACCCCTATCTGGCTGGAACACCATGACGATGATGTCATTGTCCGCAGCACTTATCTCAATCTGGTGAAGGAGAAAGGGCAAGCCCAGCAGATTGCCGAGGTACTCGACAGCACGCAGATTTGGCTGCAACACCATGACGATGATGTCATTGTCCGCAGCACTTATCTCAATCTGGTGAAGGAGAAGGTGCAAGCTCAGCAGATTGCTGAGGCACTCGACAGCACGCAGATTTGGCTGGAACACCATGATGACGATGTTCAAGTCCGCAGCACTTATCTCAATTTGGTGAAAGAG
>JAIOHM010000201.1 GCA_019912965.1 Anaerolineae bacterium
ATGGTTTAAGAACCTATCCATAAACTACCGTACACAATCACAAACAACTTGTTTTGCTCCCTTCCCCTGCGTGCGGGGGAAGGGCTGGGGTTAGGGGTACACGGTTTACGGATAGATACTAAATCCACTACAATGCTTGGCATGAATATCTATACAGTCCTGAGCAACCTGTTTCCAACCCGGCCACCACCAGCCGCCCCGCGCCGAATGCTGCTGATTTTGCCCTGCTGCATCGGCGATGTGGTGCTGGCGACGGCTGCGCTCAAAGCCTTGCGGCGGGCATATCCCAAAGCCCATATCACATGGGCGGTCGGCGGTTGGTCAAAAGGTGTTGTGGATGGTCACGATTTGCTGGATGATGTGCTCGATACTGGCCCATCGGCCCTCCCGCTGAAAAATCCCGGCGAGATGCTACGGTTCGTGCGGCAAATTCGTGGGGGGCATTTTGATCTGCTTGTATCGCTGGTACGTTCGCCATTGATGAGCATTGCTGCGCTGCTTTCCAGCATTCCCTGCCGCGCTGGATTAGATAGCGGCGGACGCGGATTTGGGTATAACATCCGTGCGCCGATTGATCCGTCACAGCCGCGTCATGAGGCCGATGTCTATCTGGATGTGCCGCGTGCTTTAGGGCTGAATGTAACAGAATGCTGGGCGAATGTGCCTGTGCGGGATATTTACATCGAAGCAGTACAAAAATGGCTGATCGAACGTGGGGTAGTCGGTTCGTTCATGCTGGTGAATCCCTGCGGCGGACGCAACCCCGGCATGGTGATGGACGTAAAACGTTGGCCGCCGGAGCACTTCGCCGCCTTGGCCGACCACCTTTCAGCCCGTTTAGGCATGATGACCATTCTCATGGGTGGGCCGGGGGACGAACCCATTGTCAAAGCCGTCAAAGACCAGATGCGAACCGCCGTTTTGGATGTGGTCGGCGGTTTATCCTTCTGGCAGATTGCGACAATGGCAAAACTGGCGACCGTTTACATCGGCAACGATACTGGATTGACTCACCTTGCGGCGGCGGCGGGCGGACGAACGGCTATGATTCTCGGCCCTAGCGATCCAGTGCGTTATGCGCCCTTCACCCCGGATTCGATTGCCCTCTGGCGACCAACAGCCGTAATCAAGGGCGGCGTGGCACAAGGTGTCCCGGAAAATTGGGATTGGTCGCGTGACGGAATCAGCGTGGAGGAAGTTGAAACAAAAATCGTGGATTTTCTGGCTAGTTCTCGGCCAGCGTCAGCGATAACTTAACGCCTTTGACCAGCACTTCCCGCTGCTGAACAAATAATTTTGTCAGCCGTTTGTCCGGGTCACGAACCTTGCTGCTGTGTACCACCAATTGCGAGGCATAGGCGTTGAGTTCTTTGACATCCTGATGCAAGGTCGCAACAAAGCGGGTTTCGCGGCGGTTGTTCAGATACCAGAAAGCCACCACGGGTGCATTCATCAATTCCTGAAGCGAAGGCCGCCCCGCATATTTATCCATGCCCCATGCCCGCTCATGGAGTTCAACGTATCGCATAAAACTGTTTCGATAATCGGTCACAATTCGTTAGTCCTATTCAAGGTGTTCATGATAATTGTAAAGATGATGGCTTCCAAAAGCGTAAATTTTGTCTGAATTTAAACTGAAGGTAACAACACGGCTGGAAAGTCGTTAGAAATTCCCAATAATTCAGGAAAAATTGTGATGACCTGCTGTGTTTGGGGGCAGGGGTTGTTATAATCGAATCAGTGATTGATCCTAAAGAAAGTCAAGCGCATCATGCCCACCACGCCCGTATACCTGCGTATCCCGACTGAAAACGAAACAGCCTATTTTAAAAATCGGAGCTGCGCCGAAGCGGTAATTAGTGCTGTGGTGGAGGCGCAAAAGCAGGATTGGATGTTGCTGCATGGTTTTGTCGTCCTGCCGGAAGCGCTGGAAATGGTCATCACACCCATCAAGCAGGGTGTTTCCGGGGTCATAGGCCACATTCAGGCGGAAACCATCCCGCCGCTGGCAATTTTGCTCCCCACCGCCACCCGAATCTGGGAATCGCGTTTTCTGCAAATCCCCCTCAGTACGCAGCGGGCGTTGGATGCGCGGCTGGCGATGCTGCTGCTGGCTCCGGTCGCCAGCGGAATTGTCGATATGGCTGCGTCGTATCCATATAGTTCCGCCAATCCGCGTTATGTGACCACCGTTTCGGTCTATACCGGGTTCGCGCGTGGCACAATGGTCGAACTGGAAAAGGTGGCCGAAAAGCCGACCGACCCACCCACCACCCGTACCTCAGTCGCATAAGTCGCGCCCCGGTTATCATCTGATTGCGTTTCAGTTAGACTTCTTGTAAATGGGTTGACAGCAAGAACATTTGATCGTATGCTGATGAGGTAGTGTGGTGATTGATCCTGCCCCTAAATCGCCGTATTCCTCCGCATTTTTCTGCCAACGCTTAAGAACCTATCCATAAACTACTGTATACAGTCACAAACAACTTGTTTTGCTCCCTTCCCCTGCGTGCGGGGGAAGGGCTGGGGTTAGGGGTAAACGGTTTACGGATAGATACTAACTGATAACCGACAATCCTCCCGCACAAGATTCGCAGGATTCACAAAACCGGTGTGCGAATCTGACGAATCTTGCGAATCATCCCCGCAACCCTGAGTTCATCTTTTCCGTAATCATTTGTGAATTTTAATACCACTATACCCTTGCTATGCACCAGACCTACCGATAGACTCTTACGAATGCTGCTCGATCTACTCTTCGCCGTCTATCTCAGTTGTGCCTTGCTACTCACGCTCTATGCGGGTAGTGAAGTATTGCTTTTACTCGCTTACTGGCGCTACCGGAACCAACCCCTCGCCTTGCCGGACGTGACCGAATGGCCTTCAGTTGTGGTGCAGCTTCCCATCTATAACGAGCGTTACGTGGTCGAACGTCTGTTGGCTGCCGTCGCCGCACTGGATTACCCGCGCGAGAAATTGATCGTACAGGTATTGGACGACTCAGCCGATGAAACCACAGCGATTGTCGCTGTCGAAGCCGCCCGTTTCCGCGCTGCTGGACTGGATATTCACCACATCCGCCGGGAAAACCGCACAGGTTACAAAGCGGGTGCGCTGGCTTATGGACTGTCGTTGGTAGACTCTGATCTGGTGATGGTGCTGGACGCCGATTTCGTCCCCCCGCCGGATTTTCTGAAGCGCACCGTGCCATATCTGGTTGCCAATCCTAAACTCGGTATGGTGCAAACGCGCTGGGGACATTTGAACCCCTTCAACAACTGGTTGACGTTAGGACAAACGCTGGCGCTGGATGGGCATTTTGTGGTTGAACAAACCGCGCGCAGTCGGTCAGGTCTGTTGATGAGTTTCAACGGATCAGGCGGTGTCTGGCGTATCCAGTGTATCCGTGATGCGGGCGGCTGGCGTGACCTGACACTGACTGAAGATTTGGATTTAAGCTACCGGGCGCAGTTGGCCGGGTGGCACTTCCTCTATCTGCCGGATGTGGTCGTGCCGGGTGAGTTGCCTCCGCAGATTGCCGCTTATAAACAGCAGCAGGCACGTTGGGCCAAAGGCAGCACGCAATGTTTGGGCTACATCCTGCCGCCGCTCTGGCATTCACAGTTCAACCTCCCGCAGCGGGTGATGGCAACCCTCCATCTTTGCCAGTACCTCCCGCATCCCTTGATGGTGCTTTTACTGCTCCTTACCCCGCCCTTGCTCATCACCCACGAACTGCAACAGCAGATACCGTTGGGCTTGCTTGGCATTATTAGCTTGGGGCCGCCGTTGGTTTATGTGGTCAGTCAGCAGGCGCTTTACCCGGATTGGAAGCGGCGGTTGCTGGCTTTCCCGGTGCTGCTGGCGCTTGGCACAGGCATCGCTTGGAGCAACTCCGTAGCGGTAGTCGGCGGGCTGTTCGGTTGGCAAACCGAATTCCGGCGCACCCCCAAGTTCGCGCGGGCTTGGGAAGGCAGTGGCTATGCCATGCGGAACAACCCCGGTCTGGTGATCGAACTCCTGCTGGCGATGTATGCCATCTGGGGCGTATGGCTGGCCTTGAAGCTGAGTCCCGCGTTGGTGCCCTATCTGGGCGTGTACGGATTCGCCTTTGGTTCAGTAGCCCTGTGGGGCATCCGCGATACCTGGATGGCGCGCCACAGCAGTCCCTAAACCCAAACCCGATGGTAGCACCACCTTATACGGTGGGAAGCAATTTTGGCCTAATTTGTCATGTCATTTGAGACCACAATGGCTCAAATCGTGGTCGGAATTGCTCCCCTCCTCGCGTGCGGGGAGGGGCTGGGGGTGGGGTAAAATAATGCAGTCCTACCCTGGCATTTGGGAGCAGGACACAGCCGTGAACCGATCTTATATTGCCGAAAACAATGCGCTGCATTTGTTTTGGTTTATCCATAAATCGCCCGTGTGCCATCCACCGCAAGGAATACCTCAACAACATCGACCGTATGTACAGGAGTGTTGATCTGTCCTCCCCGGCTTCCCAAATATGCGAAATCTGCACAAAATCCCTCGTCGCATTTGCCGCATTTGCCGCATTTTTCGCATATTATCACCCCATAGGAATCGCCATCAAAACCTCATTCCGCCAATGACATCGCCGCCGCCGCCGCCGCCATCACCCTATTCAGCGAGTATTGCAGCGGCTGAACCATCCTGAATCGCCGCAATACGTTTGTCGCCCAAACCCTGACCGACAACGACGACGACGACGATCCACCCTTTGCGCGCAAAGGTTCCCCTCTCCTAGCTGTACTCAGCGGTGGGGAGAGGGGTGAGGGGTGAGGGCTTCGCAATCGCCGCAAACCATTCCCGCATTTTCTGGAAAAGCGAAAGTTATTTCCGACGCCCCACCATCACATAAGCCAGCAAGGCGCTCAACCACGCCAACCCCGCCGCGATCACCGTAATCAGATTGAAGGTTTCCACAAATGACTGTTTAATTGCTGTCTCTACACCTGCTTCTGCCGCCGCATCCAACCCCGCAGGCACAGCCGCATCTGCCAGTTTAGGCGCTTCCAGCCGTAATGCTGCCAGCGCGTTTGCTGGCAGGTTCAAATTCTCGGCTTTTGCATCCAGCGACTGGCTGAAAGTCACTAGCGCCACTGCCCCCAGAATAGCGATTGCCAGCACACCCGCCGTCCGCGCCACTGCATTATTGATGCCGGAAGCCGTTCCCGTGCTTTCTGCCGGGGCGGAGGTCATCACAGCCGTTGTCAGCGGTGCAACCGTGATGCCCATGCCGATACCCATCAGAATGACCGCCGGGAAATAGGTTGTCCAATAAGAGTCCGGGCCAGTCGTCAATCCGGGAAGCGCCAGCATAAAAAAGCCCACACCTGCCAGTGCTGGGCCAACTGTCAGCAGCGGACGCGGCCCAATTTTGTCGGCTAATTTGCCTGCCCGCCGTGAAATCAGCGCCAGCAAAATACCGAATGGCAGCAGCACCAATCCAGCCTTATCGGGCGCATATCCTTGAACCTGAATGAGATTAAGGGAGAGAAAGAAAGGTGAGGCACTCAGCGCCGCATACAGGAACAGTGTCAGCGCGTTCGCACCGCTGAAAGTTGGCGACCGGAACAGGCGCAAGGGAACCATCGGATGATCGCTGCGAGCTTCAAGCACGATAAATACGATCAGTGCCACCACCCCGCCAACCAGCGCCAGCAAAATGCGCGGATCGCCAAAGCCGAAGTTGGGCGCTTCGATAAAGCCATAAGTCAATCCCGCCAAACCAATCGTCGCCAAAAACGCGCCGGGATAATCCAATCGCGGAGACATGGTTTCGTCCCGGTTTTCCGGCACATAACGGTTGAGAATGTACAGCGCCATCACTGCCAGCGGAAGATTGACGAAGAAAACGACCCGCCACAAACCTTGCCCCGCCAGCCAGCCGCCCAATAACGGCCCAAGCAGGGTGGTGAGGGTGCTGAAAGTTGACCATGTGCCAATCGCCGTGCCCCGCCGTTCGGGAGCAACCGAGGCCGAAAGAATGGCTAAACTGCCGGGAACCATCAATGCGCCGCCAATCCCTTGCACAGCACGGGCAGCGATCAAAATAGCCACGTTGGGCGCAAGCCCACAAGCCATCGAAGCCACCGCGAACAGGCTGATGCCCGCCATGAAAACCCGTTTCCGTCCATAATGATCGCCCAGCGAACCGCCGACCAGTATGAGTGCCGAAAGGAATAGTGCATACGCATTAACCACCCACAGCAACTGCGAACCGCCCATATTAAACTCGGTTTGAAGGGTTGGCAGCGCCACATTCAGCGCAGTGCTGTCAATAAACGCCATACTGGATGCCAGCACACTGGCGATCAGAACCCATCTTTCGAGGCGGCCAGAGTCAGGCATAATGTCCCTTTCGATTGATATGTGTAAATGTCTGGATGAGTATGTATAACGGTTTCTGCTCCGAATCAAACCAATTTGTAACCATTTATCAGCTTTCTTACAACTTAATTATAAATAACCTATAAAACTCCTACCTAGCCTTATTGATACCTAACGCCGTCCATTGTAGACTGTATAAACATACAGTTCAGACAGGAGCCAGCAGTGGCAGATCGGGTTCTCCTCAGTGCGTTTGATCGGAATATCGAAGATTGTGTTCAGTTAGCCGAAGAACAAGACCTGGGGATTGAGGTCATGGCGTTCGCCTTCCCGGATGTATTGGATGGCGATTGGAAAAGTTTGGTGGTCAAGTATCGCAAGCTGCTCCGGCGTGTCCCCGGAATGCTGACCATGCATGGGCCGTTCATGGATATGGCTCCCGGCAGTCCAGATCAACGTATCAATCAGATTTGTGTAGAGCGTTATCAACAGGGCATTCGTATCGCTGCCGAACTCGGCATCGAAGTCATCGTCTTCCATGCCAATTTCATCGCGGCTATTCACACACTGGAATATCGCTTGGGCTGGCACAATCGTAATGTGTATTTCTGGGCGCCAATGGCTGATTTCGCGCGTCGGAATGGCCTGACAATCGCGGTTGAAAATATGTGGGAGTACGACCCCTACATCATCGCGGATGTTGTGCGCGAGATTGCCCATCCTAATTTGGGATTATGTCTGGATGTGGGGCACGCCCATCTGTTTGGGGAAGTCCCCTTTGAAGAATGGCTGAAGGTGATTGAACCGCTGATTATCCACAGCCACATGAACAACAATAATGGCAAAGTGGATGTTCATCTCGGTTTTCATCAGGGTGTGCTGGATTACACCAAAATTATGGAACAGATGCGAGGACTTTCCACCCCGCCATCGATAGCTCTGGAGATGGACGATGTGGAAGCGATGAGAGAAAGTCTGCGCTATATGGATTTGGGCAACCCTGCCGAACGCTTACAGCGTCGTCCATTGCTTTCCAGCATGGCGCCACCGGAAGGCTAAACGCCCGTGCCGTTCAGGCAGGATTGAATCAGTTTAAGCGCATCGCTTGGTTTGAAGGGTTTGTAGAGGGCAGCGTCCGCCCTGATCTGGGCGATGAAGTCCCGGTCACGAACACGCGGCCCGGCGCTGTAGAGAATAACTGGAATATGCTTTACTGCTGGGTCTTGCTTAACCGTCATGCAGATGTCGCTCCCGCTCAGACCCGGCAGCATATCATCTAAAACCACCAGATCGGGATGTTCCTGATAGATGAGATTTAACCCATCGCGCCCATTAGCTGCGACGATAGTACGGTAGCCTGCACGTTCCAGAATAACCTGCAGGATTTCTAAAAAGCTCATCTCATCATCAACAACCAGAATCGTTCGCATAATTCCCTCTCACAACCAACATGAACTTATTATCTGCGTTGGTCAGCTATCAACATCCTATCATTAGTTAGAATTTTGAATCGTTAATGTGTTAAGAAATCTTTAAATTGCCGTTCAGTTTTTATGCAATATTCATATTGTAAAGGGCATGAATCAAACATCGCGGTAAGATGCATCTTGCCGCGATGTTGAAATCTGCTCTACAGGTTTTGATTTACAGGTTATTGCAGATGTGGTTGGTGAACTCAGCCGTGGAGATCGCACCCTGCACATAAATATCAATGGTGTGATCGCCTTCAGCCAGCGTGCGGTACACAGCTTCTTCGATGCGCTGGGCAGCTTCCTGTCGGTTCCAGTAGAGACGCAGCAGCATAGCCGTGCTCATAATGGCGGCTGTCGGATTGGCGATGCCTTTACCTGCGATGTCCGGTGCGCTGCCGTGAACGGGTTCAGCAATAGCGATCTTATCCCCCAAACTGAGTGAAGGCGCTAACCCCAGACCGCCTCCCCATGCTGCTGCCATATCAGAAAGAATATCGCCATACAGGTTGGGTGTCAGGATCATATCGAAGCGGGTGGGGTCTTTGACCATCCAGTAAGCCGCTGTATCGACATACAATTCATCAGTCGTGATTTCGGGATAATAACCCGATATTTCCAGCGCCACCCGACGGAACAAACCATCCGATTGTGGCAAAACGTTTGCTTTGTGAACAATCGTTACTTTGTTGCGTCCGGTACGCACAGCCAGTTCATAGGTCAGTCGGCTAACACGTTCGGTAGCATCATGGGTGATGACCTTCTCAGCAATACCGACCCGCCCTTCATTTTCGGTATGTTCGTGGCCGATGTACAGGTCTTCCGTATTTTCGCGGACGACCAACAGATCAACCCCTTCGCGTGAAGTTGGAATTGGCAGGTAGCGAGCAGGACGCAGATTGGCGTAAGCCTGAAGTGTGCGCCGCAGCCGTACAATGGGCGAAAAATAACCTTCAACCGGATAGGCGGGGGAAGAAGCTGCACCAAACAACACCGCGCCGCATTCCTGAACGGCTTGCACCGTTTCCTCAGGCAGCGATGTGCCGTGCTTCTGAAAGTATTCCCAGCCTGCGTGCATTGGGCGGATGACCACATCAGGGGCAACGCGCTTCAGCACTTCGATGGCAGCAGGGATGACTTCGTGACCGATGCCATCACCTTCAATAACACATAAGGTGAGTGGTTTTTCGTGCTGTTGGTTCTGCATAATTCTTCCTTCATGGGCGTTAGCGAACAAAAGCGCCGTTTTCATCCTGCGAAAATGGCTGGTGACTTAAAACAGAAAACCATGAAGGAATATTTGAGGAAGTATTTTGCACGTAATCTTACCCAGTGGAGATTACAAGTGCTATTAAAAATCTTTGGCCTCGCGTTAGAAAATCGCCTCTCCTCAAGTGTTGGCTGGAGGTATCTTCTAACCCTGTACGTAAACCACTTACTCCAAAAGTTCGTTTATGCCACAACTGTCGAACATAAAAGCGGTCTGGGCGTGTAATAGCGCTTCCCCTTCGGCAGGTTGGGCGCGGGTATAGTTGCCGTCCGGGTTCATGTACCATGCCGATTGGTTGTCGCGCAGGTAAGTCGTCAGAATACGCATCACCTTCTTTTGTAGATTGTCTTCTATCACCGGGAAAACCACTTCCACCCGATTATACAGATTTCGGCGCATCAGGTCGGCGCTGCCCAGATAGATGCGCTGGTCGGGCGGTGCATTGTGAAAATAGAAGATACGGCTGTGTTCCAGATAGCGTCCAATATGGCTGACCACCCGGATATTTTCGCTAAGGCCGGGAATACCGGGAACCAGGCAGGAGAGGCCGCGCACAATTAAATCAACCTGTACCCCTGCCTGCGAGGCCTGATACAGCTTTTGAATCGTGACATCATCTTCAAGCTGGTTCATCTTGAAAATCAGCCGTGCAGGTTTGCCCGCGTAGGCTGCGGCAATTTCGCCATCAATCAATTGCGCCAAAGCCTTGTGCAAATATTCCGGCGCAACCAGCAGGCGGCTGTAGGTGGTAGAAGGGGCATATCCGGTCAGACGGTTAAAAAGCCGCGAGACATCATCAGCAATTTCCGGGTTGCAGGTTAATACACCCAGATCGGTATACATGCGGGCGGTACTGGTGTTGTAATTGCCGGTACCCAGATGGATATAACGGTGGACTCCATCAGCTTCTTTCCGCACCACCAGCGCAACTTTTGCATGGGTTTTGACGGGCAGTTCTTCTACACCATAGGTGACATGAACGCCCTTGTGTTCTAACTGCCGTGTCCATTCCAGATTGTTTTCTTCATCAAAACGGGCTTTGAGTTCCACCAGCACGGCAACCTGTTTATCGTTGTCGCGGGCTTCCAGCAAGGCTTCGACAATCGGGGAATTTTTGCCGACGCGGTAGAGCGTGGCTTTGATCGCCAGCACATCTTCATCACGGGCGGCAGCACGGAAGAAATCTTCAACCGGTTTGAAGGAATCGTAAGGATGGTGGAGGAGAATATCACCCCGGCGGATAGCCGCGAAAATATCAACTTCGGCGGTGTTCACAGCCAGACGAGGGATAAAGGTCGGGAATTTGAGATCACTGTGATCCACCGATGAGAGTTCAAACAGACTGCTTGCCCCCAGCGCGCCATCAATCAAATAAACATCGCGTTCCGGGTCTACATTCAACTGGTAAATGAGCTGGTTCAGGGTGCGTTCGCTGATGTTATCCGGGACGCTGAGGCGCACAACCGAGCCAAAGCGCCGTTCGCGCAGACTTTCCTCAACCAGCGAACTCATGTCGCCAACTTCATCTTCTTCCTGTTCGTAGTCAATATCGGCGTTGCGGGTGACTCGGAATGGGTACTGTTCCAGCACATTCATACCGGGGAACAAGGCGTAGAGATTATCGGCGATGATGTCTTCCAGCCACAGGAATGTATCTTTCACGCTGCTGTCGCCAGCGTAACGGCGCATGATTTTGCCGAGGTCAACGAGCCGGGGCAGCACATCCGGCACTTTCAGGCGAACGAATTCATCTTGCTTGCTGTGTCCGTTATCGCGCTTGAGCCAAACGCCCAGATTTAAACTGAGGTTGGAAATAAATGGGAATGGCCGGGCATGGTCAACTGCCAGCGGCGTTAGCACCGGAAAAACTTCTTCCTGAAAATACCGTTGGACGATTTCACGATGATGAGCGGGGAGGGTGCTCATGCCGATAATACTGACGCCGAGGGCATCTAGCTGGGCAAAAACATCGCGCATGGTAGTGCGCTGCTGGTGAACCACTTCGATCACGCGGCGGCGAATTTCCATCAGCAGTTGGGCTGGTTTTATGCCATCCGGGCGCGAACTGTGTACCCCGGCCTTCATCTTGTCGTGAACCGAGGCTACCCGCACCATATAGAATTCGTCGAAGTTATTGCTGACAATCGCCAGGAATTTGACCCGTTCCAGCAGGGGGAACGACTCATCCTGTGCCAGCGCCAGCACCCGGCGATTGAACTCTATCCAGGCGAGTTCGCGGTTCAGGTAAGTTTCCGGGGTAAGTTCCGGGAGCGCGCTTTCCTCCACCAGAGCCGACATGATTAATCTTGCACCTTAACATTGAGTATGTGCAACAATATTAACCAATTCCAGAGTGGATGTCCAAAGCAAATTCGAATCCTGATGGTGGGGCATCCCGCAGGATACCCCACGCAACCGTTTTATTCTCCTAGCAATTGCTGTGCCAGTTCCGGGTCATCAAAGGGATTGATGCCCTGTTCCAGCGAGTCGGCCCATGCTGCACGGGACTGCCAATCTTCCAGTACAACATCATATTCTACTGCCCAATCTGCATAGAAACGCAGGTCGGCAATCGCGCCTTCAATGTCGCCTGTCAATGCGCGTGCTACGCCCCGGCTGTCCACATGTCCGGCATGGGTGGGCGCAAGGGCAACCGCCCGTTCGCAGGCAGGCATCACCAATTCGGCGTATCCGTATAGGCTGCCGTACCAGCACACATTGTTATTCAACTGGGGATCGGGAATCCCACTCAGCAGATCAACTGCCCGCGCATAAGCGGCCTGTGCCGCTTCATCATTACCTGCCTTAGCCGCGTTTTCAGCCTCGGTAATGGCTGCCTGTGCGACCGACCGATGAATCGGGAAGGCTTCGCAGGTTTTATGATATGGAAGGCTGCCCATGTAGCTCTGCCACTCAAACTGAGTCATGTTACGTCCGACCGTGCTGCAAGCGGCTGTCGTCCACGCTGCCGGATCAATCCGCCACAAACGGACATCGCTCAAGATTACGCTTGTCCCGCCTGTGCCGCCAGCCAGCGAAAGTCCATCCGGGCTAAAGCTCAGACTGTTGACCCAATCGGTCAATTGACCCAGGGGGATACGCTGGCGTGTTTCCAGATTCCACAGGAATACGCGCCCATCTGGCCCGCCGGTTGCCAGTGTCAGGCTGTCCGGGCTGAAGGCCACGCTGAAAATGGTGTCGGTATGTCCAAACAGCGGCGCACCAATCATCTGGCGAGTGGCGACATCCCACACAATAGCAGTAGTATCACCTGAACCAGAGGCCAGCAGGGTACCATCGGCGTTGAAAGCCAGCGAGGATACCAACCCGTTATGTCCACTCAGTGTAGCGATCAATTCGCCTGTAGCCGCATCCCACAATTTGACCGTATTATCGCTGGCACCTGTGGCAATCTGTGTTCCATCCGGGCTGTAAGCTACTGCCCAAATGATCGCATTGTGTGCGTTGATGGCTTCACCCAATGGTTCGCCCGTTTCAGCATCCCATCGGCGCAGCATACTGTCCTCACTAACCGAGGCAATCTGCGACCCGTCTGGGCTGTAAGCCACATCCTGCACCCAGTTGGTGTGCCCACTCAAAGTGTGAAGGATTTCTCCGGTTGCAGCGTCCAATATATTCACGTTGAAGTCGCCGCCGCCCGTCACAATCCGCGTACCATCCGGGCTGTAGGCCGCACTGAGAACACCTTGCTCACCGTGCAGCTCAATCGTGCGCGTTGCTTCGCCAGTTGCGATGTCCCACCAAACCAGAGTGCTATCTTCGCTGGCGGAAATCAGCGTCGAACCGTCCGGGCTGTAGGCCACCGCCCGCACTGCATCAACCTGATTATCCAGTGCTGTGCTTAGTGGATTCACCGGATTCTGTGCCCACAGCGCGACATCGTTACCATCCGAAAAAGCGATGGTTGAACCGTCCGGGCTGTAAGTTGCCGCCCACAGAATGTCATTCACGCGCGCCATTTCGTCTACCAGAAAGGCTACATCGCCTGTGACATCCCATACACGGGCGGTGTCGCTGACTGTGACCACCCGCGTTCCATCCGGGCTGTAATCAACAGCCGTGATCGGTGCATAGTGTCCGCGTTCGACCAATCGTGCGCTGCCTTCGCGCACATCCCAAATCACCAACAGATTATCACCACCAGCCGAAGCCAGCAGTTTCCCGTTTGGACTGAAGGCTACACCGTTGACCCAATCGTTGTGTGTATAGAAGATACGCCCAACAGATTGTTCTTTCACATTCCATAAAATGACCGAATTATCAGCGCTGCCGGAAGCAAGGGTCGTTCCATCCGGGCTGAAATCCAGCGCACGGACGTTATCGCTGTGTCCGTTTAGCTGACCAATCTGTTCACCTGTTCCGGTGTCCCAGAGGATGATTGAGTCGTCCGAACTGGCCGAGGCCAGAATCGTTCCATCGGGGCTATAAGCCAGCGCATGTACCCAATCGGTATGCCCCTGTAGACGTTGGGGTTGCCCGGTTGCTACATCCCACAGCAGTACCATATTATCAGGCCCCGCCGAAGCAATTTGCGCTCCATCCGGGCGATAGGCCAGCGCGAAAATCGTATCGCGGTGGTCAGTCCAGATGGGCTCGTTCAATGCTCCTGTTTCCAGAATCCATGTGCGGATGTTCACATCGCGTCCGCCAGAAATCAGGCGAGTTCCATCCGGGCTGTAGGCCAGCGCATAAACGGTATTGCCATGACCGACTAAATAACGGTCGAGGCCATTAAGCGGCTGGAAAACCTGATAGAGTGCGCTGCTGCCATCACCTGCGTGGGCAGCTTCCACACCTAACAACAGCGACAGGGGGTAATTTTCGGAGGCCAGAAGGCTTTGTGCAGAAAGCCCGCGCGCTTGTGCTTCTGCCACTTGGGCTTGAGCTTCCGCCGCCTGTTGTTGAGCCTCGGCTACGACCGTCTGCGCATCGTTTAACAGGGCTGCATATGTTTCTGCTTGAGCCGTGATTGTCGGTATAAGAGCCGCCTGCTGGTCAGCAAAGGTTTCGGCTTGGCTGGTCGCGGTCGCTGCCAGTTCCGCCTGCTGCGTCACCATCGAAATCACGCCCGTTTGCGCTGTACCATAAATGGCTTCCTGGAACGTGACGGTTACTTGTAATTCCGCCTGTACCGTCCCAGCCTCAACCGCTACTGATTGAGCATCGCTGACCGCAGCCAAAGCCGTTGCATGGGCATCGCTGACAGCGGTCGATTGGGCTGCCGCTTCATCGGCGGAAAGTTGTGCATTGGCAACCGCAGTAGCCTGTGCTGCTTCGGCCTGTGCCTGGGCAGTAATGGCACGGCTGGCTTCTGTGGCCGCCTGCTGTTGTGCGCTGAACGCCAGAATAGCGGCAATGACCAGCACCGCTAATAGTCCAAATATCCAGATGGGTATGCCCCGATTCGTGTTTTGCGACACGCTCACTGCCTCCTTCATTCATTTCCAAACCGCCTTGATTATATGCCTCTTGTAATACATCTCGCCAACCCCCAACCCTCCGACTTTCGGCGGATTTTAATGCTTGGTCTATAGACAGCCCGGAATAACGACCTTACAATAAATTGTGAAGGATTGCACGAGTGGAGCATGAAAGCGTGAAACAGAGTATCAACAACCCCGAAATTGAACAACTGCGCTGGGAACTTATGACCGCGTATACCCAACAGCCCGTGATGTACCCGGAAGCCAAAACCGTTCAACAGTTGAAAAATGAACTGTATCGCCGGGGCTTGAAGCGCGACGACATTGTGGAAATTGCGCTGGCGGCCTGTATCCGCCTGAGCAAAAACTAACCTAAACCGCAAAGGAACGCCCCAACACCGGGGCGTTTTTAATTCCCCCACAACAGATTTGCTCATCGCTGGACACTGTGGCTATCATCAGCGTTCCTACAGTGAACCGGAGGCGCACATTGTCCAGCAAATACCCCTTCAAGAATTTGGTGTTCCAAGGTGGTGGTGTCAAAACCTTTGCTTATCGGGGCGCGTTGGATGTGCTAGAACAGCACGGCATCCTGTCCCAGATCGGGCGGGTCGCCGGAACATCCGCTGGGGCGATGTTGGCAACACTCCTCAGTTTTCGCCTGTCGGTTGAGGAAACGTTCCGCGTTTATAGCACATTGGATTTTGCGCGCATTCCGGATTTGCGTACCACCCGCGATTTGCTCGGTGAACCGCCAGAATTTATTGCGCCCTATTTGGATGCGCTGACGAGCAATGCGGACGCACTGAACCGGTTGATCACACGCTATGGCTGGTACTCGACGGAGTACGCCCAAACATGGATACAGGAAACCATTGCGGCCTACTGTGATGGCAATGGTCTAGCCACCTTTGCAGATTTTCAGCGGCGAGGATTCCGTGATCTGTACGTGGTGGCGACCAATATTTCACGGCACACCACCACCGTATTTTCGGCTGACCAAACCCCTGATGCGCCTGTTGCCCTTGCGTTGGTGCTGTCGCAGTCGATTCCGTTATTTTTTGAAGCACAGCAGTTCGATGGCAAAGCATTCGGAAGCGGCGATTATTATGCAGACGGCGGCGTATTGAGCAATTATCCCCTGCACATTTTTGATGATGCGCCGTTTCAGCAAAACAGCCGTTGGTTCATCACAGGGGTGAATTGGGAAACGCTGGGCTGCCGCCTGTATACCCCGAAAGACTGCGTTACCTCGCCTCCCCCAATTACAGGTCTTATTCCTTATATTGAACACTTGCTGGAAGCGTTATTGGAAGCCCAGGAAGTGGCTTACGACGATAACCGTGCTAACCATCAGCGCACGATCAACATTAGCAACTGCTGTGTGCAGCCGACCGATTTTGATGTTCGACCGGAAGTTGGGAATGCCCGTTATGAGCAGCTTTTGTCGGCTGGACGGGAAGCCGCCGAGACTTTTTTGGATACTTATAAACCACCGACCAGTTATCTTTGGCGGTGGATTAAGCGCACTTTGCTGGGACGTTGATGGGTATTGCTTTTCAACCCCTGCCAGCGTTACTATTTCAATCCTTTCAAAAGGTTTAAAAGATCAGGAGCAGAAGATGGCGAAGAAACTAAAAAATTATGTTGGTGGTGAGTGGGTTGATTCCAGTGCTTCCGTATATACACCGGTCATTAATCCGGCAACCTGTGAGGTGCTGGGTGAATGCCCGGAAAGCACCTATGCTGATGTGGATGCGGCGGTGAAGGCTGCTCAGGCGGGCTTTGAAGAATGGCGCAGCACACCGATTCTGAGCCGGACGCAGTACATGTTCCGTTTTAAGACACTCCTCGAAGAACGCTTTGAAGATGTCGCCAAAATGGTGGTCGAGGAAAATGGGAAGACACGAGACGAAGCACGCGGCGAAGTGCGGCGGGGCATCGAAAGTATCGACTTCGCTACCAGTATTCCAGTGCTGATGCGCAGTGACGGTCTGGAAGATGTCGCCTCCGGGATTGATGAAACGACATTACGGCAGCCAGCAGGCGTGTTCGCGGCCATTACCCCGTTCAATTTTCCGGCGATGGTGCCGCTATGGTTCCTGCCCACCGCTATTGTTTGCGGCAACACCTTCATTTTGAAGCCTTCGCCCCAGACTCCCATCAGCATGGATTTGATGTACGAAATTTTGCATGATCTTGATCTGCCAGAGGGCGTGGTCAATCTGATTCAGGGCGGCAAGGAAGCCTCGATGGCTGTGATGGAACACCCCGGCATCAAGGGCGTGTCGTTCGTGGGCAGCAGCCCAGTCGCCAAGCTGGTTTATGAAACCTGTACCCGGCACGGCAAGCGTGTTCAGGCACAGGGTGGCGCGAAAAATTATATCGCTGTTATGCCGGATGCAGACATTAATGCTTCGGTCAAGAACATTATGGGCGCGGCTTACGGTTGCGCGGGGCAGCGGTGTCTGGCGGCAGCCGTTGTGGTCGGCGTGGGCGACGCCTACGATAAACTGAAGGACGAACTGGCGAAGCAGGCACAGGGTTTGCGCGTCGGTTACGGTCTGAGCGAAACCACTCAGATGGGTACGGTTGTTTCGGCAGCCGCCAAGGAACGCATCGAATCCATGATTACCAAAGGCGTCGAACAGGGCGCGAAACTGGTGCTGGATGGACGCGGTGTGGCAGTACAGGGTTACGAAGCGGGTACATTTGTTGGGCCGACCATCGTGGAAAATGTGCAGCCGGATAACATTCTGGCGAAGGAAGAAGTGTTTGGCCCGGTGCTGGCAATTATGCAGGCTGACGACTTCGATGATGCGGTAGACATCATCAACGGGAGCAAGTACGGTAACGCGGCCAGCATCTTCACCAATGACGGCAAATACGCCCGTGAGTTCAAGTATCGCGTTAACGCGGGCAACATCGGCGTGAACATCGGTGTGGCTGCGCCTTCAGCTTCGTTCCCGTTCGGCGGGCAGAAAGAATCGTTCTATGGCGATTTGCATGGGCAGGGCATGGACTCGATTGAGTTCTATACCGAACGCAAGATTGTGATCGAACGCTGGTTGTAAGGGAACTTCTGCGTGGTGAGTAACGAGTGAAATCGGCTGGTTACTCATCACGCGATGTGGATTAATGTTGTTTCGTCGGATATCAGGGGAAAACGATGTCGCTCAATACCTTTGGGGCTATTCTCACCTACGCGATTGAATTGGAAACCAGCCTCCAAACTTACTATACATCCGCCGGGAACAGCGACCGTGCCCGTGATGCGGATAAGCGCCGGGTGAAACTGGAACGCGCCCGCCGGGAAAATGTGCTGGAAATTACGCTGGAAGCCATCGACGGTCTGGATGAGGCCAATTATGGGTTGAATCTGGCGGATACTTCAGCGGCGGGGCAGCAGGCTGTTGAGCAAACGGCTGTCCGTTTTTATGCGGATGTTGCGCCGAAGATCAACGTGCGCGAGGCTCAACGGTTGCTGGAAAAATGTGGCAAGGAACATACGGTGCTGGCGGGGTAGCAGGCGAGTAATCAATATCGCGTGATATGAAAAGTGCTGCGCACCGAGAAAGATTGCGACATGTTACGGGATTGTCGTCGTCGTCGTCTTTGCTAGTTGTCGGTTGACGGTCAAAGTCCAAAAGTATTGCGGCGATTTGGGATGGGCCTGCCGCTGCAATACTTGCAATACTATGGTCATTAGATAGTTGCCTGTTTCAAGAAAACACCTGAAAGATTCGCAAGATTCAAAACGATTTTTTTGCGAATCTTTGGGTTAACGAACACAGATTCGATTCATCCACCACCTCATTTTAGAACAATTGTCCTTATTTGTCAATTTGGATTGGGTTAGAAAACCTGATTTTGATACACGGTCTCGTTTCGTAATATTGGGGCAGGATTGTTATACTGAATCGTTATGCTGGCAACAGCACTTCACGCAAAACATCCAGATTATCATTTATATATGGAGGCTTGTGGTATGTGCTCACCTGAAGTTGCAAAAGTGGTTCGGGAGCGGGCCGCGCGTGACGGATTTAGCCGTCGCAATTTTCTGAAGTTCGGTGGGATGACGGCTGCCGGGTTAGCAGTGGCTTCGGCGCTGCCGATGCGACTGGCACGGGCGCAGGCGATGAACAGTGTTGTAGACCTGAGCCATGTGCTTTCACCTGATGGGCCGACTTATCTGCCCAATGAAGGCCCCATCCGGGAAACTGTGGTGAAGGTCAACCCCGACGGATTTTATATTCAGCGGTGGACGATTGGGGAACACACCGGGACACACGTCGATATTCCAGCGCATTTTGTGGACGGCGCGGAGACGGTGGATGTCTATGATGTGGGTTTGCTGGTCAGTCCGGCAGTGGTGATTGATATTTCGGAGAAAGCGGCTGCCGAGCCGAACGCAACGGTAGAAGTGGCGGACATCGAAGCCTGGGAAGCGGCCAATGGCGAAATTCCGGCGGGCGCACTGGTATTTATGTATTCCGGGTGGGATGCGAAGTGGAACGATGTGCCTGCTTTCCGGGGCGACCCCGGCGACGGCTCGTTGAATTTCCCCGGCTTCGGGGCGGAGGCTTCCACATTTCTGGTTGAACAACGCGATATTCACGGCATTGGGGTGGATACTCTGAGCCTCGACCCCGGCAATTCCAGCACATTCGATACCCATGTGACGATTTGCAGTGCAGGGAAATATGGCATTGAAGGTGTGGCGAATTTAAGCGCGATTATGGGCAAGTCGGCAACGGTTGTGGTCGGTGTGCCGCGTTATGAAGCTGGATCAGGCGGGCCAGCACGGGTTCTGGCGCTGGTCGAGGGGTAATCGAAACCTCTAGCGGGAGGGTTTCAGACCCTCCCCATAACGCTACATTTTTGCTTGTCAAACCCAATTAACTTAGGCGACAGCAGCAACCGCGACTTCGGCGGTCGACTTTTCAGCCGATTCCTGACCAGCGCTGACTCCGGCGGGTTCATCCCACTCGGATTGCAGCGGTTTGCTGGCTTCGGTTATATCTTCGGTCGACTCATTGGCTTCCAACAGGATGATCTTACGCTCGACGCACCAATCCAAACCCAGTTTAAATTCGGCATCGGTCAAACCGAGGGCGTCCTGTACATCCTGGGGATCGTCACTATAACCGTCGGGCAGTTCCTTCAGATAGTCCACAATCATGCGGGCATATTGCTTGGCGGATTTGGTGGCGCTCATTGGCGATCCTTGAAAACATTGTCGAACCATTGATTTGAGTCAATAATAACGTCACATTATCGCGTTTTCCATAACAATTTTGTGATATTACAGAAATTTTATGAAATTGGGGCGGTGGATAAAACTTCCAGGCGTACATCCGAGGGGAGCAATTACCTTTTGGTTTGAATCCGAGGCATAAATCAAGCAGGCTGCACCAAGTCACACTAGGTAAGCCAAGCCCGATAGCAAAACTGCCAGCAATGAAGTGCCAATGGACAGATAGGCAAATTTTTCGACACGGTTTTGCATGTGAGTCAACTGCGGATCGACCTGATCGGTGGGCAACCCCTGCCGACGGTGACGGTAAATCCAGTGCAGCGGCCAATCCATGAGGCGGGTGACGGCCAGCGACCAAACCAGATAAGCCAGCGACATAATCAGCAGCACCGGAAAGCGACCATCTCTCAGCAGCGGCAGCATCATAAAAGAGATGACCGTTGTCCAGATGAACATCAGCAGTGTTTTGACATAGCGCAGCACCAGACGGCGCAAATACAGCACATGGCGGACGAGCGCCATTTCGGTCACGGCGACTTCGTGTACCAACGTGCGGTCGAGACTGCGGGCAATTCCGAGAGCGGCATTGAAGTGATCGACTTTATCGTTGTTATAATCCGGTGGCAAAACATCAAGTTCTTTCAGACGTTCAATGCGGCGTGATTCCGGGATAATCTCGCCTTTGGTTTTTTCGATGATGGTATCGAAATAGAGTTCCTGACGTTCCTGACTGAAGGGAATCATGAAGCCCATCTGAGTGGCTGCATATTGATAACGCATGATTTCCTGTTTGGCAGTGGGGGATTCATCCACTGAAAACAGAACGCCCGTGAGCGCGAAAGTTGGATTAATCAGATTTTCGGAGAAGCCGGGTGTATAGATGGTGAAGTAGAAATGGATGATGTCTTTGAGCAGCAGGTAAACCCCGTACAGCGGGATGGTGAGCGATAACAGCAGCGGGTAGAGGATGCAGAGGAACAGCACCCCCGTCATGATGAGTCCGAGACTGCCAAATTCCCGAAACTGATTCGTCGTCTGGGTCAACAGGGCAATAATCAGACTATCCACCGCATCCTTGAAAAACACTGGAATGAGAACCAGCAGCCCTGCGCCGCCGAAGAAAGCCTGCCCAACACGGTGGAGTGTTGACAAACGGACTTCGCAGCGCTGCAAGTAGGCGCGCATGGCGTTGCGTTCGGGTTCAGTGAGTGGGACAGATTGTTGTTCGTTGCTGTTGAGGTTGGCGGTAAATTCAGTGGCAGACATGCGGAAATATAACCTGATGAAATAATGCTGATTTCTTGCAAGGATAGTACCGGGCACAGGATTATGTCAAATGCAGAAAGCTAAAAGCCGGGGAATGGCTTGGGCATTGACGCGCGGTGGATTCGGGGGAAGAATCGGCGGGAGTGTAAATAGGCCATTAAATGAACTGATGGCTGTGAGCTAAAGCTAAAAGTGAATGGCTGAATATCCTAAAACGCTGGTGATTATTCCAGCCCTGAATGAAGAAGCCAGCATCGCGCGGGTGATGAGCCGTGTCCGACAGTGTGTTCCCTGGGCGGATGTGTGCGTGGTCAACGATGGCTCCACCGATGAAACGGGCTCGATTGCTGAAGCGGAAGGCGCGGTGGTGCTGCACATGCCCTACAACGTGGGCATCGGCGCGAGCGTGCAAACCGGTTTCCTGTTCGCGGATGCACAGGGTTATGAAATCGTGGTGCGGAACGACGGCGACGGGCAGCATTCACCAACTGAAATTGCCGGGATGCTGGGAGCATTGGCGCAGGGCGAGGCCGATATGGTGATCGGATCACGCTACCTCGAAGACCGGGGTTATGTGGGTTCTCCAGCACGACGGTTCGGCAGCCTGATTCTAGCTAATCTGATTTCCAGTATCATTAGAGAACGAATCACCGATCCCACCTCTGGGTTTATCGCCTGCAACCGTCGCGCGATTCAATTGTGCGCGCGGGTGTATCCACATGATTACCCCGAACCGGAATCAATTGTGCTGTTGCATCGGGCAGGTTTGAAGCTGAAAGAAATTCCGGTGACGATGCAGCCGCGTATGGGCGGGCAGTCGTCAATTACGGTGCTGCGTTCCGGCTACTATATGATTAAAGTCATCCTCGCTATTCTGGTTGGTTTACTGCGTCCTGCGCCCATTCTTGACCCGACCTGATGCGCGTCTTTTATACACTGGTTATCACCCAAACCTTTTCACTCATCGGCAGCCGGATGACCAGCACGGCCATCGGACTGCGCGTATTTGCCGAAACCGGGAATGCTGCGCCGCTGCTGCTGGTGGCGTTCTTCAACGAACTGCCTGCCATGCTGGGCAACAGTTTCGCCGGGGTGCTGGTTGATCGCTGGGATCGTAAACGGGTGCTGGTGCTTTCGGATACCGGGCAAGCGGTTGGTAGCCTGCTGCTGATGCTCAGTTTTGCATCCGGCAGTTTTCAATTATGGCATCTGTACAGCATCGCGCTGATGAACGGTATCTTCAGCATGTTTCAGGGGCCAGCCAAAGACGCAGCCATCACAACCCTTGTGCCAGTGCAGCACCGTGAACGGGCCAACGCTTTGCAAGGCATGACCTTCACCTTAGCCGGAGTGGTCGCGCCGCCGCTGGCGGGTCTGCTGTATGGGTTGGTGCGTCTGCCGGGAATTGTGTTGATCGATTTGCTGACGTTCGCGGCGGCAGTGCTGGTCGTTTCGCGGTTACATATTCCACGTCCAGCGCAAACCGAGGAAGGCAGAGCATCCAGCGGTGGATTCTGGCGTGAACTGGCGGGCGGATTTCGTTATCTTAGTGGACGGCGGGCGCTGTTGGGCTTAGTGCTGTATTTTACGGCGCTCAACTTTTTGCTGAACGGATCGCTCGAACTGGCGATTCCGTACATTATGACGATTACCGGGAGCGAGACCGTCACCGGAGTGGTGCTGGCGATGAACAGTCTGGGCGGTTTGGTCGGCGGTGCGGTGCTGGCCTTCTGGGGCGGGACGCGACCTCGTATCCATACAGTGATGCCCGCTATGCTGATCGTCGGGGTGATGTTCGTGGTACATGGTTCGACACGCGCGCCGCTGGTGCTGGCGGTTTCGATCTTTTTGCTGATTGGCACGCTGCAAAGCTGGGCAATTTTTACGTCGATCCTGCAAGTCAAAACGCCGCCAGACATGCAGGGGCGGGTGTTTGCGATGGTGGGGCAGTTGGGGTATCTGGCTTCGACCAGTTCATTTCTGCTGATCGGGCCGCTGGTGGACGAGGTATTGGAACCCCGTGCCGCCGTAAAGGGCGACGGCATAGGGTTATTACTGGTCGTTACGGGAATCATCATTCTGGTGATGACGACGCTGGTTTATGCTTTACCCGGCATTCGCCATCTGGAACGCGATTTGCCGGATTACACGGCTACGAATTGAAAGTGATCGACTCGGCAACCGCCCGCGCAAGGGGCTGCCATTGTTCCAGCTCACCCGATGCGGCGAACAACTGCACAATGGCGACGACATTATTCTCTAACTCGACAATGTAAGCCAGCGCATCCAGCCCACGTGCAGTGGCGGTGACCAACGCGGCGGGTTGGTCATTCACGGTCAGTTCTTCTGGCTCATCGAACTCGAAAATGGCGTCTTGCAAATCCATCACCGCACCCAGAAATTCGAGTGCGTCCGCGTCAGCAGCCACCCCTAAATTGAGCGTCGGCGTCAGGTTGGCGATGGTATCCACCGCCACAAAAAGTTGTACTTCGCCGGACTGGAATGTACCCTGTGCGGTACGGTTGAGGGCTGCATCGGTGTTTGCCAGATAGATCGCAAAATTCGCCAGTGTGCGGGTTGACCAATCCGCCGAGAAAGCCAATTCCGTGCCATTCGCCAACGTCCGGGTTTCATCAAGGATGATGGGGGCTTCGGCAGTGGCTTCAGGGGTAGATTCTGGCGTTTCAGCATCGAAGGTTACCGATTCGGCAATGGCTACAATGGTTGGCACCCATGCATCCAGTTCATCCGGCGCGGTCACCGCTGCAAACAGGCCAATCGTATCCCGTTCGTATTCGACCACCAGCACAAATACATCGCTTTGATCGCCTTGTTTGACGCGCACCTGCGCCGCGCGCCATTCACCGATTTCCAGACCCTCCACTTCCGATAAGGTGATGTCATCAGCTGATTCGGTGATGAGTTCCATAAACGATTCAAGGAATTCAACCGGGCCGCTGTCGGAATTGGTGCCGAGCAGATTGTCCTCGAAATATTGACGTGTGCCGACACCGAACTGAATATTCACTCCGCCGGATGGTACCGCTTCGTCGCTGTTGAATGCGGTGACATCGATAAAATCTTCGCTGGAAGCGGCTGTAGCAACGATAACCACACCTGCTTCGTCCTGATCAGCGACTTCAATAACCCAATCTGCGGGATAATCGAACGCTGCCGAGCCATTTTCGGCTGTATAGGTTTCATCGAGTTCCAGGGCTTCGCCTTCTGCGGCAGTGTCCTGCGCGGTGACAGGCAGGCCAAAAGACAGGATGAGCAGAATGGTAAAAACCAGCAGGCGTAGTTGTTCCATTATGGATTCTCCGGTTAATTATTGACTGCCAGCACAGGGCGGCGTAAATGCCAGTCGGTGGATTGTTCGTAAGCGTGACCCGCGCGCAAAATGGTGTCTTCGCCAAAGGCTTTGCCCAGAATTTGCAGACCGATGGGCAAGCCCTGATGGTCGAAGCCACAGGGGACATTTAGGCCACAAATACCTGCCAAGCTGCCGGGTAGTGTGAACACATCTTCCAGATACATCGCCAGTGGATCGTCGCTATTTTGCCCGATTTTAAAGGCGGTGCCGGGCGTGGTGGGCGCGGCGATGACATCAATTTGCTCGAAGGCTTTATCAAAATCGCCTTTGATGAGCGTGCGGACGGCCTGCGCCTTGCCGTAGTAAGCATCATAGTATCCCGCAGAAAGGGCATAAGTGCCGAGCATAATGCGGCGTTTGACTTCCGCGCCGAAGCCTTGCCCGCGCGTGGCTTTGTAGGTCGGCCACATTTCACCTTTATCGACCTTCGCGCCGAAGCGCACCCCATCATAACGGGCGAGATTGGCGCTGGCTTCTGCCGGGGCGATGATGTAATAGACCGGGAGGCTGTAACCGGTGTGTGGCAGGCTGATCTCTACAATTTCCGCGCCGAGGGACTTCAACTGCTGGATAGCCGCGCGAACAGCGGCTTCGACATCCGGCTGAATCCCTTCGATGAAATATTCTTTGGGGATACCAACTTTCAGTCCTTTGATGTCTCCGGTCAGTGCCTTGAGGTAATTGGGAACCGGGGTTGGCATACTGGTGGAATCTAAAGGATCGTTCCCGGCGATGATTTGCAACAGGCGAGCGGTGTCTTCTACGCTGCGCGCCATCGGCCCCGCGCCATCCAACGATGAACCGAAGGCGACCAATCCATAACGGGAGACGCGCCCGTAGCTGGGTTTGAGCGCAGCAATTCCGCAGAATGCGCCCGGCTGCCGGATACTGCCGCCCGTATCCGTGCCTAATGCGCCCATCGCCATGCCCGCGCTGACGGCTGCGGCACTGCCTCCACTGCTCCCGCCGGGGACGCGCTTGATATTCCAGGGATTGCGGGTGATGGTGTAGGCTGAATTTTCGGTGGATGAACCCATCGCAAATTCATCACAGTTGAGCTTGCCCAGAATGATCGCCCCGGCAGCTTCCAGCCGTTCGACCACCGTTGCGGAATAAATCGGCCTGTAGCCTTTCAGGATTTTTGAGCCGCAGGTGGTTTCGATGCCTTTGGTGGAAAGTACATCCTTGATCGCCAGCGGAATGCCGAGCAGGGCGCGATCATCACCAGCGGCGCGGGCAGTGTCGGCGGCTTCAGCAGCCTTCAGCGCATTATCCGCCGTGATGGTCAGGTAGGCTTGCAGGGTTGGGTTGAGTTGTTCGATGCGCTGCAAATAGGCACGGGTGAGTTCGCCAGCGGTAATTTCCCGCTTCCGCAGTTTGTCCAACGCTTGTGTAATCGTCAGTTCGGTGAGTGGTGTCATGGGTGAATGTCTTTTGGATTCGTATTGATCGATACCGCGCAAAGTATAGCACAACTCGTTTGCGGAGCATTCCCGTTTCTTGTGTAGAATCGGTTATCTGTGGATTACAGGTTAGATACCATGCCGACAAATCGTGCTTTTTGGCGGGCGCTGAATGCCCTTGCCCATCCCATTTCGATTGTAGCGGTTATTACCCTGCTGTTTAATGACCATTGGCTGCGCTGGAATCATCCCTCATGGTTGACGGGCAAATTAGGCGATTTCACATGGCTAATTTTCGCGCCGTTCGTGGCTGGATTGTTGTTCTCGTGGCTCATTCCGCGCCGCATCCAGCAGCATGAACGCATCCTCGGCATCGTTTCAATAACCATAATCGGCTTATGGTTCGCCCTCGCCAAAACCGTTCCGCTGGTTCACGGTCTGACGACAACTGCTTGGGAAAATATCGTTGGCTGGCAGGGCACATTACGGATGGACGCCACCGATTTATTCACTTTGCCTGCACTGTGGATAAGCTGGCAGATATGGAATTGTGTACCCAATACCGCGCTCAACCTGCGCCCCATCGGCTATGTTATCTTCGGCTTGGCAATTGTGAGCACGCTGGCAAATTCTCCGCCCCCAATCGATTTGGGCATTCATTGCGTGTTAAAAAGTGACAATCAACTTTTTGCTATCAGTATCTATTCTTATGGACAAAGGATATTTTCTAGCGATGATGGTGGCTTAAGTTGGCGTTCCTACACTAGAGAACGCCCATTGGAAATAGACCAGATCTGTTCCCTAGAGGATCAAACAGGTTTTGAGATACCCAATTCGACAATTCAATATCGTTGGCAACCAGACGAGCGAATCGAGCAATCGCTTGACGATGGAAATAGCTGGACAACGGTCTATGACTTGATCGAGAACAGGCAGGAGGTTCGAGAGGAATATCATCAATTTAAAAGTGCATCAGACTATAGCCCTTCAGTGATAATTGCTCCTACCCCACTGAGTGCCTTGTTTGATCCAGATAGCGGCAATATGCTGTTTGCAATGGGGTGGAATGGCATTTTGCTAAAGACATCCGCCGGAGAATGGAAATGGGTTGCGGTGGGTTCGTATCGCTTGGACGATATTTACAGATTCGATCAAGTTCCGTCGATTTTGTTCTTCCAATTGATCTTGGCTGCAATCCTCATCTTGCTCGTCCTTGTCACTTTTGCAACCTATATTCAGGAGAACAGATGGAATGTTCAGGAATATTTGGTATCCATTTGTTGGATAGCGTGGATGTGGCCGCTTGTCGCTACAATGTCCATTTTTGATTTTTATCAAAACACATTTCTAATCATTGTTGTCTTGATTACTATTTCTTGCGGCCTTTTGATGACCTTTGTTCTGACAATCGCTTCAATTCCGGTCTTTTGGCGCTACCGTAAAGAACTCAAAATAGCCCTACTGATTGGTTTAATCGCAGCCTTTTTGTACCTGTTCCCGCTGATTATCTGGACGCAGGGAACGATCCCGCGCTATTCAACCGCAGCAACTTTTTCTTTTCTTTTGGTGATTTCTGGTGCGTTGGCGGGCTTTCATCATTATCAGCGGCTCTATCCACCCAAAAAGAAAAAGAAGGCCGAAGAATTAGTTGAGAGATAAAACCATACCATGCCGACGAATCATGCTTTTTGGCGTTCACTGAATGCCCTCGCCCATCCCATCTCTATCGTCGCAGTCATTACCTTGCTATTCAACGATCATTGGCTGCGCTGGAATTATCCCTCGTGGCTGACGGGCAAACTGGGCGATTTCACATGGCTGATTTTCGCTCCGTTCGTAGCAGGGTTATTTTTCGCGTGGCTGATTCCGCGCCGGATTCGGCAGCATGAGCGCATCGTCGGTATCGTTTCAATCATCGTGATCGGTTTGTGGTTTGCCCTCGCCAAAACGATACCACTGGTTCACAGCCTGACGACCACTGCTTGGGAAAGCATCATCGGCTGGCAGGGCACATTACGCATGGATGCTACCGATTTGCTGACCTTGCCCGCATTGTTGGTCAGTTGGTGGATATGGAATCGTGTACCCAATTCTGCGCTCAATCTGCGGCCAATTGGCTATGTCATGTTCGGGCTGGCAATTGTGGGCACACTGGCAAATTCTCCCCCATCAACCGATTTTGGCATTCGCTGTGTGTTGCAGAACGACCAGCGACTTTTTGCCATCAGTTTGGATGGTTACTATGTGCACGGGATATTCTCTAGTAACGATGGTGGTTTAAGCTGGGATAACGAGCTTGATGAGCCAAAGAGTCAAAGAGGTTTGAGTTGCCGAAATCATCTTGGAAAGACCGGTAGCTTTGAATTTATCTATCCTAGTGATGCCAATATTCGCTATCGTTTTCAACAAGCCTTGAGCATAGAAAAATCTACAGATGGTGGGCAGATGTGGACATTAGAATATGATCTGTCGGAATTCGGGCAAGATATTCGACGTCATGGTCTAGAACAACGGCAAAAATATTTGGGAACATTTATTGTCATTAACCCCGGCCCATTTCACGCCCTTATTGACAAACCCACTGGCAATCTGGTTGTTGCAATGGGGCACGATGGCGTTTTAGTACGCACAAATGATGGTCAATGGCAGTGGGTGCGAGTGGGGCCATATGCCTATCTTGAGAGAGACGATTATCCAAGATTCTCTATTGAGTTGATGGCTTATGAGATTGGTCTGGCAGTCGTTTTTGGTTTACTGATGTGGATGACATTAATCAAAAACCGACCACCTGACGATTTGGCTATCATGGGGATTGGCATTTTGTGGTTGTTCTGGGCAGTTTGTGTTGAGGGTGCGCCCTATAAGTGGAATTCAACGGGATTCCTTGATATAAGATATTTCTCAATTTTCCTCCTCCTTTTTGTAGGTTCCATTAGCTTGATCTTCGTCGTTAGAACCCTTGCCAATATTGTTCAGCACAAGGTAGAGCGACGCAAATTAATGCGAATACTCATATTGATATTCGCCAGTATGCTGATCTTTTTCTTCCCCTACATATTGTGGATACAGGGAACAATTCCCGCATATTATGTTGCTACCCGATTTGCTTTGCTGCTGGCGATTTTATGCGCCTTTGCAGCCAATCAGTATCTCAAAAGGCTGTATCCGATTCAGGACAAGGAAGCAGTAAATAGCTAAAACCCCGGTATTGCGCCTGGCAGTTGGCGGAAGGCGTAGTGTTTTTCGCGGCTGCCGTGTGAAACCGGGGCTTGGGCAAGCGGTATAAGTCATCAACAGAATACAGGTGGGATAACACTTTTCTCAGGATTTTCGGTGGACAATGCAGCAGGAATAAAAAAGGGGCACAGTTGTGGACTGTACCCCTTTTGAGATTTACCCCTTAACGCAGGTTAGGGCGCTGAAGTGGGTTGTGGGGTGGCTGTCGTGGGCGGTAGGTCAGTCGGTGCTGGTGGTTCGGTAGGGCTTACCGAGTTCCCCGCCTGATCGTACATGGTAACCGTATCGATGTTACCCTGTGAGAAGAACACGACGCCCGACGAAATCCAGCCAACCTGATCGTTGTAGCTTACCTGCACCCAATTGCTGGTGACGTTACGCCCAATGACCGTTAGTTGGGTATTGAACGGGATAACCAGCAGCACATCCGCATCAGTGAACGGCGCTACACGCAGATTAGCATTGCCGCGGGTGACCACAATCACCTCATCAAGCAGGTTAACATTCGCCTGATTAGCGGTTTGCGCCAGGATTGCGGTAGCTCCGGCTTCTGCTTCCGGCGCGGTGCTTACATCACCCGTCACCTCAACCAATGCCTCGGAGACCCAGCCTTCTTGTCCATTGAAGTTAATGCGGAGCCATGTACCATCGGCGAGACGACCAGTAATATCAACGGCGTCTCCAATGCCGAGCTGCCCCAATTTGGTATAGCGTGTGCTGGGGCCGCTGCGAACATTGATACGGAAATTGGCGGTAGCGAACAAACCAGTTGTGGCTTGCTGTACCTGTGTTGTCGAAGGTTGGTCAGTTGGCGGAATAGGTGTAGATGTTTGCGCCATCACTGGAATGCTCAGGGCAAACACGACACACATTACCAGACCCATCACGACTACTTGCTTACGACTCATCTTGTTTCTCCTTCCGATAAACCGGACGGAAAGCAGTCTACAAAATGTAAATTAGTAGATCGTTAGCCAGAATGTAATTTAAGGACGATAGTACTGCGCACTTAATTACTTCTCATATTTCAAGGCTATGATTTTTAGCTTGCAATCCCACATCTTTAATGGGTTTCTCCTCTGGGATTAATCATTCTATCAGCAATATCAGCGGCTTTTTTGCCATCTGAATCAGGAACTTTCACCTGAATCAAAAAGGGCGAATGCCTATCAGCATCCGCCCTCACAGGTCAACCAGCGACTATCGACTACAACAACAGCCCAATCACAATATCGTACAACCGCCACAACCCGCGTTTGGCTGGGTCAGGCCAATTCCGTCCCGGCAGAACGGGCGGGAACATATTTGCTCCCGGTTCGTCGAAGGAATTATTCCATCCCTCGCCCGTCCACATCACATCCGCACCACTCAGGCCGAGGTCTTTCACCATGCCCTGTGCGTCATAACCGTTGTTCTCATAGATGTTATCGTGAATCCAGTTGTTCTCTGGCAGGGGGCCGAGGTCGAACACGGTATCCCGGTCATACAGGCTGTACAGGCTGGTCAGCGCCACACCGAAGGTCTGATTACCCCGGATGGTATTCCCAAAAACCTCAGTGTTATCGGCGGTCATAATCATGATGCCCGCACCCGGTGGCACTTTACCCACCGTTGAATTGGGCGCACCGAAGTTGGGATGATTATTGTTCTCAATCAGGTTGTTGTATACCCGTGTGTTATAACCCACTTTGCTGGGATTATTCGGCAGCAGGAACACCAGAATACCGCCTGTATTGTTATAGGCGTGGTTATCGTAAACCTCGGCATTGGTGCTGTTTTCAATCTCAATGCCCGTCACGTTCTCGAACACTTCGTTGTTCCGCACGATGATCGGGCCGCGACTTTGGCCGACGTAAATTCCGGCGTCCGCGATGCCGGAAACCACCGTATTTTCGATCAGCACATTGGTGGTCTCGACCGGATACAGGCCGTATAACCCGGCGTCCTGAATAATGAGATCGCGGTAAACCACGTTCTCCGCCCCGGTCGTCAGCACCCCGTTGCCAATCGTGTTCTTGATGCCGAAGCCTTCCAGTGTGAAGTCATTGCCTGTCGTGTTAAAGCCATCGCTCAGAATTTTCTGCCCATCAATCCACGGGCGTTCGTCGCCGTTCACGATGCCCCGAATCGTCAGGTTTGGCACATCCACGTATACCGTCTCGTGATACACACCCGGCTCGACCAGCACCGTATCTCCCGGCAGTGCTTGGTCAACGCCTGCTTGAATCGATGTTCCCGCCTGCACGGTGATGGTTTGGGGTTCGCGCGCTTCCCCGGCCACAAACGGTGCGGCTGTCGAACGCTCCACCAAATCGCGTGCCGGATTCTCCTGATGTTCAACCACAGGTAATCCCGATGGTACGGATTCGGGAATGCTGATCATGTCCGCTGGTTCTTCCGTCAGCGCGTACAGGAACGCGATCAAATCGCTGGTCTGCTGCTCGGTCAGCGTGAATCCTTGCAGGAATTCATCCTGCGTAATCTCGACGCCGAAAGCTGGCCCGCCGCCCTTCGCATAAAAATCGACCACTTCTTCCAGAGTCGTGAACACGCCATTATGCATGTATGGGGCAGAAAGCGCCACATTACGCAAGCCGGGTGTGCGGAAAGCCCGCGTTGCATCCGGCCCATTGACGATTTCCACCTGCCCAAGATCAGGATTTTCCGGGTTAATATCCGGCACGCCCAACACATTGAATGTATTGTTGGTGAAGGTCGGCCACGCATGGCACTCAAAGCACCGCGTTTGTGCGCTGCGGAATACATCGAAGCCGCGCCGCTGTGCTGGAGTTAGCGCGTTAAAATCCCCCTGCGCGAACTGGTCAAACGGCGAATTCTCGCTCAAAATCGTGCGCTCAAAAGTCGCAATAGCTGTCGCCACGTTTTCCGCTGTGACGCCATCTTCAAACGCCGCGCCGAACAATTCCGCATATTCCGGAATCGCCTGAAGCTGACTGACCATCTCCTCCAGATTTGCGCCCATCTCGTCTTCGTTCGTCAGCGGGACGAGCATCTGTTCTTCCAACGATTTCGCCCGCCCATCCCAAAACAGGCTGGTTGCATAGGCCACATTCCATAGCGAAGGCGCATTCCGGCGTAAATCTTCTCCGTGTGCGTTCTGCGCGACGGGTAGCCCATCGCTAAAGCCCATATCCGGGTGATGACAGCTTGCACACGATAGATCATCATTAGCGGAAAGCACCGGATCATAAAAGAGTATCTTGCCTAGCGCGGCTTGATTTTCATCAACAGCGGGCAGTTCCGGCCAGACAGCCTGTAACCCGGTGGTGGATTCTTCACCTTGTCGTGCGCCACCGCCTTGTTGTTCCAATGGAATGGGCGTGTCTTCCGGCGCGGGCAGGAAGGCAAAGGCGGAGGCAATCACACAGATAAAGAGCAGGGGGATGCCGAGCAGATAACGGCATCCGATACGGCGTCGATTCGGTTGTGTCATAAAATTTCCCTCAAAAACTGAAATAGTTAATGGTACATAGTTGTGAACGCAAAAAGTCTACCATATTTGGATGAAGGAAAACTGTATATTGTTGTGATAATTAGCCTTTCAGGTGTTGCCAATAATCCGGTAAATGCCGCCGGGATCGGTGAAGTACAGCGCCCCATCCGTCCCAACCGTCACATCAATCCGGCAGAAATATTCGCCTAAATCAACCTGTTCCATCCTCTCAACCGCCGTGCGGCTTTCGTCCAGCAGTACACGCTGCATCGTCCCGCTGTTCCATTCGCAGAAGAAAATCTGCCCCTCCCAATCCGGGAACATCGTCCCCACATAAACGGTGATGCCCGTCATGCCCACCGTTGGACTCAGGGAAAGCATCGGCGGCGTATAATCGGGCAAATCAAGCGGCTCCATGCCAAAACATTTTTCGCCGTAATCTGGCCCCCAACCGTAATTTTTCCCCGGCAAAATCAGATTGATTTCATCATCGCACTTGAATCCGTTTTCGCTCCCAAAAAGCGCATCCCCAAACGGATCGAAGGTGAAAGCGAATGTATTCCGCAGGCCATAAGCATAAATACTGCTGTCAGGAAATGGATTATCCGGCGCGGGTACAAGCCCATCTTCTGTAACTTCAAAGCGATGGATTTTGCCGGGAATGACGCTCAAATCCTGTGCGTTCGCCGCATCGCCATAATCCCCAAACGAAACATACAGCAATCCATCTGCATCGAAGTGAATGCCGCCCCCGTTATGTTTCAGTTCCCCGTTGGTGATCGGCACACTGAGCATCACCTCCGGGTCACTGCCGACGCCATTTTCTTCATGAAAGCGCACTATTTGATTTGCAGGCCAATCGCTGCTGGTTCCCGGCGCAGTGTGTACCGCCCAGATCATCCCGTTTTCAGCATAATTCGGATCAAGCGTGATGCCCAACAACCCGCGTTCGACCAATGAATCGCTCGGCAGATTAATCACCGCATCAGGCTGGGTACGCCCATCAGCATTGATAACCCGCACATTTCCGGTGGCTTTCTCGGTGTAAAACAACCGTCCATCCAGCGCAAAGACCAGTGAAACCGGATAATTCGCCAGCGCATAACGTTCAACTGTATACGAAACATCTGTCTCTTGCGCGAATCCCGGCGAGACAAGCAAGACTATCCAAAGGAGCAGCATTCCAGTGAAAACACTTTGCATTGAGAACTACACTTCCATTCCATCAAAGAGATTGTTATTCCATGTCGAAGGCCGACGGCCAAACGGGACGTCCCGGCAGTCGTTCACCTGCCTGAAGCCGTGCGTAGAATTCATCAAATGGGCTAGGCGCAAGTCGGCAGGCCATCCCCGCATCCCACGCTTTAACTGCTGTGCCGCTGAACGCACTGGCTGAAGCCGAGTAGGGATGTAAGGGTAGCATAATCGAGGGCAGGCCATGCCCAATATCAGCCGCCATTAATTGGGCAATGTGTGCATCTTGTGCCAAAAATAGAAGGGGTCTGCCCGGTTCAGTGGTCTTGATGCGTGTATAACCCACCACCCGGTCATAGTGTAAATAAACCCGTGCTTGAATCAACGGATTCGGACTGAGCCAATCCGCCAATGAGTCGCCGGGGACTATCGCAAAATCGACGTTGCCCTCTTCATGCAGCCATAATTTGCGAAGAACAGGTACATCCTTTTGCACTGGGGCGCGTGTCGGCAAATTGGCGTTCAACCCGCCCACTACGGGCAGGGGTTGAATCGGAACATTGACGGATGCCTCTCCATAAACATGGGTATGATAGCCAAAGCGTGGATAGTAGGTTGGATGCCCCAGCAAAAAACTGAGTGCATAACCTTTGTTCTGCGCGATCTCGTGCCCAAATTGAATGAGCGCCACGCCAATACCTTTACGCTGATGCGCCGGGTCAACCGCAATCGGCGCGAGGTTGACCGCTTTTACATCCTGTCCCATCAGCCGAATCGTCTGGGGCGAAAACAGAACGTGACCCACAACTTCGCCATCAATTTCCGCGACCAGCGAAAGTTCCGGGTCAAAACCTGTTCGCTGGCGGTGGAGCGCCACAATCAATGCCTCCGCCAAACGCTCATCGAACGCGCGGATATTCACCTCCGCAATAGCAGCATAATCCTGAACTTTTTCAGGCCGAATGTTCATGTGGCCTCCTCAACCAGTAGGTTAGACCATAAATCACCGCGCCCAACAGCACCGCGACCAGCCCAAAGAACCAGCCCTGATACAGCGGGATAATCAATGTTTGTGTATTCAGATAACCAACGCTCAACTGCCGTTCGGTGATGGTCTGTGTTACGCCTGCCGCGCCCAACGCCAAACCACCCCCGATAATGCCGAATGCCACCAGCCAGAACGGGGATAATCCAGTTAGACGGCGGTTGTGTCCCTTCAGTTCAGCCGCACCTTGATTGACCACACCCAACGTCATCGACACCACCGCCAATCCCGCAAATGTACTTTGCAAGTCGGTCAGCCGTGTGCCGAGTGTATAGGTACTGATACCGGGCGCACTCTGCACCCCGCCTAGCAACCCCACTCCTAACAGCAGCAGGAGCAAACTCAGCGTGTACCAATGTCCCGCCAGCGTGTAAGTTGCATTGCGGTCAGAAAGTGCCTTGTAACTGTGCGCCGCGAAAATCAGATAGGCAATCGGCACGACGAAGACCGCCAGATTGCCCAATGTTCGTGTCCATTCCGGCGCACCCAAAATATGCAGCGGCGTCAGGCTGACCAGCACTCCAGCTACAGTCACCAGTCCGCCGACGCTGTAGATGCCCATATCTGCCCATCCCGGCGTCACATTGCTGAAGCGGTGCATCAGCCAGAAACCGAGCGCAACTGTTGCCAGCGGGAAAGCCACATTCATGTTCAGCCCGACCGCCAGCGCCCGCAGGACACGATCTTGCAGATAATCACTCGCTGGAATCAGGCTGATAATTACACAAGTCGCGCTCAGGAGAATCCCAATTGACCAGATGTGGATGACCGGAACGCGTGGCGCACCCAGTAAAATATTGCCAGCAATCAGGACGATCAGGACGATCAGTACCACATCCAAAAAGGTTGGCAGTTCGAGCAGATTGCGCCCTTCAAGGATATTGAGCAGTCCAGCCAGAACCACGAGCACCAGCAGTCCTATCCATGCCCAACTGCTGTAGTTGAGTAGTGTTTCGTTAAAAACCTTATGTTGGCTGGCGATATAAATCCCGCCGCCCAATAACCCGGTCAAAGCTGTTAAATAGAGCAGGAGGTTCGCCAACCCGCTAATTTGATGATAGGGCAGTCCCAGCAGCGGATCATCTGGGGTCAAGAATTTAGCCGCCCCAAGCAGCGCAGCCAGCGCATACAGGATGAATAGAAGGATGGTCTGTAAAAAGAATCGGCGGACAATTTTTGAAGTCATAATGGGTCGTTAGTTCTTGGTTCTTGGTTTCAAAAGTAAAGCTAATCGTTATTCCAGCGTCATCAAAAAGGCGATCAAATCGTTGATCTCTTCAGCGGTCAGCACTTCGCCAAAATTCTTTTGCATCACATCCAGAAACCCATCGACGATGTAATCACCGGGGTGGATGATCGAATTGCGAATGTAGGCTTCCGCGCTTTGTCCGTCTACCCGTGTTCCTGCACGAGACGCAATCCCCGCCAGCGATGGCCCAACCACCACTACATCTGGGACAAGTGCATGACATGTTCCACAGATGGCGGGCGGACTCTGGAATAACGCCGCCCCGCGGACTACCGGATCGTCAGAAGCCGCGCTGTCAGCGTTTGTCACAGTTTCGGGAACACCCAAACTAACGCTGCCCGAAACCACAATCGGACGAGGTGGCCAGGTTTCCGCTTCTGGTTGTCCGCCAATCCATTCCAGAAAGGTGATGAGATTATCGGTTTCGCTGACGGTCAAATCAAAGCGTGGCATTGCCCGCTGACCGGGATGGAACGCGCTGGGGTTGACCAGAAATTCGGTGAGATAGGTATCGCCGCGCTGCTGAAAAATGTGCGTCAGGTCAGGCGCGAATGCTCCCCCCTGCCCGTAAAGCGTGTGGCAGCCTTCACACTGGTTGGCTTTCCAGATTCGCATCCCGGCAGCGGCTTCCGTCGGCATAGTGCGGGTGGTCAGTGTTCCGCCGAATGCTGCGACCACTACAACCAAACTGATCAGCAGACAGGCTATAAAAAATAAACGTGTCCCAGACATAATGCCCTTTAAATTAATTTAATTCTCATTCGGTTGTCGATTGTAACGGGTCAATGCGGGTTGGTCAAAAGGATGATGGTGGCCTGTTCAATGCGAACTAAAACCTTCTGTATACGATTTATATACCCACTTATATGGAAGTGCTCCATCCATAAGATTGTAATTTGCAGTTATAATCACAATATTAAGGTGCATTCTTTATCTAATTTTATGGCAAGTGCGAATTATGAAAAAACGCATCGCACGCCTGCTGGGGTGGTTACAAAAAAAGCTGGACGCCGGGAGCAGCATAAGCGAAAGCGATGATCGCTACCGGGTCATCTCCAACTTAATTTTTGACTACGCTTATGGTTACGAAGTGCTCCCGGATGGAACCCATCGTCTGGAATGGATGACGGATTCGTTCAGCCGCATCACGGGGTACAAACCGCAGGAAATCAACAGTACCTACCGCCTCTATCACCCGGATGATGAAGCGTTGGTGCGGCAGCATGTTCAGGAAACCATTCAGGGCATACCCACCAAAGGCGAATACCGAATTCTGACCAAAAATGGTGAACTCCGCTGGCTTGAACTTTTCCGTCGTCCGGTCTGGGACGAAAAACAGGGACGCGTCATTCGCTTCTATGGTGTTGGGCAAGACATCACCGAACGCAAACAGGCAGAGTCCGCTTTGCGCATCAGTGAGGAACGTTATCGCATTATCTCTGAGTTGATTTCGGACTACGCCTATTCCTACGACGTTAGCCCGGATGGTTCGATTCAGCATGACTGGACAACTGAGTCTTTTGCTCGATTGACAGGGTATTCACCAAACGAGTTGGGCAATGGTTTCAGTTTATATCACCCGGATGATGCATTGCTGGCACAGCAGCACACTCAGAAAACCATTGCTGGTCAGGTGAGCCGGGGTGAGTACCGCATCCTGACCAAAAGCGGGGAACTGCGCTGGGTTGAGATTTACCGCCGTCCCGTTTGGGATGAAGATGAAAATCGGGTGGTTCGGTTCTATGGTGTGGCGAAGGACATCACCGAACGCAAACGGCGGGCAGAGGAACAATTAGCTTATGCCGCTGAACATGAACGGGTGAGAGCCTTGACGCAGTTCATCGAAGGTTTTTCCCACGATTTCCGCACACCGCTGGCAACCATCAAAACTACCAGCTACCTGCTGCGCCGCACACCTGACCCCCAGAAACAACAGGAACGGATAGACCGGTTGGATGAACAGGTTGACCATCTGGAGCATCTGATCGATCAATTCCTCATCATGTCGCGGTTGGATGGAAATCCTGAACTCGCGATGTCTGCCATTGAACTGAACGTGCTTGCCCGCATGATTAATACCAAGTTACAACCACAGGTAGAACGCTGTGATCTGATTTTACAGGTTGTGCAGGCGGAAGAATCGCTTTCCGTGTTGGGGGATGTTCACGAAATTAAACGGGCGATTGAAAACATTCTGGAAAACGCCATGCTCTACACCCCGGCACCCGGCATGATTAAATTGTCTGTCAGGCTGCAAACGCCTTTCGCGGTGATCGAAATTCAGGATACGGGCAGCGGCATTACCGAAGGCGACTTACCGCATATTTTCGAGCGTTTTTATCGCGGGGACAAATCCCGAACCCTCTCTGGCAGGCCGGGCTTGGGCTTGTCGATTGCTCAGAAAGTGGTTGAACTCCATCACGGACATATTGAGGTGGAAAGTATTCCCGGCGAAGGCAGCACCTTCCGCATTTTCCTGCCTTTAGCTCACGCCTCAAAATAATCCCGTACCGCGTGGGGCGCGAAGATGCCCCGGTCAGTACAGATGGCGCTGATCAGATGCGGCGGCGTAATGTCGAATGCTGGATAGTAACCGCCGATTCCATGAATAGCCGTTCTGACTGTTCCCGCCTCACCCCGTGCATAAAAAATCTCGTCAGGATTACGTTCTTCAATCGGAATGTCCGCGCCAGTTTCAGTCTTGGGATCAGGCCCATCGTAACCCAACACGTAGAACGGCTTGCCGAAATGATGTGCAGCGATGGCGTGTTGCAGCGTGCCGATTTTGTTGGTGATGTGTCCATCCAGCGTGATGCGGTCAGCAGCACAGATGAACTTATCCAGCTTGCCGACACTCATCAAATGAGCCGACATGCCATCCGTGATGAGCTTAAACGGAATATCCATTTCCTGTGCGCTGGCGGCGGTCAGGCGTGCCCCCTGAAAATATGGCCGAGTTTCGCAGCCCACTAAGGTGATATTTTTGCCGGATTGTTTAGCCGTCCACAGCATCCAGCACAGCGCCGCCCCCGCGATGCAGTGCGTCAAAATCTGGTCGCCGTTGTTGATGAGTCGTGCGGCATACTGCCCACACTTTTGACTCACCTCATTCCCGCGCTGAATTTCACTGTTCACATAATCCAGCGCCGCGCGGAATGGATCACGACTTTCGCGCAGTGCTTCCAATGCTACATTCAGCGTGGCCGGGATAATTGCATGAAGATCGTCAGCGGTGGGGCGGGTCGCCAGCAAGCGTTTGGCAACCTGTTCCAGATAGACCCCCTGCCGTGCGGCGGAAGCCTCCAGATCGCGAGCAGCCATCGCCAGTCCCAATCCTGCCACGTAAGCCAGCGGCGGCCCACCCTGTACGGTCATATCTTCAATCGCGGTGGCGACTTCTTCCACCGTCCGCAGCGTCACATATTCAGTAGTGAACGGGTACTTACGGCGGTTCAGGACAATTACCGCGCGTTCCGTTTCGTCATAACGCAGGGTTTTAAAGCGGTCAGCCAGCAGCGCTGGTGGGGTATCGAGGGTAATGTCCATTCGTCATCCTCAAATTCTGAATCAGGAATGGACGCTATTTTAGCACCCGAAACTGAAACTGGGATGAGTACGGCTTACCGCAAGAAGCTGCACGCGCCATCCAGAAAACTGATGGATGACCAGTTCACGCTGCTGAAGTTGTAACGTTGAATCCAATCGCCCGCGACCGAATAAATGGTCAGCAGCGTTTCCCCGCCGGGGCGACAAGTTTGCAAAGCATAGCTCAAGCGAGAGGCGCTGGATTGCCCCCCAGTCTGCGGCGCGCAGTCCGGTTTTGGCAGCGGATTGAGTTCAAGCATTTCCAATGTTTCCGGGTAAGCATTATGCTGCTGGTGATATGTTTCCATCGCTGTGATGATCGGCGCGGCACTGTTCCGGTTGATAGCGTCACATGCCCCGCCAATCACATTCCGGCCTACAACTGGCGACAGCGAGAACAGCAAAACGCTCACCAACGCCAGCCCATAATGCCACCGCTGCGATACGGAAAAAGTGCGTAATCCGCGCAGATGCCGCAAGAATTCGACTAAACCCAAAAGCGCTGCGGGAATAGCGAAGCAGTACAGAATGATGCCTATGCCAAAACCGCCGCCGAAATTGTACAGTGTCCAAATAGCGATCAACGGTGTCATAACGATCATCCCCAACGCCACGAGGCGCGAACGCTCTAACTGCCCGTTTTTAATAAATCGCAGTTGCAGCCATGCGGTTACAAAGCCGCTCAAGAGCAGACCAACCAGCAAACCGATGAAGATGATGTCATTCATATAATGCCCTGTGGGAATATCTATTTCCTATTTTGCGACCAAATACTGTTGAAGGGCAAACGACTTTGGGCGGATTTTTGAGCAGATATTTGTAGCCGAAACCTGTACCCTCGTTATAATGTCCACTGAAGATTTTATCCTGATTAAGGAGACGAACCGATGAGCATCAATGCGGGGCAGTTGATCGTCTGGTTGATTACCGGGGCACTGGCGGGCTACATTGTAGGGCTGATCTTTCGAGGTAAAGGCTTTGGCACACTGGGCAACATTGTCATTGGGTTACTGGGTGCGGTGGTCGGTGGTCTTATTTTCCAGCTTTTGAATATTCGTATCGCGGGTCTGCCGAGTTTCACCTTTTCGCTGGCTGATCTGGTCGTGGCGGTCATTGGCGCGGTCATATTGGTGGTGCTGCTGCGGGCGCTGGCGCGGCGCTGAGTCAAAAAGCGTAATGGGTTGCTGCGATACAGCGTCGAAAGGTTCAGGATTTTTACCAGTGTGAGTGGGGAAATAAAAATGAATGTTTATGATGCAATCCGGGCGAAACGTGCCATTCGCCAATTTGAAGATAAACCCCTTCCCGACGAAATAATTCAGACCATCCTGAATGCGGGGCGCTTATCGCAGTCCTCCAAAAATACACAACCGTGGCAGTTTATCGCCATCCGTGACCGGAGCATATTGGAAGCCTTGTCGAAAACCGGAGCTTTTGCCGGACATCTGGCGGGAGCAGCGTTGGGTGTGGCTATCCTTTCGCCCAACCCGGACGAAAAATTCCAGACCATGTTTGATATTGGGCAAACTGCCGCCTATATGCAGTTAGCTGCGTGGGAATTGGGCGTGGGATCGTGCATCGCCTCGATTTACGAACCGGAACAGGCGCGGGAAATCCTGGGCTTTCCGCAGGAATGGACTCTTCGTATTGCGCTGTCGTTCGGTTATCCAACGGCGGAAGCGATTGCACCGCGACCAGCACGCCCCGGCGGACGTAAATCAATGGATGAAGTGGTGAAGTGGAATAAGTGGGGATAAATGAACAAGGGGCTTTCGCCCCCTGCTCAAACGGTTGCGGTCTGTTTTAGACTTCATAACGAGCCGTCTGGGGTGTGCGTCCGTTCGGCTGTGGCGCAGCTTCGGTGGTGTCGGGTTCTGCACGGCGCAGTTTCGCCATTAACTGTCCCAGCAGCGACGGGCGGTTCGGGTCATGCGGATGCAGTTCGTCCATCAGGTGAGCGATTTCCATTGCGATGTCAGCGTCTGCATGTCCGTAACGATTTTGTTGGTTCATGATGATCTCCTCTGTCTTTACTCTGTCCTTATCATAGGAGCCAACCCAAAACCAATCACCTGTCTAAAGTCAGGTGATTGAGTTGGAGTTGGTTAAGGTTCTAAGCCAGTAGCCGACAGAAATCCACGACCCTAATGAACACTGCAATCATCGAATCTCGCCTGTTTAAGAACCGATAACAAGTCGTGGATCGTTGAAAACGTGTCGGTTCTGGCTTAGCTTAATTTAAGCGAGGAGTTTCAGTTCGCGGGCGCGGGCAATTGCTTGAGTGCGGTTGGCGACGTGCAGTTTGCTAAAAATCTGGCTGACATACCACTTGACCGTGCCCACCGCGAACACCAGCCGTTCGGCAATCTGCTGGTTGGTGTTGCCTTCCGCGATCAACTGCATAATTTCCAGTTCGCGTTCGGTCAGCAGATCGGGGGCGCGTACTGGCGCAGCACGGCGCGGCGTGAGGGCTTCAAGCCGATGAATATCTGTGACGAGTGCATCAACCACGACCTCTGGATTCAGGTGTGTTCCATATTCCCATACTTCCGCATAAAGGGATGCGCCCAATTGAGCTTCCCATTCGCTTCGCAGCCGCATCACCAGTGGGCATTTTTCCAGCCATGTCATGGTTGGTTGGTTCGGTTTTTCCGAAAGGGATGATGATAACGCCATCAGTTGAACTGCTGTCTCAGTGTGGCCTTCACTGGAGAGGATGAGGGCTGCTGTTGGCCCCAAAGACGAAAGGTTGTACAGCAGATGTTCCGCATCCTCGGATTGTGTCTGATAGGCAACCAGCTTTCCATACTCTTCGTAGGCGCGCTTCAGATCATTATCGTGTATCGCGTACACAATTAACCCGATGGTGGCATCCGAAAAAGGAGAACCGGGCGCGAAATGATGCGAAATATACATTTCACGTGCCATTTGGCAGAGGCGCTGGCCTTCTTCATAATCAGCCTCGGTGACAATCAGCACACAGCCCATCATCGCCAGAGCTGTTTTTTGCACAGCCACCATATTCAGTTTCCGGGCAATCGTTAGCCCTTCTTCAGCCAGTTTTTGAGCCCGTTCAAATTCACCGCGGCTAAATGCCCATGAACCGCTGAGCATCGTGCTCCAGTAAAGCCCTTTCAGATCGCCACGTTCGCGCTGAATAACGACCGCTTCCTGCACATAAGCATCGGCTTCCGCATAGCGGTGTTCATAAAAGGCATCACCTGCCAGATGACTCAACGTCCAGCCCACCCCATTCTGATCGCCGATCTGCCGCTGTATGTCAAGCGCAGACCTCAGAAAATGGGGGGAGAAATTGCCGTTCTTATAGGACATCCCAATCCACACCAGTATTTCAGCCATGTAAAACGGATCGTCCAACGCCGCGTAGAGCAAAAAACTTTGCTCAAAGTAAGGCAAAACGGGATTGGTTTCGAAACACATTGTCAAACTCATGCCCAGCATATACAGACTGAAAGCCGATTCGGCGCGGGCATCATAAGCTGCAAGAGCATCCTTTATGGTTTCCAATTCTCTGATCAACACGCTCGCATTGCCCGTATCATGAAGCGTGCCGAGGAGCATCAGTTTAGCCCGACGCAGCCGCAAACGATAATAGGTCAGGCGGTGTTCAGCCTGATCAGATGCCCCAAAGTATTCAGCGGCATTTGTGAACAGCGCTTCTCCTTCCAGAAAACGCGCTTTCATGTCACAGAAAAAACTCATGGCTTCGACCATCTTGTTAATGATCTGATGATCTTGCCGCTCGGCAGCCCAGTGCCATGCCGCCCGCACATTAGCAAAGTCTTGCTCGATCTCGTCGAGCGCATCCACCTGCCGCTGAAATTTAATATCCCCCTCGCAGCGCTGCATCAGATCCGCGAAGTACTGGCTGTGTTTATTGCGGGCTTCTTCTGCCTCACCGGAAGCAGCTAACTGTTCTTCAGCATACTGACGCAGCAGTTCGTGCAGGTCATAATGTCCATGCCCATAACGCCGCAGCCACGATTTATCGACCAGATCAGATAAATCACGAATGGTTGTGCCAGTTACGACGCTGGCAGCATCGCGGGTGAAACCACCCTGAAACACCGACAGCCACATCAAAACGCAGCGTTCACCATCCGAGAGGCGGCGCCACGACTGCTCAACCACCGCCCGCATATTGCGATGGCGCTCTGGCATATTGCGCGAGGGTGTTTCCAGAATATCCATCCCGCGCTGAATTTCTTCCGCGATTTCGGCACAGGAAAGCACCCGCACCCACGCCGCAGCCAGCTCAATCCCCAGCGGCATTCCACCCACCACCTGACAAATCTGAGCGACTCCGGGACGTTCCGTATCCAGCGAAAAAGCCGGATTGGCACGGCGGGCGTGCTGGACAAAAAGCTGCACAGAGCTGAAATTTTCGATGGAATCCAACGCATCTTCCGGTGGAAGGCGCATTCCACCAACCGGATAAAACCATTCTTCCTGCAAATTGAGCCGTTCACGGGCCGTCGCCAGCACCTTCAAACCCGGCGCGGCAGCCAGCATTTCCCCAATGATTTCGACTCCATCCAACAGGTGTTCAAGGTTATCCAACACCAGCAGCAGCGATTTATCCTGAAGATATTCCAGCAGTTGGCCTTTTAGATTTGCACCCTGATAGAACTCCAAACAAACTTCCTCAGCGATGACCGGGATAATTTGCTCAGGTGCATCCAGCGCTTGCAGCGGAACAAAGAACGCGCCATCAGCATAATGGGCTTCTAAACGCTGTGCCGTTTCCATTCCCAGCCGGGTTTTGCCAATCCCGCCGGGGCCTACCAGCGTGAGCAAATGGCAGGATGGATCAGACAGAAGTCGAGTAATTTCGTCCAGCTCTTCTGTTCTGCCCACAAAAGGCATATAAAGTTGTCTTGGGTTCACGACGGTTTGGACAAGTGCGGACATGAATCAATCCTCCGAACAACCGTCCTAATTGTATACCACTCTAGTATACGTTGCGAGTCGTATTTCGTTCATATCCAATGGTACACAAAAATCTCCGTCAAAAGTCGGTTGACTCTGCAAAAGTATTCATGCTATGCTTCTTTCCAATATTTACTTTGCCTTCGGAGGCACTTGCACTATGTCAGCCATCACTTTCGCTCACAAACTGTTCTTGGGTGTTGGAGCATAGCTGGCCGCTTCGTAAACCGCTGATTCTCCTCACGGCAGCGCCCGCTGCCTGCTATCTGCTCTCTCGTGATACGGGAACACCCCCGGTAATTTTCGTTTTCCTGGTAACTGAATAATCTGACGCTGACCGTATCGAGTCACGTCATAAACACGAGCGAGAGACAATCTACATGTTTTCGATTTATCAACGTAAATGGGATGCGCGCCGCGTATACCTGATCCTGAGCAGCGCGAATGCTTTGTTTTTCACGCTGGTCTTCGCCGCCAACATGGTCTATCAGGTCGAGACAGTTGGCCTAACCCCGCTGCAACTGGTGCTGGTTGGCACAACGCTGGAAGTCGCTGTTTTTCTGTTTGAAGTCCCCACCGGAATCGTGGCTGATGTCTATAGTCGGCGACTATCGATCATTATCGGCTGTGCGCTAATTGGTGTGGGTTTTATGGTCGAAGGTTCGTTTCCGGTCTTTGGAGCAATCCTGCTGGCACAAGTGCTGTGGGGCATCGGCTATACCTTCACCAGTGGTGCAACGCAGGCGTGGATCACCGACGAAATCGGTGAAGAAGCCGTCGGCCCGGTGTTCATGCGGGCGGCGCAGTTGGGCAATCTGAGCGCAATTGTTGCCACCATCTTGGCGATTGTGTTGGGCAGTCTGCTCATCAATCTGCCGATTGTGCTGGGTGGTCTGATGTTGATCGCAACCGCCGTTTTCCTGATTCTGGTCATGCCGGAAACCGGATTTAAACCCACCCCGCGCGAAGACCGTACCACGTGGGGACAGATGCGCCACACCTTCAAGGATGGCCTGCGAACAGTGCGTAGAAGCACAACCCTGCTGGCAATTCTGGGCATCGGTCTGTTTTACGGCTTGTTCAGCGAAGGCTATGACCGCTTGAACACAGCCCATCTGTTAGAAAGTTTTACCCTGCCGGATTTCGGCGGCTTGCAACCGATTGCATGGATGGGCATTCTGGGCATCATCGGTAATCTGCTTTCTGCCGGAGCGATGCAAATCCTCAACAAGCGCATCGATATGACTCACAGCGCAGCGCTGGCGCGGGCATCCTTCGTCGTCAGCGGCTTGATGGTCGCAACGTTGGCGGGTTTTGCGATGGCAGGGACTTTTGCGATGGCGGTTATCATGCGCTGGGCGTTTGGGGTGATGCGTTCGGTGATCGAACCATTGCAAGATGCATGGATTAACCAGCACATTGATTCCAGTGTGCGTGCGACGGTGATTTCCATGCGTGGGCAAGTGGATGCGATTGGGCAAATGGGCGGTGGGCCACCCGTCGGCATCGTCGGGGAACGGCTGGGCATTCGCGCGGCGTTGATCGCCAGCAGCATCATCCTCTCTCCGGTGCTGATTCTGTACACCCGTCTGCTGCGTAAAGAAAAGAATGCACCCGCCATCATTCCGGCTGAAGAAGGAGTTGCTCCATGAATTGGACAGGGTTAGCAGCACTGGTTTGGGACATCGCTGGTGGAGATGATCCCCATACGGACATCGACTTCATCAAAAAGGTGGTTCAGGCCAATGGTGGCGCGGCGCTGGATATAGGCTGCGGAACCGGGCGTGTAATGCTGCGTTTGCTGGCTGAGGGCATGGATGTTGAAGGCATCGATACTTCTGCCGATATGCTGGGGATGTGCCGGGAAAAAGCGGCAGCGCGGAGTCTGAACCCTGTGCTGTACGAAGGCTATATGCAAGACCTTGATCTGCCGCGCCACTACCGGACGATCTTTATCCCCTGTGGGACGTTCTGCTTGGTGACGGATCGTGCGCAGGCGATAGAAGCCTTGCGTCGTTTCTATAAACATCTGGAACCGGGCGGAACATTGGTGTTTAACCTGTTCTGGGTGTTCAGCCCCGGCGAACCTTTATCGGATAGCCCAACCGCGACGGACGCCAACTGGAAGCCGCTTTACGACACAACGCTGCCCGATGGCCGAGTCGTTCGCCAGCATATGCGGCTGAACAAACTTGACCGAACCGAGCAGTTGTTTCTGGCCGAACGGCGTTACCAACTTTACGAAGGCGAGCAGATGGTCGCGGAAGAAATTTTCCCGGCCAACGAACGCTGGTACTTCAAGCACGAGATGGTAATGTTGCTGGAGAAGATTGGTTTCCGCGATGTTCAGGTCAAAGGGGACTGGACGGACGCGGATTTCCACGATGACCAGCACAGCGTAATCGTGTTCATGGCGAAGAAGTAATCGACGATTTTCCCCTGCTTAGGTGGTATACACTCAGGCAGGGGATTTTTTATGATGTGCCAATCTTGTGCAACTGCGTTTCCCGAATGAATGCCGCAATCTCTTCGATGGATTGGGTAGCCTGTGGCAGCGAATCCCCGCTGATTTGCCATACATGCCACATACGTGGATACACCCGCAGGTCAACTGGTGTACCCGCAGCCTGTGCCGCTTCCGCCAGCCGCACAGCATCATCGCATAGAATTTCCTCGCTGCCCGCGTACACCAGCAGCGGCGGCAAACCCCGTAAATCGCCGAATAGTGGCGAAATCAGCGGGTTATGGGGATCGTTGTCCGCGATATAACCATTCCGAAATTTTGCCATCGCGCGCGGGTGCAAGATCAAATCAGGATGTTCGCGGATATAAGTCTCATCCCGTTCAGTCAAATCAGTTGGCGGGGATAGGCATACGCCCGCCGCAGGCAGTGGTTCGCCGCCCTCGCGCAGTTTAAGCAGCAGTGCCAGCGTCAGATTACCACCCGCCGAATCGCCCGCTACCACAATCCGCTCAGGAGGAATCCCCTGTTTGAGCAGCCAGCGGTAAGCCGTAAGGCAGTCCTCCAGTGCCGCCGGAAACGGATGCTCTGGCGCGAGGCGATAATCCACCATCAACGACCGACTCTGATTCAGAGTCGTCAGTTGAGCCAGCATCATACGGTGCGGGGCGGATACGCCGAGGATGAATCCGCCGCCGTGCAAATACAAGACTACCGGATGTGCCTCGCCATTCTCAGCCTGAAACCACTCACACGGAACGCCACCTGCGATCACCTGCTGCGTATGAATGGGCTGGTTAAGCGGGATGCTGTACAGACTCGCTTTTTGCAGCCAGCGCATAAGCCCGGTTGGCATGTAACCCACCATCAGGCGTATAACAGCCATATAACGACGAATCCGGGTTTCGGAATGGGGTGTCATAAGTCGCTCACCTGTAAACGTTCATATTTTTAAACCCCTCTTCAGGGCGAAAAGGGGTTCAGAGTGAATAGTGTTAGCCTGTCGCGCCGGGTGGAATGCCCCACAAACGCCATGTGCCGCCGTCATCTTCCGAAGCCAGCAGCGCACCTTTAGCTGAGAAAGACAGGCCGATAACCGGGGCAGTGTGACCATTCAAAATCATCACCACGCCGCCTGCGTTGATGTCCCATACATAAATCCCGCCGTTAGCATCACCGGAGGCCGCCAACGTGCCATCAGGATTGAAGGTCAGGCTTTTAATTGGTGCGGTATGACCGGAAAGCCGTTTGAACTCCACACCAGTTCCATCCGTATTGACCTGCCACACGATCACCAGACCATCCTCTGCGCCGGAAATCAGCCGTGTGCCATCGGTGTTAAACGCCAGCGCATTGACCGCGCCCGTATGCCCGCTGAGGATACTTTTCTGGGTGAACATCCGTGCGTCGAACAGGGCAATCGTGCCATTGCTTTGGCCGAAAGCAAACCACGCCTCGCCCGGTGCAACCGTCACCACACCGCTGCCTGTGCTCAACTGTACCGCCTGCCGCGCATTGGCTGCTGTAATCGGCGCTTGTGCCGGAACGGGAGCGACTGCCACCGTGCCATCCGGATTCAGTGGTTCGAGCCAATAATCCAGATCATCGCCTTCAGAAGTCCAGCCGACAATGCCGTTGTGGTTCACCTGCCACCACACCATTTTATCGCTCAGACTGCAACTCGGCCCGGCTTGCACCGTGAAGGCTTGCCCCGGCTCAATCTGACCGAGCAGTTTGCCACTCGTGCCCGGAATATCACGCAGCAGATTGGGTAATCCACCTTCTTCCACACGGCCTAACCCCCCAATTGCCAGACGTGGCGCGAGATAATCCGCGTCACCCGGCGGTGGGCAGGAAGGTGTGGCGGCGGGCGCAGCCGTCGTACCACACAGGACGACCAGCCGTTGATCGGTGGAAACACGATAATCGTGATTAACCCCGGCATAGATGATGCTAAATTGATAACCAACCGTCAGCACATCAGGATAAACCGCCCCCGGCTGTGGACAGCCCATCGCCGCGTTTGGAAACGAAGTTGGGCCAACGAACGTCCAGTTATCCAGATCATTCAAGGTGATGGTACGCCCTAAGCGTGAGCCGAGGTCAGTCAACGCGGCGTTGATCGGTTCCGGTGCTTGTGCTTGCGCGACGAACAACGGAATCAGTAGGATAAAAATCAGGCCGAACAGTAATCGTCTGGTCATGCAATAAACTCCTTTAACTAATGGGCAAAAGATTTAGGCGGATTGTAGCATCTTTGGGATATTTCACGAGAGGACTTCCGGGCGATATTTCCGCACAATATCGGGTACAATGCAACTGTAAAATATAACAACGGCATAACCGGATGTTGGGGGACACTATGGATGGGCATCTGTTCCTGAGCTATTCACGCCAGCAGTTTTATTTTGCCGAGTCGCTGGCGATTCACCTTCAGCAAAAAGGCATTCCCATCTGGTTTGATATGCAGCAGCTAGAGCCGGGGAAGGATTGGGCAGAGGGCATCCAGCGCGGTTTGGTGAACAGTGCCGGATTGGTGCTGGTGGCCTCGCGGGCGGCGCTGGCTTCGCCTTATGTGCGGCTGGAATGGGAAGCGGCGCTAAAAGATAATAAACCGGTTTATGTCGTTCTGTTTGAATCTGTCTCCCTGCCCGATGAACTGCTCTCGACGCCGATTTTTGATCTGCGCGCGGATTTCAACCGGGGTGTTGAACGGCTGGCAAAAAGCATTCAGGAAAATGTGCCGCATAATGATCGCATCCCCGCCGACAATCCGCTGCATTTGCCGACCCGACTCTCGCGCCCCGTGTTGACGGTTGCGGCGGCTATTTTCCTCGTCGGGTTGGTTGTTTTATGGGGCGCGTCTGGCATCAATGATCTTTTCCCGTGGTATTACCCGAACGAATTCGTCAACAGTATCACACTGGCTTATGTGATTTTCGGGCTGTATTTGTCTTACCAGTCATGGCGTTTTATCCGGCGGCAGCGGATTGATTTCACCCGGATTTATTTGTATCTGTTCGCTATCGCAGGTTTACTTTCAAGCGGATTCACTGCCTTGAACGTCTGTCTGAATCTCATGCTGCCGCATAGTTCGCGTTATTGGGTGTCAGCCGTTGGCTTCACCGTTATCCCCATTCTGCTAGGCTGGCTCTGGTGGCGGGCGGCGCAGTTGATGTCCAATTCGCCGGATATTTTGCGGTGGATGCCTACCGGGGATGCGTCCCAGAATATACGCGTCCGGCTGAATAGCAAACAGCGACCCCGAATCATTTCGCTGCCGCCCACGCCGAAAGTTTTTAAGCTGCATTATCACACTGCCGATTCGCGCATTGCCGCCCAGATCACCAATATGCTGGTCAAACATGGTTTTCGTATGGTGCGCGGTGATGAAGAAGTTGGGCAGCATATTGCGGTGGTTTCCAATTTCACCGCCCAATTGGAAGCCGCCAACTTGCCCAACGCTATAAACGTGGTGGCTTCGGGCATCAGCATTCCCGGCGACATCCGCCAGCTTAACGCCATCCAGTGGGTAGATTACCGGACTCGTTCCCGTCAGCAGCTTCATGCGTTGGGTGAATACTTGCAGGAAGCGGCGGATGGCCGGAAAGATCAGCGTTTTTATAGCCTGAATGTGGTGCCGGAAAGCCTGAACAAAATGGTCATGCCCAATGGGGTGCGGTTGTTCACCTATTTTTTGGCCGGATTAGCCGCTGGCTATTTGGGCGTGGGGCTTTTCGGGTTGTTGGGAACGCTGTTCGATATGGATATTTCGGCAGTGACGATTGTGGGGCTTCCGCTGGGGTTGATTTTATTCGGCTTACGGTCGGCGGTGCTAAATCGACTCATTACCCCAATGTGGATTCCGGTTGTCCTGATTATCTGTGCGGGAATCGGCATTGTGTTGCAGGTGCGGTTTGATAGTTTTGAACCCGCTATCCTGTACATCCCGGTTAGCGCGCTGATGGTGTTTTATTGGGATGTGCTGCAAAACTGGTTGCCCACTGCAAATTCGCTATCGCGGCGGACGCAAACGCTGGCGGCTTCCACATGGAAACCCATCTGGCGCTTGAACATTGTTTTGATCGTCCTCAATCTGGGGATAATGATGATGCCATTCGGACTTCGCAGCACCGGACCAACCCAAATCGCCCAGGCGGTCTTTGATCCATCCCAGTGTGGGCCAGAGCCAACCGCTACCCTCTGGCCGACCCGCATTCCGAGTCCAACTGCTGTCCCCGGACAAACCGCTGTCCCGACAAGAACTCCGACTCCACAACCGACCCGGCCTGCTTTACGGCTTGAAGCCCTACGTTTTGAGCCAATGGTGACGCTGTTGGGTGCGCCAATGCCCGGTGTTGATGAAGAACCAATTTTGGCATCGTTGGACACCATGCGCGACGACTATTTTAAGGATGTGGGTGAACTCGAATGGTTCGACGCTTTTATTTATGCAGCCGATGAATACATGGTGGCGTCTGCCTGGAAGTTCCAATCGACAGGCGAGTTATCCGCTGGGCTGACTCCAGATGAATTGATTAGCCAAACGGCTGCGCGGATGATGCAGGAAAATCCGGGTATTCAATGGCAGCAGGACGAACGCTGGACAGTAGGGCAGCTCCGATTATGGTTGATTGCCCTGAACCGACCCGCAGCCGATACCGCGCCAGAGCGTACCGAATGGCTTGTGAGTGTGCAGGGCGAGACGCCTTACCTGTTTTATATTTATGGCGATACCAAGTGGATGAGTTGGAGTGTGGAGTTTTTGCTGGATATGTTGGATTCACTGCGCCCAATCTGACTTTATTCACCCTGCTCGGTGGATTATAATCAATCCACTTTTGGCTTAAGCACTACAGCAGGTGTGTATTGAATTTACCGCGACTATTATGGATTGGGCTGGGTGTGATCGCTGCAATAGCGGTGATTGTGGTCGTGACGCTGGCATTGACGCCGCAGGCCACCAATCCGGCTTTTGATGCTGCCACCACCTTTATGAATGCCGCCGGGACGGGCGACGAAACCACTGCCTTTCCCCTGTTGAACGCGACAATGCAGGAATGGGTCGCCGCGAATTGTCCCGAAGGGCAGGCTTCAGCCTGTGTACAGGGTTACATCCCGCCGGAATGGGGCGAATTAATCAAGGCCGTTTTCCGCCGTGCCGCGCCGGATGGTAATCGTGCGTGGGATGTAGAACTGATTGCCACTTACGAAAAAGACACCGGAGCCAGTGGCGTTTGTTCCTATTTCCGCATCGAGCAGGAAGACGATGATGTGTGGCGTATCACGGGATGGGCGGGATTCCTGTGGTGTGGCGATGCCCGTTCGCGTACGATGGCGACCAACGCCGAAACCCCTAATCGAGCACCATGAACAAGTTCCGCGTTTATTTATTGACCCTTTTGCTGCTGGCAGGCTGTATCCCGGCGGGCGTGCCAGAAAATCTGGATGATACGCCGGGGCCGTCAGTTGTTGTAACCGACCGTGAAGTTACCGGGGAAGTCTTCACAGCACGTTACCCGGCGGGCTGGCGCATCATCACCGGGGAAGCCAGCGTCCCGCAATCGGTAATTTTCGTCGCCCCGGACGAGGTTTCGACCATTCAACTGCGCGTGGGGCATTTGGAAGAAGCCGCTTTCCCGGCTGATCGTCAAACCGATGTTCGTGCGGTGACGCTGGCCGATGGCACAACCATCACTGCCATATTGACCGCACCCCCCGAAACCTTCGATTCGCTGCTGCCCACTTTCGAAGCCGTGATCGAATCGGTTCGTGCTTCCAGTGAATAATTGAAATAAAAGGGCGTCCCGCAAGACGCCCACATAGTTGAGTGATTATGAACAGTCAGCGGCGCTAACCGCCATTCCCGTTACCGCCTCCGTTACCACCGCCATTCCCATTCCCATTTCCGTTGCCGCCAGCATTGCTGTTGCCGCCGCCTGTACCGCTGCCATCGCCTTGACCGTTGTTGCCATCTTTGTTGCCTTGATCACAACTCTGACCGGGGCAGGGATCGCAGCTATTGCCCGGACACGTCAATGGGTCAGCAGCATCACACACGGGCGGACATGTTGAGCCGTCCGTTCCAATGCTGGCATCAGTCGTTGTGCTTAAATCATCAAGCACCGTTTCAAGTTCTTCAGGGGTCAGTGGCGCATGGATGGTAATCTGCCGTTCCAGCAGGCTGATAGGCAGATTTTTAAAGCGCGCATCGTCATACGCTGTCGGAAGCGAAGGCGACCCACTGGGTTTCAGGTCAGTATCCATCGGGACAATAATCTGCGTCCCGGCCATAGCCGTATACTGTACACCGCGTGCCTCAACAGTAGCATGGCCTTCCAATGCCGAAATCACCATATCGCCGTTAGCTTGCGCTTGGAAGTGAATCGTCGAACCCATGTCGATCTTCACTTCGTTAATCCACAGTCGGATTTCGCCCACACCTTCCGGCGTCTGGATGAGCATTCCGCTTTCCGGTACAGCATCGCACGAAATTGCGTCGTTTCCACTCTGGAAGTAGAAAGCCTGCATTGGGCGTAATCCCGGTTGCGACGCCTCAGCAATATTCAGTGTATTCAGATCGCTGTCAGTCGTCAGCAGGTCAGCCAGTACCCAACCTTGTTCACCATAATTCGGCAGTTCGACGCGCAGCCAGCTATCATCAGCCAAACGCTGAACAGCCGTCACGGTTTGCCCCGGTTCAAGCACCCCAACCACACCTGCTGCTGCATTCGGCAAACGGCGAACATTGACATAGCTGTCAACCGCAACCGTCATGTCCAAAAATGTTGGAACAGGAACACTGTTTTCCAGCGAGACATCACCAAAGGCTAATAGGGTAACGCTGTGGGTTCGGGTTTCTGGCAGATTGGCCTGCAACCGCATAAGTGCCACACCCCACATGCCAGTATCGACCTGCATGGGCGAAAGGCGCATGGACTGGATAGAGGCGACATCAACCTGATCGCCTGCTGTGGTGAAAGCAAAATCATCAATTCCCGGTTGCGGATCGGCTTCGACCATCATATAACCATAACAGGCACGATTGCGCCCGGTTGAGTCGCAAACCTGATCGGTAGTTGCCAGCGCCTCGGTCACGGTGGCTGGGCAATCTTGCGCCAGCACCAGAATCGGTGCGGTAGCCAGCACCAGTAAACATGTCCAGATTAAAATACGTAAATGTTTCATAAATCCTTGTGCCTGTTGCTCCTGTTAGCGGTCTGAGCATAGAGTTCGAGGCAGGCACGGCCTCCTTTTCTGTATAGCCTTCATAATTCATTATAACGCCGTTATTGGTGTAGTTGTTACACCGCCATCGGGAACACGGGAGCAATTGCTTCAGAATTTACAGTTAATTCACAAAATCACGTCATGGCACAAACCATCGTGTGTCAAAGCCACCAAACAACCCCAACGTGTTATAATTTTTGTATCTTCACATTATTGACTATCATTCAGGAGAAATGCTCGTGACTCCCGACCTGCAAACGCTGGCGATCAACACCATTCGCACCTTATCCATTGACGCGGTACAGAAGGCTGATAGCGGCCATCCCGGTTTGCCGATGGGCGCGGCGCCGATGGCTTATACACTCTGGCAGAATCACCTGCGCCATAACCCTCATGACCCCAAATGGGCAAACCGCGACCGTTTTGTCCTGAGTGCGGGTCACGGCTCAATGCTGATTTATTCCCTCTTGCACCTGACAGGTTATGACCTTTCATTGGATGAACTCAAAAACTTCCGTCAATGGGGCAGCAAAACCCCCGGTCATCCCGAATATGGTCACACCCCCGGCGTTGAAACCACCACTGGCCCGCTGGGACAGGGTGCGGCAACCGCCGTCGGTATGGCGCTGGCAGAAGCCTATCTGGCGTCTTATTTCAATCGTCCCGGTCATGAAATCGTCAATCATCACACCTATGCGCTGGTTGGCGATGGCGATTTGATGGAAGGTGTTTGTACAGAAGCCGCTTCATTAGCCGGAACATGGGGACTGAATAAGCTGATCTGGTTGTACGACGATAACCTGACCACGCTGGACGGCCCAACCAGTATGATCTTCACCGAAGATGTGGATGCCCGTTTCCGTTCTTATGGATGGCACACCCTGCGCGTCGAAGATGGCAACGATGTCAGCAAAATCAACAACGCTATTTATGCCGCCAAAGCCATGACCGACGCCCCCACCATCATCCTGATTCGCACGGTGATCGGTTACGGCAGCCCCAACAAACAGGGCAGCAGCAAAGCGCACGGTTCGCCTTTAGGCAAGGACGAAATCAAACTGGTGAAAGAAGGTTTTGGCTGGCCGCAGGAAGACTTTTACATCCCCGGCGAGGCGCTGGAACACTTCCGCGAGGCGGTCGCGCACGGCGCAGAACTGGAAGAAAAATGGAACGCCCTTTTCCAGAAGTGGCGCGCGGAATTCCCCGAACTCGCGGCGGAATGGGACTCGGTCATGCGCGGCGAACTACCCGCAGGTTGGGATAAAGATATTCCAGTTTGGGCAGAGGGCAAGGGTGTCGCCACCCGCAATGCTTCCGGCGATGTTTTGAACGCCATCGCCAAACACATCCCGACCATGATCGGCGGCGATGCGGATTTGGCAGGCAGCACCAAGACGCTCATCAAAGGCGCGGAAAACACGGGCGAAGGCAAAGCCGCTGCCCGTAATTTGCGCTTTGGTGTCCGTGAACACGCGATGGGCGCAATCGTCAATGGTCTGGCGTTGCACGGTGGCATCATCAAGCCCTACAGCGCCACCTTCCTCACCTTTAGCGATTACATGCGTGGCGCAATCCGTTTAGGTGCGCTGATGAGCGTCCCAGCGATTTATGTATTCACCCACGACAGCATCGGCTTGGGCGAAGACGGCCCAACCCATCAGCCGATTGAACATTATCTCGCGCTGACTGCCATCCCCAATCTGACCGTATTCCGTCCTGCCGATGCTAACGAAACCGCTGCCGCGTGGCACACCGCCATGACGCTTCAGAATCCTGCGGTGCTGATCTTCACCCGGCAGGATTTACCCCCGCTGGTAGGCGATCATGTGCGTGTGGGTGTGGCGAAGGGCGGTTATGTGCTGGCGGATAGCAGCGGCGCACCGGAATTGATCCTTATCAGCCGGGGCAGCGAAGTCCATATCGCGCATGAAGCCTATAAGACGTTGACCGCCGAGGGCATAAAAGTCCGTCTGGTTTCCATCCCATCGTGGAATCTGTTTGAAAAACAGGACGCAGCCTATAAGGAAAGCGTGCTGCCGAAGGCCGTGCGGAAGCGCGTCAGCATCGAAGCCGGCGTCACGATGGGCTGGGATCGGTACGTAGGTTTGGATGGTGTGAGCATCGGCCTCGACCACTTCGGAGCCAGTGCCCCTTACGAAACCCTCTACCGCGAATTCGGCCTGACAACCGACGCCGTGATAAAAGCCGCCAAATCCCTGCTGAAGTAATAATTAGTAACCACTTGGGAGCGGATAATCCCCAATCCGCTCCCATTTTATTTCCCATATTTCCAATAGAACAAAAATCTTGACTCTCTGGTGACTTGAGGGTTTATCCTTACATCAGCCCTGAGGACTTGAGACAGTGAGCGCTACATGATTAAGATCGGTGAATTCTCTAAACTGGTACAGATTTCCGTTCCGACATTACGCTATTACGATCAGGTGGGTTTGCTCAAACCCATCGAAGTAGATCGTTTTACGGGTTATCGCTACTACTCCGCCAGCCAACTGCCTCGCTTGCATCGAATCATTGCCCTGAAGGGACTGGGTTTTTCACTGGAAGAAATTACTAAGGCGCTGGATGAAGACCTGAGCATTGAGCAAATGCGCGGTATGCTCCGGCTTCGTCACACCCAGATCAGCCAGGAACTTGCCGAGGTTCAAAATCAGCTTCAGGAAGTGGAAGTCCGGTTGCAACAGATCGAACGGGAAGAACAACTCTCAACCTACGATGTCATTCTGAAGCAGGTTGAACCGCTGTTGGTTGCCTCCGTCCGGGCAATTCTCCCCGACCACAGCGCAGTTGGAACGCTGTTCGCTGAAGTTTACGAGGCCATTGTCCCGCGTGTGAACGAAGCACTCGGCCCGCATCCCGGCGAAGGCGGAACAACGCTCGTCCTCTGGTACGATCAGGAACACAAAGATGAAAATGTAGATGGGGCTGCCGCTTTCATGCTGCGCTGTCGTGTTCCGGACTGTGGGCGGATGAAAGTTCATGAACTGCCCGCCGCTACGATGGCGGCTACCGTTCATCACGGTTCCTACAATACGATTGGTGAAGCGCATGAGGCCGTTCTCAAATGGATTGAGGCCAATAACTACCGCATTGTGGGAGCTGACCGGGAAATTAACATCTACAACTCCACGCCCATCCGGCGGGATGACCCCTCGTATGTGACCGAAATTCAATATCCGGTGGAAAAGTCCGTTTAATCAAAAGAGGATAGGGCGGATTAACGCAATCCGCCCTGATTGTTGTTAGCTGTTGGAACGGACAGCCGCAGCAGCGGTCGGCTCGCCATAAATACCGGAGCTAAAGACATAGACGTGGTTTACGATGCTGCCATCATCGGCGGGCGGTGCTTTGGATGTCCAGTCGAAAACCCATCGTGCATCGCTGATGCTCAGGTTCACACAGCCGTGACTGCGACGGTAGCCAAATAAATCGTGCCAGTACGTCCCGTGCAAACTGATCGAACCGTCAAAGTACATCGTCCAGGGTACGGTTTGCAGATCATAGGCATCCGGTGCGCCCGCCGCCCCGGACATGCGATCACTCGGCATTCGCGCCCAGATCGTGAACAAGCCCTCGTTTGTACCCCAATCATCCAGACCGCTGGAAACCAGTGTGGCGAAAACCGGTTTGTCGTCTTCATAAGCAATCAACGTCTGCTCATACAGATCAACCGACACCCAATGCCCGCTGACATCTTCCGGTATAGACGGCGTTGGCTGCACTTTTGCCACGAAAGTCTGTTTAATCCACTGGTTCGGGCCGATCATGTACCAGCGCCAGCCGTCCGCGTCATAGGCTTCCGCGAAGATATTCACCATATCGTAACGCCGTGTCAGGTAGCCGCTTTCTGCCGAAGACGGCCCGCCCGGTGTCAGCGATGCATAAATCCCGGTCGTATCCAGCACCCACGCAAATGGCTGGCTCCAGCCTTCCGGCAGAATCACCCCCGTGAAATACGACGGCGCAACATAGTACGAATTCGAGCGCGGAATCCACTCGCCGCCCTGGATTTTCAGCCAATCCGGGTTGCTCTCATCCGTCACCGTCACGAAGTTGAATCCGGCTCCAATTTCGCCGACGATGTTGCCGTTCGGCGCATCATACTTGCTCACCGACTCCGGCCCGACTCGCCAGAAGCTGTACGATCCCAGCGTTGAACGGTCTTCCGGCGCACGTTCCAGTGCCGGCTTTTCGAGCGTCGCCATCAGATCAAGGCATTCTTGGCTCGTCGGTTCGCCCGCCACATAAGCACATACCGCCGGATCATAAATCGGGGCGGTTTCCTGTGCCAGCGTCGGAACAGCCAAACCCAGTAGGGCAATAACCAATAAAATACTGCGTTTCATCCGCTGCAATTCTCCACAATCCATCTTGAGTTAGCCGGATGTTACCACATTCGCCCACGATTTTAAGCGCCGGAATCCCTACGCTTTCATAGGCAAATACAGGATAGTTTAAGGAAGTTGAATTTTGGAAGACTTACGAGCGGGCAAAGTCCGGCGCGTTTGCAATAAAGCACGCAAAGCATCCGTGAGGGTGTCTGTATAGCGCAGGGCAGAAAATAACAGGCTGCGGCGGGCAATCGCCTGAGCATCAAAGAACCAGTAAATCGGCATCAAAGGTGAAATCCATAAACGGCTGCCCTGTGTTTTATCAGTCGTATGATAATTCCCGAATTTTCCCTGCACAGCCGCAAGAACCGATGCATTAATCACGCTCGATTCTTGTCGTGGTTGAGATTGTACGTAAGTAGTTGCTGCCTCATAAAGTTGATAACTTTCCATCTGGGAAACGAGGGTACAACTTCCCAGAAACGCACCCGCCTCAGTCAGTTTGGAAATATTCTCAAAAACCTGAGCGTGCAGAATTTCTTTCTCAGCGCCTAGACCAATACACCCCAGCAGTTTTATGCGAACCCCCTTAATCTCGCTGACAGCAATTAGCGATATGGTGTCCTCGACGACCGTTCCGATTTCGGTTTCATCGCCTCGCAACAGGCTGTCTATACCACCATCAATCAGGAGGATGCCGTCAATCTTTAAGTGTTCGATCAAAACCCCATAATTTTCCAGCAGCGGACGCGCACCTGTTTTTTCAAAACACCATACAGTGATTTCTTGATTAAGCTGTTCCCGAAACCACTGTGTGAGATGTCGTTCGGGAAAATAATTCAACACATCCTGTATATCCGCAGTAATGCCAACCAATGTGTCAGTTAGCCGTATACCATCCTTCAGTTTCGTAATCTCGGAAAAACTGTAGTTGGCAAGGTGAACATGAAGTCCCTGTGTTTTGAGTTCAAAGTAAATGGGCAAGCCACAAAATACATCGTAACCGCCACCCATACCAGCGATGAGAATATTCTGACATCCGGCAAGTTGGTCAATGATTGGGAGGTTAAGTCGCATTAAACAGCTTCTTTAAAAGATATTGGGATTATATTCTGTTTCATCATGCTGCACTTTCTAACCCCATTCTATCTAACTTGAACCGAATCCTAATTGACCGATAAGTACAATTGTTCTAAAATGAGTTCAACTGGAGATGAATCCGCGCCGGGAAACCCACCCGATTCGCAAGATTCACAAAACCCATGTGCGAATCTGACGAATCTTACCCATCCGGTGTTGTCGCCAAAATCCTGCTGACAACGACGACGACAACGACGACATCTTCCCTCAGCGATTGTCATTTCCACGACATTTGCGACATAAAATTGACACAAACGCTTCTGTATTGACGAAAGGCTAAAGGCTGAGTGGCGGCCAAACCCTTTTTCGCTACGCCGCCACCGCGCCGCCGCCGCCGCCGCCATACCCCCGGCAGCAGCAGCGCTAATCACTGAACATCCCGCATTTACTGTCAACTGATAACCGTGAACTGATAACTTGGAACTGAGCACCGATTACTTCTCGAACAATGCCCACAACTGGTTAATCAAATGCCGGTACTGCGTGAACACATACACCAGCACCGCCGTCAGCAGGAACACCACGATAATCAACAACCAGATTTCCGGCGTCGGCGGGATGAAAACGAACAACTCCGCGAAGAAATATGGAACAATCATCGTCACCACCACCACCACCACCCCGGCCACCGTAATCCGCCAGTGCTCCACCAGCGTGCGCGGGCGCAGCAGTTCTACCCCGTGAACATTGAAGTAAATCAGCGTCCCATACAGCGCAATGAACATCGTCACCGCGCTCCGTGCCGCCAGAAAATCCCGTTCGGTAGCGAAGTACACCACCGCGTACAACAGCGCCAGTGTCACCGCCCCAATCGTCCCTGCGATCAGGATATAATCCATCACATCCCGCCGGAACTGCACCATATATTGAGGGCGCAGCAGCTTGAAAGCAATCAGCGTCGCGGGCAAATTCACCGTCCCCAGCGTAATCCAGCTAATCTGAATCGGCGTCGTCGGGAAGGGCAGCGTCATAAACCCGATGAAAAAGATCAGCACAATGTTGTAATAATTCTTGGTCAAGAACAGCTTCATCGTGCTGAAAATCGTCTGCGTAATCATCTTGCCTTCTTCAAACGCCTTCGGCAGCGTGGACATCGCATTGTTCAGCAGCACAATTTCCGCCACATCCTTGCTGATCTGCGCCCCGTCGTTCATCGAAATCGCCAGATGCGCTTCCTTCAAAGCGGGCACATCATTCACCCCATCGCCCACCATCGCCACATATTCGCCCTGTCGCTTGAGGGCCGCGATGATACGCCGCTTGGTATCCGGCTCAATCCGGGCGAACAGATTTGCCTGCCCAACCGCCCCTTCCAGTTCCGGGTCGTTCATCGCATCCAGTTGATCGCCCGTGTAAGACTGCTGCACATCCAACCCGGAAGCCAGTGCAATCGAACGCACCGTTTCCAGATTATCGCCAGAAATCACCTTCAGTTTCACGTTCTGCTCATGGAAAGCGTTCAGCGTATCCTGAATATCGTCCCGAATCTGGTCGCTCAACACAATCAGCGCCAGCGGTTCAGCTTTCCCATCCAGATGACCATCAGGAGGTGCTTCTGATGCGCTGGCGAAGGCCAGTACCCGCAAACCCTTCGCGGCTAATTCGGAGGCGTGTGCGCTGTAACCCCGGTCATCCTTAGGCAAAATCCGTTCCGGCGCGCCCATAATCAGCGTCTCATCCGGGAACACCACCGCGCCCCACTTCCGAGCCGAGCTGAACGGAATCTCTTTTAGCTTCTCCGCCCCATTCTTCGAAAGAGCCTCTTCTGTATTTGTTTTGTTCCCCTCGCCATGAGGGAGAGGGGCTAGGGGTGAGGGTTGTTTCAAATAATCCGCCACCGCAGCCGCCGTCCGATTACGATGCGAAAGACTGTCCGTATAACGAAGCAAACGGGCGTTGAGTGCCTCGGCCTTCTCCCCGCCCAACGGAATGATCTCGCTCACCGTCAGCAGGTTGCGCGTCAGCGTCCCGGTTTTATCGAAGCACAACACCGTCACATTCGCCATTGATTCAACCGCGTTCACCCGTTGAATGAGTGTCTGGAAACGGCTGATCGTGATCGCTCCAATCGTCAGCGAAAGCGTGGCCGTCAGCACCAACCCCTGCGGCACAATGCTGCTCACGAACACCACCAGATTCCGCACATTGTCCAGCAGCGATTGGCCACTTAGGTAGCTTGCCAGAAACAACATTGGGATGATGATCAGCATGATGACCACCGTCACCTCGATCATCGCTGCGATGCGTTTCTGCGTCGGTGTCAGCACATTTTTATAGACTTTAGCGATGGTGGACAAATTATTGACCGTGCTGTCCTTGCCCACTTTGGTCGCAACCATCAATCCCGACCCGGCGATGCAGAACGAACCGGAATACACCTCGCTGTCCACTTCCTTAAATACCGCGTCGGATTCGCCCGTCAACTGCGACTCGTCGATTTCCAGTGCATCGCTTTCCAGAATCCGCCCATCCACCACCAGCTTATCGCCCGGTTCAATCGGCAGCACATCATCTTTGACAATCTGGCTGATCGGAATATTCACCCGCTGTCCATCTCGCATCACTGCAATATCCGTAGCTGCCAACGCTGCCAGCGAGTCCAGTTTCCGCTTGGCAGTCACTTCCTGATACATACCCAAAATCGAGTTTGTGACCAGGCTGAATCCGGCAAAAAAGGCAGTGGCCGGATCGCGCAGGATAATCACCACAATCAGCAGTGACCCCAGCACGATGGTGAACAGGTTAAACACGTTGTCACGGACGATCTGCCAATAAGTCCGTCCCACGCGGGCTTTGAACGCATTTGTTTCCCCACGTTTCACCCGTTCGGCAACCTGTGCCGATGTCAGCCCTGTGTGATCAGGGCGGATGGACACGGGTGCAGCAGTACGATCCTGTGACAATTGAGTCATGCAAAAATCCGATAGTAAATGTGAAAATACAGGTAAGGAGCATTATAAGCGAGGTTTAGCTGAACCTCAAACGGTTGAGCCTTGACGCGGAATTGTGGCTAGATATAATGCACTTTATATGGCCTTGTAGCTCAATTGGCAGAGCAAGTGACTCTTAATCACTGGGTTGTAGGTTCGAGTCCTACCAGGGTCACACCATAGGGTATCCACAACGGATACCTTTTTTGTTACCTCTCAAACCCTCCTGAAAGTTGCCAGAATTCCTGTTCTGTTTTAAGCTGTTCTCATGCTGAAAACCTATAAGTATCGCATCTACCCCAACCAATCCGAACGGCGTCTGATGGACGACACGTTGGAAACCTGTCGCTTGTTGTTCAACCGTATTCTGGCCGTCCGGCGCGATGCATGGAAGCAGGAACAAAAATCGCTGTCCACACGCGATACTCAAGCCCTTCTTCCTGCTTGGAAACGGGAAGATGAACGCCTAAAACAGGTGTATTCACAGGTTTTGCAAAACGTCAATGAGCGCGTTGGCATCGCGTTCGACCGCTTCTTCCAAAAAGCAGGAGAAGGTGAAGCACATGGTTTCCCGCGCTTTAAGAGCAAGAACCGCTGCGACAGCTTTTGTTATCCGCAGCACAGCTATGCCTTCAAGACCAAAGATGGGCAGACCAAATTCGGTTATGCCTTTTCAGTTGGACGTGAAAGCAACACCGACTACCTATACATGGCGAAGATCGGTCGTGTGAAAATTGTGCTCCACCGTCCCTTACCAGAACGCATCAAAACCCTGACGCTCAAACGTTCCCGAACGGGCAAATGGTTTGCCACCTTTGTCTGCGAAGTTGAGCCGGAAATCCGCTTGCCAACCAATCGCGTAGTCGGGATTGACCTCGGTTTACACACTTATGCAGCCTTCTCCGATGGAACACTAATTCCCAATCCGCGTTTCTTTCGTCAGGAAGAAAAGGTGCTGGCGAAAGCCCAGCGGAAATACAGCGTCGCTTTGCAGGACTGTAAAGCCTATTGGGACAAAGGGGAGCATCCACCGCTTGAACTTCAGCGCGAACGCAAACGGCTGGGCAAAGTCGTATGCCGGATTCACGAACGCATCGCTAACCGGCGTGATGATTTTTGCCATCAACTCAGCCGGGATGTAGTCGATGGGTACGATCTGATTGTTTTAGAAGCCTTGAACCCCAAAGGCATGAGCGAAGGCCGCAACCGGGGTTTGAACAAGAGCATCCGGGATGCAGCATGGGGTAAAACCTGCAAATTCATTCTGAGCAAAGCGGAAGAAGCTGGCAAAGAATGTGTACAGGTTAATCCGCGTTACACCTCGCAGATGTGTTCTGGTTGCGGTCAGCGTGTGCCAAAGGATTTGAGCGTGCGGGTGCATGAATGCCCGTACTGCGGTCTGGTGATCGACCGCGATGTCAACGCGGCTTTGAATATACTCGCCTTGGGGCTGCAAGGCGGAGGTACTGAATCCTCGGAAACTGCTATCTTTGGGTAGTGGAGCAGTCACTCAGCGTGTTGCAGGTTCAAATTTTACCGTGCGCACCTTTGCATTGTTGAATATACTCGCCTTGGGGCTGCAAGGCGGAGGTAACGGATCCTCGGAAGCCGCCACCTTCGGGTAGCGGAGCAGTCACTCAACAGGTTGTAGGTTTGCGTTCTACTAAGGTTACACTATTGGGGTATCCACGACGGAAATGTCTCGATGCAACAGATTCCCGCTAACTCTCCTACAACTGCCCTGTTTCCCCAATAAGGCCTCAACAACGCAGGTTGTCATAGCAATAGCTTGCTTCTCCGGCAGTGTGTAAATGTCACATTAAAAACACCTGTGCAAACGCATACTGCATCTTTTGTAACAATGATTTTTCATACGCCTGCGTTCAAACCCTATTCGAAGTGAATTCGCAAGTAATGGTATCGCTATTTCGTAATAAATGTGAAGGTTCACAATAAAACCCGGATTTGAACACAGTCAGGTGACAGTCATCTCAGGTATAAAACTGCTCCGGGTAAATAGAAAATTGCATAATGATTGTGTTGTAATGGTGCTTTGCAGGCACAAGAGGGTCATTCTTGCAAAAATTACTAGTAATGTCTCAACCCATTTTTTGACTCCAACACCAGAATGTGTCACAATATGTGAAGGTTCACATTTTATGTGGCTACAGTGTAGATCTGTAAGTACAGTTGCCAAAGGAGGAGCCTAAAGAAGTAGATAATCCAGAAGGTTTTAGGTTGTAGGGACTTCCAAAGACCAGACAATAACCTGTTAGTCGAATTCGAGTTCTGGAAAGGGAGTCGAGGTTCTGTAGAAGGGTTCACTAGAGGTGGCGCAAGATGGGTCTGTGTGTCACGCGGTCAAACATGCCACAGCACACCCATGCATGTGCCAACAAAAGTATGAACATAAACCGGGGTCAAGTCAAATCGAAGTCTCCGGCATGTATTTGTGTTTAACAGATAGTAGCCGAGACCAGACCTGATTTGAATATTCCGATAGGGATGCACGTTGTCGATGAGACAACAACAATATTTGCGACACCCACTTAGATAAGGAGTTTTCGAAATGCGATCTGCAAAGTTGAGTTTAATTGTTCTGCTCCTGCTGGCCCTCATTGTTCCATTTGCCAAAGCACAGGACGGTGGTGCCGGTCTCACAATTGGTTTCTCTCAAATTGGTTCGGAAAGCGCTTGGCGTACTGCGTTTACAGACGCGGTTAAGGCTGAAGCCGAAGCCCGCGGCATTAATCTGTTGTTCTCCGATGCTCAGCAAAGCCAGGAAAACCAGATTGCAGCGATCCGCGCTTGGTTGGCTCAGGGTGATGTTAACGCCATCATTCTTGCCCCTGTTATCGCAAGCGGTTGGGATGATGTGTTACAGGAAGCAGCCGATGCAGGTGTGCCTGTAGTTATTGTTGACCGCAATGTGGATTCTGATCCGGCTCTGTTTGTCACTCGTGTTTCTTCCGATTTCGTTCATGAAGGTCGTTTGGCAGCTAGCTGGTTGGTGCAGGCTACCTCAGGCAATTGCAATATCGTTGAATTGTATGGCACCGTTGGTTCAGCCGCCGCTGAAGATCGCCACACGGGTTTCCAGGATGTCCTGAACCTCTTCCCCAGCATGCAAATCACTCGGTCGGAAACTGGTAACTTTGTGCGTACCGAAGGCAAGGCCGTGATGGAGAGCATTCTGAGTTCAGAAGACCCTGCCAACATCTGTGCAGTTTTCGCCCACAATGATGACATGGCAATTGGCGCTATTGAAGCCATCAAGGAAGCCGGGTTAGTTCCAGCCCAGGACATTTTGATTGTGTCGGTTGACGCTATTCCTGACATCTTTGTTTCGATGGATGCCGGCGAAACCAATGCGACTGTTGAACTGAGCCCCTTCATGGGTGGCCCAGCATTCGATGCCGCGATTGCGTTCCTGAATGGCGAAGAAGTTCCCAAGTGGATTCCGGTGGGTGGTGGTCTGTACACATCCCGTGCAGCTTACGATGCTGATCGCTAAGCTGAAAATCGCAGGATTGATGTGAATCTATAACCCGGCATTGGGTAACAGAATGTATTAAATGTGAGGGAGGGTGCAGATTGCGGCAAATGCCTTGTACCTTTGCATCCTCCTCCCTTATGTATAGATAGATTGGGGCAGCATAAGCCCCTGAATTTGAAAAAGAACTTACAGGAAATTCAATATGAGTATAGTTGGGCACGAAGCACCTTTATTGGAAACAAAGGGACTGACGAAGGTTTTCCCCTCAACGGTTGCGCTTTCAAATGTGGATTTCACGCTCTATGCAGGTGATGTTCATGTCTTGGTAGGGGAAAATGGAGCAGGAAAGTCCACCCTAATCAAGTTGATCACGGGTGTTTACCGAAAAGATGCTGGAACAATCCTGCTAGAGGGGCACGAAATTGACCCTCACAGTCCGCGTCATGCCCAGGAACTCGGCATCAGTACCGTGTATCAGGAAGTTAATCTCATCCCCACGATGTCGGTTGCTGAGAATATTTTCTTGGGTCGCCAGCCCATGCGTTTTGGCATGATTAATATGGGAGCTGCCAACCGACAGGCAAAACAATTATTAAAAGATTTCGGTGTCGATATTGATGTAACACGGAACCTTTCTGCTTATTCTGTTGCCATCCAGCAAATCATCGCTATTGTGCGCGGGGTTGATCTCTCCGCAAAAGTATTGATTTTGGATGAGCCAACCTCGAGTCTTGATCGCCCCGAAGTTGAAATGCTGTTTTCAGTAATTCGTTCACTTAAACAACGAGGTATCGGAATTATTCTGATTACCCACTTTCTGGATCAGGTTTACGAAATTGCTGATCGGATTACCATATTGCGTAATGGTCAAAAGGTAGGAGAACATCGGGCAAGTGAATTGCCGAAAGTTCAGCTCATTACGGAAATGCTTGGAAAAGAACTGGCCCACGAAACGGATAACAAAGTTGCGAAAGCACAAACAAACCGCACGGCAGAGCAAACGTATTTGAAAGTCCGGGGCTATGCACGTCAGGGAATGGTTGAACCTTTTGACCTGGAAATTCGCCGGGGAGAGATCGTCGGCTTGGCGGGCTTGTTGGGTTCAGGGCGAACAGAAGTCGCCCATCTTATATTTGGCATCGAACAAAACGACCAGGGTGAAGCCGTTATCAAAGGCGAATCGGTCAAAATCACATCTCCACGTAAAGCAATCCAACACGGGTTCGGGCTTTGTCCTGAAGATCGTAAAGTTGAAGGCATCATCGGTGACTTGAGCGTCCGTGAAAATATCATCCTTGCTCTGCAAGCGAAAATGGGCTGGTTCAATTATCTTTCGCGTCAGAAACAAGATGTGCTTGCAGACGAAATGATTAAGGCCCTTAGTATTGCCACATCTAGCGCAGATAAACCGGTCAAAGAGCTTTCTGGTGGGAATCAACAAAAAGTCATTCTGGCACGTTGGCTCGTTTCAAACCCTGACCTTCTCATCCTGGATGAACCAACACGTGGTATTGATGTCGGCGCCCATGCTGAAATTATCCAGATCATTAAACGACTCGCCAAAGACGGCAAAGCAATGATGATTATTTCATCCGAACTGGCTGAAATCATTGACTATAGTGATCGGGTCGTGATTATGCGTGACCGCAAAAAACTGCGCGAGTTAGAGGGTGATGATATTAATGAAAACACGATTATGCACGCAATTGCGGCGGGCTAATTCATAGTGAAGGTTTTCGCGTGTCATCACAGTCTGATCTTGTAAATACGCTTACGGGTCTTCGTCTTTTCCCTTCTCTGTTCCATTAACGGTAAAGACGAAAAAAATAAGGCGGTGGGAAACATAAAGTCCTGTTGGGAGTACCTGATCAATACTACTGAAAATTTTAGGGAAGCGCATGACGATTCATATGCTTCACCAATTCCATATAGTAATGTTAAGAGGCAAAAATGAATTCAGAGGGAAAAGAAGTTCATCTTAGTGGAAACAGACTGAACAACTTCAAAATAACCCATTTCATACGCAGCGATTCACGCCTGTTATGGACAGTCTTGGCACTCGCTATCATTCTGATTGTAGATCGACTCATCTCCCCCACTTTTTTTGATGTTCGTTTGGTGAATGACCGTCTGGTTGGCAGTCTAATCAATATACTCGACAATTCTGCACCCTATGCGCTTCTTGCAATTGGCATGACACTGGTGATTGCGACAAAAGGCATCGACCTCTCAGTAGGTGCAGTGATGGCAATCTGTGCGGCAGTTTCCGTTGTGTTAATCAGGAATTATGAAGCTGGCGCGACTGAGTTTTATTATCAACCCGGTGTCGTAATTTTGATCACCATTGCCGTTGGCGCGATTTGCGGGCTTTGGAATGGCATTCTGGTTGCTTTTCTGGATCTACAACCCATTATTGCGACCCTGATCTTGATGGTTGCCGGGCGTGGTGTCGCGCAGATGATTACCAGCGGACAGTCACCAACATTTACGAATGAGTCCCTCGCTTTTATCGGAAGGGGTGTTATGTTTGGTGTTCCCGTTCCGATTTATATAGCCATTGCCGTTTTGATTGTGGTGACACTTCTGGTACGGCGGACGGCATTGGGACTGCTGATCGAATCTGTTGGCGTGAACGATCGGGCCAGTTACTATGCTGGTATACAAGCTCGCATGATCAAACTCTTCGTTTATGTATTGTCAGGCATATGTGCATCCATTGCGGGTATGATCGTTGCCGGAGAAGTGAAATCAGCCGATCCACATACGGCGGGTTTGTTTTCAGAACTTGATGCGATTCTCGCGGTAGTTATTGGTGGCACGTCGCTCATTGGTGGACGATTCTACCTCACCTTGAGTGTCATGGGTGTTTTAATCATCCAGAGTATGCTTGTTGGGTTATATGTAAGCACTTTACACCCCACAACCAATCTTGTCGTGAAAGCTGTTGTCGTTTTAGCCGTATTGCTCCTACAGTCACAAGATTTCAGACGGTTTATTACACAGCCATTTAGGAGGGCAGCATGAGATCCCGCTTTTTACCACTCCTGATGACACTCCTTGTTTTTGTAATGTTGTATGCCTTTGCTTACTCTCGTTTTTCCAGTTTTGGTTCGATGCGAATCGTAGGCAACTTGCTCCGCGATAATGCGTTCTGGGGGATCGCTGCTGTAGGGATGACTTTCGTTATCATCTCAGGTGGTATCGATTTATCAGTTGGTTCCGTGATTGCGTTTACCGGGGTTTTCTGTGCATTGATGATTAATCGATATGAATGGGATCCTTTAGTCACATTTGTAGTCATCCTGACGATTGGGACTATATTTGGGGCAACGATGGGTTCCCTCATCTATTACTTCAAAATCCCGGCTTTTATAGTGACGCTCTCAGGGCTGTTCTTGGCCAGAGGCATGGCTTACGTCTTATCAACAGATTCGATCAGAATTGACCACCCCTTTTATGAAGGAATTTCAGACCTCGTTTATATTTTTCCAGATAAAGGACGCTTCACCTTTGCCGCAGGGGCGTTTCTGGTAGTGTTGGTAATTGGTATATTCTTGGCACATTACACCCGTTTTGGACGTAATGTCTATGCACTGGGTGGCAATTCTGACGCGGCGTTACTACTGGGTGTACCGATTGGACGTACCACGATTACTGTTTATGCCCTGAATAGTTTCCTGACCACGCTCGCGGGTATCGTACTTTCCTTGGCCAAACACTCTGGCGACTCTACTATTGCTGTGGGACTGGAATTAGATGTCATTGCGGCTGTTGTAATTGGGGGTACTTTGCTGACGGGTGGTGTTGGATATGTAATCGGCACTTTTATCGCTGTGATGACCCTCGGTACAATTCAAACTTATCTCACATTGGACGGTTCACTCACACCGTGGTGGATCAGAATTGTGATCGGTGTTTTGTTGTTCGCATTTGTAGGCTTGCAGAAACTGCTGAGTACCCGGCAAGGTGCATTGAGATTTAAGGGTCAATCCGCAGCGACCCCATCATAGCTCAAAAAGCCGGTATTTCATCACAGCGGGAATGATTCAATCTTACCAATAAGAGCAGCAGGGAGTTTATACAAAAAATTCCATAGTTTGTCGCTGATTGTCGGTTGGTCAAATATCTGTCAGGATACAAATTTACAGGTGAACCTCAGATTCTAACAGGGTCTATCGGAATTCGACATGAAATCATCGCAAAAAACGGTAACGCTCCATGATGTTGCAAATTATGCTGGGGTTTCCTATCAGACGGTCTCACGGGTTATCAACAATCATTCCAGTGTTGCCGAAGAGACCCGTAAACGTGTCCTGAAGTCGATTGCAGAGCTAAATTACCGTCCGAATCGTGCGGCGCGCAGCCTGGTCACCAACCGTTCAGATACCATCGCCATCTTAAGTTTTGGCACTGCCTTTTATGGTCCGGGGCAGATGGTGTCAAACATCATGCAGCACGCCAAGAATAATGGCTTTCGGGTATCACCAAGCAGTCTGCAACAGTTGGGGGATAAGGATGTCAAAGCGGCCATAGATGAATTACATGAGCTGTTAATTGACGGCATCATTATGATCGCGCCAATCGTAACCGATTTTATGTCCGAAATTGGGGAATTGGCAGGAGACATTCCCTTCATACAGATTGATACCAAACCCAAGCCCGGAATCGCATCGGTTGTCATTGAACAAGCCCACGGTTCAAAACTGGCTGTTGAGCATCTGATTGGTTTGGGACATCGGCAGATTGCAGAGATCAGCGGGCCGATGAACTGGTATGACGCCATCATGCGACATCAAAGCTGGGTAGATACGATGGCACAGCACAGGCTTCCTCATCACATGAGTGTAGAGGGCAGTTGGTCTGCAAAAAGTGGCTATGAAGGGGTTCAGTCCTTGCTGAATGGGGGTGCGGAATTCACCGGCCTTGTGGTTGCCAATGACCAGATGGCATTAGGAGCAATTGCCGCATTAAACGAGCACGAACTGCGGATACCGGAAGATGTTTCGGTGGTTGGTTTCGATGATATTCCCGAATCTGCATATTTTCTTCCGGCACTGACGACTATCCATCAGGACTTTGAGGCGCTTGGTGAGCAAGCGGTCGATTATCTGGTATCGCTGATTAAAAGCCCGAACACACCGGTTCATCAGCGCGTCTTGTATCCCGAATTGATTATTCGAAATAGTACGGCTTCCGTGAAATAAGGTAAACAACCACCGTTACCAGAACATCTACGGAACATTATTTTCTCAGAAAGGTAACTTTCGATGATTGATCTGAACAATTACGAAGTCTGGTTTTTGACTGGCAGTCAACACTTGTATGGGCCGGAAACTTTGGAACAAGTTGCGATCCATTCAAGAGAGATTGCAGCCACACTCAATGATGCGTCTGCTATTCCAACAAAAGTTGTCTTTAAGCCTGTACTGACTACGCCCGATGAAATTTACCGGATGTGTCTTGAGGCTAATTCAACGCCGAATTGTGTGGGTGTTATTGCGTGGATGCACACCTTTTCGCCTGCCCGGAACTGGATTTCCGGCCTTAAGGTATTGAGCAAACCGCTTGCCCATTTGCATACCCAATACAACCAGGATATTCCCTGGGCTGATATTGACATGGATTTCATGAACCTCAATCAATCAGCGCATGGTGATCGTGAATTCGGGTTTATGACAGCTCGCCTGCGCTTAAACCGCAAAGTCGTTGTCGGTCATTGGCGTGATGCAGAAGTACAGACAAGTTTGGGCATCTGGTCACGTGCGGCTTGTGCATGGGCAGATGCTCACAATGCACGTCTGGCACGCTTTGGCGACAATATGCGCTCGGTCGCGGTCACCGAAGGCGATAAGGTTGAAGCCCAGATGCGACTGGGTTATCAGGTTTATGGTTTTGGCGTGGGCGACCTCGTTGAACGAGTCAATGCAGTTTCGGATGCCGATATTGCAGGGCTTATTGATGAATATGAGTCTCAATATGTTATGGCGGATGATTTGCACAAGGGCGGTGCAAGGCACAATTCAGTGCGAGAGGCTGCGCGGATTGAGATTGGCTTACGGCGTTTTCTGGAGGATGGCAATTTCAAAGCCTTTACCACGACTTTCGAAGATTTACACGGCCTCGCTCAATTACCCGGTTTGGCCGTTCAACGGTTGATGGCAGATGGCTATGGCTTCGGTGGGGAAGGTGATTGGAAGACGGCGGCGCTGTTGCGGGCAATGAAAGTGATGGCTGCCGGGTTAGAGGGTGGAACATCCTTCATGGAGGATTACACCTATCATCTTGACCCATCTGGACAGAAGGTACTTGGCGCGCATATGCTGGAAATTTGCCCGACCATTGCACACCATAAACCCAAACTGGAAGTGCATCCACTGGGCATTGGTGGCAAGGCAGACCCTGCCCGATTGGTTTTTGATACCCCTGCTGGTGCTGCGATTAATGCCTCACTGATTGATATGGGCAATCGTTTTAGGCTCATTGTCAATAATGTGGATGTCGTTGCCCCTGAGCGACCGATGCCCAAACTACCTGTTGCGCGCGCTCTGTGGATACCGCAGCCTGATTTGAAAATTGGGGCAGCAGCATGGATTTACGCGGGCGGCGCACATCATACCGGTTTCAGCCAATCCTTGACAGCGGAACACATGTCAGATTTCGCGGAAATGGGAAATATTGAATATCTGCTCATCGATAAATCCACAACGCTGCAAAATTTTAAGAACGAGCTGCGTTGGAACGAAATGTATTACATGCTGGCAAAGGAACATTAGCGATTGAAGTAAATCTGGCTGTAAATAGGGGGAAAGCATTCTGGACGTGTCATTATTCACCGCAGAACACATGCTACTTCTACAGCAAATAACCCGCTGAAACTGACGGGAAATTAGTAAATTCCCCCTATAGAACTTTTTCCGCGTTGGGGTAACATGATCCATGTTTCTGCCTGCCTCCGCGCTGACTATTTCATTTCACGATGGTGGTGGAAAATCACACTCTGTTTTGTTACCCCTCAAACCCTCTTGAATATTGCCTGAACCTGCATTGTGCCTTACGCTTTTGGTATGCTGGAAATCTACAAGTATCGCATTTACTCTGGCAAAACCGTACGACGGCGATGGATGACAGGTCTGCATAATTAATCTATGTCTACTCCTATTCTGGCTACAAAACTGTATATTCCTTTGCCTCGGTCTAAAGCTGTGATCCGAACCCGCCTGATCGAGCGGTTGAATGAGGGAATAGCCCACAAACTCACCCTCATCTCTGCCCCGGCAGGTTTCGGCAAAACCACATTGCTTAGCGAATGGGCAGCCAATTGCGAACGACCTGTCGCATGGCTGTCACTGGATGAAGGCGATAGCGATCCCACACGCTTTTTGATCTATCTCACTGCCGCTGTGCAGACGATTGTGCCACATATGGGTGAAGGGATTCTGCGGGCGCTGCAAGTTCCTCAACCGCCGCCAATTGAATCCCTGCTGACGATTCTGCTCAATGAAATCACGACTATCTCGGAAAGTTTTGTCCTGATTCTGGACGATTACCATCTGGTCGATACCGGATCGGCTGACAAGACCCTCACTTTTCTGCTTGAACATCTGCCACCGCAAATGCATCTGGCGATTGCTACCCGTGAGGATCCGCAGCTTCCTTTGGCTCGGTTACGCACCCGGAGTCAGATGACCGAAGTGCGTGTCGCTGATTTGCGCTTTACGCCCGATGAAGCTGCCGAATTTCTCAATCAGGTGATGGGTCTGGATCTCTCAGCACAAAACATAGCTGCATTGGAAACCCGCACGGAAGGCTGGGTTGCCGGATTGCAGTTAGCTGCCCTTTCCATGAGGGGACAAAAAGATGTCGATCATTTCATCCAGTCGTTCACCGGCAGTCACCACTTCGTGTTGGACTATCTGGTCGAAGAAGTCTTGCAGCAGCAATCTGAAAGTATCCAGACGTTTCTGTTGCATACTTCAATCCTTGATCGGATGTGTGGTTCCCTCTGTGATGCCATTCTGCTTGACCACACTATTTCCGGGCAAGCAGCTTTAGAGTATCTCCAACACGTCAACCTGTTCATCGTTCCTTTGGATAACGAGCGGCGCTGGTATCGTTATCACCACCTCTTTGCTGATCTGTTGCGTCAGCGGCTGCGTCAAAAGGACGCTTCAGTGCTGGATGAATTACATATCCGTGCCAGTGTATGGTATGAAGCCCATGCGCTGGCGATTGAAGCGTTTCACCATGCGGCGGCGGCCAACGATGTTGAACGCGCGGCGCGGTTGATTGAAGGAGAGGGGATTCCCAAACATTTTCGGGGTGCGGTGACTGCTGTATTGGATTGGCTGGCATCACTGCCGACGACAGCGCTGGATGCCAATCCCTTATTATGGTGGAGCTATGCCTCATTACTGCTGGTCAACGGACAAACCACTGGTGTTGAAGAGAAACTCCGGGCTGCTGAGGCGGCACTGCCAGAAGTCAATTCAGACGATAAGACCCGAAACCTTATCGGACAAATTGCCACCGCAAGGGCTACATTGGCGCTCACCAGGTATCAGGTAGATATCATAGTCGATCAGGCAGGCCGCGCTTTGGAGTATCTGCACCCCGATAACCTGTCTTATCGCGCGACCGCCCTGTGGACGCTAGGGTATGCCCGCTTTGTTCAGGGAGATCGCATCGCGGCTGCACAGGTTTATACCGAAGCCTTGGCGATCAGCGAGAGGGCTGGAGATACCTTCACCATTATCCTGACTGCCACCGGTCTGGGGCAGGTACAGGAAGCAGAAAACCAGCTCTATCTGGCAGCCGACACTTTTCGCCGTGTATTGCAACTGGCAGGCGATCAGCCGCTCCAGATTATTTATGAAGCGCATCTCGGACTGGCTCGTATCCATTACGAATGGAATGATTTGGAGATCGCTGAACAGCACGGGCAGCAAAGCCTCCAACTGGCGCGACAATATGATACCGTTATTGACCGATTCGTTGTCTGTGAACTGTTTCTCGCCCGCCTGAAACTGGCTCAGGATGATGTGTCCGGTGCAGCAGCAATTTTAGCGGAGGTCGATCAATTTGTACGTCAGCACAATTTCGTGTATCGGATGCCTGAAGTCGCCGCCGCCAGAGTGCTTGTACTGCTTCATCAAGGCAATGTGACCGCCGCCGCTCAACTGGCTCAAACACACGATCTTCCATTTAGTCGGGCGCGTGTACATCTGGCACAGGGAGACACATCCGCAGCGCTGGCAGTGCTGGAATCGCTGCGCGGGCAAGCGGAAACAAAAAATTGGCAGGATGAACGGCTGAAAGTAATGGTTCTCCATGCAATTGCCCTCTACGCGCATGGCAAAAAGAGGGATGCCCTGCAAGTGCTTGTTGATGCGCTGGCACTGGCTGAACCGGGAGGCTGCATCCGTCTCTTTGTAGACGAAGGGCTGCCAATGAAACAACTCCTTCAGGAACTCGCTTCCAACAGGATCGAAACCGACTACCCACGACGCCTGTTAGCAGCCTTTGCTCATCTCGGCGCGCACCAGATTGTTCAATCTGCCCTCATAGAACCCTTAAGCGAACGGGAGCTTGAAGTCCTCCAGTACATCGCCGATGGGTTAACCAACCGGGAAATTGCTGATCGGCTGTATCTCTCGCTCAACACGGTCAAGGTTCATGCCCGCAACATCTTTGGCAAGCTTGATGCCAACAACCGGACTCAGGCGGTTGCTAGGGCACGAGAGATGGGAGTCTTGCCTCGTTCCTGATCGTTCGTTCAATGCTTACCGGACTGACTTTAAAGCCCCCTCCTCGCGTGCGGGGACGCGAATGCGGTTGGGGGTGGGGTAAATTGCCCACCACCGCTTAATGCAGCCCTACCCTGACCCCGTATTTCCCCGCTTGATTGAAACCAACAACGCTGCAAATAACCCTCCTGAATAATTCTTTTGGGTTATGACACAACCCCGGCTTTCACTTATGATTTTCGAGTAAGTGGCAAGGACGGTTGTGATCGTCCAGAACAAGTACAGGCTTATGTCAAACGAACTCGACCCGAAAACAGATCGAACTCAAATCATGGTCTATCAGATCAGGGTCAAGGGTCATGTGAGTCGGGAGTGGACAGACTGGTTCGAGGGATTGACCATCACGCTGAAAGATAATGGCGAGACACTTTTGACTGGCCCAATGATCGATCAGGCTGCGTTACACGGAGTCCTGAGATGGATCCGTGATTTAGGAATACCCTTGCTCTCAGTCACTTACATTGAACCCGATCAAACAAATACCACAGAAGCAAAGCAAACTCAGGAGTAAATGCATGAAAGCGATTGTCGCCACAAAATATGGATCACCGGAAGTTCTGCATCTGGAAGAGGTCGTAAAACCTATCCCCAAAGATAACGAAATACTGGTAAAAGTCCATGCAACTACCGTAAACGTAGGGGACTGTAGAATGCGAAGTTTCACCGTCCCGCCCATGTTCTGGCTCCCCGCGCGAATTACTTTAGGCTTCACAAAGCCCAAAAATCCGATCTTCGGGATGGAACTTGCCGGGAAAGTTGAAGCAGTCGGTAAAGCTGTAAAACGATTCAAACCGGGCGACGCGGTTTTTGGATCAACCTTCGCGCTGAATTTTGGCGCTTATGCCGAGTACAAATGCCTGCCTGAAGATGGCATCGTGGCGATCAAACCCTCCAATTTGACCTATGAGGAAGCTGCCGCTGTTCCGCTCGGTGGCCTTACTGCACTGTATTTTCTTAAACAGGCGCATATCCAGAGCGGACAAAAAGTGCTGATCTATGGGGCTTCTGGCGCAGTAGGGACTTATGCAGTCCAGCTTGCCAGATACTTTGGGGCTGAAGTGACCGCGGTATGCAGTACCACGAATCTGGATATGGTGAGATCGCTGGGTGCCAATAAGGTCATTGACTATACTCAGGAAGATTTTACCCGGAATGGTCAGACCTACGACATCATTTTTGATGCGGTCGGTAAGACGACATTCTCACAGGTTAAAAACGCGCTCAGGAAAAACGGCTACTATCTTCATACGGTCATGCCAACAGCCGATTTGTTTGGACGCTGGTATGCAATGACAACGGGCAAGCATGTCATCGGCGGAACATACATCGAACGGGCTGAAGACTTGGTTTTCCTCAAAGAGTTGATTGAGTCGGGTAAACTCAACCCTGTTATAGATCGATGCTATCCATTGACGCAAGTCGTTGACGCTCATCGGTATGTCGAAACCGGGCGCAAAAAGGGCAATGTCGTTATGAGTGTGGAAACCAGCAGCTAAACGGACAGGAATTCCACCAGAATCTTTCATTACAGACATGGGGTGAGAATTGTCCCAATAGGGATGGAACCCCGTCACTTCGTCGTAATGAAACTCGTTATATGACCTGCTCCTGCCTGTTTATCAGGTCAATAACGTGCTTACCAATAACCAGCAGCAAAAACCCTTCTCCACATGAAGAAGGGTTTTTGAAATGGTTTAAGAACCTATCCATAAACTACCGTACACAATCACAAACAACTTGTTTTGCTCCCTTCCCCTGCGTGCGGGGGAAGGGCTGGGGTTAGGGGTAAACGGTTTACGGATAGATACTAAACTGAGAACCGATAGCTTTATCCCGTGACCGGAATCCGTCCCGTTTCCGCGTCCGGCTGAATCACCGCGTAGGTCGAACTGACCCAGCCGACCAAACCCTGATAATTCACCTGCCACCACGTATTGTTGCTCGTTCGCCCGACCACGCGCCCGGTCGAATTGATGCCCATCTTGCCCAGCACCGCGTTGCTCGTCCCCGGCCCGCTGCGGATGTTTACCGTATCCTGCGCGGTCACGTTATAACCCGTGTCTACAGGTTGGCTCACACTTGGCGATGTGCCACCGCTCACCACCGGAACACCGCCGCCGCTGATGCTCACAAATCGCCCGAATACCCAGCCAACCGCACCGTTCACGTTTACCTGATACCACGAACGGTCAGCGTTGGAACCTGTCACCGGATAGGTTTCGTTCCGGTTCAGCTTCAGCAAAATGGCCGCGGTGGTATCCGGCGCGTTACGCATGTTCAGCCGCAGGGCGGTCACCGTCGCTGTCGTCCCGGTTTGGACAGGCTGCGAAGGTGCAGGCTGTCCGCCGCCTCCGCTGCCCTGCTGCGTCAGGCTGTAGTCGAGAAAAGCCGCTCCGCCACCTTCATAGTAATCCACTTGGAAGGTATGCGCCCCTGCACCCAACGTCAGCGTTTTGGTATAGGTTGCCCCGGTTGCCCCGTGAAACTCGTCGATAACCGAAACACCATCCACGAACACCCGCACGCCATCATCGGCCTTCACCGATAGATTGTACTGACCGCCGCCGAGTGTCTGGGTACTCGTCCAGCGAGCGCTCCAGTTGTCCACCGGAATGCTGGCGACTGGGGCACCCGTACCCCAATTGTGGCTTGGGCTGCTCTCACTCAGGATTGCACCCGGCGACCCACTGAAGGTCACATTGGGATAATACTGTGCTGTCCATGTCCCGCTGTTGACCGAAACGGGCTGGGATGGAGCCGGGAAGTTCGGGCCGCCGGGATTAGTCGCCAGATTCGCCCAGTTCACATACACATAGGCGTTGCCGATGGCCTCGCGGTAATCCACCTGCACATGATGCACACCCTCGGTCAGCGTAATATCGGCATACACCGTTTGCCCAACCTGATTTTTGCCAAAGGTATCAATCTGGGCATTGTACTGAAAGCCCACATTCACCCGTACTTCGTCATCCGCCAGCGCCCAGAAGCGGTAGGTGCCCGCCGGAAAATACGGATCGGTCGAAAAACGAATGGTAAACCCGTCATTGTTCATCCCGCCGCCGGGTGAACCCAAACCCCAGTCAAAAGCCACCGATCCCACGTTCTGGGTGAAAACAGTCGGCTCGAACATGAATGCGTTGCCATAATACTGGGCAAACCATACACTGCTCTGTGCTGCTGCTGGCTGGCTCGGCGCGATGAACGCCACCCCCAATACCAGCGTACTCACGAGAATCACTGCCAATTTCCTAAACATCTCAGACCTCCTTGTCAACCAATACAACCGCCTCTATGCATCCCCCTGCTGTCTAACAGTTTTACGCCCCACCATAAGCCCTTCCCTGCGTGCGGGGAAGGGTTTATGGTGGGGTAAGATCACATGACTCTTCCTACGATGCGGGTTCGAGGAAATACTCGCCATTTGCCCCTTCCGGAGTGTAGCCGATGATACCGTTGTAGTTCACCTGCCACCAATAGTAGCCGCTCGCACAGGTCGGTGCGCTCAGCACGGTGAATATGCCGCCGGGCGGGATTTGCCCCAGTCGGGTGCTGGTGGCGCTCGGCTGCTGCCGGATGTTATTGGGTAGTCCCGGCAGAACGCGTCCGGTACGTCCCACCACCAAACGCGGCGTAGGTGCGCCTGAACAGGTAGTTGTCGATGAACCATCGGTGACCGGGACATTGGTTGCATTGTTAGCCGTAACGTAGCGGGCATTCACCCAGCCCACAATGCCGTTCACGTTGATCTGATACCATGTGCCGCGTGCGTTACGCCCGACAATGGCATAAGTCTCGTTACGGTTAATCTTGGTGAGTACCTGCGTATTGATCGCGCTGGGTGCATTACGGACGTTCAGCCGGAATGCCCCAGTCACTGTAGCCGTCGCGCAGCCCACACAATTCGGCGTCGGCACGAGCGTGGGTGATGTGCTGGCTGCGGGGCCGAAGGTGTAATTCAGGAAAGCGACGCCGCTGGCTTCATAGAACTCGATCAGGAAGCTGTGCTGCCCTGCACCCAGCGTAACATTGGCTCTATATGTTTGGCCCGTCGCCCCATGAAATTCGCTGATGTAGGTCACGCCGTCAATGGTGACGCGAACACCGTCATCTGCCGCTACATTAATTTGATATGTCCCGGCACTCAGGGTTTGGACGCTCGTCCAACGGGCGCTCCAGTTATCCGCCGGGATACTGGCGACTGGTGAACCGCTGCCCCAATCCCGCGAAGGACTGGTTTCAGTTTGAATCAGGGTTGGTGTGCCGGAAAGGGTGGCATTCGCATAATACTGTGCCGTCCATGGGCCGCTGCTGATCGGGAGTGGATTATTGCCGATGGGCGGAAAGTTAGGCCCGGTTGGATTGGTTGCCAGATTCGCCCACGTCACATAAACATAGGCATCGCCCGCTGCTTCCTGATAATCCACCTGAATATGATGGACGCCCTGCGTCAGCGTCACATCCGCGCTGACGATCTGCCCAACCGCCGGATTAGCGAAAGTGTCGATGATCGCCTGAAATCCGAAGTCCACATACACACGGATTTTGTCATCCCCCAACACCCAGAAGCGGTACGTACCCGCTTGGAAGAACGGGTCTGTGCCCCAGCGTGCGCTGAAGTTATCCGCGTTCACGCCGCTGGCTGGGGAACCGCTGCCCCAGTTAAACGAAACAGCGCTGTCCTGTCGGGCAACCGTTGGTGGCCCTTGCAGAATAGCATTGTTGTAGTACTCGGCATTCCAAACAATTCCGCTTTGGGCTGCTGCTGGAATAACTGCTGCGCCCAATATCCCCACGAGAATGAGCGCGATGAACAATGATTTGCGCCACATAGAAAACTCCTCGGCTGCCTGCCGTGCTAAACATCGGTGTTTGTAACACCGCTCTAACATTTATTATAATTCTTTTTGGAAGGGAAAACGCACAGCGCAGGGTAATCGTCATCTGAACGTAAGGTAAACAGGCTGGGGCAGAGTAATAATCGTTCCCCCAGCCTGACGAGACTTAGTTATGAGTCGATTTTCCCGGCAATGGCAGCCCCACAGCCGCCTTGCTCAGTTGGCCTATCCAGCGGGCAAGTTGTTCGATGTTACAGGGTTGGTCATTCTCCAGCCACCACATAATCGCACCGATGCCCGCGCATGACACATAACTGATTCGCATCTCATCCGGCGGCCCGTTCGGGTCAGTTTTGACGTTCGAAAGTAAAGCGCGAAAACGGCTGGCAGCATTCAACCGAATCCGTTCCGTAAATACCGGGTCACCTCGCTGACCCAGCATAACCCGATAAAAATCTGCGAACGCCTGCACATGCCGCAGCAGGCTCAGCAATCCCGCTGGTATGTCTTCCTCTCCCTGTCTGGTTTTTTCCGCAGCCAGCTCAGCTTCCCAAACGCCAGCAGTCACCTCATTGGTGTACTGCTCCATCAGATCGTACTTATCCAGAAAATGACGATAAAAAGTCGAACGGTTGACCATCGCCCGTTCGGTGATGTCGCGCACGGTGATGGCCGCAAAGCCCTTCTCAACCGTCAGTTCGATGAAGGCTTCTTGCAGCAGTTTGCGTGTCCGTCGGACTCGTAAATCTTCAACTTCGTGTACGTTTTGCATCATTTTTTCATCCTGTGTTGCATAGGCAACATATCCAGTTTCTTTGATGATTGACGCTTATTTTATCCGCTATTAACGTAGATATGCAACACCGTGTTAGACAGCATGTTCTGAATTTGAAGGAGTTGGGGTAATGGATTTCACACATACAACGGTTGATGTACAGCAGCTTCAACAACAGGTGATCGGCAGGGTGCTGACGCCTGATAATGCCGATTATGAGCAGATGCGGCATGGTCATAATCTGTCGATTAATCAGTATCCGGCGCTGATCCTGATGGCCCGGAATGCTCAGGATGTTGTAGCTGGGGTGCGGTTCGCGCGTGAGGCGGGGTTAAACATCGCCGTGCAATCGACCGGACATGGGCTTCAGCATCCGGCCAACGATAGCCTGCTGATTATCACATCCCGGATGAAAGGGGTTCAGGCGGATTTCGAAGCGCGGACAGTTCAGGTCGAAGCAGGCGTTGTTTGGCAGGAAGTTCTGGATGTAGTGACACCGCATGGTTTAGCGCCGCTGTTGGGTTCATCACCGCATGTTGGGGTCGTCGGTTATTCCTTGGGTGCTGGAATCGGCTGGTTGGTACGGCGTTACGGGTTCGCCGGGGATAGCATACGCTGGATTGATGTGGTGACTGCGGATGGTGTTTTACGCCGTGCCAGCCCGACGGAAAATAGTGATCTGTTTTGGGGTTTGCGTGGTGGAGGCGGTAACTTTGGCGTGGTGACGGCGCTCGCGTTCGATCTGTATCCTGTGGCGTCGATTTACGGTGGTAGCCTGACCTATTCAGCAGAAGTCATCGGTGAGGCGCTGCGTTTCTTCCGTGATTGGATCAAAACTGTTCCCGATGAATTGACTTCCTCAATTGCCATTTTTAAATTCCCCTCGCTGCCGCAACTGCCGGAAGCCATGCGTGGGAAAATTCAGGTGGTTGTCCGTGCCGCCTTTGTGGGCGACCCGACTGAAGGTGCAGCATGGATTCAGCAATGGGTGGATTGGTGCGCCCCGGTTGCCAATACCTTCCGCGAGCTGCCATTTTCGGAGATTGGTGCAGTCAGCAATGATCCAGTTGATGCAGCTCCAGTCTATGGCTCTAACGAAACCCTCAATGATTTGAGCGACGAGGCCATTGATGTTGTGGTTCGTTACGCCACTAACAGCGCATCTCCCATCATGATGATGGAATTCCGGCACGCAGGCGGCGCGGTTACGCGGGTTGCGCCGGATGCCAACGCCATCGGCAACCGGGATGCTCAGTTGTTCTTGCAGATGGGTGGTATGACTCCTGATGACGCAGCACGCGAGAGAATGCGGGCTTACATCGCGGAATACCGGAATGCGATGCAGCCTTACCTGCGCGGCGGGGTATATCTGAATTTTATGGTCGGAACTGAAGCGCAGAACCGTGCCAAAGATGCCTATCTGCCAGAGAACTATGAACGATTGGTCGCCTTGAAGGCCAAATACGATCCTGACAACGTTTTCCGCTTCACCTACCAGCTTGTAAAAACCGCATAACCTGAAGCAGCAAAAAGGGGTTAGCGATTTCGATGCTAACCCCTTTTATTCTCTGTACAGGTATTCAGAGCCGTTTATGTTTCCCCAAACGTCACCTTATCATACACATCTGCCAGTGTTAGCCCGCATCCAATAGACGATAATTCAATTGCTGCTTCAAGTCCAATGGCTTTGCTATACAACCATTGATCGTCAGACTGGCGTAGATAGCGTTCGACCCGCGCTTCATCCTGTGCGATGAGTACATATTCCTGAAGCGAACTCAGGGTTTGGTAGTTCTGGAATTTCTTGCCCCGGTCATAGGCTTCGGTAGAAGGCGAAAGCACTTCAATAATCAGCGTCGGATTGACCAGAATATCCCGTTTATCATGCTTAATCTCTGCTTCACCACAGACAACCGAAATATCAGGATAATGATAATCTCCTGTTTGAGCAGTCTCGATGAGCATATCGCTTGGGTACACTTTACATGGGCGTTTACGTAACTGGGTGCCAACAGCGATGATGAGGTTGGTCATAATCAGATTATGCTTTTCACTCGCCCCGGTCATCGAATAGATTTCGCCATCAACGAAATCGTGCCGTTCTTCGCTCTCTGCCTCGAAGGTAAGATACTCTTTAGCTGTCCACCGCTTTTTTGGTAAAGCCACCATATACTTGTCCTCGATGACTTGAAGGATTACAGATAACCCTATAACAAATGCGGAGTTTTAGCTACTTACTCAATCTCCAACTTCAGCACCAGCATATCGCGCATCTGGATGCCATCCTCATAGATTGGCTTGGGAAAATAGTCGAAGAAATCTTTCCGCACCGAGTCCATACGGAAGCCGCATTTTTGATAAAAGGCAATCGTGGGCCAGCTTGAATTGGCTGTGCCCACGTAAACCGCTTTCACCTGTCGCCCCCGTGCTTCATCTACAACGCAGCCCATAATCGCTTTGCCGTAGCCACCACCGCGCAGGGATGGCACTGTCGCAATGTACACAATTTCGCTCTCGTCCACATCCCAATGCATGACGACCGCGCCAACCGTTGTATCACCATCTTGCGCGATATAAGCGGTGTGGGTTATATCCTCGATAGTCTGCGCGATGCGCCTGTCATCTTCCTCGGCATCGTGCAGCAGTGGAACGAGCATATTGGTATCGCGCGACAGTACCAACCGTATAGACAATGTTAGTCCCCAATCGGCTGTGGGGCAGTATCCAGAAGGTTACGCGCCCCTTCGATGTAGTCCAGCGATTGATGGCGGAAGTAAGTGTTGTAGAGTTCCGCGTAGTGTCCGCCACCTGCCAGCAGAGCATCGTGTGTGCCTTCTTCGATAATTTCACCCTCGCGCAAGACGATAATGCGGTCGGCATTCTTTACCGTAGACAAGCGGTGTGCGATGACGATGGAGGTACGGTTCTCCAGAATCACATCCAGCCCTTCCTGAATCAGCGTTTCGGTCAGCGGGTCGATGCTGGCGGTGGCTTCGTCCAGAATGAAGATCGACGGGTTTTGCAGCAGTACCCGTGCCAGTGATACCAACTGCCGCTGCCCCATCGAGAGGCTGCCGCCGCGTTCGCCCACCTGCGTTTCGAGTCCGTTCGGCAGCACATCAATCCAGTCGCCGTGTCCAACCTGCTGGGCAGCGCGGCGCACTTCATCATCACTGGCATCCGATTTGCCATAGCGGATGTTTTCCATCACCGTCCCGTCGAACAGGAACGGTGACTGCGTGACCACCCCCAGTTGAGAGCGATAACTGCTCAGGTCGAGGGTGCGAATGTCCTGCCCATCGATCAACAGTTTGCCACCCTGATACTCGTAAAAGCGCGCAATCAGCTTGCCGATGCTGGACTTGCCCGACCCTGTATGCCCGACCAGCGCCAGCGTCTCGCCTGCATGGATGGTCATCGAGAAGTCGGTCAGCACCGGTTCATTCGTGTTGTAGCTGAAGTTCACATTTTCAAAGCGGATTTCGCCTTTGATCTCTGGCAGTTTTACGCTGTCGGTCTGCACAACCTTTGCTTCAGCATCAATCAGCGCAAACACGCGCTCGCCCGCCGCCAGACCCAACTGGAACTGACTCCAGAACGAAGCGATGCTGGTCAGTGGGAACCAGAACAGCGCTAACCCTTGAATAAAAAGATACCATTCGCCGGGGGTCAGATTGCCCGCCTGTGCGCTCACACCGCCGAAGTACACCAGCGCCGCCGTGCCAAAGCCGGAGAGCAGGTTCAGAATAGGGAAGATGCTGCTGAAGGTGTAGCCCGTCCGCAGGTTGACGCGGTACGACTGCGCGTTTACATCCAGAAACTGGTCATAAACAGCCTGTTCCTGTCGGAAAGCCTTAGCGATGCCGATGCCGCTGACGGTTTCCTGAATATGTGAACTGACGACCGCGTTCACCCGCCTTGAGCGTGTCACTGTTTCACGGGCGATCTTGCGGAAAGCCAGCGCGGTAATCACGATGAATGGTGAAAGCGCCAGCGTAACCAGTGTTAACTGCACATTGACGAGGAATAGATAGCCGATCAGCAGCACAACCAGCAAAAGCTGACTGAGCAGATCGGTTGCCAGCGCCACCACCTGCGAAAACGCCTGCGTATCCGAAGTCACGCGGCTGACGATCTTGCCGGAAGCATAGGTGTCATAAAACGACAGGTCGCGGCTGAGTACGGCGTCGAAGGCATCTTCGCGTAGTTTGAGCGTCACATTGCCGATGGCCGCTGCTGAAAGCCACTGGCGCACCGCGTTAAACACCCATCCCAGCGAACCCAGCACGATGAGTCCGGCGGTAATCAGCAACAGGGTGGCAGTGGTGGTATCCGTTTGCAAACGGTCAATACTGCTTGAGATAAAGATCGGCAAACCCGTATTCACCAGCGAGGTGAGTACAATCGCCGCCGAAACAGCCAGCATCCGCTTCGCCTGTGGACGGAAGTAATTGACAATGCGTTTGACCAGAACCCCATCGGTATACTGGCGATCATAAGCCTCGGCGTCGAGGCCGTCCATGATAAAGCCCATTTTCAGCGCTCCTTATTCTTAAACCGATGGTACGGTAGTGGCTTCAACCGGGGGCAGAGCCACATCATAGCGGGCGAAGATGCGGCGGTACTGTGCCGAGCTGCGCAGCAGTTCTTCATGTGTACCACCCGCAATCAGGCGTCCACCTTCCAGCAGCAGGATGTGATCTGCCCAGCGAATCTGGGACAATCGGTGGGTGATGAGCAGCGTGGTGCGTCCCTGCTGTGCCCGCCGGATAGCCTGCTGAATTTCGTCCTCGGTGGCGCTGTCAATCGCGCTGGTCGAGTCGTCCAGAATCAGCACACGCGGATTGCTCAGGAACGCCCGTGCCAGAGCGATGCGCTGCCGCTGTCCACCAGAGAGCGTCACCCCGCGTTCGCCCACTTCTGTCTCGTAGCCATTGGCGAACGATTTGATGAAGTTGTGCGCCTGAGCTTCACGCGCGGCCTGCTCGATCTGTTGCTGCGGTGTATCCGGCGCACCGAACGCGATGTTTTCTGCCAGAGTCCGCGAGAACAGGAACACATCCTGCTCAATCTTCGAGATTTGCGACCGCAGCGCCGTTAAGTTCCAGTCGGCAACATCCACGCCATCAATCAGGATTTGCCCGCCCGTCGCATCGTAAGTGCGGTTAATCAATTCGGTCAGTGTGCTTTTGCCCGACCCGGTTTGCCCGACGATGGCAACCGTCTCACCCGGCTTGACCCGGAAGGAGATGTTCTCCAATACCATGCCGTCTTCATAACCAAAGCTGACATTATCGAAAACAATTTCGCCTTTCATCGGCTGGGCATAACCGCCCGCGTTTTCGTCCAGTTCGGCTTCAGCGTTAATGATGTGCAGGATGCGGTGCGCGCTGGCTATGCCCAATTGCACCAGCGAGAACGAGAAGATTGAGATGAAGATCGGGAAGCGCAGCGCACCCAGCAAACCCATCACCGCGATGATCTCCGGGATGCTCAGGAAACCCTGCTGGTACAGCACCATACAATGCAAAAAGCCGAAGCCGAGTGCAAAGCCGTAAAACAGCATGGGCAGATAACCCGCTTCGACTCGTCCTTGTTCGGCAAAGTAGTCCCGAAATTTACGGGCATTTTTGTAGAACTTGCCGCGCTCGAAAGGTTCCTGTGCGCTGGCCTTCACTACTTCGATACCGGAGATGGTTTCTTCCAACCCAGCGTTCATAATGCCGAATGCCTCGCGCTGGTGGGTGACGACGGGGTTCAAACGCCGTGAATAGGCGCGAACCGTTACGATGTACACCGCGATAAAGACCAACGGCACCAGCAGCAGTTCTAAACGAATGGTCGCCATCATCAGCAGCGGCACCGATAAACCCAGCACCGTTTCGGCAATGAACAGCACACCGGGGTTAATCATAGCGTTCATCTGCTTCATGTCGTCGGTGGCGCGGGCCATAATGTCACCCACCCGTTGACGATCATGGAACGTCTGACTTTTACCCAACAGACTGATGTATAGTTCTTCGCGCGAATCGCGTTCGAGCCGTTGGGCGATGGTTTCGACTGAAAGACTGCCGCCCAGCGCCGCTAGACTGTCCAGAGCCAGGATGAACAGAACTGCAAACGCAATTTTGAGTAGGCCGTCCGGGGCAGTGGGATTGATGATCTCTTCCGCCGCCGCGCCAATCAGGATACGTCCATAGGAATAAGAGAACCATGCCGTCAAATAGAGACCGCAGGTTGCGATGAAGAAGTACTTGTACCGCCAGATATGTGAAAATATCCACCGGATTGGGCTGGAACGATTATAAGGGTAGGTATTGGGAACCGTAAACTCGCTTCGTTGTGCCACTCCGCGCCCTTTCTGATTAACAGACGAACCGAACAATTATACCAGAACTTGAGTTCTAAACGCCAGCCCCGGTTTATGGGTTCGTCATTGTGGGGAGAGCCATTATAGATATTTGAGATACTTTGTGAACCCCCAAAGACTCTAAAACCCTGATATGTCCCAAAGTGGTGTAATTTCATTTATGGAACTTTCAAATCAAAAACCCCGCTGTGAACGGGGTTTCATTTTCAAGAGGTATTTTTAGCGGTCGTTGGCAGGCATGGCCTCCATCACGAAATATCCGCTATTTTCTGAGAGCTACAGCAGCGAACTCTGAACCGCCATCCGGTACAACGCCTGAATATCATCGGCGCTGGTGATGCATAAATTCAGGTCTTGCAGCAAACCGTCGCCTAGCCCATAAATCCAGCCATGCACCGCCAGTGCTTGCCCTCGACGCCATGCCCCTTGCACAATCGTCGTGTGGCACACATTGTAAACCTGCTCAATCACATTCAGTTCGCAGAAATGCTCAAATCGCGCCGCATCATCCAGCGAATCCAGCACTTCGCTGTGTCGCTGATAAATATCCTTCAGATGCCGCAGCCAGTTATCGATCAGACCATACTCTTGGTTCTGCATCGCCGCCCGCACACCGCCGCATCCATAATGCCCGCACACGATAATATGCTTGACCTTCAGCACCTCCACTCCATACTGAATCACCGACAGGCAGTTCAGGTCAGTGTGGATGACCGCGTTGGCGATATTGCGGTGAACGAACACCTCACCCGGTAGCAGACCAATAATCTCGTTGGCCGGAACGCGGCTGTCAGCACACCCAATCCACAAATACTCCGGGCTTTGTTGGCTGCTGAGTTTCTGGAAAAATGTCGGATCATGTGCCGTCATCCGTTCCGCCCATGCCCGATTGTTCTCAAAAAGATGCTTCAACTTCCGCACGATCTCCCTCTTTGCAAAATCTGCCTACAGCCCCAACTGACGGGACTGATCTTCTCTTTTTATAGCTGCACCCTGTGTTCTCAGTAACCCCAAGAAAATACTGCGAAAATCACGCAGCCCAGGTATTGATTCCCTCCCTCGTTTACGGGGGAGGGTTA
>JAIOHM010000202.1 GCA_019912965.1 Anaerolineae bacterium
AACTCGGTTCCCTTCACCGTGCATCCCGATGGGAGCATGACCTGTCGCTTTGTGATGCCCTTCGAGAAATCCTGTAAAATCGTATTGGAAAACAAAGGTCACCAGAACGTAACAGTGACGGGTTCGGCGCTGCCGACTGTGAATACGCTGGTTGGATGGGCGGCGGCGGTGGTGGTTGGGTTGGGGTTGATTCTGACTTCACCCCGGTCAATGCAGCCCTCACCCCCTGCAAAACAACCTCACCCCCTAACCCCCTCTCCACTGCGTAGAGAGGGGGAATCAAAATCCATAGGCTGGGTGCGGCAGAATGGCTGGATGATGTTGGCGGCTGCGGCGGTGGTGGAGTTGTTCGCGGCGTCGCAGATTATGGCCTACAACCAAGTCGCGCCGCCGGATGTGTGGAATGCGCCGCGTTTTACGATCAATCAACTGCGGGTGTATGCCAATGAACAGAGGCCGATGGGACGCGTTTTGAGCATCACGCCGCTGGAATTTGACCCCGGTGATGTGGAGGCGTTGAAAGCGCGGTATGCCGGATTGGGGATGAGCGAATTGGGAATCCGCATCGCGCTGGTGGATACCAAAATGCGGGAAGTGCTTGCACCGAATCTGTCGCTGATGTGGGGGATTCCGTCGGTGGATGGCTTCGATGGGGGCTTGCTGCCAACGGGATATTATTCGGACTTCACGGCGCTAATTCTGCCGGATGGTCAAGAGCCGACAACAGATGGACGTTTGCGGGAGATGCTGGCACAGCCGGAATGTCGCGGGGCGTGTATTCCGGCGCAGGATTGGTTGAACCTGAGCAACACACGGTATCTGATTACCGATAAGACGGCGGATGTGTGGCACAACGATGTAGCCTATGACACGACATTCACCCTTCTAATGGCTGATTATATCGAGTCACAGGTCAATAACCCGATTGGTTTCCAAGCGACGGCGGTTGATGTGCTGTATACCAGACTGCACTGTCCAGAGGATGCAGTATGCAGCCCCATCGTAAGTACAGCCGCCAGCGAAACCGCGCCTTATGAACCCCTGCGGCAGATGGGGGAGCGTGAGGAAGCGGGTGGTTTCCAGCTTGTCCGGTGGATGATGGATGTGCAAACGCCATTTTCCGTCGCGTTGACAGCCGATAGAGGCGTGCTGCTCAAGATTCATGCGGTGACACTGGTGGATACGCGGACAGGGGATTTTCAGCAGTTGACACTGAACGGTTGGCTGCGAGTCCTTTCCAGCGACATCAAGCTGTATGAAAACGGCGATGTGCTGCCACGCGCGTATGTGACGCGACTCGCTTCGGCGTCGATTCCGATTGAAGTCGTGATGGATGACCCACTGCGTTATGCCTTTATTGATGCACCCAATGGGGACGATTTTGGCAGCAATACAGCGGAAGTTATGGATTATCCAACAGCGGTTATCAACAGCTATGATGCAGAACGAGTCGAAATTGCAGTGGATAGTCTAAACGCGGCATTTCTGGTGCTTTCGGATGCATATTATCCCGGTTGGACGGCGACGGTGAACGGCGAAACGACGACGATTTACCGGACAAATATGATGTTCCGGGGGGTGGCAATTCCGGCGGGGCAAAGCACGGTGGTGTTTGAATATCGTCCGGGGTGGTGGCCGGGGGTATTGATTGTGGGGATTGCGGCATGGGTAGCAATTGGTGTGGGATGGGTGGTACTCGCCCGCCGTAAACGTTCCGGGTAGGATGAGACAAATCCATGTTGGAGGAGAAATGTTATGCCTGCTACGACAAAAGAGCGTGTCATCCGCCGGATGCAGCAGACGCCCGTTATTTATAATGCGATTCTAAAGGATGTGACGCCGGAACGCGCCCGCACAGCTACGGATGGGCCGGACGGTTGGAGCATTGTGGAAATCATGAGCCATGTGTATGAATACGAAGCACTTTTTATGAGTCGGATTCAACAAATGCTGACGGAAGATAAGCCCGTATTCCCACAGCTTGACCAAGCCGCACTCGCCAAACAAGACCGTTATCAGGAACGAGATTTTGTGCAGATGTGGCAGGGTTGGCTGGAACGCAGGCGGGCGTTTCTGGATTTGCTCAAAGGCCTGACAGATGACCAATGGCAGCGCTTGGGGGTGCATCCGTTACTCAAAGATGTCACTGTGATGGAAATGGGACTGAATACGGTGGTTCATGATATTGACCATCTTGAGCAGATTACGCGGGCGCTGGGACTTTCGGAAGCGATCGTTTAGCAGTTTTAGCCCCTCTCCCCACCGCTGAGTACAGCCAGGAGAGGGGAACAAATACAGTGAGGATGGAATGGATTCCTGAAAAATGTGGGCTAAGGCTAGATTGTGTATTGTGATCTGTCGAATTTACCTATTCTGAAGTGTTTCATGCGGCAAAACGCGATACCAATAGGGATAGACTTCGCGGAAGCCAAGTTTATCGTATAAGCGAACTGCCGGGGCGTTGGCGGCGACGACGGCTAAACAGGCCTGTCTTGCGCCCTGTGCCTTTCCCCAATTGAGCAGATGCAGAAGCAACTGTTTCCCCAATCCCTGATTGCGCTGTTCGGGCGCGGTCACGATGTCGTACAGGCTAACGAAACCATCATCGAGGACGCCTAAACCAACCGCTACTACCTGATTTTGATGAATCACCGCCGCACAGCAGATGGGCAGCGAAATGCTTTTCAACATAAACTGCATGACCGGGAAAAACTGTTCTTTGACGCCGTTCATGCGGAAAAAGTGAGACTGCCACTCGTTATTCGGTTGAGTCAGCAGTTCGACTTTTCCGGCGGGTGACGATTCGAGAGAATCCAATGTCATTACTTTGACGCGGGTTTCGGCCTCGCGGGTGTAACCCCGTTCTTCTAACAGAGCATCGAGATTATCCGGTTGGGCGGCGGGGGTGAGTTTGAAGATGGTGGGCAGGTTATGGGCGGCGAACCATTGCTCGCAGAAGTCGATTTTGGCGTTGACATCCTGTGACGAGGGATAAATGGGATTCACCGAGTTGGCGCGGCGGGTGTAGCCCTGAGACGCACGCAGCACCCAGCCATCATAAAAGGCGGTTTGCAGGGCGGGCAAAGCCGAGAGGGTGATTTCTTCCAGACGGCGGATGGTCAAGATTTCGGCGAAATTCACTGTGTTCGAGGCTTTCAGTAATATAGTAAGGAAGTCAGATAAGCGTTAAACCACTTGGGATGATGCAAAATGTTGCAGCAAAATACAAGAAACTTGTTCATCAGTCTGTTCAAAGGCGTTGAGTTTGAGATTGAATGCCCGATTTCTCTATCTCAATGCATCACTGCAATTGAGAACATCCCAAGCCGCTTTTGGTGGAAACGCAAAACGAAGTTGACCGATATTTATCCAATTGATGATAACACTTACGGATTTTCTCTTGAGGTGTTTAATAAGAGAAACTTTATTGTCTTCAAGGGAAGAATTGATGGCAAACAGAGCGATTCTGTGTACATCAGCGGTCAAGCAAAAATATATACAAGTTTCTGGCTCGGGGCTGCATATGTTTTTATTTTCACGGTCATTTTCTTCAAGCTATACATCTTTTCTCTCGTTGGAGTTCTGTGGTTATTAGGATATTTATATTTTGGCGCTAGCGATTGTAGAGATGCGCCTGAAATGTTCTACAAGATGCTAGAGGATGCAAAACTCAGACCTAAACATAAACGATAAATTCCTTAAATTGTGGGAGCGATAAATGCCCAAGAAAGTGACTGAAGCGCAGGTCAAAATTCATTTGAAAATGTTGATCGAGACGCCAGAACGGATTGCAGCCTGCACCGCCGGGATGGATGAAACCCGCCTGAAAATGCCACCTGCCCCTAATGAGTGGTCGCTGGTGGAGATTCTGGCGCATTTGCGAGGCTGTGCTGAGGTGTGGTCATACAGCATTTATGCGATGCTGACACTAGATAAACCGGAACTGGGGCATATTCACCCGCGCGATTGGACGAAACGATTGGGTTACGCAGACCTGAGTTTTGCTGAAAATTTTCAGGCGTTCAAAGTCGGGCGGGATCATCTGGTGCGGATATTGCAAGGGCTGACATTCGAGGAATGGGATCGTTCGTGCCGGTTCATCGGCAGAGCCAATACGTTCACCGTGTTTGGGGAAACCATGCGTATGGCGCTGCATGAACTGGATCACTGTCAGCAGATTGAGGCGATGTTTTCATCAGAATGAAAAAAGGGGCGTCCCGGCGGAACGCCCCTATCACGATCATGGTGAGTTGACTATTGGGACGTTGTTCAAATCGCCTTCGACGATGCGGAGGTAAGCGGAAACTGCCCAGCCTTCCGTGCCTTTCCAGACCACGCGATACCAATCACCTGCCGGGGTGCGTCCGGTGACAGCCATTGCGCCGCCCCATGTGATGCGCCCGATTTGCGCGGCGTAAATCGTCGGTTGGGCGCGGAGGCGGACGGTGGCGAAGGACTGTGCCACCACGCCCGTAACGGCGGATGGATTGCCACCCAGCACAAAATCACTGGCGACAGGTGCGCTGAATTCGTTTTGCGGGATATACAGGTAGTAGCCAAGCGCCCAGCCCTGATAACCGCTGAGTTGCAGCAGGAACCACCGGGCATTTGAATCGCGTCCGATGACCTGATAGGTCTGCCCACGCAGCACCGAGCCAACCCGGTCGGAAAAGACTGATGGGCCGGAGCGAATATTCAGCACCGGGGCGCGGATGACAGTGGCGGTAATTGAGCCAGAAGGAATGGACGGTAAACCCGTTGGCGCAGGGGTGTTGGTTGGGCCAGCGGTCGGGCTTGGGCCAGCCGTTGCCACCGAGCCGCCGAATGCCCACTGCACCTGTATGATGGCCTGATCGATACCTTCAAAATATTCAACGGTCAGGCTGTGCGGCCCGGCGGTCATGGTGCGGGTGAAAGTATCGCTCGCCAGCGGCCTGCCGAAGAATTTATCCAGCACCACCTGCCCATCAATGTAGACGCGAACACCATCATCCGAGGCGACAGTAAAGGTATAATTGCCAGCCTGAAAATTCTGGGTAGAGGTAAAACGCGCCGAAAAGTTATCAACCGGCATACCCGGCACGGGTACGCCATTGATGATTGGCCCGCCCACCCCCCAATTAAAATTTATCCCGTTGATGCTGGCAACGCCTACACCAGTCCCGGTCAAGTTATTGGTCGGGAAAAAGATGGCCGACCAGTTTGTACCGAATTCCTGTGCCTGGGTCAGGTTCAAGATGCCGCTGAACAACAGCACCACCGTCACCAAACCGAGCAGCAGCCCTTTGCGTTTGCTCATGCCTGACCTCCACAATCAAATAAATACATTGCATCTTATCCCAAGTATAGCGTCATCTGCGCTTCCGCACACAGGACTTAAGCCCGACCCGTTAGGCGCTTGTTAGGCAGACTGGATTTACTGTATCATGTTCATCAGGCCGCCGGGTATCATCACTGGTTTGCACCGGAAAAACGGTGCGGGGATACAAAGGCCGCACATCATAGGGAGGGACATTTGCCAACACAATCCTATGCCGAGGCAGTTTACCAGATGACGCATCACAGCCATCTGACATTGAGCGTGATTATCCCCTGCTTCAACGAGGTTCTCTCGATTGAAGAAGTCCTGAACCGAGTTGAGGCGGTTGGCATTGCCAACGAAATCCTGATTATTGACGATGGTTCGACGGATGGCACACGCGATGTGCTTAAACAGATCGAAGCCCAGCAGCGCCCGAACGTCCGCATTATTTACCACGATCATAACCAGGGCAAGGGTGCGGCAGTCGTCACCGGGTTCGCGGCGGCTTCCAGCAATGTGTTTTTGATTCAGGACGCCGATTTTGAATATGATCCGCGCGAATATCCGCTGCTGATGAAGCCGATTGAAGAGGGCATCGCGGCGGTGGTGTATGGATCGCGGTTTTTGGGCGGGCCACGCAAGGCCATGAACTTCTGGAACATGGTGGCGAACCGTTCACTGACGCTGGCAACCAACATCCTGTACAACGCCATTTTGAGCGATATGGAAACCTGTTACAAGGTGTTCCGCGCTGAAGTGGTACGCGATATGATCATCCACGCCAAACGGTTTGAGTTCGAGCCGGAAGTCACGGCGAAAGTGCTCAAGCAGGGCATCCGCATTTATGAAGTGCCGATTTCGTATAATGGGCGTGAATGGCACGAAGGCAAGAAAATCAAGTGGACAGACGCACCCATCGCGCTCTGGACGCTGTTGAAGTATCGTTTCGTCAACTAAATCTTGTACTCTGTTTCTGTTGGGGAACGGGGGTCGGGCGTAGGGGCGCGTCACATTGATGCGCCCTTACCTATTTGACGACCTAGAAATTCCGTGCTACTGTATCTCCGTTCATCCAACAGGAGAAAAATCATGGAATTCCCACAGGAACAGGTTCGTGAGTTTGTGATTGCCGCGCACTTTAATCTCGAAAAAGTGAAGGCGATGCTGGCGGAACACCCCGGTTTATTGACGGTGGCGTTTGAGTGGGGGCCGGGGGATTATGAGGATGGATTGGGTGCGGCTTCGCACGTTGGCAACCGCCCGATTGCCGAGTTTTTCTTGGGGCAAGGCGTTCCGCTGACGGTCTGCGCGGCGGCGATGTTGGGACGCAAGGCCGATGTAGAGCAGTTCATCGCGGGGGATGCGGCGCTGGCGAATGCTAAAGGAGCGCACGGAATCCCGATTATGTTTCACGCAGCCATGAGTGGGGACACCTCGATTGCTGATCTGCTAGTGGCGAAAGGCGGCGGTGAAGGCATCCCATTTGCGCTGCATGGCGCGATTGCCCACGAGCATGTGGATATGGCACGCTGGCTGCTGGATCACGGCGCGAAAGATCATCTGGATGTGAAAAATTACGAGGGCAAAAGCCCGCTGGTCAAAGCGGAAGAATCCGACAATGCAGCGATGGTCAATTTGCTGCGGGAATATGGGGCGACCGCTTAATAAAACCCGGTCATAGAGGATAAAATTACATGGCAGCCTCATCGCAAAACCCGAATCTGTTTCCGTTGAAATGGAGCATTCTGCTGTGGGCGGGGCTGCTGGCATTCGCTGCCTTGATGGTGATCGCACTTGTCCCCACCGTGATGGAACGTGCGGCTGCAATCGTCCACTGCCCCGGCGCGGCTGAGGTTATCGGCAGGCAGCAAAGCAGCGGATCGGTCGCGGTACAGGGCGGCGGGACAATCCGCACATCGACCACCACCATCACCTGTGTTTTCGCCGATGGGCGTACCAGCACCATCGAAAATGACAAAATGGTTATCACCGGGTTCGGGCTTGCGCTGGTCGGAGGCGCGGGCGTTGGCCTGTTAATCGCGCTGGTGCGGCGGCGCGCCAAGTAAAACATCCATCTAAAAATCATCCATAATAAGCTGCCCGTTCAGATCAACAGCGCAGCGAAAGCCAACCGTAGCACAGCGATCCAGACCCGGCCACGCCAGCAGCATTTTGGCGCTGAAATTATTGGGCTGTGCGCCGCCATCCATGTACCAGTCTGAACCAGCAGCTTTATAAAACGAGCCGCCCTTCAAAATAACCGCGCGGGTTCGTCCATCGCTGCGTTCGCTCTCGGTCACTTCCCAGACGTTGCCGCACAGATCATAACAACCAAACGGCGACCGCCCCTGTGGAAAAGCAGTAACGGGTGTCGTTCCTGCGCCCTGATTGCAATAATCCGGTTGGAAGCCGTTACCCCAGGGGTATAACCGTTCGTCAAAACCCTGCGCCGCGTGCTGCCACTCTTCCTCGGTGGGCAGACGCTTCCCCGCCCAATGCCCCCATGCGCGCATATCCTCCAGCGCCACATACACCACCGGATGATTTTCCATCGCGGTTGGCAGCAATCCATCCGGCCAGTGCTTGAGGAAATTCTGCCCATCATGCGGCACATAACCCGTCTGCTGCAAAAAGGCGGCGAACTGGGCATTGGTCACGGGTGTGATGTCCATCGCAAATGCCTGCACATCAACCGGGCGGCTGATGCTGCCGGGGATATGCAGATTGCGGAAACGTAAATCCGGCGCGGGGATGCCTTCAGCCTGATAAAAGCCACATTCCCGTACCCGAAACTGCACCTGTAAGTCAAATCTGCGTCCCGGTACGACTGCCATCCCTTCTGGAATATGGTCATAGAGCTTGGTTCGCATAATCGGCGTCAGTTTTTCTTTATATGGCGGTGGTGTCGGGTCAAAATCCGCGCGGGAGTCGAGCTGTTTTTGCGCTTTCAGAAAGGCATAAAACGAATCGTCAATCAGTGACTCATGCAGGGCAATGACCGCGCCAATCCCACGCGGGCGAATGCTGCCGTTGATTTCACCCGTCGCAATCGGTTGGCCGCTGATAAGATCAAAAACGCGATAGCCTGATTGCTCTGGGACAGTCAGCATATGGCCGGAAAAATGGGCGTCTGTCAGGTTGCAGATCGTCCATAACTGGAGTCGGTCACCTTGCCAACGACTAGCGCACACATCAGATGAAGCGGTTTCCACCAGTGGATGCCAGCCCTCGCCGGAAAATAGATCGGCATAACGGCGCTGAATCGGCAGCATTGCCCGCAGCAGTGAACGATCCCGTGCTGACCACAATACGGATGTGCCAAACACATTCTCCCAAACAACCACCCCCGTTCCGTTCATCCACGCCAGATGCAGTTCTTCGGTATGGTCATGCTGCCAACGTTTGATGCGGTGCTGCATATGGCGGCGCTCAAACCACTTGTTGCGTAAAACACCGGAAACTTTGCCCGACGGGATACCCTGCGCCCACGATGACGGATGGGTATGCAGATATTCCAGCGGGAGCAGATTTTCACTTTCCAGCGTCACGCCAGGACGGATTTCGTCCAGACGCGAACGCAGTTCTTCCGCCCCAAACGACATCGTATCCAGAAAAATCGCGTCGGCATCAATCGTTTTGACCAGACTGACCAGCGCTTCCACATCCGATACGGATTCGCGCCGCGTTCCGGTATCCCACGGATTGTAGTCGATATAGACTTTGACGCCCCGCGCGTGACAAGTATTCACCAGCGCCCGCAAGCCTTCGAGTCCGCCGATGGTTTCGCGGTAGAAATCAAACTGGTTGCGGTCATCCAAGCCGATACGCGGGTAGGCGTGCCACAGGATGACAGCATCGAATCCGCCGAAATTTTCAACCGCATCATCCAGCAGTTGGGTCAGCCTGTACTGCCCGGAAGTCAGATCATAAAATTGCAGATCGTTCATCATCAGGAAGCCAAGCGAAAACGCACGCGGAACCCATGCAAATTCAGACTGTTGATACAACGAGTCGTCGTACTCCATCAGGTAACGGGTGGACTCGCGCCACGCCTTCAATTGTTCACGCCATACAGGCCATTCTTGGGGATCATCCGGGGGATAAAAAACGCCCTGCTGCATTATGGATTTCCGGCGAGGCTCGGCGCAATCCAGCAGATGCCTTCGATAAACCCGCGCGTCCACACATTCCAGTCATGCCCGCCGTCATAAACCCGAAATTCTGCCTGAATATTTTCGACCCGCGCCAGATGGCTGTAAAGCAGATGCGCTTCCATATCCAGATCGTGCAAAAAATCTTCTGGCTTGGGATTTTTCCATTCGTCGTCACCGACTGCTACGAACATTTTCAGGTCAGCCGTGAAGGTCGGCAGCAACGCCGGATAATTCAAGCTCTGGTAAATGGCGTCGTCGAACAACTCTAAATCTTTGCCAAACGCGCCAAACTCACGGGTGCTGGAATCTTCTGGCGGCAGCGGGGAATATACCGCCGGACTGAGCACAATCGCCGCTGAAAAAATGTCAGGATGTGCCAGCGCATAGCGCATCGCACCATAACCGCCCATCGAATATCCACCGATCACCCGTGCCTCACGATTCGGCAGCGCTCGATATGTGGCCTCGATATGCGGAATAAAATCCTCGAAAAATGCCGTTTCGACCGGGTGTCCTTTGGGAAATCCGGTATAGGCCGAATCCACATAATAATTGGCGCGTTCGCTCCACGGCGCATCCAGCAGCACGGCGATCAATGGCGGAATCATGGATTCGGCAATCAGTTTATCCAGATCAGCGCGGATGTTCAGCCACGCGGTCATATCGTCGCCGCGCCCATGCAGCAGATACAGCACCGGATAGGCTGACTGTTCATCATATCCAGCGGGCAGATATACCGTGTACTGAATATCCTCGCCTAAAACAGCCGAAGCAAATGACGCTTCTTGCACACTGCTGGACTCAGGTTGGGCAGCGAAGGTAAATAACGGCAGCATCATGAGTATCAGCATTATTTTCATAACCTACCGCGCTTCCGGCCCATCATATTCGTGATCCGTCGGATGGATTGCCCGCATCGGTCGCTGACGGGTTTTTTCTTCGTGAACCTGTGCCACCAATCCCGGCAGACGCGCCATCATGAAGAAGGTATTGGCGAGTTCCGGCGGCAGTTTCATATCAATCAACAGTGCGGCAATCGCCCCGTCCACATTGACCGGCAGTCTGCGCCCGCTAAGTTCGGCATAAGCCGCTTCAATCGCCCGCAGCATCGCCACACCCTGCCCCGCGATGCCCAATGCATCCGCCATGCCCAGCAAACGTGCCGTGCGGGGATCAGCCGTATGCACCCGATGCCCAAATCCCGGCAGGCGTTTTCCCTCATTTTGATAAGCCACCACCAGACTCGCGGCGGCAGTTTCCAAAGACTGGTTTTGTGCTTCGGCAGATTCCAGCGCGCTTAAAATCAGGCGTAAACTGTCCTCAATTGCCCCACCGTGATGTTGGTTGATGCTCAATAATCCGGCGGCGATGGCGGCGTTATACGGTGCGCCTGTGCTGGCAGCCGTCCGCGCGGCTAAGGTTGAAGGCGGCGTCACACCATGATCGATGGACGAGACAAAAATCGCGTCCAGAAGCTGGCCGATAGTGGCGGATGGAAGTTCACCCGTCAGCGCCAGATAAATAGCCTGCGAGAACGTGATGCTGCCCATCAGTTCATCCACCCGATAGCCGCGCAAACGGATTTCATTGGACTTAATTTGCGTAACTGCCGTCGTCCAGTGCAAGTCATCGGTTTTGGCGCGTTTCGGTGGCTTGCTCACTGGATGCACCGTCGGCAGTTTGTCGAGTACCTCGCGGGTGATGCGCGGAATATCCGCGAACGAATCAGCAATGTATGCCCCGCATTCGCGCAAACGGGCGACCTTGCCTTCGTGCGTGCCGCGCCCACCTTCGATAATCGCCCCTGCATGGCTGAAGCGCGTTCCACTTTTCGCCGCTTTCCCCCCGATGTAGACCACCAGCGGTTTTGTAAATCCGCCAGACGCCATCAAATCCGCCGCGGCTTCTTCCTGCGATGTGCCAATCTCGCCAAACATCACCACAAGGCGGGTTTCGTCATCCTGCTGAAACAATTTCAGCACTTCGGCATGGGGCGTCCCGACGACCGCATCCCCGCCGACATGCACCAGCGTTGATGCACCAATTCCGGCCTGCGCCAGATAATAAGCTGTGCTGCTGGTCATCCCGCCGCTGCGGCTGGTGATGCCCACCGAACCGGGAAAGAACCAATCGCGCGCGCTGGCAGCCTGCCCGCCCATCATGCCCAGCACCCCTTTACCGGGGCTGAGAACACCCAGCGTATTCGGGCCAATAAAGCGGGCGTTGGCGCGTTCCGCCGCTTCTGTAATTTCCAGCACATCATAAATCGGCACCCGGTCAGGGACGAGTACCAGCAGTTTGATACCCGCATCAATCGCTTCTAAAGCGGCATTTTTCACCAGCGGCGCGGGCACAAAAATCACGCTGACGTCGATTGTCCCGACTTTATCCCATGCTTCCCGCACCGTGTCGAATACTGGAATGCCTTCAACCTCGCTGCCACCTCTGCCCGGTGTCACGCCGCCAATTACCCGCGTGCCATAATCTTTCATCAAACGGGTACGGGCGATGCCTTCTCGCCCGGTGATGCCCTGAATCAGCACCTGTCGCGTTGCGTCAATCAGAATCGCCATGCTTCACCTCGTCCAGACCGCGAATCGGCAGCGTGATGCGCCCACCGCCCGCGCCCTGAAAGTAACATTCGACCTCGCAAGCCAGACATTCAATGCACCCGCCTGCTTTGGCCTTGTCGTGGGAAATATTCAAAACCGGCACATCGCCATCCAGCGACAAAATTTGCGGCACACATGTTTGGATGCAGGCTTTGCTTTCACAGGTTCGGCAAACAGCGTGGTCGAATGTGATTGTGCCATCCGTCACCGTCTGAAACGTATAGGGTTCAGCGGGTTCAGGGAAACTACGCGGCGAAACCGATTCCAATGGCGCATAATTTTCGATCAAATCCTGCAAGCGTTGGGTGCATTCATCCGGCGAAGTATCCCGCCCGTAGGCTTCCAGCGGCGCAGGGAATTGACCGTTTGCTCGCCCCAAAATGGCGATGGCCTGTTCCTCACCATTGCCGCCGATGCGAATGACAGCCGGAACATTAAGCTGTTCATCCATAAACGCTTTGACCAGACCCCGCGCCGAGTGATACTGTTCCTGGCTGGCAACCCCGCTGCCGCCGGAAAAATAGCCATCAATTCCGTGCTGGCTGAGGATAATCCGCGCCGCCCGATAAACCTTGCTGGCGGGTGGATTGCCGCTGGTATCTACAAAATTAGCCACGCGGAAACCGCGATTCAGCAGCGCATCCATATTCATCATGCTGCCGCCGCCGCCCGCACCATGAAAACCAATCACGCGGTCGCCTTTGTGAAAATCGGTTTCCATCTGGATGAAATAGAACGTCCCGCGATAGTCATTCTTTTCCACATCCCACGCCACCCTTTCCAGCGGCGTCGGCGGACGGTCAAATTCCCGCGCGATTTCGATGCCCAAATCAGCATGGCGGAACACGGCGTAATCATCCACCGTGAAGCGGCAGTCCAAAGCCATCAAGCCGCCCGCCGCCGTCACCACCAGCGGATTGATTTCCGCCGAACGGGCTTCATAAGTACGCGCCGCCTGATAAAACTTCGGGATGAACGTGCTCAGTTTGTTGAGCAGATCACCTGTAATGCCTGCCCGCCGCACCAGATCACGCGCTTCAAAATCCCGTAAACCCGCGCGAATATCGACCTTATGCCGTGCCAGTTTCTCCGGATGCGTCTGGGCGATTTCTTCAATCCCGGTGCCGCCCACGCTGCTGAAAATAATCACCGGGGCGCGGGCGCTGTCATCAATGATGATTCCCAGATAAAATTCCTGCGCGATCTGTACGCGTTCTTCCACCAAGGCTTCGTTGATGGTGAAGTTGCCGATCTGCATTCCGAGCATCAAACGCGCGGCGGCTTCGGCAGCAGTCGGATCATCCGCAAAGTGAATCGCGTTTTTCCCGGCGCGTCCTGTCACCCACACCTGCGCTTTGACCACTACGGCTTGCCCAATTTCAGCAGCTAAAGCATAGGCTGCTTCCGGCGTTCGGGCGATGCCGCCTTTGGGAATAGGGATTCCAAACTGCTTGAGGATGCCCTTACCCTGATGTTCGTACAGACGCGCCATAATTGACTATTCCTCTTCGATGGGCGTGACGCTGACCGTGTGGTAACGGGTGTGGCTGCCCAGCCATGTCGAAAGGCCGATTTGTCCGTTCAGATAAGGCATATTTTCATCCGTCCAGTGGAGGCTGGCCTGTTGATCGCCCGCCTGAACCTGAGCAACAAGGTGGTTACCCTGTGCCGTAATCTGAACGGTATAACGGACGCCTGCTTTCCATTGGAAAGGAACTTGTGCTACTTCCCGGTAGCGGCCATCATTTTTATACAGCGCGGCTTTGCCATCCGGCGCTAACCCGAAGGCATAACAGTGCAGCGAACCGCCTACCCGTGTGTTGACCAGATGATGATCACCAATCAGCGGGGTCAACTCCGCCATCAGTGTGTAATCGTCCCACATCATGTCACCTGTATAGCTTTCACAGTATCCGACTCCGCTCCCTTGATAGCTGTTATTTTCCAGCCGCCAGTAACCGCGCAGGTATGTCCATTGGCTGATGCACCCGGTTTCCGCGCGTTCGTAAGCGAAAGTCGTACTGAAATTGGGCGAACCTGACCAATCCATTTCGCCCAGACAAACCGATCCTGTTTCCCAGATTGCGCCTGTATTCCGCACCACAATTCCGGCCTCGGATAAACACGCATCCTTGAGCGAGGGAATAGCGAATTGCAAATCATGCCAGCTTCCCGGCGTTAATATGCTGCCCACTGCCTGATGAAATTGCTTGCCGTTGTCGTCGTAAACATACAGGCTGGCTTGCAGCGTATCCGGCGCATCCGCTGGAATGAACACCCGCGCCTGCATCTGCTGGCCGGGGTAAATCAGCGGCGAAAAACCCGCCCCATAATAATTGCCGCTGAGTTCCGCCGAGCGATAATACGTCCGCGTAAAAATGCGGATTTCGCCCTTTTTGTTCAGCTTGCGAATACTCACTTGCAGCGTGCCATTTTCGCGCGGCGAATGCCGCACCTCAATCGCGCGGGCATTCTTGCCCCGTGCCAGAAAATTATTGGTCGATCCGGCATAGCTGAAGTGATAACGCGGCTTCGTTTCAACCTGTTCGCCCGCCAGAACGCGCCCAATTCGGCTGAATAAATCGGCACACTGCGGAATCGTCAGCAGGTTACGGCTGCCAATCACACTGGCCGCGATCAATAAATCGTTGAGCGGTTCGCGCCAGCGGCTTTCAATGCCTGCCAATCCCACCGCTACACCCATCATCGCGCCCACGTTCCCAACGTTGCAATCCGTATCCCATCCGGCCATATTGGCAATCTGAATTGTGCGCGAAAAATCGCCCTCGCCGTACAGCAGCGCCAGCGCCACTACGCCCGCATTCGGAATAATATGCACAATGCCGGGGTAGCGGTCATAACCAAAGTTGGCTTTCAGATGTTGATATGCCTTGTGCCAGTCATCCGGTTCACGCTGATAAAATGCCAGCATGGCCTTAATCACGCGGGCATATTCGCTGTCTGCGGGAATCTGTTCCAGACCGATCTGCACCAATTTGACCGGATTGGTTTCGCTAAATGCGGCACTCACCAACGCCGCCACGAACCGCCCGCCATAAATCCCGTTGCCGCCGTGCGAAACACTGCTGGCACGTTCCGCCAAATCTGCTGCCAATGCCGGATTATCAGGCGCGACCAAGCCCCAGATATCGCTGAAAATCTGCCCGCCAATCTGCTCTGCCACTGCCGCGCCGTTCTGCTCCACAGAACCCGAACGCGGCGCATTGATTCCATTCATCAGATTCAGATGTGCCGTATGCTCGGTCGAAACCCCATACCCGCCCCACCACAGCGTCCCATGTTGGTCGCCTAAATAATTCAGCCATGTATGCGCGATCTGCTCGGCGCTCAAATCCGCCGAAATGCCATGATCTTCAAACGCCCGGATCAAAATCATCGGCAGCGAACT
>JAIOHM010000203.1 GCA_019912965.1 Anaerolineae bacterium
GACTTCATTCAGACGATAAGCAACGTAGGCTACAGCTTCATTCGCGTCGAGTGTTTTGTATACTCTTTCCGCCATCTTACTATCCTTCCATAAGAAGCTGTGTTGTCTCCATACAGTTTTACTCGACAACACAGTTAAACACATCTGAAGTTACTCAGGCGATAGAAAGTAAAATGTCACTGTTTTTAACAGATTCGGGGAAGCTGTTCGCCACTCAACATGTCAATAATGCGAGTCGCGCCGATTTTACTTCTGATCGTTACTCGCCCTGCGGCTTCCTGATTCACATGACCAATCAGGGTGGCCTGCTGGCAGATTGGAAAATCACGCAGGATGGAGAGGGCTTGTTCTGCGTCGGTGTTTTTCACAAACGCGACAAAACAGCCTTCGTTGGCAACATACAGGGGATCTAACCCTAAAATTTCACATGCGCCCTGCACTTCTTCGCGCACGGGAATCGCATTTTCATCAATATGTACTTGCATGTGAGAGGCTTCTGCGATTTCGATCAGAGCGCTTGCCAGCCCGCCGCGCGTTAAATCGCGCAGGCAGTGAACTTCAATACCCGCCTGAATCAGGCTTAAGGCGGGGTCAGCCACAGGGGCGGAATCACTTTCAATAGTGGTTTCAAACGCCAGCCCTTCCCGCGTCGCCATAATGGCGATGCCATGCCGCCCGATGTCACTGCTGACAATGACGGCATCTCCCGCCTGCACGCTGGAAGGATGAATTTTTAAATCGTGTTCAATCCGTCCGACGCCCGCCGTATTGATAAAAATGCCATCCCCTTTGCCTCTGTCCACGACTTTGGTATCTCCGGTCACAATTTGCACCCCGGCATGGTCGGCGGCCTGTTTCATAGTTTGCACTACCTGCCACAGGGTATCCATTGGCAGCCCTTCTTCAAGGATGAAGCCCACGCTCAGGTACAAAGGCCGTGCGCCAGACATGGCTAAATCGTTGACTGTGCCGTACACAGCCAGTTCCGCGATGCTGCCGCCAGGGAAAAACAGCGGTTTAACCACATATGAATCGGTGGTAAAGGCCAGCTTTGCCCCGTTCATCTCAAAAGTTGCGCTGTCATGGGAATTGGTATTGCCAAAAACAGGCGCGAACATTTTTTGAATCAGGTTGTGCATCAATTTCCCGCCGCCGCCGTGCGCCAGCAGGATATGCGGATACTGGGAAATCGGAATCGGGCAGGTCGCGGAAAAATCCATCATGATTTCACTTCCTCAAAACGGCGGTAGCGGTAATAGGCGGCACAGGCTCCTTCAGACGAAACCATTGTTGCGCCCAGTGGAAATTCAGGGTTGCAGCGTGTGCCAAAGGCAGGACATTCATGCGGTTTTTTCTCGCCTTGCATAATCAGGCCGCTGATACACTCCGTTGATTCGTCGGCGGTCATGCTGGCGACCCCAAAACGGCGTTCGGCGTCATAGTCGATAAATTCTTTACGCAAGCCGAGTCCACTGTAGGGAATTTCACCGATTCCGCGCCATTTGCGGGGAATAACTTCAAACACTTCGCCGATAAGTTCCTGAGCATCACGGTTGCCAATCCGATTCACGGCGCGGCTGTAGGCATTTTCAACTTCGGCGCGGCCTTCTTCCAACTGTTTAACGACCATGTATACCCCCTGCAAAATATCCACAGGCTCGAATCCGGTGACAACAATTGGGACGTGATATTTTTTGGCAAGGGGTTCATATTCGGTAAAGCCCATCACCGCGCAGACATGCCCCGCCGCTAAAAAGCCCTGCACGCGGTTGGTGGGGGAAGTCAAAATCGCTTCCAGCGCAGGCGGTACCAGCACATGAGACACCAGAATCGAGAAATTTTTGATGCCTAACCGATGTGCCTGATACACGGCCATCGCATTGGCCGGAGCAGTGGTTTCAAACCCTACCGCAAAAAACACAACCTGTTTTTCCGGGTTTTCGCGTGCCATTTTGAGGGCATCCAGCGGCGAATACACCATACGTACATCACCGCCACCCGCTTTTACAGACAGCAAATCGGTTTGCGTGCCAGGGACACGTAACATGTCACCAAAAGAGGTAAAAATTACCTCTGGTCTTGCCGCGATTTCAATGGCTTTATCAATGAGTTCAACCGGTGTCACACATACCGGACAGCCGGGGCCATGCAGCAGTGTCACCTGCGGCGGCAGCAGGGTGTCAATACCAAATTTGAC
>JAIOHM010000204.1 GCA_019912965.1 Anaerolineae bacterium
GTGTATGATGAAGCCGTTGCCAACCTGCCCGGCCTGCGCGTCGTGTCGCTGTGGGTTTTTGGCGATAACGAAATCGGCCAGAATTTGTATCGCAAGTTGGGCTATGTCGAGTATGGGCGGCTGCCCGGCGGTGTGCTGCATCGCGGCGCCTATGTCGATATGGTCTTCATGGCAAAAACGGTCAACCGCTAGGGAACTCGCTATTTTGGACTCCGCTGGGTTTGGCTATATTCAGGCCGTCAACCAACGAAAGCAGCGGTATGAGCGCATTCAAGCATGTGATTCGGAATGAAGCCGAACTCCGAGAGATTCTAGGCTATGCAGGGAAGGCCGCGCAAAACAAGGTCATCCCCGAAATTGATGCGATATGCCGCGCGTTCATTGAGAAATCGCCGTTTGTGCTGCTCGGCTCAACGGACGCCAATGGCGGTTTGGATGTCTCGCCAAAAGGGGATCCGGCGGGGTTCGTGCAGGTCATGGACAGCCAAACGCTGCTGATTCCCGACCGCCCCGGTAATCGTCGCGGCGATACGCTGTCGAACATCCTGCAAAATCCCCATGTCGGGCTTTTGTTTCTCGTGCCGGGTCGCAGTGAGACTCTGCGCGTCAACGGTACGGCGCAGATTGTGCGCGATGAGGACGTGCGGGAACGTTTTATCATGCAAGGCAAAGTGCCGATGTTTGTGATCGCGGTGACGGTCAAAGAAGTGTTTTTTCACTGCACCAAATGTGTCGTGCGTTCGGGGTTGTGGTTGTCCGAACATGAACACGATGCGTTGGTATCGCTTGGCGAGGCCATCGTCAAACACGCCAAACTCGACATCAGCATCGAAGAAGCCGATGCGATGGTGGCCGAGGAGGAGCAAACCGAATTGTATTAGACGCGGCGATAAGGAATCCTCGAAAAGGGTTTTAAAGTCCGTTCTCTGGCACAGAGAAAGCGAATGGCTGACTGAGCTTGCCGCAGTGAATCTTGCGAATCAACCAATACAACTTCTGTAATACTTCGCAGCCTTCAATCGTCACTTTTAACGCAGCACTCGTACCTCATTACTTGCCAACGCCACCCGCCACAGCATAAATTCTTCCGCATCAAAACCCTTCAGCCGCGCGTTGAACATCTCCGCCCGGAAAGTTCCATCTTCGAGCAGTGCTGCGACTTCTGGATCAGACTCCACGGTGCCGGAAATCACCACGTCACCGCCCGATGAAAGCCCTTCCAACCGCGCTGCTTTATTCACTGTCGAGCCGAAATAATCCAGACGGTCATTCAGCGTCACCGCGATACACGGCCCATAATGAATGCCCGCTTTCAGATGCAGCGGTTCATTCATCTCCGATAACCGCTTTTGTGCCAGCAGCATCGCCCGGATAGCCGGAGCCGGACGCCGGAACACCGCCATCACCGCGTCCCCAATCGTCTTCACAATCGCCCCGCCTTCGTCCTGAATCGCATCCCGCAGCACATCAAAATGGTTCATCACCAACCCGAACGCTGGAGCATCCCCAATCTCGTTGTATAGGCGCGTCGAACCCCGTAAATCCGTGAAAATAATCGTCAGACTGCCCACCGAAATTTGTTCACCGGGGCGCAGTGCCTCGCTGGCGAACAGATCGCGGAACACCTGCATCGCCGTCACTTCCGCAGCCGTCACCGCCGTATCGCCCCACGCCTGCCGCTCGAAGATGAATAACTGTTCCTCGTCGGTGGCATTTTTCAGCCGCAGCATCGGCGTCGGCGCGATTTGCAGTTCCCCATCCGGCCACCCATCCAGACGGCTGGCGCGCAGCCGTACATCGCGCAATCCATCTTCCGTAACCTGAATGAACTCGTTTCCCGGCAAGCCCAGCGTCCGCAAGCGGTAGCGCCCCACTTCCAGCGACGGATTCACCAGCCGTTCTTCGCCCGGTTGTAGCAGTTGTTGGATGACCACATGCGGCGTGGTCTGCGGCCCGGCGATGCAAAATTCGCCCGCCTCCGCCTCACGGATAGCCGGATTTGGATGAAAAGTCAGTTCCACCGAACGGTCAAAATTGGTCGTGAAATCAATATGGCACACATCACAGTGCAGTTCATTGCCCAGATCACTCAGCGTCTTGCCGCTTTGTTTCGGATTGCGGCACATCGGGCACAGTACATCCCAGTGCAGCTCCAGCATCCCCAACCGCGTCGCCAGCAAAAAATGTTCCAGCGTTGCCCGCCGGGGCAACCCCCAGCTTTCCGCGAGTTCATACGGACGCATCCGTGCCAGCGCCAGTTCATCCGCCGTTTCCAGCGTTTCCACCAGCCGCCCGATGATCTCTGCATCCCCACCATCGCGGATCATCCGGTCGCGTAGTGCCAGCAATCGCGCATGTCCCCCCGGCGCATACTGCACCTTACCCGGCAGCATAATCGGCATGACGCCCTTCCGCACGATCTGGTCATATTGCCGCAGCGTTTGGCTGAATGCCCGCGCACTCAGGAATCCAATTTGTGCCGGAATCGCCACCAATCCCAGCAGATTGCGTGGGCTGGCCCACACCTCATAAACCAGATGGGTTCCGCCTTCCGGTTTGGGAGTCAGCTCCACCAGCACCCGCATTTCCAGCACTGGCCCACTGCTGTAATGCCGAACCACCCCGTACCGAAACGGACGCACCCATTCAAACGGTTCTTCTTCCCATTCCACCGGAATCCCGAATCGATATAAACGCAAACGCCGCCGCGCATTCTGGATAAAATCATCCGCCGCATTGCGCTGCGCCACCGCCGGAACGCCCGTATCCCGGTTGAAGCGGTTGGTATCCGCCACCAGCGGCCATAATGCTTCCGGGCTGGATTGGAAATCCCATGCCCAACGGTAATGAAATTCCGTTGCACGGGGTGGGTTTAAACTGCTGCTGTTCATACTGCTGCTGATGCTCATCGCTAACCTTATTAGGTCTGAAGGGTCTACTGTACCGGGATTGATTACTTACGCTACAGATCAGACACAACTCAATCCCTGCTCATTACACCCCATCCATGAAAACCTGATGAAAAATCCGGCGGTGGAAACTGTCTTCTAAAGCCATAACTAAACACCAACAAACAATCACCACCCTGCTGCTATACTATAAACAGTACGACCAACCGCATGAGAGATGGCTTAAATTATGAGCATGGATGAGCTAATCAAACGAACTTCGAACCATATCCGTACCGCCAGACAACTCGCGGTATTGACCGGGGCAGGCGTCTCCAAAGAATCCGGCGTCCCCACCTTCCGCGATGCACAGGAAGGTCTCTGGGCGCAGTTCGACCCCACTCAATTGGCGACCCCGTTTGCCTTCATGGAGAATCCAAAATTAGTCTGGGATTTTTATGAATACCGCCGCGAACGGATGCGCCCCGCGCAGCCCAATCCCGGTCACTATGCCCTTGCCGAACTTCAGCGCCGCTATCCTTCGCTCCGCATCATCACCCAGAATGTGGATGACCTCCACGAACGCGCAGGCAGCACCGAAGTGATTCGTTTACATGGGAACATCGCGGGCAACAAATGTTTCTTCAACTGTCAGGGTGATCCAACACCTGTGGATGTCTCACAAATTGAATGGGATAAAACCAGTGGCCCGCCGCCCTGTCCCCACTGCGGCAAATGGGTGCGTCCGTCAGTCGTATGGTTTGGCGAAATGCTCCCGTCGGAACAGGTTCGCCGTGCCAAAGAACTTTTGAATAGCGCCGATTTGATTCTCGTTGTCGGCACGTCCGGCCTCGTTTCCCCGGCTGCCGATATGCCCTATCTCGTCAAACAGCGCGGCGGAGTCGTGATTGAAATCAATCCGGATTCCAGCAGTGCCATCGCCCGCATCGCCGACATCCATCTGCAAGGGCCTTCCGGCGAAATCCTCCCCCAAGTTCTTGCCGCCCTCTTGGATGCATCATGACGCCGCTCGACTCAAGCGATAACCAGCCGTTGAAAATTTTCCATCCCGTCATGATGCGCGCGAAGTTGGGCCCGGCGGGCATAATGCTGCATAAAAACGGGTAGATCACGGGCAAGGCGGGAAAGCGCGGTAATCGTCAGTACTACCGCATCATCATCCCGCCACTCAAGATGGGCTGTCCATTCGCCTTTTTCGGCGTGAGCTTGCGTCGTGATGTAGGTGAACCCGGCTTGGCGCGGTTCATCAATCACTGACCAGATTTCATTCATCGTCAAAGCATCAAATATCCCGTAACCCAAAAGGCGCACGCCATGGATGCGCTGTAAAATCCGGTCGCCTTTCCGCATATGCCGATTTTCGCGGCTGAAATCGCTGATGTGGGTCATGATGTGCGCCGGATAGAAGTGATAGCGCAGCAGCAAATCCGCCGCACGGTTGAAAACTGCCGCGTCAGCTTTGGGGATAAGAACATCTTGATGATGATCGCTGTGAAAGGTGGCATCAACCGGCTGACCGGGCCTGTAGTTGAGGGGAACATGCCGCCATGCTTCGAGATATTCAACATCCTGCCCGTGACCGAACCACATAAACTTTGCGCCTGATGGTGATTTATGTTCCGACATCCGATCATCACTTTCTGCTCACCCATAAAAAGAGACAGCATCACGCTGTTCCTTATGATAAACCGATGTTGATTTTGGGGTTTTAGTCCTCGGTTTGTGGCGCGGCTTCCAGCGGTTGAAGCGGACTTTACCCAAAGTGCCGCAGTTGTCAGCCACGAGGAGGCGAGGTTGCCCCGTATCCCCAAAAGGCGTAAGATAATATCGTCACATAACGCCGAGGAACGGGCATGACCACCACCCTGAACGTTTTCATCAGCTCCAAAATGCTGGAACTCAAACCCGAACGCGATGCCCTCTATGCCCTGCTTCCAACCCTCAATTATGGCGACATCAAACTCCATGCGTGGGTCTTTGAAGAAGATGCTCCCGCCGCTGCAAAACCCATCCGCGAGGTGTATCTGAAGGCGCTGCAAGACTCCGCCCTCTACCTCGGCCTGTTCTGGAATCAATACGGCGACTATACAATCGACGAATTTGAACGGGCGACCGAATGGGTGATCGAACGCCACATCTATGTAAAAGATGTTGACGCCGATAAACGTGACCCCAAACTGGCCGATTTCTTGAATAAACATGGCAGTGTTACATCTGGCATCACCGCCAAATGGTTCAAAACCACCGACGAACTCTGCGATGCGGTTAAAAAATCCATCGAAAACTGGATTGAAGAACGTTTACGCCGTCGCCCTGCCGCTGCCAGCGCCGTCCACATCACCGACCCCGACGATGTACCGGAACGCGCGCCGAAACTCTTTGGCCGTGATGACCTGCTCCAACAGATTGCCGCCGGACTGACCGGGAATGATCCCCTCCTGCTACAAGGCTTCAGCGGCATGGGCAAAACCGCCCTCGCTGCCCAAGCGGTTTTCGACTGGCTCAAAGCCGGAAAGGGGAACGCCCTCTGGCTCAAAGCGGGCAGCGCATCCGCCGAAGAACTCTTTCAAGCCCTCGCCCGACCCTTCGGTGCATCGCAGGCCGTCGCTGCCCAAACCGGGGATGCCCTGCTGCAAACTGTTCGCGCCCTCTTGCGACAGTCCGGCGTCAAACTCCTCGTGCTGGATGACTGCTGGAACGCCAAGGCGCTGACCACCGTCCTCAAAGCCGTCCCGTCTGATCTGCCCGTTTTGCTCACCGCCCGTCGGGAATACGGCATTCGCCAGACCCTCAAGGTGGATGCCCTTTTGCCCGATCAGGCCCTTGAACTGCTCGGCTACCACGCCAACCACAACTTTACAGATAACGCAGACGCCCACGAACTCTGTAAACAACTGGGTTATTTACCCTTCGCTTTACGCATCGCTGGCATCAACCTGCAAAAGAAATACCACCTCACCCCGGCAGAACTCAGCCTGAAAATCAAAAACACCACCCACGACCTGACCGCCCCGTTGGATTTCATCGAAGAAGGACGCGAAAATGTCGCGGGCCTGTTAAAGATTAGCCTCAACGCGCTGGATGCCGAAACCCGCGCCGTTTTTATCGCCTGTGGCGCATTTTTCGCTCCCGCCCTCACCCCCGAAATGATGATGCGCTTTTTCGTCGATAAACCGGAAATCACCGAAGAAATGCTGACTGATGCACGAAAACAAAATCCGCATCTTCCAACCGATATGCCAGATGACCAAGTGCGTAAGTTGTTGCAGAATTTCCTTATGAGAAACATCGACCCTGAACCCGCCGAAAAACATCTCACGGCACTCGCCCATCATGGCCTGATCGAACACATCCCATCGGCCGAAAAAGCTGTCGCTCATTACCGCCTGCACGATCTGGCTTACAGCTACGCCCGCGCCGCCAACGACGATGCCGCCCACCATCGCGCGTTGGAGGCCTGCCTCGCCTATCTAAAGGGTTATAACCAACCTTCTTTAGCCAACTTCGCCGCCCTCCGCCCGGAACTGCCCAACCTCCTCGCTGCTGCCGATTGGGCTTTCACCGTAGGTCGTTATGCCGATGCCGAAACCTGCGCGTGGGATTTATACGCGCAAGGCAGCAAAATTCTGAACTACGATGGTTTTTACAATCACGCGATTCACTTGCTCCTACGGGCAGCGGAATCTGCAATGCAGCAAAATAATCCTCGAAATCAGGGAGCACATTTGGGCAATTTGGGCAACGCCTACCGCAATCTGGGGCAGTATGACCGCGCCATTCAGCAGTATGAACAAGCCTTGACCATCAGCCGGGAGATCGGCGACCGTCGCAGCGAAGGCAATCTGCTGGGCAGTTTGGGCAATGTCTACTCCAGTCTGGGGGAGTACGACCGCACCATCCAATACTATGGGCAAGCCTTAACCATCAGCCGGGAGACCGGCGACCGTCGAAATGAAGGCAATTGGCTGGGCAATTTGGGCATCACCTACGAAAGTCTGGGGCAGTACGACCGCGCCATCCAATACTATGAACAAGCCTTAACCATCAGCCAGGAGATCGGCGACCGTCGAAATGAAGGCAATTGGCTGGGCAATTTGGGCATCACCTACGATGGTTTGGGGCAGTACAACCGCGCCATCGAAAACTGTGAACAAGCCTTGAGCATCCACCGCGAAATCGGCGACCGTCGCGGCGAGGGGGCTGATCTGGGCAGCTTGGGCAATGCCTACTTCAGTCTGGGGCAGTGCGCGCGCGCCATCCAATACTATGAGCAAGCCTTAACAATCAGCCGGGAAATCGGCGACCGTCGCAGCGAAGGCAGTATTCTGGGCAATTTGGGCATCACCTACGACAGTCTGGGGGAGTACGCGCGCGCCATCCAATACTATGAGCAAGCCTTAACCATCCGCCGGGAAATCGGCGACCGCTTGGGCGAAGCCAACGACCTGAACAACATCGGCGCACTCTATGAAGCTCAGGGCGATTATCCTCAAGCCATTGCCTATTACGAACAAGCCCACGCCATCTACGCCGCCATCGGCACCTTGCACATCGTCGAAAAAGTTGACCGCAACCTTGCCGATGTCCGCGCCAAACTGTCCGGGGGCACCTAACCCCGCCCGCTTGTCTTTTACTCAGTGCTCAGTACTCAGTACTTTGTACTTTGTACTTGCCTTTAACGCGTTACTCACCCCCAAACCATCGCCCTACCCGTTACCAATCCGCTTAACATTTCCCTTCCCTCAAAACCGTTAGCAAATTCGTCCCAAAAGAGTGACCATTTGGTCACCCTTTTTCCTTCAAAATCGGCTACACTGTTTTTATGAACAGCTTTCACGCTGGATGTATGTGCTGAAAGCTGATCGCTGAGAGCCTTCTCACCGCCAATGATTCGCAAGATTCACAAAACCCCATGTACGAATCTGAAGAATCTGACGAAATTTGCGAATCACACCCGCTTAGGATTGTCACCAAAACCCATTTTGACAACGACGACATTGACGACATTGACGACATCTCCCCTCAACCCATTGTCATTTGCGACAAAATCACTCCGCCGCAATCGCAATCGCCGCAACCCATCCCTTATGGATTTAACTGAAAACTGTGAACTGATAACCGATAACTACAGTGGCGGCGAAATCTTTTTTCGCCACGCCGCCATCGCCGCCGCCGCCGCCATTGTTCCCTGAAGAGGTGCAAAGGGTGAGGTGAATTTTCTGGAAACTGATAACTGGCAACTGGTAACTGGCAACTATTCACCGACATTGACGACGACGACGACAACGACGACAATATCCCTGACGGATAATCGATAACTAAAAACCACGTCATGAAAAAATCCCGCCGCTCCCTGAAATTGCTCGTGCTCTTCTTGCTCTTGGCGTCTGGACGGTTAAATCCCCTTTCCGCCCAAACCACCCCGGTTTACGAAGTTTTCTTGCAGCGCGATGTCGATGAAATCGGCACAGATCGCCTCACCTTTATCGACCTGCTCACTGGCGAAGAATCCCCCGTCGAAGTCATCGGGGAACGTTACACCCCCTTTGGGGATGCCGTCATGTACTACGAACCCGCCACCAACCGCGTCATGCTGGCCGAACCCAACGGAACAACCCAACCGCATCCCTTCATCCAGCCCAGCGCCAGCACCCGCCGCGTCGATTGGCTGTTCTCGCCCACCCGCATCGCCTGGACGCTGGTCGAAGGGGAAACCGAAAGCCTTACCACCACCACCACTGTCGCCAACCTCGATGGCACCAACCCCCGCCCCATCCTCGTTGATGGCCCACGCAGCAGTATTCGCGCCCTTCCGGTGGCCTTCAGCACCGATGAAACCCGATTGTTTATGGACTTTCAGCCGGAAGGCATCAGCGATTTCACCCCCTATCCCCAGTACGCCGGATTGTTCGCCGTCGATATTGCGACGGGCGAATGGGACTATCTCCCGGATGAACCCGGTTGTTTCTGTGGCGCGGGCTTCGGCGGCGGCTTATTTTTGCGCCTCAATGTCTCCCGTGATCTAAGCGGTTTTGATCTCCGTGTCTTCAATCTCTTGGGAGAAGTTGATACCACCATCCCGGCGCAGCCCATCCGCGATTTCACGCAGGCGGGCAATATCGTCGTCTCGCCGGATGGGGCGAAAGCTGTTTATGCCCTCGCCCAGATCACTGATTTTGGTCGCCAAAGCCAATCCGCCCGCACCGTCTTCATGCTGGTTGATCTCGCCTTGATGACCCAGACTCCGCTCACCGAACCCATCACCACCTTCGTCGAACCCCTCGCATGGACGGAAGATAACACCGCCGTGATTTTCACCAGCCGCCAGCGCGATGGCACCTGGAAAGTCAGCCTCACCGACGGAACACTCGACAAAATTGCAGAAGCCACCTACCTCGGTGTTGTGCAGTAGCCGCGCCCAACACGGAAACACGTTATAATCGTTTTCAATCGTTTCAATACATTATTTTTCAGAGGGGGATTGCATGTCTGCTGCACCAAATGCGCCTGCTGCGCCGCCCAAACAACCCGCTACGCAGGAGAAAAAAGGTTTCCGCGAAGGCTGGTCAGCCTGGGCGAAACAACTCCCGCGACTGGATTTTCCAGAAACACCCAATCTGGGTTATAAGCTGATTGACGAGAACCAGCTATTCAACGTCGTCCTGAAGGATGCCTCCCCACAGGCCAAGCAAAAACTAAAAGACGACATGGATTTTCTGGATGGTGAACTGCTGCGCCTGTTTCGTGACCGGGATTTCGAGGCCAGCCTGAACCAGAATCGTTACCGCCTGTTTCAGATCGGCTTTATGCTGCTGGCTGCCATCGCGACCCTCTTGGGATCACTGCAAGGGCTGGCGCTGAACCAGACCCCCGACGCCGTGCCGCTGCTGGCGCTGATGGAAACCATCGTCGCGCTGCTCACCACCTATCTGGCGACCATCAGCGGGCGTGAACCCGCTTTGCCGGAATGGCTCTCCAACCGCCGCCGCGCTGAATATCTGCGCCGTGAATATTTCCGCTATTTGATGAATCTGCCGCCTTACGAAACCGTAGACGGTTACGAGCGTAAGTTGATGCTCTCCACGCGCGCCGCCAATATCAATCGCGGCATTTACCCGGATCAGCAGGGCGACGGGACATAAGGGATAAATCATGGCAAACTTGGATCGCACCGACTACGAAGTTCGCTACCAGATGTTTGATAACTTCGCGCTGGATGACCAGCGGAATTACTACGCCAGCGTGCTGAAACGCTTCCACGACTCGGCTCGGCAGGTCAATCGACTGCGGGCGCTGGCTTCCTTTATGACCGGGTTGGCTGCTGCGCTGGCTGGATTTTTTGTCCAGTCCGCCTTTGTCACGGGTGCGCGCTGCACCGTAGAACCACTCCCGCCCGACTGTGGCACGATACAACTGCTGGTCAACGTCTTCATCCTGCTGGCCGTTGCCATGCCCGCGTTGGGTGCTTTTTTCAACGCGCTGGCCGACCTGTACCAGTGGGATCGTCTGATTACCATTTATGACAGCGCATTGGAAAATATCGAATTTGCCGATGCTCAATCGCCGCTGCCAGATATGAACGATCAGGAATTCCGCGTGAGCGTCGAGACCTACACCGAAGGCGCACTGCTGGTCATGAGCGACGAAACCGCACAGTGGGGGCAGTCCATCCGTACCCCGCCGCAAACCACAGCCTTCATCCAGAAGATGCGCGAAAAAGCCAACAAACTCGGTGGCGACGCCGACCAATCCTATCCGTCGCAGGATCGCCCCAACGCCAACGCCGGACTCCCGCCCACTGATGATGGCGTAGGCTAACGCTCCGGTAATGCTAAACAAAGCAAAGGGGAGAGTCTATGACTCTCCCCTGCAACGTTTATGCTGATCGACTAACCAGACTTACCGCATCTCACGCTTGATCGCACGCGGGTCGCTCACCAGCTTGCCACCCCGCGCCGTCGCCCCGATCACCAGCGCCGCGCTGATGAGAATAATGTCCTTGAAGATATACTGCCCAACCAGCGTAAAGGCATACGGGAATTGGGTGAACAGCAGGTCAGGCCGCAGGATGAAAGGCGACATCGCCCCGCCCATCTGCGCCAGCATCAACATCACCGTGATGCGTGGGAACTTGCCGGTAATGAACCCCAACCCGATTGCCATTTCCCAGATTGCCAGAAACGGTAGGAACAGATCGCCGGGCAGGAATGGCATGGTTTCACGGATGAATGCTTCAATTGGGCTGAGGCCGTGTACCATTTTCAACGCGCCGAACCAGATATAGACCAGACCCATCGAAATCCGCAGTGCGGTAATCCCGTAGCGAGCCATCAGGCGGACTGCTGTCTGATCAAGTTGTTCAAAACGTGCCCGTAGACCCGTTGAAACCTGAACCTGTTGGAATTCGCCTGTGCTGGTGCTGATGATACTCATGATTTTGTGTTTCCTCATTAACTCGAATAGGTTGTACGGTGTTCATTAAACACCACTTGCCCTCCCCATTCTTCTGTCAGAGGGATGATTTTGGGCTGGCACTTCAGTGGGTATTAACAGCTAAGCCATCAGTCTGAGAGGGTTCAGACCTGATGTGGAGAGATAAATAGGGCTTTGGCGATGCGTTTTCCCGTATTATGGGTAAGATTTAGGCATCATCTCTACTCCTGATTGCGATACAATCCATAAACTGATAGGAGTTGCCACCATGCTCATTACAGATAACGACACTGCTGTGCGTGACCTCTTAAGCTCGGCTAAGGTCATCGCGGTTGTCGGTCATTCGGATAAACCCCATCGCACCAGTTACCAGATTGCTCAGTTTTTGCGGGGCGTCGGTTACACTGTCTATCCCGTCAACCCGGAAGTTAGCCAGATCGACGGTCAGCCCTGTTATGCGTCGTTGGCCGATGTTCCCGAACCGATTGATATTGTGGATGTATTCCGGCGTGCCGAATTTCTCCCCGGTGTAGTTGATGACGCCATCGCCGTCGGGGCAAAATCCGTCTGGGGACAGTTGGGGGTTGAACACGGTGAAGCCATCACCAAAGCCGAAGCCGCTGGTTTAACCTTAATCATGGATGCCTGTATCAAGATTGAATACAACCGTTTGATGCGTTGATGAAAATAACCGAACCGTCCTTTCCCTGGCGGCCTCTGCTGCTCGTCCTGCTGGTCGCGCTCATCGCCCGCGCTTTGCTGCTTGCCAGTGGTGCGGTATCGTTCCATGCGGATGAAGCCGTTGTTGGTTTGATGGCACGTCATATCCTTCAGGGTGAACGGCCTACCTTCTTCTATGGACAGGCTTACATGGGCAGTCTGGATGCCTGGATGATCGCCCTCGGCTTTCGCTTGCTGGGCGAATCCGTCCTGACCATTCGCATCGTCCAGAGTGCCCTTTATCTACTGGTGGTTGCTGCTGGTTATGTGACTGCATGGCGCTTATCACAGCGCATTGGGATAACCGTATTCGCCGGATTGATGCAAGCCATTCCCGCTGCCAATACCGCCCTTTACACCACTGCCACCCTCGGCGGCTACAACGAAACCCTGATTTTTGGCAGCCTGATGCTGGCGCTTGGCTACGATGTCACCCACGACTACCCACGCTCGGCATGGCGTTGGGCGCTGCTCGGCGTCTGCGCCGGATTAGGCTGGTGGACAAACGGCCTCATCGTTGTTTACGTTCTCCCCGTCGCCGCCCTCATTCTCTACAGAATCATCTATAAGCCTTTAGCTTTCAGCCCTCAGCCTTCAGGCGAAATAGTCTCATCACGAGTCACTAAATTCTCAGTACTCAGTACTCAGTACTCAGTACTTCCCTATCTCATACTCGCCTTAATTGCCTTCTTCATCGGCAGTGCTCCGTGGTGGATTTTCGACTTCACCAACGATCATGCTGCGCTGGCAACCTATCTCACCAACCGTCAAAGTGGAGAATTCGCGGGCATCGGTCTGCCGTATATCCCGCCCCCACAGCGCGCCATTGGCCTGCTGTTCATTGGCCTCCCAACCCTGATAGGCTTGCGTTTCCCGTGGTCGCCGGATTATGTGCTTTTACCCTTCGGTATTCTCGTCGCGTTGATCTACATTGTTGCCCTGTTCCGCCTTGCCCGCCGTCCCAACCCGCTGCAACCGGATGCACACGGTCTGGTTTTGGGAATGCTCAGCCTGTTTGTGATCGTGTTTGTCGCCTCTACCTTCGGCGCAGACCCGACCGGACGCTATTTTCTCCCCCTGATTCTCCCTTTATCCATCGCCCTCGCCACCCTCCAGCTCTCAGTAAAAAAATTCTCTCTGCGAACCTCTGTGTTCTCTGTGCCTTTGGGGTTGATTCTTCTCGCATTTGTCGTTATCTTCCATGCCGCCGGTCAATTCATCGCAGCCTCGAATCCGCCCGGTTTCACCACCCAGTTCGACCCGGTATCCCATATCGCTAACGACCATGACGCCGAACTCATCGCCTTTTTGGATGAGCACCAACTCTACAACGGCTACACCAATTATTGGGTTGCTTTCCGCTTGGCCTTCCTCACCAGCGAACGGATGCAGTACAGCGCCGCACTTCCTTATAAGACCAGCTTGGACTACAATCCGGCAGACAATCGCTATCCTGTCTATGCCGAAACCACTGACACCGCCGACCGCATAGCCTTCATCACCACCAAACTCCCTGAATTGGACGCCCAATTGGAACAGCACTTCGCCGCACAGGGACTCACCTATCAGCAGAAACAGATTGGCGATTTCATCATCTATTATGACTTTTTGCCTAATCGCCCGGATCAGATTGACTGATTTCTTTAGGCCGAATCAATGTGAATTCGCGTAACCTGTGGTTATGGGTTACCCGCCGATAGGCAGTCTTCTGCTTGGACTTTCAAATGCATCGATACAACATTACGGCTGCGGCGCATTTTGGTGTGCGTTTCAACCGCGTCTGGAACCAACTCGTTCGCTCAATTGACCCCCTGCCTAATGCGGAAGCGCAGCAGCGTCAGCAGTTGCTCACCTCACTGCTGCTGCTTTTTCTGGTTGTGGGCGCTTTTACATTGGCAACCCTTTATCTTCTGGCACCGACACAGGTCGAAATTCCGCTGATTACGGTTGCCGCGTTGGTGGGAATCTACGGCTTAAGCCGCACACGTTATTATCGCTATGCAGCCATGCTTACCGTTATTCTTATCGGGGCAGAACCGCTGGTCGAATTAGCCCTTGACGTGCAGAGTCTGGATAATCTGCCCTTCATCGCGATCAGCATTTTGATTAGCAGTCTGATTTTGAGTGACCGCGAAACCATAATCGTAGGGGGAGTGGCGCTGCTATCGCTGATAGGGTTGGTCATTTTTGATCCCGAAATTGAACTTGAACATATTTTTTCGGCGTTTGTTTTCTTGACGGTTATGACGGGTCTGGTGATTGTGGCGAATTCCATCCGTCGTCGCTATCAGATACAGTTAGAACAGCGTACACGTCTGCTGGCCGAAAGTGAACTCGGCTACCGCCTGATTGCCGAAAACGCCACCGATATTATCTCCCGGCACACACAGGATGGTCGCTTTCTCTATGTCTCACCCGCCTGCCGTAGCCTGCTGGGTTATGAACCGGATGATCTGATCGGACAGCCGCTTTACAGCCTGATTCACCCGGATGATGCACCGCTTGTACGCCAAAGCCTGACACTGGAAACCAATGGCGTCTCAACCATCACCTACCGCATCCGCCGTCGGGATGGTAGCTACATGTGGTTTGAAAGCACCAGTCAGGCTGTGCGCGCCCCCGGCAGCAGCATCACCCATGAAATCACCACTGTTTCCCGCGATGTGACCGGGCGGCAGATGATCGAAAACGCCCTGCGCGAAAGTGAACGTCAGTTCCGCGCGGCAGCCGAAGGTAGTCTGGATGCCTTCTTTATGTTCAGAAGTGTGCGCGATGGCAACGGTGTAATCGTCGATTTCATTTTCACCGAAGCCAACCAGCACGGTACCCAGATGTTGAAGCGTTCCCGTAAACAAATCGTCGGCGCGCGCATGAGCGAAATACTGGGTGTCAGTCCAACCAGCCAATTTTTCCAGAAAGCTGTGAGCGTGGTGGAAACCGGGCTGAGTATAGATGAGGAAGGTGCAGTCGAGTCTGATCGCTTACAGGTAGGCTGGCTGCATCACCAGATTGTCCCGGTAGGCGACGGCATCGCCATCACCGCCCGCGATATTACCGAACGCAAACAGGCCGAGCAGGAACGCATCGAACTGGCAGTACAGCGCGAACGGGTGCAAATGCTACAGCACCTCATCAGCGACACCTCCCACGATCTCAAAACCCCGCTGGCAACCCTCAACACCAGCGTCTACCTGCTCAAAAAATTCATCACCGATACCGAACGCCGCGAACATTATGCGGGTGTGTTGCAAGCCCAGGTCACCCATCTGGTCAAAATTCTGGATGACATGGATAGCATTGCCAAGCTGGATGATTCGAGGGAAACCTTCTATTTTGAACCGCTGGAACTGAATGAGTTTATCAAGCGTGTCACCGCCGACCACGAATCCCTCGCCCTGCAAAAACAGCAGACGCTGGATTTTATCCCCGCGCCCGATTCGTGTACCACTATTGCCGATGAAACCAAACTGCGCCGCGCTGTTACCAACCTCGTCACCAACGCCATCCATTACACCCCCTCTGGTGGCAGCATAACCGTCCGCGTTCGCCAGCGCGACCAGCACGCCCTGATCGAAGTCACGGATACCGGAGTCGGTATTCCGCCGGAAGACATCAACCTCATCTTCGACCGTTTCTACCGCGCCACCGGCACACGTCATACACATGGCTCTGGTTTGGGGCTGGCGATCACCAAAAAGATTGTCGAAGCTCACGATGGCCGTATTGAAGTCGAAAGTACACCGCATCAGGGCAGCACCTTCCGCATCGCCCTGCCACTGCCCAACCGGAGTAAATCATGACCACCGTCATTTTCGGCGGAACGGCTGCCTATCATCTAAAGTTGGATGAATATGCTCATGTGGGTGAACGCCGCATATTGGAAACACCCTTTGGCGAATCCGCGCCGTTTGTCTGGCTGGAAACTGATTCGGTCGGTGTATGGTTTAGTTCCCGGCATGGCGAAGAAAAATTAGCCCGGTCAGCCGCTTTTGTGAACCATCGGGCGAACCTGTGGGCAGCCCGCAAATTAGGCGCGACCACCATTTACTCCTGGAATGGTGTGGGCGCGATTGCTCCCGGTCTATCCGTTGGGCAGGCCGTTATCCCGGATGATCTGCTGGATATGACCCGTGCGCGCATAACGGCCAGTTATGGTGACGAATCGCTTAATACACCCGCTGGAGAGCCATTTGTGTTACCTCTCCGCCAGCAGCTCATCAACGCCTGCAATGCGCTCAATATCGCCTGTGCCACACACGGCACTTATGTTTGTACCGAAGGCCCACGTTTGGAAACAGCCGCTGAAATCGCCATGTATGGCTGGGGTGGGGCAGCGGTAGTTGGAATGACACTCGTCCCCGAAGTCTGGTTAGCCGCAGAATTAGGCATCCCGTATGCCTCGCTTTGCATCATCACCAACATGGCAACCGGACGTTGGGCGCTTGACCCACGCCGCGATTTTGGCCCTAACATTGGCATCAAAGGCTTGCAAATCACGCTTCAGGCGGCTGCTTTGCCATCCATTCCAGCGCCCGCCCCGTGATGTAACCATAAACGGCTGAGCCGAACAGCAAACCAATCGGCAGTCCCACAATCAACGGAATCATCGTCAGCAAGCCGCACATCAAACCGCCCAGCACATTGGCCCCAATCCACCATTCGGCGCGGCTGTGATTTCGCTTGAGAATGAGCCATTGTGAAACACCGATTGCACCGCCGAACAGCGCACCGCTGCACAACCCAACCAATCCCCAGCCGAAAATGACCATCAAACCGCCGAACAGCGCCGGAATCGTCCCGCACAACCCGCCAACCACAGTGGCGACAATCCAATCTTTGTCATATTGTGGACGCAGCACATACCACTGCGCGGCACCTACACAGACACATGCCGCCGCACCTGCGACGATGAAGCACAGCGGATTAAACAACCCCGCCAGCAAACCAATACTCCAGCCGACGATATTCGCCAGAGTCCAGCGCAGGATGAAACTGTCGCGCAGTACCGTCCGCAGTGTGTCAATCATGAAGAGAAGTCACAAATCCTGAAGGCAGCATCTAAAAACCAATAAGTAACAACGAATGACCACTATTCCCCACCCGGCTTCCGTCCCATTTGCAGATGGGCGATAATGCGTTCGCGCAATGCGGACGGATTCACCCCGAAAGGCTGTAAAAGCGCCATACCATGTTCATCTGCCGCCAGTGTCAGCAGCAAATGCTCCGTCCCGGTGTAATGGCTGCCCATATGCTCAGCATGGTCAAGCGCCCGGTTCAGCACCACCTCGACACTCACCAGCAGCGTCGGATCGGCTTCAGCCAATTTCCGGCGTAAACCGCTTTCGTCCAATCCGGCCTCACGCAGCATAGCTGATGTAGGACTGCGTTCTTCCAGCAGCATCACCAGCAGCAGATGCCCCAATCCCACTGTTGGATGATCGAGCGCCACCGCCGACTGTTCCGCAGCCGTAATCGCCCGGCGTGAAAGTTCTGTCAGGCGTGCATTCCGTTTGGCGGCCTGCAAATCCAGTTCCCGCGCCCCATCGCTTAATGCGCGGCGCACCCGGCGACGAATTTGCTCCTGTGAAACATCCAGATAGCGCAGCAGTTCGCGCGCGTTGCCCACATTCGTCCGCGTAATGCCCAGCAGCAGGTGTTCCGTACCCACATAATGATGCCCAAACCACGCGGCTTCATCGGCTGCATAGGCCAGCGCTGTGTTCAAATCTGCTGCATTGCGAACTTCGCTTGGGGCTTCGTCCAGCATGGGGGCAAGGGTTTGTAAGTAGCGGATTGCAACCTCGGCCTGAAGGTCTAAATCGCCCATCACCTGAAAACCCACACTACCGCGCGTTTCCATCACCCCCACCAGCAGATGCCCGGTATCCGCGAAAGGATGGCGTAAACGAACAACCAGCGTTTGAGCGTGGGTGAGCGCACGGCGCGCATGGTGACTGTAGCGGTTATAACTGGGGATTAAAAGTTTCACAGAATGCCCGGCCACCTGGCAGGATCAGCACGATAACGCAATTATAGTCCTGCTGTGAAGCGGCCTGCAAACACCCTTTCGGCCTATGCCAGTATTGCCATGCCCGCAGGCGGCAAATCAACCCGCACCGCTGACCGCCCCAGCACATGTTCCACCGTCACCTCCTGGGTTATGGTCGCTGCGCGGAGTTGCTCATCCGTCCAATCGCTGCGGTAAAAATAAGTCAGCGTTTTTCCCGGTGGATGTAAACCCCAATCCACATTAATGGCCGCGCCCCGTCCCTCTATGCCGTGTGTGTTCAAAACCACCAGCACTTCCTGATCGAATAAAATCCGCGACCACGCCACAATTTCCCCGGCGCGTGGCATGGCGAACGGCTGATTCAGAATTGAGGTATCTCGTACATACTGCCGTCCCCGTCGCAGTGCCAGACCAATCAGATCACGCCGGTTGCGAATGCGGCTGATGGCGCTGATGCGTAAATAGGTCGGATGGTCAGGATTGAAAAAGTGACAGCCTGCTGTTCGGAACGCCCCGAAAGTGCCGCCAAACATCGACTCGCGGATGTAACGATCTTCAAAACTTAAATGCGGTTCGACGCCGTAATCATGGTCGGCTTCTCCACCGTCAAACGCTTGCTCCGTGCCGTAATAAATGCACGGAACGCCCAGCGTGGTCAGCATAACGCCAATAGCATGAGCCACCTGCGAATCTTTCGCTGGAATGCTGTAACCGGAAGCAAACCGCCGCTTGGGGCTGCCCACCATATCATGATCGTCCAGAATAGAAACATGATAATGTCCGGCTTCGCGGTGGCTGCCTAAAATATCATCTGCTTTGTATTGGTCAAAGAAGTAAAGCGGGTTGCCAGTCCCTTTTGCCAGATTGATGAGCGTCGTGCGCGACTCGCCAATATCCAGAATAGCATCCAGATTACGCCCGGAAATTTCCAGATAGCTGCGTCCCATGTACTCGCCACCTGTCACCTCGCCCACCAGCCAGAAATTTTCCTTGCCAATTGACTCGGCATATTCATGGATTGATGAGCAAAACTGGCGTGACGATTCCCATGGGATATGCTTCACCGTATCGATGCGATAGCCATCACAATCGCTCAGGGCAATCCAGTATTGATACACTTTGATGACTGCCGCCAGTGTATCCGGACGAGTCAAATCAAGGTCTTTGAGATCGAAGAAATCCCCACGCCGGAATTCAACATTGGGATTCATCGGGTCTTCCCAGCCCGCCGGATCCCAACTGCCAATTGAACCCGCGCGGGTATACCAGTTCAAATCCTGAAATTCTTTCGGCCACACCCCATCTTCCAGTGAATTGATCGTTTGGGTTGGCTGCCCTGTACCGGAACGCCAGCTATGCACGGAATAAGGCGGTTGGTAGCGGTAGGGCATACTGCCCCATGCCTGACCCTGATTGTCATAAAACCAATTGTTGCCTGTGTGGTTATAAATAATGTCCAGAATGATATACATCCCGCGCGTATGAGCCGCATCCACCAGATCGCGCAAATCCTGACGGGTGCCAAAGCGCGGATCAACATCCAGAAAATTTTGAATCCCGTAACCGTGATAGGTATCCAGTTCGGCGCGCTGTTTCCAGATTGGCCCAATCCACAAGGTCGTGATGCCCAAATCGCGCAGATAATCCAGTTTGCTCTGTACCCCTTTAAGATTGCCGCCCTGCCAGTTCTTCCCCGACTGCATCCATGCCTGTTTATCAGGTGCAGCAGATTGAACCGGATTATTCCGTTCAAACAGGGAACGTTCAGCCTCGCGGCCATCGCTGAAGCGGTCAGGCAGCAGAAAATAAAGGGTCTGGTCGCGCCAATCAATCGGGCTGGGGTGGACGGTGCCGCGTGGGCGCAAATCGAGATGAGCCAATTCGGTCGGGGCAGCCGCTTCAATCACGGTCATACATTACTCGATTCGCCTATTTGATGATATGAGTTTACAAACTGCGGGTAGAAATGCAATCAAAAAGGCGGAGTTTCCCCCGCCCTTTAGGTGTTTTTGCTGAATTAGCTGGCCGCTGCCGTGTTTCCGTTAGTAGCGGTGTTGGGCAGTGTGGGTAGACCTTCCGCGTCAATCTTACCGTTCATCACATCCTCGAACGTCGGACGGTCGAGTGTTTCCCGGTCAAGTAGAATACGCACCAGCGTATCCAGTTTGTCACGGTTGTCGGTTAAGAGTGTCTTCGCCCGACCGTAGGCATTTTGCAGAATGCGTCGTACTTCGCTGTCAATCTCTACGGCAGCCTGTTCGCTGTAATCGCGCTGTTCGCCCAATTCGCGTCCGAGGAACACCGCGCCGTTATTGGTACCGAAAGTGCGCGGCCCCAATGTATCGCTCATGCCGTAACGCGTCACCATTGCCCGCGCCCAGTACGTTACCTGTTCCAGATCGCTGCTTGCGCCAGTGGTGAACTGGTTGAAGACAATTTCTTCAGCCGCCCGACCACCCAACGCTGCTGTAATGGTATCCTCAAAGAATTCCTTCGTTTGCAGAAATTCTTCTTCATCCGGGCGTGACTGCACATAACCGCCTGCCCGTCCACGTGGCACAATCGTCACCTTCGTCACCGGATTGCTGTGTGTCAGCAGGTGATGCAGGACGGCGTGCCCACCTTCATGATAGGCGATTTGCAGCTTGTTCTTTTCGGAAATCACGCGGCTCTTGCGTTCCGGCCCCATCGTCACGCGATCCATGCTTTCGCTCAGTTCGCTCATGCCGATGGCCTTCTTGTTGCGCCGCGCGGTCAGAATAGCCGCTTCATTAATCAGGTTTTCCAGATCAGCGCCGGAGAACCCAACCGTCATTCGTGCCAGCGCTTCCACATCCGCATCTGGCGCGAGGGGTTTGCCTTTGGAATGAACTTTCAGGATTTCCTGACGACCCTTGATGTCAGGGTTATCCATAATGACCTTGCGGTCGAAACGTCCGGGACGCAGCAGCGCCGGGTCAAGGATGTCCGGGCGGTTGGTTGCCGCGCACACGATCACATTTGTACCCGTCTCGAAGCCGTCCATCTCCACCAGAATTTGATTCAGGGTTTGTTCGCGTTCGTCATGACCGCCGCCCAGTCCCGCACCACGATGGCGGCCAACAGCATCGATTTCATCAACGAAGATAATGGCAGGTGCTTCAGCCTTCGCCCGTTCAAACAAATCACGGACGCGGCTTGCACCCACACCAACAAACATTTCCACAAATTCCGAGCCGGAAATGCTGAAGAACGGAACGCCTGCTTCGCCCGCAACCGCACGTGCCATCAGGGTTTTACCCGTTCCGGGCGGGCCAACCATCAACACACCTTTCGGAATGCGTGCGCCCAACCGGATGAACTTCTCCGGTTCTTTCAGGAATTCCACAACTTCCTTGAGTTCTTCTTTGGCTTCTTCACAACCCGCCACATCGGCGAATGTCACCTGCGGACGTTCCATATCGCGTGTCACGCGGGCACGGCTGCGACCAAAGCTCAACGCCTGATCCTGCCCGGTACGCACCGAACGCATCATGCGCCACAGCACCCAGAAAATCAGGAGCGTCGGCACGATGGCGACAATCAATTGGAACAACACACCAGTGGTGTTATCGCCGGGGCGTTCTTCAAAAGTGAACGAGTCGAAATTGTCATCGGTTACGCCGTAGGTCTTCAGCGCATCGAACAGATTGGTTTCGCGTTCTTTATAATAGGTAACCGTCGCGCCGGATTTCAGCGTGATAACCACGTCCTGTCCGCCGCGTACACTGACCTTGTCCACCGCTTCTTGCCGCACATATTGGGCGAACTGGTCAAGCGAAATACTGCTGCCGCTCGAAAGATTGTTCGGCGTGGCAAAGGCGAACAGCAGCAGGAGTAGCATCACCCCACCCAAAATGAGCCAGAATCGCTGTGCATTGCGATTGGGGAAGGGTGAATTATTATCGTTCTGAGGTTCTGATGGTCGATTATTCACGAGGACGGCGCGAAAGTATAAACTGGCTTGCGCCAGTGGAACGCGCCTATCTCCTTTCTACGCCTAAACTACCGCTAAATGATGAAGCCATAACGAGGAACAGACGCCGACTTTTGCATTACTATGCCTCTATGTAGATGATAATGGGCATTGGGCAGCAGGTCAATATGCCTCTACCTACAGGGAAGCGTCGATTCGTTTGTGACTATTGACTGTATGTACTCATATTCTAATGATCTTCCGCACCTTTAGCTACCGGGCACCATTTTATTCTCGTAAGATTCGGATGAGATTTTCTAACTTGGTTTCGTAAACTGCGCGCAAAGTGTAAATAATGGTACAATTTTTCAATGCGACATGCAGTTAAAAGTATCAGGAATGCTGACGTGACGGATAACCCAGAGCAAAAATACGATTACGAAACCGACGAGGAATTTCTGCGACGTGTTTCGACCCGTGCGCTCGGCGATACAGATTTTGAAGAAAACCAGCCCAAATGGGGAACGGCGCATTTTAGCGCCCGCACCAATCTGGTCGTCTATATACGCGGCGCACAGGAACCATTTGTCTTTGATGCTGGCTCGATTGATGAACTGGTGATTGGACGCTTCGACCCCGATACCCAGACTTCACCCCAAATTGATTTACAGAGTTTTGGCGGAACGGAAAAAGGTGTCTCCCGTCGCCATGCCACCATTGTTAAACGCGAAGGCGCACTCAACATTGTGGATGCGGGCAGCTACAATGGTACGTATTTAAACGGTCAACGGCTCGTAGCTCACCAGCCCCGTATCCTGCGGGATGGCGATGACATCCGGTTAGGTTATCTGGTGCTGCGCGTCAAATTTGTTAAGGCGAATAATCCTTCGTGATGGTCGAACGTACCAATGAGCAGTGGTTGGCCGAGCTTGTCGGCTCGCCTGATATTCAGGCACTGGCGATTGAAGATTTACGCCAGCGTCTCCAGCGTGGCATTTTCTACTATCTCAGCCGTGAACGCAGCGATTTAACCCACCTCTCCAATCAGGAAATCACCCAGATGGCCGAGGACTTGGCACAGGATGCTACCCTCCGCGTCATCGAAAACCTTAATAGCTTCCGGGGCGATAGTCGCTTCACCACCTGGGCGACCAAAATCGCTGTGCGGGTGGCGATCAGTGATTTGCGCCGTGCCCGCTATAAGGATTTCAGTTTGGATGATCTGACAGCCGACGGTGATCTGCTGCCTGCCACCGCGGCTAATGTAAATGGTACAGTGCCGCCGAACCCCGAAGAAGCCACCGAACGCTCTGATGTGATGACCAAAATCAGCCGTGCATTGGAAGAAGTCCTGACCGAACGGCAGTATCAGGCGTTGGTTGCGGTCGCCTTGCAGGGTGTCCCGCTGGAAATTCTGGCGGAGCGTATGGGCACGAACCGCAACGCGCTCTACAAACTGCTGCACGATGCCCGCCGCAAACTGCGTACCCATTTGGAAAGTCAGGGAATATCCACCAATTACATGCTCAATCTCTTTCAGGATTGAGTGTTACGTAAGAATGATGCATATCTCTACGTCCGATTATTTAGAAATTCATCAATAGGCACGCCGTATGTCTGTGCAACATCAGGAACAGTTACGAAAAATCATCCAGTCCATCGTCATCGCTCATCAGGATGAACAGATGGACTGCGAAACCTGCTCTGGGCAGTTGGAATGCTTGGCGGAAAAGGTGGCCGGGGGCGCGAATTTACGTGACCTGCTGCCAGAAGTCGAGGCACACTTGGTGTGCTGCGCCGACTGCGCCGAGGAATTTCAGGCATTGGTCTGCATCCTGCGCGCGGAACAAAGCGGCTTATTGAAACACATTGAGTAAAGCGCAGACAAATCCACAACTTTTGCTCAGAACATGGGCAAACTACAATCATTGAAATTTTGAGGTCAGTATGAAGCGTACACGAGTCATTATCATTGGTTCCGGTCCGGCGGGTCTGACGGCGGCGCTGTATACGGCGCGCGCCCAACTCAGCACGGTTGTCGTCACCGGCAAACTGCTGGGCGGTCAGATTTCGACCACCCACGAAGTTGAAAATTTCCCCGGTTTCCCGGATGGCACAACTGGCCCGGAACTGGTCGAAAATATGCGGATGCAGGCCGAGAAGTTCGGCGCACAGTTCCTTTATGAAAGTGTGACCGAGGTCGATTTCACCAAAGGCACACCTTTCCGCGTCAAGACCGATACCGAAGAATATCTGGCGGATTCGGTCATCGTGACCATCGGCGCGAACCCCCGCGAAATCGGCGTTCCCGGCGAACGTGAATTTGTTGGACGCGGTGTAAGCTACTGCGCCACTTGCGACGGTTTCTTCTTCCGGGGCAAGGATATCACGGTTGTAGGCGGTGGCGACTCGGCTTTGCAGGAAGGCCTTTTCCTGACCAAGTTCGGCAAGACCGTCAACGTTATTCACCGCCGCGACCAACTGCGTGCCAGCATTGCCCTGCAAACCCGCGCTTTCGACAATCCCAAGATGACTTTCACCTACGATACCGTTGTGAAGGAAATTAAGGGGGCGGATGGTGTCGTCAAAAGCATTCTGCTGGAGAACGTGAAAACCGGGCAGATCACCGAAAAGCCGACCGACGGCGTGTTCGTCTTCATCGGTTACGATCCCAACAGCCGTTTGTTTGGTACACAGTTGGCGCTGCGCCCGGATGGCTACGTCAGGATTAACGAACTGATGGGCACAAATGTCGAAGGTGTTTTCGCAGCCGGGGAAATCCATGACAGCCAATTCCGGCAGGCCATCACTGCGGCAGGCGACGGTTGCAAGGCTGCGCTTACGGCCATCAACTGGTTAGGCGAACGCGAAAGCCAGCTTCAACCGTTGGAAGAAGCCGTGCCAGCCGGGGACTAAACCCCCGTTCAAGAAGCGTTTCAAAGGGACAGCCCGCTGCTGTCCCTTTATATTTTGTCCCCGTACTCCAAACGCACGACCCCCGATTGTGGAATTTACCGGGCGCATCTGTTAAAATCCTGTAACACATCCGCTTTGTAATGTTTCCGTTTTGGCACAAAAAATGACTTTCCCCGAACTTTCTGATTTAGAGCAGACGATTGGCGACCTGATATTGGATTTGCTGCGGGCGCGTGGCGACTACCCGGAACATATTCTGAGTGATCCACAGGACACACGCGGCGATGTTAATGCCAATGCCGTTCGTGTTACCCAGCACTACACAGTTGCGCTGATGGCCTATGGTTTTTCAGCAGAACAGCAGGAACTCCGCGAGGCCGCCGCATGGTTCGCCACTGTTTTCCCCAGCGAAACCCACCGGCGCATTGACGCGGTAGAGATGAACCGTCTGGAAGCCTTGCTCAGTCTCAAACCAACCGATTCCAGCGTACTGCCTCGTCTGGAACAGCTTTCCCGTCAGCGGACAGCCGACCAGTATTTTGATATTCAAACGGGCAGTCCCGCCTTTGATACGCTGTGGACAGTTAAGGTGATGAATCAGGCCAGGGAACGTGGTGTCCTCAACGGCATCATGACCGTCGAAGAACTGCGCCAGTGGTCAGATCAGATGGTGCGCGCCAACCACCGCGATAAAGATTTAGCGCTGGCACTGCGGCTGCGCTTTGAACTTAAAGGCAAACTCTCGCAGGTACACCAGAAAAAGCATCTGGATAATCTGATCACCATTGCCGAACAAAGCGGCGGCGTTTGGGGACTCAGTCAGGACATGCGCCACATCGGGGAATACATGCGGCGGCAGCAGTTGACCGCCGACCAGATTGCCGATCACCGCGAAATCTTCCGCGAGATGATTTTGAGCACCTGCTACGTCATCGAAAATCTGATGCCCCTCGTCCCACATTATCCGCAGTTGGAACCAGTGATACAGCGGGCGATGGAACTCTGGTGGAACGTATTCTGCGGCGAAGACTCGGTGCAAACGCTGCGTAACCTGTTCCCCAATCCTTATGACTATCTGCTGATCCTCTGCCGGACGATTGTCTCCGTGCGGGAATACATTGGGCATCCGCTGATTCAATATGTCTCAGCGCATATTCATCGCAAACTGGCCTCCCAGCAGCAAAAACATGTCGATCCGCCGGACACCGAAAGCATCCGCCGCGCCTTGAAAACCTGGATACGGGTTGATCTGGAACGCGCCCCGGAGCAGTTGCGTCTCGGCATGTCGGATAGCAACGTCGTGCGGATTCATCCCTATCTGGCGAATCCCATGCAGCCAGAGGATGACTCCTTCCGCCTGCACATCCCTAACGCCGATTCGCTGGTGGTCAAGTACGGCCCGGTAGACGAGATCGACCTCGAACGCGAAAATTATGCCCGGTTGCCCAATAGCATCAAAGAATGTTTTGTCAGCATTCCGCAGCCCAGCTACATCGACGACCAGCGGCGGCGTGCCTTCGTCATCATGGCGGATTTAAATCGCTACCGCACCCTTTCCGATGCGCTCCAGAAAGTGCCGCAAATTCACGACTCCATCATCAATGAACTCGGCCCATTTTTAATCCGTGTTCATCAGGGTGACCGGGGACGGATGCTTGGCGAAGGGTTGCTCTTGCAGCTCTACCTTGTCCCCATGCAGCAGCACGTCCGGCGGGTGTTCGGTTACATGCTGGAAAACAAACTGCTGGAAGAAGCCGGAAAAGCCAAATACGCCTACCAGCTTCAGCGTTCCCTGCTGGATATGATCGGTAATCTGGTACGTCATCAGTTGGAACTGGAAGAATTTCCCATTAGTTGTATGCATGGCGACCTGCATTCGCGCAATATTATGGTGCGCCGCCTCAAACAGCGCGAAAACCCGGAACGCGATAGCGAAGTCGATTTTAAATTGATTGACCTGGAAAAATTTCGGCGCGGCGGCGACGCAGCTATGGATGCGGGCGAACTGTTGGTGGATTTGCATCTGCTCCGTGCCACCCGCAATATTGCCCCAGACCGTGACCCGGTATACATGCTGATGAAAGCCATTGAAAGCACCTACGCCGTATACGCCCGCGACCATAACGACTCCACCTTTGCCGTCCGCTTGGAACTGGCACAGGCACGCGCCTTGATTCGTATTGCCAAGGGCCGTACCAAGCAGGGAGAAGTCGCGCTCAAGGAAAGCCGTAGAGGCCCTGCTATCCGTGTGGCCTTCGACGCGCTGGACGATGCCGAACAGGCTGTCAAGCATCTGGAACAGGTGACGGTCGCGCTGCGGTGACGTATTACCTTGCCCCAACTGTTAGGCTGATTCGAGTTTTCCCGGATACACTGGCTGTCAAACGAACAAAAATTACTCAGGCGGTTGAATGGTAACGCTGCGAGAGATTATTGAGGATTTGGCGCGTATTGGCGTCACACTGCTGTCATGGGGTTATGGGCTGTTCATAATCGTCTTTCTGCTGCTTCGGCTGGTGATTAGCGACCGTTTCTGGCTCATTGGTGGCATCAGCAACTTTACCTTCTACTGCTTCCTGCCCCTGATTCCCTTAGTGCTGTTGACGATTCCCGCCCGCGCGAAATGGGGACTGCTCACCACTGTTCCCCTGTTGATTGTCGGTATGCTGCTGTTTGGCAGCTACTTTTTGCCCAAAAATGTGCCGCCGCCAACGGGTCAGACCATCAAAGTCCTGACGTTGAACATCTATCGTAACAACAACACCCTCTTGGAAACCCAGAATTACATGCGGGGTATCAAGGCCGATTTTGTGTTGTTGCAGGAAATGCCCGAACGGCAGGTACTGCCGCTGTTGTACGGGATGAGCGACTTTTATCCCTATCAATCCAGCCGCGCCGGGGTGGACGCCACGTCCTCCAATATCCTGCTCTCCCGCTATCCAATTTTGACCGTTGAAGATTTGCAGCAGCCGAATGATACCCACACCCAGCAGCGTTACATCGTTCTCTACGAAGGCCAGCAAATCGCCTTGTATAACATCGACCTGGCGCTCCCGGTCGGTACGCCCCGCCTCAGTCTGATTGGAGGGATCGTTGGTGATTTCGCCTTTGGCTATGAAGACAGCCAGCGTAATGCCGAAATTCGGCGGCTCATAACCCGTATTCAGCAGCAGCCGCTTCCCTTCATTGTGGCGGGCGATTTCGCCATGACCGATCAGACCACCATTTACCGTGAAGTAACCAATGTTATGCGGGATTCATTCCGTGAGGTTGGAACAGGCTTGGGCGGAAGTTGGCCGGTGGGCGAAGTTGAAGGCCTGCTCCCAAAGTTTATCCCGCCGCTGCTGCGGGTCGATTACATCTGGCACAGCGACCATTTCCGTGCCATCGAAGCCAGCTTGGGCGACAAAATCGGCTCTGACCACCTGCCGCTGTATGCCACACTGGAACTAGCCGTCAGATAAGGGCTTGTTAAGGTATCATCTTGGGGATAGATAACGTAAAGGTGGTGCCTTCACCAATCCGGGTTTCAAAGTTGATGCTCCCGCCATGAGCATCCATAAACCCCCGGACAATTGCCAGCCCTAAACCCGTGCCTGCGATGGTTCCAACATTGCCCGCCCGGTGGAAAATCTCAAACATGCGTTTTTGATCGTCCGCTGGGATGCCAATGCCTTCATCCTTGACGTGGAAAATAATCTCCTCCTGCTCAATCACCACATCCAGCCAGATCGTGCCGCCATCAGGTGAATACTTGATAGCATTAGACAGCAGATTATTGATCGACTGGGTGAGCAGCTTAGGGTCAGCCAGAACTGCTGGAGGATCGTTGGGAATAATCGAAAACTGAATCGTATGTTTTTCAGTTGTCAGTTGAGCATTTTCAACCAATCCGCCACATAAAGCATCCAGTTCAACCGGAATGGGATTAAACGGCAGTCCGACCGTGCCAGCTTTACTTAGGATTAACACCTCATCCAGCAAGCCTGTCAGATGTTTCACCTGTGGGGCAACTTTGGCGAGATGCTGGCTTTTACGCTCATCCGTTAATCGCTCACCATAGTGGGTGACAATCTCCACCGACGATTGAATAACGGCCAGCGGGGTGCGGAATTCATGGGAAACCATCGAGACGAAGCTCGTTTTCAGGTCATTGACTTCTTTTTCTTTTAACAGCGCCGTCCGAAGTCCTTCCTCAATCAACTTATGCTGGGTGACATCGCGCAAATTGCAGATGATGCTGATATTCCCCTGTTTCCGATTGGCAACCGAAGCAAACGTCATCTCGGCATTGAAAGCACGTTCATCGTGGTGATGCCCCACCAGTTCAATTGGTGCTGTGGGTTTACCCGCCGCCACCATCTGAAAAGCATCCAGCAGTTTTTCGCGCTGATTGGGTTCAAAAAACCGAACCAGAGACTGCTGATAAACTTCATCGCGGGGATAACCGAATAGATTGCTGAAAGCCTGATTGGTCTGTTGTATCAGACCTTCTGGATTGACCAGAATAATCGCATCACTGCTGTTGTTCAGAATGGCTTCAACATGTTCTTTCGCCTGTTGCAGTTCAACTGTGCGCTGTGCCACCCGCCACTCCAGTTCAGCCGCATGACGGTTGATTTCTTCGTAAAGCTGCATGGATTCAATCGCGGACGCTGCCCGTTCGGCAAATGCTGAAAGAATCCGCAGATCACGTTCGCTGAAGGCAGCTAATTGGGTGCTTTGCAGGTCTAATACACCCAGAACTCCTTTTGCGGTACGCAGCGGAACAACCAGTTCTGACCGCGTCTCAGATACATTAGGAACATAATCCGAGTCGAGGCTTACATCCGGCACATAAACCACATGTCCGGTTTTAACCGCTTCTGGAACTAATCCCTTTCCATCAAGCGTTAGAATTGAATCTGCCTCAATCGGGGATTCGCCCCCCCGCACAAGCCGTATCATCCTGTTTTGATCACGATCAACCAAAAGCACGCCGCAATCGACTTGCCCGAATTCCTCCGTTACCGCCTTCACAATTTGCTGCCCCAGACCCAGCAGGCCATCCGCATTAAACAGATACGATGTGGCGTTATAAAGTGAGTTTAATTCGTTCTGCACCTGCTTCAGTTCGGTGATGTCATGAAACAGAGTCAGCTTACGGGTTTCATTGTCCAGCGAGATGGTTTCGACCGAGATTAATACATCGCGTAGTTTCCCTGTACGAGTACAACACTTGACGACCAGATCACGAATCGACTCTTCGCCATTGAATACATTCTCAATTTTAGTGCGGGTCTCTGAATCGACCCAGATGGATAGTTCCAGCAGGGTGCGCCCGACAATCTCATCAGGTTGGTACTCGAACAGATTGAGGATTTGCTCATTAACATCCAGCAGTGTCCCTTGATTGGTCATGATGCTCATCCCAATCGGGCTGGCGCGAAAGGCTTTCGCAAAACGTTCTTCGGATTGGCGCAGTTTTTGTGCCACCAAACGGTGTGCCCGTCGCTGCTCCGCTTCCTGCATTTCGCGTTCGATAGCGGGAACCAACCGCGTGAGTTTAGACTTGGGGAAAAAGTCGTGCGCCCCAAGTTTCATGGCTGCCACTGCCGCATCTTCGCCCACTGTCCCCGATATAATAATGAACGGCAAGTCCATCTTCATGGTTTGTGCCAGCTTCAAGGCTGCCAGCGCGCTAAAGTTCGGCATCGAATAATCCGAAAGGATGACATCCCACTCGGCGCTGGTCAACGCAGCAGCCATTTTTTCCTCGGTGTCCACCCGGTCATAAGTCACCGCGTAACCGTTGCTTTGGAGTTCGCGTAGCGTCAAAAAGGTGTCATCTTCGCTGTCCTCGACGATCAGCACGCGTAAAGGATTTTTCATAACCCTGCCTTACCTGCCCGGAAGTTCATTCAAAACCAACCAGTAAAGACCCAGTTGTTGAACGGCTTGGGCAAATTGTGTGAAATCGACCGGCTTTCGAATATAGCTGTTAGCGCCTAGTGAATAACTGTTAATCAAATCTTCCTGTTCTTTGGAGGATGTCAAAATCACCACAGGAAGCAGCCGGGTACGGTCATCCGCCCGTATCCGCCGCAGAACTTCCAAACCTTCAATCTTGGGAATCTTCAAATCCAGCAAAATCAATTGTGGAAGAAGACTGACATCGCGGTCGGCATAAGTACCGGTGGCGAACAGATAATCCAGGGCTTCGACTCCATCGCGGGCCACCACCACATCATTCTTGAGATTGCTTTTCTTGAAGGCGCGCAGCGTGAGAGCTTCATCATCCGGGTTATCTTCCACCAGCAGAATGGTAGTCATATGAGCCTCAAATACCCTGATCTTGGATATTCATTATACAGCCTGTGTCCTACAGGAGTGTAAAGAAAAACGTTGCCCCTTTGTTCACTTCGCTTTTCGCCCAAATCTGCCCACCATGTCGATGAATAACCCGTTGAACCGTTGCCAGTCCGATTCCCGTCCCCTCGAATTCAGTCACCCCATGCAGCCGCTGGAATGCCCCGAATAATTTTTCCGAGTAGGCCATATTAAAACCCACCCCATTATCACTGACATAATAGGTTTTCTGACCATTTTCAGCCGTCATGCCAAATTCAATCCGGGCATGAGCCTGCTTGCTGGTGAACTTCCACGCATTGCCCAGCAGATTTTCCAGCGCGACCCGCAGCAGTTGTACATCACCATGAACAATCAAACCGTCCTGAATAACAATTTCGGCGGAACGTTCCGGTCTTGCACTCTGAATCTCGTCCCCAACCTGTTGTGCCAGATGGCTCAGGTCAACGGGCGCAGGCTGCATTTCGCTGCGCGTCAGCCGTGCCAGATCGAGCAAATCATCAATCAGCCGTCCCATCCGTTGGCTGGCAGCCCGTATACGCTGAAGATAATTTTTGCCCTCGGCATCCAGTTTTTCGGCATAATCTTCCAGCAGGGCTTGGCTGAAGCCATCCAGCGCCCGTAAAGGCGCGCGCAAATCGTGCGAGATCGAATAGCTGAACGCTTCCAGTTCTTTATTGACCGCTGTAAGTTGCGCGATTTGGGTTGTGCGTTCGAGGATTCGCTGCTCAAGTTCCTCATTCAACTTGCGTATTTCTTCCTCGGCCCGTTTCCGCCGGGAAATATCGCGTATGGCGCTGGAAACCAGTGTGCCTTCCTCGGTTTCCAGCGGACTAAGGCTGATCTCGACCGGAAACTCCACCCCCTCTTTACGTAAACCGTGAAGTTCCATGCCAGCCCCCATCGGGCGCACACGCGGATCGGTGAAATAATTCGCCCGATGGTCAGGATGGACGCGCCGAAAGCGTTGTGGCACGAGCATCTCAACCGACTGACCGATCAGTTCCTCCGGGCTGTAACCGAACAATTTTTGCGTCTGGGTGTTGACCAGTACGATCTTGCCCTCGCCGTTGACGATCACCATCGCGTCTGGCGCGGATTCCAGCAGACCTCGAAAGCGTTCCTCAGTGCGTTTCCGCAGGGTGATGTCATCAAAAACCAGTACCAGCCTTATTGTGCTCCCATCTTCAAAAATAGGCCGAACATGCAGGCGTAGCGTTTTATGCCCAATCAGCGGAAAGGACTGGTCAATCTTAAAACCATCCAGCACCAGACCCTTTTGCACAACATCTTGCAGCGCCATTTTGAGAGAAGAAATTTCCCACTCAAAGCTGGCAAGATCATCAATCAGATGCTGTTCAATGGCTTCACGCGGAATCTGGAAGGTTTGGCAAAAACTAGGGTTAGCGGCGATTATGCGGAGATCGGTATCCAGAATGAGCAGGGGAATAGGAATGGTTTCCAGGAGAATCTCACCGGATACATGTAAACTCATATCTCCTCCATGAAAATAGCTTCCTCTGCCTCGCAAAAGTACATTACTAATACAATTATAGGCAAAACAGACTCATAAGCGAACCCTATCGGGCGGCTTTTACCCTGTTCTCGACATCTGTAAGGTGCTTAAGCCTTGAATCCGTTTGACCACCATTCCCGCGAAAAGCGCACTTTTTTGCGCCGGGGTTTGATGAGCCAACCGCTGCCGGGGAAGTCGATCAATTCGGGTTCGTCGCGCTGACCAACACGGGCGGAAATCCATGAAGCGATAACGGCGAGAATCAAAAAGGTGATGGCAATGGCAATTGTGAGGTGGTGCTGTCCATAAAATCTGCCTCCCTGTGCTGAAGGCAGATATATCAAATTTCGCGCGGTGCTGCCCCAATTTACAGGGATGTTTACCCGTTAGCTTTCGCCTTCTGGCTTGCTGCCCAATAACCGTTTGCGCCGCTCTTCCAGTGCCGCCGCTACACTATCCGCGCTGGGCGTCACGGTGCGCTGCATGAGTTCCTGTTCGCGCTGCTTGGCTTCGGCTTCAATCTGTTCGGGCGTCTTGATCTCAAAAGTTGGGTCGAGCAAATCATTACGTGTTTTGGGTTCGGCGGGTGGCGGTGCAGCCGCTGCTGGAGCTTTTTCGGCTGTTTTGGGGGCAGGCTTGGCGGATACCGTTTCGGTCTTTTGCAAAACGGCTGCTGCTTTTTCGACGGTTTTGGCTTCGGCGGCGGCCTGCTGCTGTTCACGCTGCTTTTTGATGAACTCGATCAGATTAAAATTGACTGACAGTCGTCCCAGCACAAAAGCGACGGCAGCGGTAATCGCCAGCGGTGCTAGCACGTTCAAAATCGTTCCGATGACGACCAGCGCCACAATCGGGATGGCAACCGCGCCGACCACCAGCAGGGCATTGCGAAGGGTTGTAGTATTCATGGGTGTCTCGCTTCCTCATTCCACCCTATTATACGCGCTTTACACCTCATGGGTTGCCCGTTACAGGTAATCGGCTTCTTTAAATCGTCCACGCCCGATTTCGACTACACCGACACGCGGACACAATTCCCGCACCAGACAGGTCGCACATTTGGGATAGGTCGGCTGGCACACCGCCCGCCCGAACTGCACCATCAGCGCGTTCCAGTAAGGCCACATCTCACGCGGCAAAATCAGCTTCAGGGCGTCATTCACTTTCGGCGGGTCTTTGATCTCCGGTTTCACCAACCCCAAACGCCTGCCAATCCGTGCCACATGCACATCGACCGTAATATCGTCATAGATGCTGTAGCCTGTCGCCAAAGTCAGCACCGCCACTTTCCAGCCAACACCCTTATAGGCCACCAATTCTTCAATCGTGCGCGGTACTTCGCCATCGTTGGCGGCTACTTTTTCGATAATGTCGCGCAGATAACGCAGTTTACTTTCGGCATATGCCACCGGACGAATCGCCTCGCGCAGTTGTTCATCGCTCAAGTTGAGCATATCAAACGGATTATCCGCCAGTTTGAGCAGGGCGTTCATCGCCGCCATCGTTTGTTCTTCGCGGGTTTGGGCGCTCAACATCGAGGCGACTAACGCTTTGAACGGCTGCCCAACATAATAACTCAGTGTGGTCGGTTCCCACTTTTTCCCCGCCTCGGTCAGCCGATCATAAATCGTCTGAATGCGCTCCTGCTCATCCATAATCGGCTACACACTCCCCGGCTCAAGCACAGGCGTTGGTGTCGGACACAGCGGTTCGGCTTTGTAGAGTTCCCGTTCGGCACAGGTCAGGTCGCGGATGTAACGGTTGGACTGTACCCAACTCACCAGTTCATCCAGTGTCAGCGCGATGTTCCACAAGCGCAGGGTGGTATCGCCGCCGGAAAGCGCCAACCGCCCATCAGGACTAAATGCCACGCTCCGCACATCCCCTGTATGTCCAGTGAAACGTCGCAGTTCCGCCCCACTGGCCACATCCCACAAAATCACCGTCGAATCGCCCGCGCCGGAAAGCGCATACTTGCCGTCTGCGCTGAACACGGCACTGAATACCTGCGCCGAATGGCCTTCATACTGCCGGATGCGCGTCCCGGTTTCCGTATCCCACAAAATCAGCGTGTTATCCGCCGAAGCCGAAAGCACATGTTTACCATCCGGGCTGAAGGCTGCGCTGCGTACCCAATCGGTATGGCCTTCAAACCGCCGCAGGACTGTTCCCGTGCCAACATCCCACAAAATCAGCACATTATCAAAGCCGCTGGAAATCAAGTGCGTTCCGTCGGGACTGAAGGCGACTCCGGTAAGGTGGAAAGTATGCCCGAACAGGCGGTTGAGTTGTTCACCGGTCTCGGCATTCCATAAAATAATGGTGTTGTCGTATGAACCAGAAGCCGCCGTTTTGCCATCGGGACTGAGTGCCACCGCCCACACCGCATCACTGTGTCCGTCGGTTCGCCCCGGCCCGCCGAACTGCTGAAGGATTGCCCCTGTTTCGATGTCCCACAAAATCATGCCGAAATCGTCCGAGCCGGAAAGCGCCCGTGTACCATCCGCGCTGAAGACCACTGCTTCTACCGCCCCGGTATGCCCTTCCAGACGGCGGATTTCTGCCCCGGTTTTGGTACTCCATAAAATCAGGCTGTTATCCGACCCGCCGGAAAGCGCCTGTGTCCCATCTGGGCTGTAAGCCACCGCCAGCACATCGCTCTGATGTGCCGCGAATCGATGTGCCTGTGCGCCATTTTCCAAATCCCATAACCGCAGTGTCCCATCCCATGACGCCGAAAGCACATGTTCGCCGTCCGGGCTGAAAGCGACGCCGTACACCAAGAAAGTATGCCCCGTAAAGCGCCGGATGATTCGTGCTGTCGCCACATCCCAGACGATCACCGAATTATCTTCGCTGCCCGTGACGGCTGTCGTCCCATCCGGGCTGATGGCGACGGTTGCCACCCGTGCGTTATGTCCCTGATAGCGGCGAATCGGCTGCAACGTCTCGAAGCTCCATAAAATCATCTCACCACCATCACCGCCAGAAAGCACACCGCTTTCATCCGGGGTATAGGTCACGCTCATCGCTTCACCGATATGCCCATTGCCTTCTGTCCCCAGTCGCAGTAAAGGCGCGCCCGTTTGCAGATTCCACAGCGTCACCACGCCATCGGCTTCTGCCGAAATCGCCGTGAAGCCGGACTTGCTAAACACCGCATCGTTGACGGTTGTATTGCTCACAACACGCCCCAGAGCTTCACCGGTTGTTATGTCCCACAAAATCAGCGACTTATCTTCTGAGCCGGAAAGTGCCTGTGTGCTGTCCGCATTAATCGCTACCGTTCGCACCCCGGCGGTATGGCCTTCCAGACGCCGGATTTCCGCGCCGCTGACCGCATCCCAGACAATCAGTGTTCCGTCCGCCGAAGCGGTGATGATCGTTGCGCCGTTCGGGCTGATGGCGACATCCCATACCCAATCAGTGTGGCCTTCCAGACGATGAATGATCGCCCCGGTCGCCACATCCCACACAATCGCCGTGTTATCCCGTGCGCCGGAAACCGCTTTCGTTCCGTCGGGACTGTAAACCACGCTGGTTAAACGGTCGGAATGTCCGACAAAAACCCGTCGCGTACCGGGGGTATAAGCTGCTTCGGCTAATGTACGCCGCGTTTCGACAGTCGATTGCCCGTTAGCATTGGATTCCAGCGCCAGCAGAATCGCCAGATCGGTATTGCCGCTGCCTAACGCCAACTGCGCCCCGGATGCAAAGGCCAGACTGCGCGCCTGTGCCGCGTTCAATTGTGCGACTGCGGCTGCTGTCACCGCCTGCCCTTGAGCAAATATGGCCGTCGCCGCGTTCTCATCCGCCGCCCGTGATTGGTTCAGCGCGAAGGCCGAAAGCAGAATACCGCCAACTGCCGTCAGTGCCAGCACCACCATCAATGCCCGCCGGAAGTTGCGCGAACGGATTTCGAGGGCGGCTTCTCTGGCTTTGCGGGCATCCTCAACCGCCTGCTGCTGTATCCGTTCAGCTAAACTGGCATCCAGATAATTAAACTCGGCTCCGGTCAGCGCCAGTTCGGTCTGCTTCGACCAACTCTCGAATTGATCCAATCGTGCGCCGGATGCGAGGAAACTGGCTTCTTTGCCGGAATTAACCCATTCTTCGGCGGCTGTCGTCAAACGGCGTTGCACCCGCAAACCTTCGCGGTTTTCGTCAATCCAGCCGCGCAAAAGTTGCCACTGCCGGATGAGAGCTTCGTGCGCCACTTCGACCGTCGGCGTGCGGCTTTCCTGATCGCGGTCAAACGTCAGCAAGCGATATTTGCCGAAATCATCAATCACCCGCTGCATTACTTGTTCGTCGCCTTGCAGCGCCAGCAGTTCCGTCTGCCGCACGCGCCGCCGTGTATCATCTGCACCTTCATTGATGCTGATGAGCCGCAGGAATAACTGCCGTGCCGCTTTTTGTCCAGCCTCATCCAAAGAGCTGTAAAGATCATCCGCCCGCCGTGCCAGCGCCCCGGAAACCCCGCCGATGTCCCGGTAAGCCTGCTGAGTCAGCCAGCGTCCCGCCCGTCGCTCGTAGAGTTCCGTCAGTGCATATTGCAGTAAAGGCAGCGGCCCCGGCTGTTCCGCCACATCCAGCAGAATTTCAGACACCAATCCCACTTCCAGCGCCAGCCCTGCTTTTTCCGCCGGGCGCACGATGGCTTGTTCCAGTTCGTCGCGCTTCAGCGGCAGAATGACCTCGGTATTTTCCCGCATCAATTCGCCAAATTCCGGGTAGAGCAGGGGACGGTCATAAAAATCCGCCCGCAGCGTAACGATCACCCGCAGCGGATTTTGTTTATCCTCGGATGCCGCCAGCAGGATTTTCAGGAAGTGCAGCCGTTCCGCTTCGTCCGCCACCTGCGTAAATAATTCTTCAAATTGGTCGATGAGCAGGAACAATGCGCCCGCGCCCGTTTTGGAAGGCTCCGGCAGAATCCGTTTGACCGCCCGCACCAGACCGCGTTCATCTTCTTTAAGCTGTGCCAGCAAACTGTTCGGCGGATTAATCGCCACCCGCAGCAGCGCCGCTTCCAGTTCTTCCAGTGGATGCCCACCCGGAGTCATTTCGACCACAAACCATGTACTCGAACCGGGCAGCGCATTATGCCGTAGTTGCGGAATCAACCCGGCTTTCACTGCGCTGGATTTACCGCTGCCACTTGGGCCGACTACTGCGATAAAGCGTCCATCCTTGAGCCGCTCCAGCAAACGCTGGTTAAAAACATCCCGTCCATAAAAATCGCCCGCATCAGCTTCCTGAAAGGGGCGCAAACCCTTATAAGGATTGATTGGGTCAACCAGTTCACCGATGTCCTCGGTGATGATTCCCAATCGGATCAGTTCCGCCCGTTCAGCATCGCTCTGTACAGGATGTTCCGCCGCTTGTGCCAGATCAATATCGCTTGCCAGCAGCGCCCGTCGGAAATCAGCATTCAGCGCCAGCACATTGGCATAACGGTCTGAAGGATTTTTCTCGGTCGCTTTGGTGATAACCTTGTTCAACGCTTCCGGCAAATCGTCGCGTTCTTCGTTCAGCGACGGCACAGGATCCATCAAATGTTTGCTGATGAGCGTCGAAAGCGGCAGGCCATGAAACGGCGTTTTGCCCGTCAGCAGTTCATAAAGCATGATGCCGAAGCTGTAAATATCGCTCTGCGGGCTAATCGGGTCGGCCTTAATCTGTTCCGGCGAGAGATAATGCGGCGAACCCATCATCTGTCCGGCCTGTTCCTCGGCCTGATACAGCGACTCCAACTGCGTCCAGTTTTCCAGATCGCGTGCGATGCCGAAATCCGCCAGATAAGCATTACGCTCGTCATCCAGCAGAATGTTATCCGGCTTCAGATCGCGGTGAATCACGCCGTGACGATGTGCTACCGCCAGTGCGGAGGTAATCTGGTCAACCAAACGAATCGTATCGTTCAGCGGCCAGACCCCTTTTTCCAGTGCCGCCCGCAAACTCCCACCGCGCAGCCAGCGCATCACCAGGAACGCCCCGTTTGCGTCGCGCCAGTAGTCATAAAGCGGCACGATATGCAGGTGTTCCAGATGGGCGATAATTTGGGCTTCAGCCTCAAATCGGCGCACAAATTCCGGGTCGTTGGTGTATTCCGCCAGAATGACCTTCACCGCCACTTCACGCTTGATGGCGGGTTGGTAGGCGCGATACACCGCACCGAACCCCCCTTTACCGATCAGCGTTTGTAGTTCGTAGCCTTTAATCGTCTGGCCGCTCAGGTTGGCCGCTTGCAGCGTATCAGCGGACATGGGCACGCTTCCTTAAAAATGAGCCATTATGCTAATTTCACAGTTTACCCCGATTGTGGTTTTCCTGACTTCCCTTCTCTGGTATCGAAAAGGGCCGGGGTAAACTGAGCGAAGAAAATCGAACAGACATCGTTGCGGATTATGCAAATAACCACGTAGGGGCGCAACATGTTGCGCCCCTGCTTCATTTTTACTGCCTTCTCCAATGTTGAAGAAGCGCTGGTGATGAGGATGGTATTCCCTCAGTACTGTTTTAGCATGTTCCCCATGTACAGGCCGTCGGCTGTGGCGCACTACCGCCGCCGCCACCGACCACTTGTGGATTGGCATCGCGCGGCAGGCTGACACGCCCACTGGTGCAGGCCACCTGTCCATCCACCAATGCCTCGACATTCCACGCGAAGTTTGAGCCGCCGCCAACCGTCGCACCTGTATCGGCGGAAATCGTCGTCGTCACTGCGTCTACATCGAACGTAGCCCGCAGCCCACCATCCTCGCCGAAAACATTCACGCGGTAGCTGGTCGCGCCCGCTGCGGCGTCCCAGTAAAACGGTGTTGTGCCGTTGACCAGACTGCCCAGCGGCGAAGTCGGTTTAAAGCGGCTGCAATCGGCTCGCCCGGAAGCTGGCCCGGCGATCACCTGTGCGCCCGCCGCACCATTGATTTGGGCTATCGTCGCCGCCACTGCTTCCGGTGAGGGCAGCGTTAGCGGGGCGTGCAGTGCTTCCCCGGCGGTGTTGGTTGCCACAATGCTCAGGAATCCCCGTTCCGTCTCGTTGATCGGACGCAAACCGGTTGCCAGACCGCCCATTTCGCGTCCATCTTCGGTCAGCGGAATATTCAGCATGAAACCTGCCGGGACGGAAACACCGCCCACATTCGCACCGCCTGCAAATACATACAATTGCATGGTCTTATTCGGCAGCACCAGCAAACCAATAGCCGAGTCAAAGCGGATGCCTGCGCCGTTCGCCGTGATGTTGGCATTCACCCCACCCGGCGACTGAATAACCAGCATTGGCGGAACGGCCTGACTGCATTCGGTATCCGGACCGCCCATCTTCAGATAAAACGACTGCATAAAAGTACGTGTATCCGTACCAATCACGGGCAAGTCGTCAATATTGCCTTCAGCCGCCGCGACGATCTGGCGGCTCACCCACGCTACCTGATTTTCAAACAGTACCCGCAGCCAACCACCATCGGCACTCAAACCATCTGCCGAAAGTTCTGTGCCAACCGCCGCGCTCACAATCACCTGAGCGTCAGTGCTGGGTGCGGTGCGTAAATTGGCTGCCACCAGCGGCGTGACCGTCAGCGCAGCACCGGGTGTGAAAGCATTGACGGCGTCTACCGCGTTCTCCACTTCCACATCGCCCAGCAGCACATACTTTAGACCCTGCTCGGAAATCGCCAGCGGCACGTTGGCGTGAACATTCATCAGCGCCAACCCGGATTGTTCCCCATCCAGCGGCAGGGTATGCAGTGTTTGCAGGCTGCTTAGGTCAACCGTATCGCCCGCTGTGCTGAAAGGTTGCTCCGCGCCGCTGAATGTGGCCGATCCCGCGCTGCCCAGACAGGCTGTGTTCCCGCCCGCGCTCGCGCAGTTCTCGTTCAGCAGCGTAATGGCGCTCTGAATCGTCGTCTCGCACACACCCACTTGGGCAGCCAAACCAGATGCCAGCGAGAGCAGCAGAATCAGACCAAAGAACCCTAATAATCGGTAACGCATACAACATCTCCCAATAACCAACCGTTCGGACAGAATGTAATCTCATATTACACCGAATCAGATAAAACGGTGGTACGTCCCAACCCCCTCTAATCCCTTTTTCACCCACGTTTTCCCTTCTATTTCGCTACAACTTCTAACATCGCCTGCACATTACTGGACTGCTGAATTTTTCCTAACGGACTTCTATCCCAACTCCTACCACTTTATACTAGGTCAGATGTTCTAAGTCGTGCTATCATACAATCCGGTTTGTTTCTTGTTATATCGTTAATCTAAAGGCTGAAGGCTAAAGGCTGAAAGCTCAAAAAAATGCGGAAAAGCACCCTCGACGCGGAAATGTTGGACGAGATATTCGACTTTATTTGCAAGCATTGGGCGCAGTTTGGTTATGGCCCAAGCCTGCGCGAAATTGCGCTTGCCTGCTATGTCTCGCGCCCGAATGTCTATCGTTATCTAGACCGTCTGGAAGTCGAAGGTCGCATTGCCCGCGAACCCGGCATCTCGCGCGGTATCATCCTGCTTACCCCTTGCCCCCGCCCTTGAAACAGCCAGTATTGCAGCGGCACCCCAAACCCGAATCGCCGCCGCCGCCATCTCCCAAACTGGGTTCTTAAGGTCTGGTTTCATCAATTGGGTATCTAAGCAAAATATAGATACCCAATCAGGAGCGCTCACGACACGATCGTTCCGCCATCCACAGCCAGGGCGTGCCCGTTTACAAATGACGATGCATCCGAACACAGCCACAACACCGCCTGCGCGATTTCTTCTGGCGTCCCCAACCGCCGCATCGGAATCGCCTTCACCGTCGCCTCAACCATCTGCGGATTGACTTCGTTCATATCTGTCACCATAGGCGTCTCGGTGAAGCCGGGGCACACTGCGTTCACCCGGATTCCCTGCCGTGCATATTCCAATGCCGCCGAACGGGTTAAACCCACCACGCCATGTTTGCTGGCCGCGTAAGCCGAAGCGTAACGAAAGCCAATCAGCCCCGCCGCCGATGCAATATTCACAATCGATCCGCTTTTCTGTTCCTGCATGATCGGGAGTTCATATTTCATGCACAGCCAGACGCCTTTTAGGTTCACATTCATCACCAGATCCCACATGGATTCTTCCCGGCGGTCGGTCGGCAGCATGTCGCCGCCCACACCCGCGTTATTCACCGCGCAGTCCAAACGCCCAAAAGCCGCTATGGTTTCCCGAATCAGGGTTTCAACCTCTGCTGCTTTGGAGACATCCGCCCGCACGAATCGCGCTGTATCTCCGATCATCTGCGCCGTTTCTTCGCCGCCCACCACGTTCACATCGCTGACCACCACCCGCGCCCCTGCACCTGCCAGCGCCAGCGCCGCCGCCCGTCCGATCCCCGATGCGCCCCCGGTAACCAGCGCGACCCGATTTGCTAAAATCATTTTTAATATCACCTTTGCTCAAAAAAATAACGGTAGGGATAAATTGCTCCCTACCGCTGCTATTATACCGATACCCCGTTCGAGACTGGTTTTTAAAGGTTGGCTTTCACCGCCTGGTTATGGGCCTATTTTCCCGCCTCTACCGCGCGGATAGTCTGCAACATCGAAATCCATGTCGGCTCAACCGAGTCCAAATCTTCCTCTGTGGTTGCAATGAGCGCCAGCGTCACGGCTTTACCGTTGAGAATCGTTTGCGTCAGGATTACCCACTGACCCGTCGGTTCGGTGCCGCGCAGCGTAATCGCAGGTTGACCGAGGATGACAAATTCTTCCATGCGTACTGGATCAGTCAGTTGATAATAGGATTGGTTAAAAACCGCATAATCCACAGCAGTCGATTCTTCGGTCAGTTCGGCAGCTTCCAACGGCTCTTCATAGATTACGATCACGGTGCCTTCAGGGCGTTCCGCCGTCATATCGGTTTCCAGTTCATAAACGATATTGGGGCGGGACGAGTCGGCAAACCAATCTTCGGGTCGTTCAATGGTGAAATCGGTCATCTCGATGGGGGTGCTATCCAGTTCGAGGGTGTCCACCGGGCGCACGGTCGCAATCAATGTTCCCCACGAACCCGCCACTGCTGAAAGCGTTTCCCCATCCGGGGTTGCCAGCGCCAGGCTAATCAGTAGGCCGTTCTGCATCCACAGGGTAACGAAACCGGTTCGGTTATTTTCATCGCTCACTACGGCTGAAATCGAGCGGCGCGAAAGGACGGGCACTTCTACGCGGGCTTCAACCTCGTTGAGTTGGGCTTGCGCCACTACCAGATCGGTAATCGCATCCAGCGTCGGGTTTTCACCCAGATCAGGGAAGGCCTCGATGATAGCATCCAGTGGAATCACATTCAGGTTAATGGTGATGCCCTGCGGGAAGGTTGTCGGATCATCATCCTTCTGTACATCAATATCATCCTGATTGGCGGCGAAATAAATCCGTCCTTGATTGTTGGATTCAAAAATGAAATCGCCGGGAATATCGAATTGAATGCCCAGATCATTGACGGTGAACGGCAGGCTTAAATCCAATCCATCCTGTTGGGCGAACGCTGCACCGGGCAGTATCAGCATGAGCAGTACTGCAAAAGCTGCTAGACGACGCATACAAGTCTCCTTCAAGCGTTGAATTCTTCTATTGAGGCAGTGTAGCATGGGGTACTGTACTGGCATAGCGCAGCACAATAAAAAAACTGTATAAGCTGTCGAGGGGGTTTAAGGTCAGGCGTGGCTTAGGTATACACCAAAACACCGGATTTCCGGTGCTTCTTGCTCTCGTCACAGTCATCGTCCATCAGGGCATTCTGTTGCCAGACCAGCAGCCGTTCCGCTGTATCCTGCATCACCCGCTGCCGTTGACCGCGCACCCAATTTAAGAACCAGTAAAACATGTCCCCAACCTTGTCTGCTGTTATCAGCTTAATTATTGCCATAAATTACAGATGCCTCAAGTCCCGGTTACGAGATTTCTGATAAAATTCACAAATCATTTACAGATTTCACATTCGAGATATGCCAGCGGTTTCACCGATGCCGCAGATTGTGTTGAGGTTGTTTGCAGATTAGGGCTGATGTTTTGTGGAAGTGTTTTAAGTGTGTAAAAATTTATCGGGGTTAAGTGCTTGGCAGCCAGACGCGGAAAATTGCCCCGCCTGTGTCTGCCCGATGAACCGTAATCTTGCCTCCGTGCGCTTCGATAATTTTACGCGCAATCGTCAGTCCCAATCCGGTGCCACCGTCGCTGGGGCGATGCCGCGCACCCCGGTAAAACCGCTCAAAAATCCGCTCGGTCTGATCATCGGGAATTCCGGGGCCAGTATCCCGAATGTCCACGCAAATCCCGCCTGCTGATTGCTCGGTTATCACGGTAATGGTTCCATTATCGGGTGTGAACTTCAGCGCGTTATCCAGCACATTGGCGAAAGCCCGTTTTAATTGGTCGGTATCCATGCGAACTGACGGAATCCCCTGTTGGATGACTCGTTCAATTTTCAGGTGCTTGCTGTTGGCGATGGGCTGATAGTAACTGACCAGACCGTTGACCAGCGCATTCAAATCATCGGCGTGGAGTTGCATCTCGTCACGAACCAGCGAGTCCAGACGGGACATCATCAGCATGTCCTGAATGAGCTTTTCCAGAAAGCTGACTTGGGTATCCAGACGTTGAACCCGTTCCCGCTGTTTATCATCGGTGGCAGTTTTGTCCAGTAGGTACAAACCCGTCTTAAGCGCTGTAACCGGGGTCATCAAATCGTGATGCACACTGTTGATAAACTGCTGTAAAACCGCCACCCGTTCTCGCTCAACGGCCAGTTCAAGCCGCTGCTCCTCAGCCTGATAACGGTCAGTTACGTCTAATACCTGGACGACCGCCCGTGAAAGGTGTTCTTCGTGACCCGGCATCACCGACCAGCGTACATTCAGGTAACGATGTTCACCCGCCAGTGTCAGATGTCGATTTTCCCCTTCATACTCCAATTCACGATTGGCCGTTGCCAGCAGTTGATTCAGAAACGAGGCACGGTTTTCCGGCTGTAGCATCCCTTTCGGACTGCCCAGCAGACTGGCTTTGTCGGTCATTCCTAGTGAGTCGAGTGTTGCCCGGTTCACATCCAGCACGCGCATCTGGGACATGGCTTCGTCAATTGTGGTCGGGTTAGCTTCCAGATAGGCCCGCAGATTATGAACCCCTTGCGCCCGCAGGTTATCCAGATAGCTTCGAATGCCGCTAAAATCTTCTTCCCAGAGGGGGACGGGTGTGGCTTCAAACAATCCCCGGTAGCGGGATTCGCTGGCGGCCAGTTCGTGGGTGCGGGCTTGCAATTCGCTTGTTGTACGCTGCCGCAGTACGCTGACCAAAACGATAAATCCAGCAAGCGATGCCAGATAACTAAAGGTCAGAATCGTATCAGGAACCGTTTCCGGTGTGAAACGTGCCAGCGGCAGGGCACATACAATTTCTATCACTGCGATCAAAGCTGTGATTCGGGCTGACCAGAACAGGGTTGAGAGTAGAATCGCCGGAATGATAAAGGTGGTTGCGGCTAACCCGTTAAACGACACAGACGCCACAATCGCCAGTGTAATCACCACGCTGCATGTTGTGGCAATCACCAAACCGATACGGTAATACCGCGTTCGACACAACCCGTAATTGAACATGGTAAAGATGGTCGCAATCAATATAATCGCCGCATTATCAACAGTGGGATTTCTATTTAGCGCCACTGCGCCAGCTATTGAAATGATCGCTGCTAAACTCAGGATTGCCAATGTGCGGGCTTTACGGCGGGCTTCAGGGTCAGTTACAGATGAAGCGGGTTCGGTCAGACGGTCGAACAGCCAGTAGACATGGGTTCGTAATGTGGAAAGCATCAAGGGGACTCTAAACATTTATGATTAACCCATTAATTGTAAACCAATAACTGTGTTATCTTCCGTAAGATTATGGCTGCAAAAAGCCGTGTTGTCGAAGTCAGTCCAGCGGGTACAATTGAACACATGAACATTTGGCAAGGCATACACAAATTATGGGTCGGTCTTTGGCTGCGCTGTCCGGTTTGTGAACGGGGGCGCATGTTTAACGGTCTGTTCAGCATGGATGCAACCTGCTCCCACTGCGGCGCACGTTTTGAACGGCTGTCTGGTGAATCCATCGGCGGAACTTTGATTAACCTGTGCGTAGCGGAGGTGCTTTCGGTTGGTGGTTTTATCGTCACTGAATTGGCCTTCGATCCGCCGCTGGCTTTCCAACTCATTTTCTGGACGGTTTTCAATCTGGTGTTTATCGTGCTGTTTTACCGTCACGCACGCGGCCTCTGGGTGAGCATCGCCTATCTTGCTGGCGGCGTCTATTCGGATGACGCTCCCGAAAATACGAGGGAAACTTAATGGTTGCGCTCCGCAAGTGTCTGGTTGCCAACCGGGGCGAAATTGCCGTTCGCATCATCCGCGCCTGTCACGAGTTGGGAATGCAAGCCGTCGCCGTCTATTCCGAAGTCGATGCCAACGCCTGTCATGTCCAGCTTGCGGACGAAGCCCACCCCATCGGTGCGGCGTCCCCAACCCAAAGCTATCTGAATGCCTCAAAGTTAATCGAAGTCGCATTCACTTCCAGTTGTGACTGCCTCCATCCCGGTTATGGATTCCTTTCAGAAAATGAGGATTTCGCGGCGGCGGTCGTCGCAGCGGGTTTGACATGGGTAGGGCCGGGTGCGGATGCCATCCGCTTGATGGGCGTTAAGACCGAAGCCCGCGCTCTGATGGAAAAAGCCGGTGTCCCCCTCGTGCCCGGTTTCCAGTCAGACACCGCCAGTGATGCCGAATTCATCGCGGCTGCCGAATATATCGGTTTCCCGGTGATGGTCAAAGCCGCTGGTGGAGGGGGTGGCAAAGGCATCCGCGTTGTTTATGCACCCGATGAACTCCCGCAGGCTTTGGCTGGGGCGCGTGCCGAAGCCCAGAAAGCCTTCAACGACCCGCGTGTGTTTCTGGAACGCTACATCCAAACCGCCCGCCACATCGAAATTCAAGTGCTGGCGGATGCACACGGCAACACCGTTCACCTGTTTGAGCGCGAATGCAGCGCCCAACGACGGCATCAAAAAATCATCGAAGAATCCCCCTCACCATTATTAGACGCCGAAACTCGTCAGCGCATGGGTAAAGCAGCCGTTGAAGCCGCGCGGGCAGTGGGTTATGTCAACGCAGGCACAGTCGAATTTATTGCTACACCATCCGGCGAATTCTACTTTTTAGAGATGAACACCCGCCTACAGGTTGAGCATCCGGTGACAGAACTTGTGACCGGGTTCGATCTGGTCAAACTCCAATTCCGGGTGGCATCCGGCGAAACGCTGCCCTTCACGCAGGCCGATCTGCAACAGCGCGGCCACGCCATCGAATGCCGCGTGTATGCCGAAGACTCGCATAATAATTTCCTGCCTGCGGTTGGGCCGCTGCTGCGCTTCATCCCGCCGGATGGGCCGGGCATTCGCGTTGATTCCGGTGTGCAGTCTGGCGACGAAATCACTATTCACTACGACCCTATGATCGCCAAAATTATCGTGTATGATACGAATCGCGCGGCGGCCATCGAACGCATGATGTACGCGTTAGGGCAAACCGTCATTCTGGGCACGATTACCAATCTGCCATTTTTGCGGACGCTGCTTGTCCATCCGGTTTTTCTGGCGGGCGATCTGGACACAGGGTTCATTGATGCTCACTTGAACGATCTGCTCCCGCCGGATGAAGCCCCACCGGATGCTGTGCTGATTGCAGTCGCTTTAAGCGAACGAACCATCGGGGCAGGGCTGAAACCCACCCGTACCCAAACAGATGGCGATACTTACTCACCCTGGGAACGGGCAGATGGCTTCCGATTAGGAGCAGGCAAAATAGGGTAATATGTAGGGGCATCCCTACCGGGTATTTTGAGGGGAAAATAATGTTCAAACGAATGTTGATTCTAGTGGTACTGCTGGGCGGGATGCTGTTGATCGCGCAAGCCCAATCCTCACAGCGCGAAATTTATACCGTTTTGAGCTATGGAGACGAGGCCTTCGAGTCAGAAACATGGCTGGCGAGTGCCTCCGAATTGGGCGCACGCACCACCGCCACTTGGCGCAACGATCTCGAAGGCGCGCTGGCTTATGCCGACTACATCCACTTCGATGACGGCTTTGATCCTGAAACGATGGATGATGCCTTCGGCGCGCGCTGGTTCGATGTCACCCTTTCGGCCTATCAGGGCTGGCGCGAACTGAACAACTGTACCATCGAAACGGAAGAAGTGTTCATCCGTCTGTACGAATTCAGCTTGCAGCAGAACAACATCAAGTACACCATGCGCTATTGGATTACCCCGGCTGAAGATGATACACGGGTGCTGACCATGTTCGTGCTGTATCCCACCAACGAACTGGAAACACTGGACGAATATGCCGAGCGCCTGTTCCCCGAAGCCATCAAGTGCGAGGACACCGGAGTCGGCTAGATTGCGTATCCTCTTTATTGCTGCTTTACATCACCCGGAGGCGCTGGAAAAAGCGGTCGCTGCCACGCCGCCGGGTGAACCGAAACCACTGTTCCCACCCAGCACTGCCCATCATTTCTGGGAGAAGGCGCTGCGTCTGCGGGGTCATACGCTGGATGTGTTCTACCGGAATCAATCGGCCTTCGGTGGCGCGGTGCGGTCGCAGCATTTCAGCAATCGCTGGACGCCCCAACGGATTGCCACCGCCGCCATTAACCGTTTACCCCCGGAACTCAACCCGGATTTTCAACAGCGCAATCGCAATTTGATCGAACATGCGCGAACCTTCCGCCCGGATTGGCTCTGGCTGACGGGCGACAATACCGTGATTTATGCCTCCACCTTGGCGACCATCAAGCGCGAAACCGGCTGCAAAATCCTGTATTCCACCGGCACATCCCCAATTGTCTTTGCCCGTCCCATCGAGAAACAGGCCGCGCGGCTTTACAATCTGGCGCTGGTGAACGATTTTTATCACGGGATTCAATGGCTGGAACTCGGCGCGAAAGCGATGGAATGTATGCCCGGTGTAGCCTGTGACCCAGCCTTTCACCATCCTTATGACCTGACCCCTGAGCAGCGTAAAGCCTTCACCTGCGATATTGCTTTTGTCGGAACGCTGCTGCCGGAAAATCTCTACAGCCGCCGCATCGCCGCGCTGGAAACCCTACGCGATTTCGACCTCGGCATCTGGAGTGTTCATGATGTACCCGCCAGTTTGCGCGGGAATGTGCGTGGGCAAGCATTGGGCGAGGACATGCTGGAAGTGCTGTCTGCCGCCAAAATCACCATCAATGTGCATGGTGATTTTATGCGCTACGGCGGCAACATGCGCTTGTTTGAAGCCGCAGCCGTGGGCGTCCTGCAAATCACCGATGATCTCCCCGGCATCCACCAGTGGTTCACCGATGGCGAAAACATAGTAACATTCAAGGATTTCGACGACCTCCGCGCCAAAGTCACCCACTATCTATCGCATGATGCCGAACGTGAAACCCTCATCCAGCGCGCCCGCGCCCACGTTTATGCTCACCACACCTACATCCAACGCGCTGAACGTCTCGAATTACTACTGACCACCGCCACCTAACGGATTTTTATTGTCAGTTGTCATTCCGCTTGTAGATAAAAATGCTATAATGATTCAAATTAGGTTAAAAAATTACATTTCTTAAGGTGGTTTTAAGTGAGCCGAAAAATCTACCGCACTGATTCGCCCTTGCCGCGCCCTCCATCTCTCGACGAAACAACCCGCGCTTTTCAGGAACGGCTGCGCGTCCTGAATGCTGTCACCATTGAACTCACCAAATCACCCACGTTCGACCAGCTTTGCTATCAAGCTGTTGAAGTGGGCATCCATCGATTGGGTTTCGACCGGATGGGATTGGGATTCTTTGAGGAATCCAGTGACTACTTTGAGGGTTCGTTTGGTACAGATGAGCAGGGCAACGTGCGCGATGAACGGGGTACGCGCACGCCAGTTGCCGAAGTTCCGCTGATGCGGGTTGCCATTCGGGATCAGGCTTCTATTGTGCATGATCTGGACATTGATCTGTTTAACCACAAAGGGCAAAGCGTGGGGCGTGGTTGGTGCGCGATGGCAATGCTCTGGGATGGTGATCGCGCCATCGGGTGGGTTTCGGTGGATAATTTGCTCAGTCAGCGTCCCTTAACCCCCTACGATCTTGACATCCTCAATTTATATGCCACATCGTTAGCGCATCTGTGTACGTTGAAGCGCACCGAGCAAAGCTTGATTAAAGAGCGCAATCTGCTGCGAACGCTAATCGACACCGCCATCGACTATGTGTACGTCAAGGACACCCAATCACGTTTTATAATGGTCAACACCAGCGCGTGGAAAGCATCCGGGCGCGAGATCAACGAAGCTAATATGATCGGCAAAACCGATTTTGATTTTTTCCCGCATGAATTGGCGCAGCAGTATTACGCCGATGAACAGGAAATGTTCAGGACAGGCATCCCCATTTCTAATAAGCTCGAACCGAATGTGACAGTCAATGGCGAACCCACGCTTTTGCTGACTTCCAAAGTGCCGCTGCGCGATGAACAAGGGCAGATTATCGGCTTGGTGGGCATCAGCCGCGATGTAACTGAGTATATGCAGGCGCAGGAACGGATTCAAGCCAGCGAAGCCCGCTTCAATCTGCTGGCACAGGTGGCAGATGCTAGCAACATTGGGGTGGTACTGGCGGATAGCGAGGGTCGTATCAGTCAGGCCAACGACGCTTTTTTGCGGATGGCAGGTTATGACCGCGCTGAGATGGAGCATATGAACTGGATTATCATGACTCCGCCCGAATATAGCGAGGTCAGCGCCGATGCAACCCAGGCTGCGGATGGCAAAGTCATCTCGTTAGAAAAAGAACTATTTCGCAAGGATGGAAGCCGCCTCCCAATCTTGGTGGTGGCTAGTCGGTTGAACAACAGTATTCAGGATATGGTCTGTTTAGTGATCGACCTGACCCAACAACGCCAACTTGAGGCCGAACGTTTGGAAGCGGCGCTGGATAAAGAACGGGCTGTACTGCTCACGGAATTCGTCAGCAATTTGTCCCACGATCTCAAGACGCCCCTCTCGATCATTCAGAGCAGTCTGTATCTGCTGCAAAAACTGGATGATCCGGTACGCCAGAAAGCCAAAATCCAGAATATACAGGATCAAACCCTGCTGCTGGAAAAACTCATCCAGAGTGTACTCACCATGTCCCGGCTGGATCAGGGCTATGAACTCAGCTTCAGTGCGCTCGATCTCAATCAGGTCATGACCGAACTGGAACGCTCACTACGTCCGGCTGCCGAACGCAAAACCCAAACCCTGATGCTCGAACTGCAATCCGATCTGCCCCCCGTCCGTGCCAGCGAAAGCGAACTCTACCGCGTAATTGTCAACCTCATCGAGAACGCCCTGAATTACACCCCGGAATCCGGAACAATTACGCTGCGAACCTATCAACTGGACAGCACGGCTGTTGTCGAAGTGCAGGACACAGGTATGGGCATCGCCCCCGATATTTTGCCCCACATCTTCGACCGGTTTTATCGGGCAGAGAAGGCTCGTTTTGCCGCCAGAGGTACGGGGTTGGGGCTGGCAATCGTCAAGCGCATTATGGAACTGCACAGCGGAAAGGCTGAGGTCGAAAGTACGCTCGGCATCGGCAGCACTTTCCGCATTGTTTTGCCGCTTGACACCTCATAGATCGAGGTCGTAATCCAGCGAAAACATCTGGCCAATCCAGTTTTTGATGGTGGTTTCATCGTTCTTTTGACCACTCAGCCGCGCGGTTTCTTGCCGCTGGCGCATTTGTTCGCGGAGCTGCGCCATCTTTTCAGAGTAGTCTACGGCTGCTTTGACCTCGCCGTTATCCAGAATCAGATGCACCACCTTTTCATACGAGGTCGCTTTCTGAAAGCCCATATGAACATACATGGTGTTGATGAACCCCGTTCCTAGGAGCAGATTCCCGGTGAAGGCAGTATTGAGGTTTAAGCCGCTGTAAACCCGGCCACTCCATTTATCCTCGGTTCCGGGCACATTTTGAATCGGCTTATATTGGTTGTCCATCACCCGGACGGTCATCTTGGTCAGCAGCAGTTTGCCCTCCATCACCGTGTATTCATTGTAGAATCCCCGGTAGCAGGCGGTACTCATCATCGTGGGAACCATGCCAAAATCGAAAGGCGTTGGCAGCTCGCCGCCTTTTATCCCCGTAATCGAATAACGGTCATCTTCATAAAAGACTTGATCGGTAATCTGCGCGGTCATGGCTATCCCTCACGCTATTTGGATAGTGTTTATTGTGCAGATTTTATGGGTCGCTAAAAAACACCCAAAATGAGGGGTTTATCGTTTTTCACCCGCCCTGATTAGCGGACTTTTTGCCGCAGAGCCTCCAGCAGTTGACCTAATGCAGTTTCATAGTTGCTGGTGAAATCAACCCACTGATTTAAACTGAGTCGGTAAGGAAGTTCTAGTCCCTTTTCCAGAATCACCGGAATCACCGGGGTTCGATTGAGGACATAATTCCATTCCCGGCTGCACTCTCTGGATTCAGTGCTTTTACGGGTTATCACCAAAATGAGTACATCACATACGTTCAGTGCATTTTGAATAGCCACATCCCACTCTGCGGCAGCCGGAATATTTTCGTGGTCAACCCAGGTTTCAAAGGTTGCCTGCCGTAAATCCTTTGCCAGCCGGGTTGCAAAATCATCATCCTGTGTCGAATGGCTGAAAAAGATCAATGAGCGCGGCGCGGCAGCCCGTTGCTGTGGGGCTTCACTGAGCGAAATCAGAAGCGGAGATTGATAATGCTGAATGTACATTTCAATCAGATTATCCGCCGCCTGTGGCATCAATCGCGCTGCACCGCTGATAGCCTGTTCCAACTGTTCAACTTCTTGACTGTGAATAACCCCATCAAGTTCTTGCTGTTGTATCCATTTGCCTAAAGATTGCCCATGCCGGATAAGCTGCTCCGTCAACCACCACGAGAAAATCTTTTGAAGCACCCGGATTTGGTTATCCGCTTCCCGTTCAAGAACCCCTTCTTCAGCCAGTTCGTTAATCTGGGGATTGAGGTTGCTCAAACTTTGCAGAACCGCCTCATGATTTGGCAGACTGGCTTGCATCAGGTTGACAGTTTCCAGCAGGCTGACAAAGATAAAGGCATGACGTGGACCACTCGGCCAGTTGCGCCAGGTATCTTCAAAATGGGTCACTGCATTTTGATAGGTATTCCGGGCAGCACTCTGGTAATGGGCTGTCGAGTCTTCTTCATAAGCCTCGCACATCGCCTCTGCTGCCATTTGCAGCAAAAAAGGATGTCCCCCCACCATAGATTGGATGAATTGTCGGTCTGTATCCGTCAGAATATCACTGGCTTGGGAAAACAGGGATTGAATATCGCGCGGCCCAAGGATGCCCAATTTCACTTCGGTGAATGTGTTGAAGAACGGCGACCCGTGCGGATTCATAACTTGCGTCAGGCGGTTCATATCCGCCACATGACGGCGACTGCTGGTGATTAGCACCAGTCCTTTGGTGGTTGAAGACAGCGACCGCAAACCGCCAAAAAACTCGGCGCTGTTCAAGCTGGGATGGTGCAGCAGAACATCGAACTCATCTACGACAATCACATAACACAATTCCGCCTGACCCAGTTCGGCGAACAAACTGTTTAAAACAAAATTTCCGAACCCGTTCTGTACCGCCAGTTCATACAGTTCAGCAATCTGCGGCAGGGGTGTATGGCTAAAATAGCGTTCCAGCGGTTGCAGCGCATATCGCCAGAAATCCGCCTGCGTCACCCCGCTGCCCATCAGAATTTGGGCATCAATATACGAGAAGATAAATCGGTCAGTATCTTCGCCCAGCAAGGCGCGGCGCTGTCCCTCATCGCTGATAAAGTTGCACAGCGAAGTTTTGCCCATATGCGGCGCACCCACCACCGCCGTTGATTGGCGTTTGAGCAAGCGGCTCAGGATTTTTTTGATGTGCGTCTGCCGCCCGATCAGCTCATTGGGTGCCAGCGGACGCCCATGAATAAACGGATAATTTCGCATGTGAACCTATTTCGATTTTTTGTCTAGCCGTATCACTCTGAAACCTACCGCAGGCGATGGATTATCCGGGCTGCGCCAATTGCGGTGTTTGATGCTCACAGCACTTTCCCGCCTGTCCATCCATGATCCCCCGCGTATTGCCTTGTAATTGCTCCAACTGGTGTCGCACCATTCCTCTACATTGCCACACATATCCATCACGCCGTAGGGACTTGCCCCATATGGGAATTGATCGACAGGTGTTGTAGACCGGCTGTTAAAATTACACCTGTTCTTCTCAAATATTTTGCCCCATGCGTAAGCGCGGTCATCGTCTCCCTGCGCTGCCCGCTGCCATTGTTGTTCAGTTGGCAGTGCGATTTCCGTATCCAGCTTCTGGCCCAACCAGTAACAATATGCAACTGCTTCGTCCCATGTGATACCTGTTTGGGGCAGATTGTCGTCAGTGTCGATAGAATTCATCAGCTTTTGATGTTTCTTCTGCCACTTGATAGCATCCTCAGGCACTTCCCACCATGCTGGATTGGTATACCCATTCTCATCTGTCAGGAATTCAGCAAATTGGGCAACCGTCACCGGAAATTTTGAGATGGCAAAGGCCGGCACATTAAAATCGCCGCCTTTAGGCATTTTGGAATCCTCCGATGTAATCTCTAATGACCCGACTTTGACTTTCCCTTTTGGAATCGCGCACCATTCAATCGGCAGGGCATCGCTAGTCTTGGTGGCTTTAGGGAGTTTGCTGCGCCGGGTTGAGCCAGTGGGTGCGGGCTTTTCAGATGGGGGTTCCACTACTTTCGGAATCAGTTTAACTTCTTCTGCATAAATTTGTGCCGCGTTCTGTAAAACCGCTGCGCCTTTGACGGTCAGCGCCAGCAGGAGTACCGCCTGTTTATAATGAAGATCTGCGTTGACGATTTCCAGCAGTAAGTCACTCGCCCGGTTAGGCGCGGCTTTTTCGGCTGCATCCAACGCCTCAAGGTAAAGTGTCCGCAGTTTGGTCTGGGTTTGCGCCCGCTTTAATGCCGTCTGCCACTCCTCGTCATCCGGGATTTCTTTCAGCAGTGTCTCGTAAAGTTGAACGATTTGCGCCCAATCTTCAGTCTTTTCCAGTTGGCGGACTTCCGCCGTGATGGATTCGAGACGTTGTCGATGCTGGTGTTGCCTGACCTCCGCTACTTTTTCTGCGTCGCCAATTCGGGTATAAATTTCAAGCGCCTGCTCATACTGTTGCTTGGCAACCAACCCTTCAGCACGTTTCCCCCAGATCGCCACAGTTTGCCGCTGGGCTGCAAGTTGGTTCGGCTGGACTTCCAGCACGCGTCCGAGGGTTTTCAGTTTCGTGTCTTCATCCGCCGCATCATCGGCCTGAATCAGCAGTGTTTGCACCAGCAGTGCCCGCGATGCGGCTGGTTCATAGGTATAGGCTTCTTCCAGCAGTTCGGCGGCTTTAACAATCTCTTTTTGCTCCAGCCATATCCGCCCCAGCACCAGTTTGGCCTTTAGATGATTGGGATTCGCCACTAAAGCCCGTTGCAGCAGGTCAATCGCTTCCGGGAATTGACGATTGTTGTAATACACATTGCCGGATTGGAACAACATTTCCGCCAGCGGATCAAGCCGATCCAGTTCTTCTTTCACCCGTGCCAGCGGCTTCTTCTTGCAAATCCACTGGCGCAGCAGTTCCACCCGAAATTGATAGGTGTTGTGTTCCAGTTCTTCCAGCAAGTCCCACTCAACCAGTGTGTTCGGGGCTAATTCCAGTTCGCGCATGACAATCCGCACACCGCTGGCTTGCAGCATTTCTTCCAGTTCAAACTGGTTGACGGGGCGCTGTCCCAGTTCCGAAAGCGCCGAAATCACCACCCGTTCCGCCGGGGGCAAACCGTCCCAAATCCAGCTAAAGGCATTTGCCCCTTCTTTAAGCGCCTCTTCAATCGCCGCATTGACCTGTTCTGCGGTCACGATGGGCGGTGTATCGATTTCCTCATCTTCATAGGCAGTGTCCCAAACGACTTTGCACAGCAGTTGAGTCATATAAGGATGTCCGTGCGTAATCTGCCAGACTCCCTCAACGGCTGCGTCGCTCCATGTCAGCGTTTTATTCTTTTCGGACTGGCGCACCACCGCTTCGGTATGATTCCGCTCCAGCAGCGAAATGCGCTGGGTTGAAACCCCCTTAAAAAGGGACAGCGCAAAATTGGAAAGGTCTTCCGGCTTTCGACCAATCACAAAAACAAATTTCTGCTTGCTTTCCCCCATATTCAATAACTGCCGCACGTAGGGGAAAAATGCCAGCGCTGCCTGATTCTCGGTCGCATTGTCCAGCACATCGAATTCGTCTAGCAGTAAAATCAGCGTATTTTTATCGCCCAGTTTTTTGAAAACTTCTGGCAAAAAAACATTCCGGTAGTAATCCTCATCCTGTTCAAACACATCCTGTTTAGGCGGCGTCATCCGTAGCTGTACGCTGATCGTCCGCGCCAGATCGAACAACACCCGGTTGAGTGCCCACGAGGCTTTGTCTTGTAGATCAAAATAGATGGGGGTGTAAGCGCCTTTGGTTGGGAGCTGGCGCTGGAGTTCCTGCAAAATGGAAGTCTTGCCAATCCGCCGCTGACCAAACAGAGTAATAGCGTTCTCAGATGGGCTTCGCAGCATTCCGAGCAGCTTTTTCAGAACATCTTCACGTCCAAAAAAGGTGTCTGCCCCGCCGACGGGGTTTCCGGCTACATACGGATTGATAGGTATCATCAGAGGTTTATTTTTGCGTTGTTAAAATGAATGGAAGATATTAGCAGTATAGCACTAATAATAATTAGAAAATGTCGGGGAAACTTAAGAATTGAAGCGGAAATATCATAAGTCTTCAGCTTTTGCCGCAATCGTTACCAATAGCATGGTCGAACGGTTATGGATGTAATGTGCGGTTGCCGCCACTGCATCCACCCCGACATTCCAGCGCAGCCCTCGACCGCGATAACTCTGCTGGCATGAACCATCACAATTGCAACCGCAATGATAGCGGTCACCGGAATAACAACAGACAGGAGCAGCCGGAACCACGCCAGGTTGCCTGTAGTTTCAATAGCAGGGCTGGTAATTTTAACGCTCTGCATGATACAACGCCGATCATGATATATCATATGTAATTTTATTATATCATCTTTGCGTTCTTTTTGTTGACCCACTACCCGTTTCAAACCATTTCTTAATCGCCTTAACAATTTTCTTCCCTCATTTTCGTTGGTGATTTCCCCCTCAAAAACGTACCAAATGGTCACCCTTTTTTGTTCACTCTGTTGTAACATCTTTTTTGAACATATGTTCGCTTGACCTGAGAACAGAAACGAAAAGTGTTCTTGGCGGTTTAGATAAAGGAGTCTCCTATGCTCAATTGGCTGTCCACTGTTTTCAATCGTCCACGCGGTTTACGCCCCGCCCCGCATATCGAATCCCTCGCCCGTCACAACGGCTATCTCTGGCCGAATCTGGCGGAAGCCGAAGCCCAGAGCCGCATCTATCAATCCTCCCCCTGGGTGTATATCGCGGTCAACCGGATTGCTGAAGCCGCCGCCCTCGTTCCGCTGCATGTCTATCGTCTACAGGGCGAAACCCGCGCCGAAGTCGAGCGCCATCCGTTGGAAAATCTGCTGGATGCGCCGAATCCCTACCTCAGCCGTTTTGAACTGTTCGAGCAAACTGTTGGGCATCTGGAACTGACCGGAAACGCTTACTGGTTTTTGGGCGGAAATGGCGCGGGCGTCCCGATTGAAATCTGGCCTTTGCGCCCCGACCGTGTGAGCATCGTCCCCGACCCTGACCAGTATGTGAAAGGGTACATCTACGAGGTGGACGGTCAGCGCATCCCCCTGCTGCCCATCGAAGTCGTGCATTTCAAACGCTGGCATCCAGCGAATGATTACTACGGCCTCTCCGCATTGGAAGCCGCCTGCCTCGCCGTCAGCAGCGATCACGCCATGGCTGAATGGAATCGCAACACCTTCGGGCAGGATAACGGCGTCCCGGCAGGCGTGGTCAACATCAAGGAAAATGTCAGTGATGCCGACTACGAACGCATCAAACGCGAATGGCGTGCAAGCTATGGCGGCCCACAGCGGCGGACAGCCTTCCTGCGTGGTAGCATCATCGAATGGAAAAACATGGGACTAAGCCATCACGATCTGGATTTCCTGAAAGGCCGCCAATCCCACCGTGACGAAATCCTGAATATTTTTGGCGTCCCGGTCGGCATGTTGAGTGAAAATGCCACCGAAGCCAACGCCAAAGTTGCCGAGCGTTTATTCATCGAACGGACGTTATGGCCGAAGCTCGTGCGCCTCGCCCAGAAAATCACGCAGGATTTGCTCCCGTTTTGGCCGGGGGAACATATCGCCGAATTTGAAGACATCCGCCCGACCGATGCCCAAGCCCGCCTCGATGAAATCCGCACCGCCTACTCGGTCTTGAGCATCAACGAAATCCGTGAACGGTATTACCGCCTGCCCGCCGTTGGATGGGGCGCGCTGCCCGTCGGGGCGACAATCCCGACAACTGGCAACGACGACGACAATCCCCCTGCTGATTCTTCCAACTCATCCCTCATCCCTCATCCCTCGGAACTCAAATCTCAGTCCGCAGTCCTCAATCCACAGTCCTCTCTTGCTGAACTCGCCCGTTGGGAACGTTTCACCCTCCGCCGCTGGGGAAAACCGAACCCGCGCCCGTTTGAGATCGAATCGCTGCCGGAAGAAATCGCTTTTGAGGTATCCGCCGCGCTGCTCAACGCCGGAACACCGGACGAAGCGCGTGGGGTTTTCGCCGCCGCCCGCCAATCCCTCCTGCACGAACCGACGGAAACTGAGGAAATAATTTCATAGTCTCGAAGTGACTGCACATGGGCAGGTGTGGCATCTGCCCTAGAAAATTGTGTCACGATGTCAGTTATTGCAAACAATTATTTATTGGTGCGATAATGGTAACAAAAATATTTTGATGGCAGGTGACTTATGTCTATCAAGCGGCTGCTCATTGTCGGAATGTTTATTTTGATGCTGGGTGCCGATCCAGTTCTTGCCGCTACTTTTATCATCCCGCCCGGTGATACCCCCGCGTTAATCGCTGCGATCAATGCCGCCAACGACGAAGCCACCAACCCCGGTTTGGACACCATAGAATTATCACCGAATAGTTTGTACCTGATTCCCCCGATGAATCCCAACACAGCCAACGGCTTGCCCACCATCACTAGTCCAATCGCTGTACAGGGCAATGGGGCGACAATTCGAGGAATGCAGACTGTTTACACTCAGGCCATACACTTTTTTATCATTGCCGCCAACGGCAATTTATCGATTGACTGGCTTCAAATCACAGGCGGCTACATGCATGGTACATTGATGGATTTGGGCGGTGCGATACAAAACAGCGGCACATTAACCATCACCAACAGCATTTTGCGTGGAAATGGTGCAGAGGACAGCGGTGGGGCGCTCTGGAATCAGGGTGGAGGTGTTGCCACTTTCACCAATTCTACGCTTGCCAGCAATGGGCAAAGCGCTATTTATAATGGAGGCACACTGAATTTTATCAACAGTACAATAGCATCCAATGGCGGCGCTTATGGCAACTTGTATGGGGGGATTTACAATGCGGGCGGAACGATCACTTTTGCGAACACGATCATCAACCAAAATACGACTCAAAACTGTCGTGGTGCAGGGACGATCACATCTTTAGGTAACAACGTCGACAGCGACAATTCCTGCGGCCTGAATGCTCCGACCGATCAAGTAGGTATAGACTCACTGCTTGGCACACTCGCTGATAACGGCGGCTCAACCCTCACTTATGCCCTTTTGCCCGGAAGTCCCGCGCTGGATGCAGCCAACCCGGCGCGGTGTCCTGCGACTGACCAACGCGGCATCGCCCGCCCTGTGGATGGGAATAACGATGGCACAGCCATTTGTGATATTGGCGCGTTGGAAGTCAATGGCAGCGAGAGTATATTGCCAACTTTTACCCTGACCTTTGCGCCCAATCCAGTGCAGGTTGGCGTAACCGTACTGATGACCTACACCATCATCAACCATATGCCAGCGACTAATTTGACGGGGTTGTATTTCTATCATGTGCTGCCCAATCAATTCGTGATCGCGCCGCAGCCTGCTCCTGCCAATACCTGCGGCGGAACGTTGAACGCCGATTACAGTGTGCAGTTGTTCGGGGGTACGCTGGCCGCAAACGCCATCTGCACCATCACTGTTCCGATCACCGTATCCCAAATCGGTCAGTATCCGACTGCAACCTATCCACTTGGGGCGGATCAATTCGCCCCTTACCAATCGGCACAAGGGACTCTAGCGGTTGTAGATCAAACGACTATCAACCCAGAACAACCTATCGAAGCGATTCCCCTTTGCGGTGATCTAAACGGCTTTGTTGATCCGGTTCTGCGCGCCGAAATTCCATCGGGTATCTATGGAGTCTATTGCCGTATTATCACCAATAGTCCGGCGACGATTGGCAATGCCGAGGTTTTAGCGCAGGGTGTTCTGCAAGCTGTTGATGTCTTTAGCACCAACTATGCCGATGCCAACGGGTCTGTTATTTGCTTGCAGGGCAGTGGCAGCATCTTATTTTTGAATAGTGCTGGTGCGCCGCGTGTGCCGCAAATCTTGGCATCCTACCCATTCAATGACTTTACTTGCACTGTTATCCCCCATACAGGCGTGGTTGTTTTGGTCAATCAGAATTTAACCTCTGTACAATCTGCTTCCCAATCCTTTGCCAACTGCCGTGTGACCACTACCCATGCTGTCCATCTGCGCGCTGAACCCAATGCGAACAGCATGACCATCACCACATTGCCTTATGACCTGACTTTGACAGCCACCGAACGCTTAGGCCAATGGATTCGGGTCATTTATCTGGATGGGCAGGGCTGGGTAAATGATACTTATTTGGCTGTTAATCAGGAGTGTTGAACTACAACTTTGCACAGGGTGGCGACTGATACCCTAACAACACCCCAACAGCATTCCTCGGCTTTCCGCTTGGAAAATCTCCGTTATGTAGAGGATAAAAGTGTTGTCTTCTATGCCATAATCATTCCATCCGCACCATTCACCAGAAAGGCCGCCCACCATGTTCACTACATCGCCGCCCGCCTTCATCGATTACCTCACCGCCCATTACCCGGGCGCACAGAGGACCGATTTCAAACGCATCAGCGGCGGTTGGGAATGTGATATTTATACCTTTCGGCTGACGTTTGCGGATGGCAACAGCCGTGAGCTGATTTTGCGGGTGTATTTGGGCAATGATGGCATCCAAAAAGCTGCACATGAGGGCGATGGAATGCGGCAGCTTTATCAAGCGGGGTATCCTGTGCCGGAAATGCTGCTGCAAGAAACCGGGACAGCCGTACTCGGCAAACCCTTTCTGGTGATGGAAAAGCTGAATGGGCAGGGTTTATGGGCTGCTTTGAGCATTGCGCCGCCGGAGCAAGAAAATCATCTGCTCAACCAATTTGGGCGGGTGGTGGCGCAGTTGCACCAAATCGATTGGAGGCCTTTCACCCCGCACGCCGCCCGTTATCAGAACAACCCGCCCGCCGCGCTGGATGACATGCTCAATAGCTTTCGTCGCCTGTACACCGAATTTGAAGTTTCCGGTTTTCTGAAAATGCTGGATTGGATGGATGCTCAAAAAGCCGCTTTCGCCGTACAGCCTGCAGTAGTGCATCTGGATTTTCACGCCAACAACGTATTTCTACAGGAGGACGGTCACTTGAGTGTGATCGACTGGTCACAGCTTACCGTTGCCGACTACCGTGCCGACTTGTCGTGGACGTTGATGATTATGGGCGATAACGGCAAACCCGGTTGGCGCGAAAAAATCTTGACCGCTTATACTAACGCAGCAGGCCATCCGGTCGAACATCTGGATTACTTCGATGCCCTCAGTTACACCAAACTGCTCGGCAGCACCGTGATTTCTCTGCGCGTCGGGTCGGAAAAATTGGGAATGCGCCCGGAAAGCATCGAAACCATGAAACAGCAGGGCGCTTCCACCCGTTCGGTGTATCAACGGCTGCAAGCCATCACCGGAATTGCTGTGCCGGAGGTCGAAGCCGTGCTGCGGGAGATCGACTAAAAATGCAATGTTTTGCACAAATGCAGCGGCAGTTTCCCTTGATTCCACTGCACAATGACAAACTTTGCACAGCGGCGGCTGCTCCCGTACATTCGCTGCACACTACGGCGCTCCTCGTCTTTCCCGCCGTTCACTGCAAATTGTGCAGTAGCGCTCCCCGTCCTTCCCGCCAGACAGTGCAGCGGAAAAAGTGAATCAAGTTGTGTATCGTTCAATCAACCGGATTGCTTCTTTGATGCCGTTCTCCGTTCGAACAGCCTGTCCCAATGCTTTCGCCTTTGCCTGCATATTTCCATTGCTAACAGCCTGTTGAATGGCATCGGCTAAACGCGCGGCGGTGAGTTTCTTACGGGGAATTGGCTTCGGCCCAACACCAAGAGCCGTGATACGCGCGCCCCAATAAAACTGATCGCCCAGAAAAGGCACGATGATCGAGGGAACACCTGCCCGCAGTCCCGCCCCGGTCGTACCCGCCCCACCATGATGCACTATCGCCGCCATGCGCTGGAAAAGCCAATCGTGTGGAGCATAATCCAGTTTAAAAATATTCGCTGGCAAATCGGCTGTGCGGATGCCATCCCAGCCAGTCAATATGATGCCGCGCTGCCCACTCTCTCGCAGCCCATCCAGAACGATTTGCGCGGTTGCTTCCGGGTCACGGCTTGCCATGCTGCCAAAACCAATCGAAACTGGTGCTGAGCCGCTGGCTAAAAATTCCAGCAGATCAGGGGGCGGCTGCCAATCCGTTTGGTCAGGCGGAAACCAGTATCCAGTGAGATGGCTGCGTAAATTCCAATCGTTGGGGCTGGTGACCACCTGTGGACTGAAGGCATTCAGAATCGGCGCTTGGCGCAGTCGCCGCCGGAAGTCACCCGCGCTGATAGATGGTAATTCCAACTTTTGAGTTCGGAGTTTATTGGTTGCTGCGCCAAAAATTGACCAGGTGAGCTGTTCAATCAGGTAGCCTGTCGTCCGGTTATAAAGTGAACCGAGATTCATCTGTGAAGGCCACATCGGATGTGGAAAAGCGCCCGTTATGAGGTAGGGTTGCAGCGCAGCCAAGACATAAGGTACGTTCAATTTTTCAGCCAAAGATTGGACAGGGATGCATAACCCAATATGGCAAATAATCGCCTCGGCATCCTGCACAGCATCCCAAAGATCAAAAACAATTTGTTGGGTGCTGTCCTGCATCACGCGGCGGCCTTCACGAATGAGTGCTATGGGGTTGCGCCCGCTGTTCACCAGATTGCGACCCGATTCGCCTTCGATAAGCTGTTGAAAATCGACTGAGATAGGACGCCAATCCAGGCCAGCCTGTTTTACTTGTGGCTCAAAGTTTACGGAGGTGACCATAACGGGGGTATATCCCGCCGCTTTGAGTGCCTGCGCCAGCATGATAAAGGGCTGGACATCGCCTTGTGAACCGGTAGTCAGAATCGCAGTCCGCATGTGGCTACCTCGCATCGTGAATTATGTCACAAGTTGTTTTGGGGAGAGTATCATGCTTTTCGTCAGGGAGTCAACAATCGGGTTTAGAACCTATCCATAAACCACCGTATACAGCGGCAAACAACTTGTTTTGCTCCCTTCCCCTGCGTGCGGGGGAAGGGCTGGGGTTAGGGGTAAACGGTTTATGGATAGATACTTACTCAAACATGACCCAGCGAGGGCGTAAAGGTAAGCGGGTGCGGATTCGTTCCGCGATCAGTCGCAGATCGCTCCCATCCGCCCGCATGATATACAGATCAACTTGCCCTGCTTCATCCGAGGACACGAAAGCGATCCACGCCCCGTCCGCTGACCAGCGCGGAAAATTACTGGAACGCCGTGCATCGCGTCCACCCCGGCGTGGCGGAAAATCGCTAAGCTGGCGAGGGATGCCGCCCGGTTTGACGATAAAAATATCGGCGTTACCGCTGCCCGCCGTCGGCATCGAAAACACCCGCCAACCATCTGCACGCCGATCCAGATTTTCAATTGGGGTAACAGGAATAGGAAAGGGGAATTGAACCGATAACTGGCGATCTACATCCGCATAAACCGTATAAACCATTTCCTCGGCTGGCCGGAACACATCATATTCCAGCACCGCCGTTGTGGGCATCCACCAACTGGCCGCCGTTTGCGCGCCCACCATCAGCCCAAAAAGCGCTGCCGTAATTCCAAAACCAAACGTGAGCCGCCAACTGTTATGCCGTGCTGTGAACATGCGGCACATAACCCGCTGCCAAAGCATTGACATTTGAAAGCGGCGTCAGCACCGTCACGATTTCCGTCCCTGTTCGCGGCAGATGCTCCTGATAACCAGCAGGCGACCACAGCAATAAACGGTCGTTCCAGATCAAATAGGCTTGACCATCGCGGCTGATAAATGTGCCATCCGGCAAACCGTCCAGCGGGGCTTGAAATGTGCGTTTTTTCCGCTTTGGGCCAAGTCGTTCTTGATGAAGCTGCCGATCAATATCCTTCACCGTCCTCACCGGAATATCAGGATTTCCGGTCTGCCAGCAGGCTTTGAAGCGGTTGAAATCTGCGCGGCGGCATTCCCCACACGGACGATGCCCAGCCGATAAAGCCGTCGCTTCATCCAGAAAAAATAATTCCGTATACGTTCCCGGCGACATCATCCGCCGTTTGCGCCCCTTAAATTCCAGCAGGCACGTAATCCAAAGATTGGATGTCCAGCGGCGGTTGGTTAGCTGTTTTTGATCGTTATGGAGAATGCCCCGGTTGCCCGTGAACAGACCGCGTTCCGGGTAAGCAACAATCTCCCCAAAGGGGGTGACGCGGTTTTGGTAGGGCATAAATGGTTATAACTCGCTGCAATCCCAGACGAAGCCGCAGCGTTCGCACCGCACCTTACACGCCCGCCGCACGGTCGGCGCATTACAGGCCGGACAAACCGTTGAAAGCGTGTAATTCGGCAGTGGCGGAATCACAATTGGCGGTGTCTTTGGATCAGGATTTTCATCCAGCTTGGAATCGGATTTAGGCGCTGTCATATCGCCTCACATAATGAGAACGATATACGATCACTCTGGCCTGAAGCATGAGAATTGTTGAAAGCTAATGGCTTCCTTGCATCACAAACGGCAGCCACACCGTAAAAGTTGTGCCAATCCCCGGCTCGCTCTCCACTTCAATCGTACCCTGATGCTGCTCCACCATATCCCGCACCACCCCCAAACCAATGCCCAGCCCCGGTGTTTCACCCACGTTGGAGGCGCGGTAAAACGGCTCGAAGATATGCGCCACTTCTTCTGGTGGAATGCCAATGCCCGAATCCACCACCCGCACAATCGCGCCGCCTGCTTCGCTGGACTTCACTTCCACCCGGACTTCACTGTCGGCGGATGAATACTTCAACGCATTGGAAATCAGGTTGCGGATAATCATGCGTACCGACTGTTCATCACCGGAAATCAGGGCCGGGTTTTCAATCTGTAGCGTTATAGGTTGGTGTGCAGACTCCCGCTGCCGAACTTCCTCCACCAGCGCCGTACACAACGTCTCCAGATCAATGATCACCGGGCGGAAACTGCTTGGCCCGGCCATCCCCCGGATGATGAGCGAGATGTCATCCAGCATTCGTGCCAGATGTTGGATTTGTACCCGCACACTCTCAAACCGTTCCTGCCTTTTTTCGGGTGATAGCCGCCCATAATATTGTTCGAGAAGCTCCGACGCCGAAAGGATGATCGATAGGGGTGTGCGGAATTCATGCGAGATGCGAATCATCATCTGGGTTTTGAGGTTGCTTAATTCCTGCTCTTTCTCGAAAGCCCCCCGTAACACTTCCTCCTCGATGAGAGCCTGCTCCATGCGCTTGCGTTCACTGATATCTTCTACAATTGCCATCGTGTAATGGATACTGCCATCTGAATCGCGCAGCACAGAAACGGTTATACGTATCCACAAGGCCTGCTTATCCGCACGGATATACCGCTTCTCCAACTGATAGTATGGGATTTCGCCTGCCAATAATTGCGCGATCAGCGGCTCTTCCAGCGTTCTATCCTCAGGGTGGGTGATATCGCGCCAGCTCAATTCAAACAGTTCATCAAGGGTGTAACCAAGCATCCGCTCAAACGTCGGGTTTGCGTACGAGATGGTTCCGTCCAGCGCGGTAATCGCTACCCCCACCGCAGCCGACTCGAACATGCCCCGGAACATGGCCTCACTTTCCGCCAGCCGTTCAGCCATCCGCTTGCGTTCGGTGATATTGCGGAGTACCGAAATGGTGCTGATCCCCCCTGTGGCACTTTCCCTTATCAGTGTCCCCTGTGACTCAAACCAGATATACGTACCTGCCTTGTGCTGTACCCGGAACTCCGCTGGACGATAAGCCTCGTCTTTGTCCATACCTTGCAACGATTGCATAATGGCTGGCAAGTCATCCGGGTGTACAGCCTCCCAGCCGAATTGGTTTTCGAATTCTGCTGATTGGTAGCCCAGCACCCGTTCGACAGATGGGCTGACATATTTGACTTGCCCGTTTTGGTCAGTCATTACCACCACGTCGATGATATTCTCGGCCAGCAAGCGGTAGCTTTCCTCGCTCTGCCGCAGTTCTTCCTCTGCCTTTTTGCGCTCCGTGACATCCCGCACAACCACCGTCACGCCCGAAAATTCGCCTTGTGCGTTCTTCAAGCGGGAAATTTTGGCGTTAAACCAGGCTGTTTCGCCTTTAAATGGCAGATGATAATCGAAGGATTGCACCGTCTCAGAAGTTTCCAGCGCGGTAATCGCTTTAAAACACAGTTCCGCCATTTCCGGCGGCGCGCCGATCTGGTCAATCCGTTTACCGAGAAATGCTTCCGGTGGAACAAATAATTTGCCTCTATCCGGTTGATAGTAATCCCGGTAAAAGCCCTCGCGGTCAAGCACGAACACCAGATCATCAAGTGAGCTTAGCGTAGACAATAAGCGTTCCTCATTTTCCCGCAGTTTGTCTTCCATCGCTTTGCGTTCGCTGATGTCGCGCACAACGCTGTGGCTGTAACGGGGCTGACCCTCGTCATCGTAAACCATCACCAGATTAACTTCCGCCGGGAATATCGTGCCATCGCCCCGACGCAGACGGCGCTCAAAAATGGGCAGTTGTCCAGCCTGCAAGAGTTTTGGCCCGCTTGCATCCACATCGGGATATTCATCTTCAGCGATGAAATCATAGATCGAATGCCCAATCATCGCTTCAACGGGCAGCCGGTAAAGTTCGGCTGCCCGCTGGTTCGCCCCGATAATCTGTGCATCCAGATTAATCAGATGAACGCCATCATTGCTCTGCTCGAAGAATGCCCGGTACAACTGCCGCTGGTGGCGCAGTTCGCTTTCAAGCTGCTTCCGGTCTTCTATCATCACCAGCGTCATAATCCACGCGGGTTGCTCCCGCCACACAATGCGTTTTGGCGTCCACCGAACCCATACAGGTGTTTGGTCAGCCGTCAACAGCCGGATTTCAAATGGAACGAGTGTTTCCAGATTGGCATGAACGGACGCGGCGTAATCCGGGTGGATGAGGGCTTTCAGCGGCATCCCGCCTAGTGCATCCATCGGATAACCGGTCAGCCGCATAGCTGCCACATTCGCTCGCAGGATGACCATATCCTGCACAATGAACACGGCTGCATCTATTGCATCCAATACCGCAGAGAGTGATAATTCGTCCAGATTCATGGGGGTTGTTACCCGTTCCAATCTATCAGCAGATTCAGGAACAACTCAATCTGCCTGTCTTATATTTCATTGTAACGATAGGTAACCACCCTTAACAATGAAGAATAAATTGTCGTCAAAAGTCAGGATGTTCATCATGCCAATGATTAAAACCCCCGATTGGGTGAAAGACGCTGTTTTTTATCAGATTTTCCCCGACCGTTTCGCCAAAAGTGATAAGGTGCTAAAGCCCAAAAACCTCGAAGTGTGGGATACACCACCAACGGCGCAGGGTTACAAGGGTGGCGACCTCTATGGTGTGATCGACCATCTTGACCACATTCAGGATTTGGGCGCGACTGCCATCTATTTTACGCCCATTTTCCAGAGTGCCTGCAACCACCGCTACCACACCCACGATTATTATCAGGTTGACCCGCTGCTGGGTGGCAACAAAGCCTTTTACGCCCTGCGCGATGCCATGCACAAACGGGGCATGAAACTCGTGCTGGATGGCGTTTTCAATCATGCCAGTCGGGGCAATTTTTTCTTCAACGATATTTTGGAAAACGGCCCGCACTCCGCTTGGCTGGACTGGTTCATCATCCATGATTGGCCGCTGACGGCTTACAGCGGTGAACGTCCCGCCAATTATGAAGCCTGGGTCGGCAACCGCGCCCTGCCTAAATGGAACACCGATAACCCGCAGGTGCGAGAGTACATCATGCAGATTGCCGAACACTGGCTGCGTGAAGGCATCGACGGCTGGCGTTTGGATGTGCCATTTTGTATTACCAGCCCCGGCTTCTGGAACGAGTTCCGCGACCGGGTGAAAGCTGTCAACCCGGAAGCCTACATCGTCGGGGAAGTCTGGTGGGATAGCACCAATTATTTGCAGGGCGATCAGTTCGACGCCGTGATGAATTATTTGTTTACCGAACCCGTGATTCAATTCTGCGGGCAGGAACATCTGATTTTTGAGATGGCTGTGAATCGTTCATCTTATGACCCCTATCCGGCAATCAACGGCATCCACTATGCCAACAAGATCGACAAACTGCTCTCCCGCTATGATTGGGAAATTCAGCAGGTGCAGTTAAATTTACTCGATAGTCACGATACCGCCCGCTTGCTCTCGATTGTGGGCGAAGATAAAGCCACCATGCGGCTGGCGACCATCCTCTTGATGACCTTCCCCGGCGCGCCCAGTGTTTATTATGGGGACGAAATCGGCTTGCCCGGTGGTTACGATCCCGACTGTCGGCGCACGATTTTGTGGGATAAACCTGAAAGTTGGGATATGGATGCGCTGGCTTACCATAAACAGCTCATCGCCCTTCGCAAGGCGCACCCGGCTTTACGGCGTGGACGCTACCTGCACTTGCAGGAGTCGCAGTTCACCTATGCTTTCGGGCGCGAGAAAGATGACGATAAATTGATCGTGGCTGTCAATGTGGGGAACAAGGCACAGAAAGTAGAAATCCCGGTCAAAGGGTTGTTCCCGGATGGAACGGCGCTTAAGATGCTTTATGGCAAGGGCAGCGCCATCGTTGAAGGTGGAGTGGTGAAGGTCAATCTGCCCGCCCGCGATGGCCTGATTCTGTCAGAATCCAGCGCCTGATCCACCGGGATCAGATACTTGTTGTAGGGAGAATCTCGCAAGAAAATACAACCTGATGGTTTAGGTTATGTCCCGACAAAAGGAGCGATGATGCCGCATTTTATTTGTGTCACCTGTGGAGTACAGTACGCCGAAACCGAGACGCCGCCCGCCCACTGCCTGATTTGCGAAGACGAACGCCAGTACGTGAACGCCGCCGGGCAGCAGTGGACGACTCTGGATGTTGTGCGGAAGGAACACCACAACGTTATCCATAATGTTGAACCGGGATTGCATAGCGTCAAAAGCGAACCACGTTTTGCCATCGGGCAGACGGCGCATCTGGTGCAAACCCCACACGGCAATGTGTTATGGGACTGCATCACCCTGATTGATGATGCGACGGTTGATGCACTTCAAAAATTGGGGGGTGTATCAGCGGTTGCGATTTCACATCCGCATTTTTATAGCTGTTCGGTCGAGTGGAGTTATGCCTTTGGGGGCATCCCGGTTTACGTTCATGCCGCCGACCGCCAGTGGATGATGCGCCCCGAAGCAACCATTCAATTCTGGGAAGGTGAAACCCGTTCACTTTTTGATGGCCTGACGCTGATTCGCTGTGGTGGACATTTTGAAGGCTCGTCGGTTTTGCATTGGGCAGCAGGTGCGGGTGGCAAAGGCGCAATCCTGACGGGTGACACGGTGTACGTGGTACAGGATACCCGTTATGTAACTTTCATGCGGAGTTATCCCAATTCGATTCCACTGAATGCCACGACCGTGCGCCAGATCGTGACGGCGCTTGAGCCATTCGCGTTTGATCGTGTCTATGCAGCTTTCGGCAATACGGTACAAACCGATGGCAAAGCCGCAGTCCAGCGCTCGGCACACCGTTATATTCAGGCAATCACCGGTTAGCCTCCGAAAATCTACGGCACTTAACGATTGGGATATCGAGAAATCAGTATCCCAATTCGAAATCCATGTTCTTCTCATCGGTCTCTAATTTCATTAATAACAACTGTAATGAACCTTGAGGTATATTAGGGTCGCTGGATAATTTTTCCCCGTGTTGTCTTCCCTGAAAGATCACAACACCACAGGAGGAATGCATGTCAGTTATCACGGTTGTTCGTTCGTGGGCAGTCGATAATGTTTCCGTATCATTCAAAACGCTGGCCGTGATCTGGGTGGTTTGGGTGGGGATTATCCTCGCTTACCAGTCCCTGACCGCTGCCCGTGTCCGATTGGAACGACCAGATAATGTGCTGTCTTGGTCAGCGCGTTTAACCGATGAAGGCAGTCAGGCGAACAAGCCGTATCTCATTCATCCTTTCATGAATAATCAGGTGGCCTGGGATTCGGAATACTACCTGTCGATTGCGGTGTATGGCTACGGCGATCCGCAGGTAAGTCAAGGAACAATCCGGGGAACAGACGAACAAATCGCGCAAAGTTATGCGTTCTATCCGCTGTACCCGTTGACCATTCGCGCGGTATCCACACCGCTGCGCTGGATGGGCATGAACCCCATCGGCGCGGCATCTCTGGCTGGAACAATGATTTCGTTGGTGGGCACGCTGGTCGGGATGCTGGCACTTTATGACATCGCTCGCGTCCAGATGAGTCATGGGGACGGAATTCGGGCGACTTTTTACATGGTTGCCTTTCCATCCGGCTTTTTTCTGGCGCAGGTCTATAGTGAGGCCATGTTCATCGGGCTGGCATTTGGCTGTCTGGCGCTCTTGCGGCGCAAGCATCTGTTTCCGGCGGCGGCGCTGGCAGGGTTGGCGGTCTGGACGCGTGCCATCGGTGTGCTGCTGATTGTTCCCCTGATATATACGTGGATGCAGGGAATGGGTTGGCGGATGAGCGCCCTGCGTGATTGGCGAGTGCTGGCGAAAGGGGCGGCGCTGGTCGCTTTCCCGGTCGGTGCATATCTGATCTGGAACTATTTTCTGGGGACACCCTTTCATATCGTCGAGGAAAATGTTTACGGGCGCGGCCTGCTGGTGATTTTTCGGTCGCTCAATGGCTGGCTGCGTGCCTTCCTCAGTTTGTTCGGTTCTAATCCACAAACCACCGCCTACTATCTGATTGAATTCGGCGCGACGGCTTTGGGTCTGGTGGCTTGTTTAGCAATGCTGCGCCGCTACACACCCGAAGCCTTGTTTGGATTAGGCGTCTGGGTGATGACCACCTTCAGCGGCCACCCCATGAGCATGGTGCGTTATGTGCTGGCAATTCCGGTGCTGTTTTTGTTCCTCGCCTATTTGGGGCGCAATGCTATTTTTGACCGCATCTGGACGCTCATCAGCGTAATGCTCTTGGCATTGATGACCCTCCTGTTCACATTCGACATGTGGGTGGGGTAGATTGCTGTCGGTTCTCAAACGCATTGTGCCATGTGTCGTTGTGATTTTTTGTATAATCATGCCTGAAAACGACCATAAACCAAAACGTGGAGAATGAGATTTGCCCACCACCCCTGACATCACCAACGCTCTGCTGCAAGCCGCCCGCGACGATAACCATATGGTACGCAGTGCCGCCATGCGCGCCCTCGGCAAAACCGGCGACCCCGCCGCTGTATCAACGCTGTTGTTTGCCCTGCGCGATAAAGCCGGATTCGTATATGATTTCGCGGTCGCTGCCCTGAGCGAAATAGAAGATGCCAGTATCGGAACGGCCATGCTGGAACGGCTGACTGACCCCGATGCTGATGTACGCCGCGCCGCTGCCAATGTGTTGGGGGCAGCCCACAACACTGAAGCAGTTCCGGCCTTAATCGAATCGTTGAAAGATGAAGTGTTGGCGGTTGGTCACGCCGCTGCCGAGGCGTTGGGGAAAATTGGCGCGGTGGAAGCTGTGCCCGCGTTGGTTGCAGCCCTCAGTGACCCCGGTGCGGATTGGACGATGTGCATTAATGCTGCTCAGGCGCTCGGACATATTGGCGATCCCAATGCAGCCCCGTCCATGATTGATGTGCTGCGTCGCCGCTGGGATCCCGTACCCGGCATGAACACCACACCGCCAGTACGCAAGAATGTCATCGAAGCCTTAGCCCGCTTGGGACAGGGCGCAGTCCCGCACCTGTTAGCCGCCCTGAAGGATGAGGATATTAAAGTGCGGCATGGGGTAGTTGAAGTTCTGGGGCATATCGCCGCTCAGGAGTAGCGCCTTGCAGATATTACGGTTATGTAACATCTGCAAGCGTATTTGTCTGATTTGAAGGGTCTGCATTCGAGGCATTACCGTCCGGCAGATTTACCCGCTGTAGCCTCGGCAGGCATGGCGATAGCCGAATTGTATATCCGTGTTCCACAATGCGCGCACACTTTTTCACTTCCCACTTGCTGCCAGAGGGCTGGTGTGCGGCGGCAGTATTGGCAGCTATCCTTGATTGATTCGCGGAAGTGCTTGGGTAAGTGTCGTGCGTTCATTGTCATGGTTGAATTTCCCTTATTGCTAAAACCGAACTTTGTGAGCGATCTTATCCTGCGTAGCTTGCAATTGCCTTAACCATATCTAAAAGATATACAATATTTGTGTTAGAAGGCATAGGCATTCTATTTAACATTTGACCGGGAAATCTGTAAACTTACGCTAAAAAATGACCCAGACCATCCAATTTGCCCTGCGCGGGGCTAAAAACCGCCTCCAATCAGCCTCGGATTCGGGTTCGCTGGATGCCCATGTGCTGCTCGCTGCTGTGCTGGGGGTTGAACGCGCATATCTGCTGGCACACCCGGAACAGCCGTTGACACACGATCAGCAAATCCGCTATGAAGCCTTTATTGATCGGTGTGCGGCAGGTGAACCGTTGGCTTATATTCTGGGGCGTCGTGCCTTCTTTGACCGCGAATTCATCGTGACGCCTGATGTGCTGATTCCCCGCCCGGAAACCGAACATCTTTTAGAAGCGGCCTTGACCTTTGCCCATCAGCATCCTTTATGTGTCGGCGTGGATGTTGGCACAGGCAGCGGTGCATTGGCTGTCACATTGGCAGCCTTGTCGCCCACTGCCACCATTCATGCTGTTGATTTCAGTCCTGCTGCCTTGAACATTGCCCGTCAGAACGCCATCTTGCATCAGGCCAATGTTCAGTTTTGGGAAGGGGATTTGCTCACGCCGTTGGTCGAGCGCGGCATAAAAGTTGATCTGGTCATGGCGAATCTGCCCTACATCGCCAGCGGTGATCTGCCCACGCTGGCCGTCACCCGCTACGAACCCCGCCTTGCATTGGACGGCGGCGCGGATGGACTCGATCTGGTACAGCGTCTGCTCCAGCAGGCACCCGCGATCTGCAATCCCGGCGCATTATTGCTGCTGGAAATCGGCGCTGAACAGGGTGCAGCCGCTGCTGCTATCGCCCAATCTGCTTTTCCAGATGCCGCCGTCACCATCCTCAAAGACCTTGCTGGTTTAGACCGAATCATCCAAATCGCGCAGTAGTGAGGAATTTGCGACGAGTGCGATCTCGCTTGGCGTCTTGGCGGTTCAATGATCCTGTAGTGGGAAAAAAGATGCCGCCAGCGTGAATTGTTGGGGACGCTGGCGGCTTACCGTTGGGGAGTCGGGGGGAATATCTGTCTCGTTCTAACGCTTCCAGCATCAACGGTATATTTATAGAATAAACAGCCTTCCCTTTTTGAAACCTTAAGATTTTGAGGATCAACCAATGAAAACAATATTATGCTATGGCGATTCAAACACGTGGGGCTGCCCGCCCATGACCGATTTTAACGGTGTTCCGCGTTATGGGACGGATATTCGCTGGGGTAGTGTGCTGCGTACCGCCTTAGGCAGGGATTATTGGGTCATTGAAGAAGGTCTAAACGGGCGCACGACGGTGTGGGATGATCCCGTAGAAGGCGAGTATCGCAATGGCAAAACGTATCTCTATCCTTGCCTTCGCAGCCACGCCCCGCTGGATTTGGTCATCGTGATGTTGGGGACGAATGACCTGAAAACCCGCTTCAACCTCACGCCCTATGACATCGCATCCGGCGCAGGATCATTAGTCGATCTAATCCAGCGCAGCGAAAGCGGAATAAATGGCACAGCCCCACAAGTCTTGCTCATCTGTCCCCCACCCGTCGCAAAGCTGACCCTGTTTGCCGATATGTTCGCCGGGGCAGAAGCCAAATCCCGCCAGCTTGCGCCGCATTACCAGCGCATCGCCCAGGCTCACGATTGTGCCTTTCTTGATGCCGGAACAGTCATCACATCCAGCGACCGGGATGGCATCCACTTCGAGCCGGAAGAACAGCAAAAACTCGGTCACGCGGTCGCCGCGAAAGTGCGCCAACTACTCGCTTAGGGCAATTGCGAGTTAATTTGACTTGCTTAAGAGCCTATCCATAAACTACCGTACACAGTCACAAACAACTTGTTTTGCTCCCTTCCCCTGCGTGCGGGGGAAGGGCTGGGGTTAGGGGTAAACGGTTTACGGATAGATACTAAGGCGCTTTCCAAGTCCCTCGCCCTGAGGGAGAGGGATTTAGGGCTTTCAGGGGTAGGTTTTTAATTTTTCACATCATTCGCCATACTGTCTCAATGTGGTTGAGATCACTTGACCCTTCAAGGCCTTTTATAGCCCCTTCAGTGGGCTTGATTTCCCTTAGCCAGATGGCTTTAGCCTCTGGCGGCGTAACCCAACAAGCCATTCATTAAAAACCTACCCTTGTAAGGGGATTTAGGGTGAGGGTGAACATACAACTGACCTAACTACTCACCGAATAAGCACACCCCGGCAGCCCAAAATACGTTACAATCCGCGCAGCATGTTGGGCATTTTCGGCTGATAATTTGGAAGCATCGCTCATGACAGACTCCGGTCACATCTTCATCAGTTACGCCCGCAAAGATGGCGGCGACCATGCGGGACGCCTGCACACTGCGCTGGAATCAGCCGGCTTTCGTGCGTGGCGCGATACCCGCGACATCGACCCCGCACAGGATTTCAGCGCCGAAATCGAAAGTGGCATCGAGAAAGCCTCTTGTGTTGCCCTGTGCCTGACGCCGGAAAGCAAACGCTCGGATAGCTTCGTCCGCCGCGAGATTCAGTATGCTCAGGTGTTGAAAAAGCCCGTTATTCCCCTGCGCTTTGCCGAAATCGCGCCGCATGTTTCGGTCATCACCAACGAATGGATCGACTTCTACAAGGGATGGGATGCTGCTTTTGATCGCCTTTGCACCGTGCTAAAGCGTCCCACGCTGGATGCCGCCCCCTTGCCCGCTGCTTCCGATGATGATCCCTTCCGCGATTATCTGAACGCGCTCTATCAGAACATCGTTCGCTACCTGAACCTCACCGTATTTTCGCTCGTCACCCTGCGCGGCGAATCCGCCCCGGATGCCGTCGAACGCGCGCAAGTATTGCCAATGGCCTTCTTCGCGATGGCGGGCGTCGAATCGCCAGACACAGAGCGCAAACAGTTCCAGAATTTCCACGAAGCCTTTACGGAATACAACGGACGTGTCCTGCTCTTGGGTGATCCCGGCGCAGGCAAAACCACCACCTTGTTCGCCTTCGCTCGTGATCGTGTTGCCGCCCGTCTCGAAGACCCAACCTTGCCCCTGCCCATCCTCGTCCCCATCTCCACGTGGGATGCTCAGAAGCAAACCCCGCTGTTGGATTGGCTAACTGTCGCCGTCCCCGCCCTCAAACGCGATGACCTCGCCCGCTTGCTGGACTCCAAACGCGCCCTGCTCCTGCTCGATGGCCTCGACGAACTCGGTAATGAACGCGAAGACCCCCAAACCCACGATTTCTACGACCCGCGTCTCCGCTTTGTTGAACACATCGTCGAGGGACAGCCTGCCGCGCCCATCCTTATTTCCTGCCGCGTGAAAGACTACGCCGACATCGGTCACAAAGTATCCCTCGGCGGTGCAGTCACCCTCCAACCGCTGGATGATAACCAAATGAGTGCCTACCTAAACGATCTCCCTGACCTCTGGGCAGCATTGCAGGCCGATTTGGGTTTGCGGGAAATTGCCCGTACACCTTTGCTCCTGAGTTTATTTACCCATGCCTTCCGTGAATTACCGGAGGAAGCGAAATTATTGCGTGACCTGAGTAGAGGGGATTTGCGCGATAAGATTTTTGAGACTTACGTGGGACAGCAGTATGAACGTGAAAGACGAAAACCAGCCAATAAGCTGGCATTTTCTCTGGACGAAATTTATAACATTTTGGGCAGTGCTGCTTCAGACAATATTATTGATTCGCTTCCGCATAATCAGATTTACTTGGGAAATAATCCCGGTTTATCCAACACCAGTGATTTGGGGAAGTTTAAAACCCTGGCTGCCCAACTGAATCTTTTAGTTCCCATAAATGAGAAGCCTAACCTTTTCCGCTTTATTCATTTAGCTTTACGCGACTATTTTGCCTTCCACTATACCGTAAAAAGTTTACGCGATGCTGGACATAGCCACTGGAAAGCAATCTATGCATTAGGACAGCTTGGAGATGCTCGTGCCATCGAGCCGTTAATTGCAGCCTTAAAAGATCCAGAGCATGACGTTCGCCGCTTGGCTGTCCATGCCCTCGGCAAATTAGGAGATAATCGCATCCTGGAGCCGCTTAGCCAACTCTTGAATGATCCTAATCCCGATGTGCGAACATACATTGCCGATACCTTGTGGAGATTCGGTAGCGACGGATTAGATTCTTTGATTGAGATGACTAAAGATGAAGATATTAGAGTGCAGCAGGCCGCTATTGATGCCATTGGAAAAATAAGGGATACCCGTGCTACTCAAGCCGTTATCAATGTACTGAAATCCAACTCAAGCAGTCATGTGCGCTCTGTTGCTGCTCATGTACTAGGGAAAATGGAACAGCGAGATGCCCAAAAACATTTGACGAAAGCCTTGAAAGACAAAGACCCAAGAGTGCGTTCGAGTACGGTTATCGGATTATGGAAACTGGGTAATCGAAAGAATATCCCCTTGATCGTAAAAGCCCTTGATGATGACGATCCGAATGTCCGCTATTGTGCTGCATTGTCGCTAGGCAAATTGCAGGCCATAGAAGCCACTGAACAATTGATAAAAACCTTGGAAGATAGCGACGGAATGGTCAAGCAAACCGCATCTCTCGCCCTTACTCAAATCGGTACACCCGAAGCCCTTGAAGCCGTGCGCCAGTGGCAGGAAAAGGAAAATAACCCACCCCAAGACTCCACCCAATCCCAACCAGATTCAAATTGACACGTAAGGACAAAAGTTCTAAAATTAAATCTATGGTAGGGG
>JAIOHM010000205.1 GCA_019912965.1 Anaerolineae bacterium
CATAAAACAGTCGCCCGCCCTTCTCGATTCGCTTGGCGATACCATCGACCGCCAGCGCGATTTGAGGAAGCGCCTGTGCCACGGCCAGCGCCACTTTCTGATCTTCGCCGTTAATAATCTGGAGCATTTCCAGCGTCGAACGTTGATCAATCCCCTGTGAACGTGGATTGGGTTGTTCAGTCAGCATTATGAAGCCTCTAATTCTTGAGCCAATAAATCATGCAAATCCCGCCGAAATTCCAGCGTCCCGCCGTGCCAACGCCCCGGATATACGCTGTTGGTCAGGCAGGCCACAATCAGTTCTTTATCGGGGTCAATCCACAACGAAGTTCCCGTAAATCCCGTATGCCCATACGTATTCGGGCTAAAGTAATCCCCCGCTGATGCCCCTACATGTGCCTTCAGTGCGAAGCCCAATCCACGCCGCGCGCCATCTGTTTCGGACTGTTCCTGTTTAGCCAACGCGGCTAATTCTGGATCAATCCCGAACACATGTGGCTCATACAACCACGCCCGTCCCAACAGTGCCACACTCCGCGCTGGAGCAAACAACCCCGCGTGACCAGCCACCCCGCCCACGCCGCAGGCATTTTCATCATGGACTTCACCCCATGCCCGCCGCTTGCGCCAAGTCGGATCGTCTTCTGTAGGGGCAATATTTTCACGCGGGATTCCGCCCTCGCGCACCGGATTAAACAACACATTATTCAGTCCCAGTGGTCGCAGAACTCGCGCCAAAATGGCCTCATCCAATGAAGCGCCGTGCAAACGTGCCAGCGCCTCGCCCAGCAGCATCAAACCAACATCGCTATAGCTAACGTTTTTGCCCGGTTTTCCCGTGAATGGATACCCACACAGCGCCTTAACCGCCCGCGCCCACCGTTCACCCCGCGATATGGGATCAGGCCGGTCAGGGGGTGTCGGAGCTGAACCCGCCGTAGTATACACGTCCCGCCACGCAGGCAGGCCCGAAGTATGCGTTAGCAAATGCCGGAATGTAACCAATGCTGGATCAACCGTCTGCCCTTCAAGATGTGCTGGAGTTGCCAACCGTTCCTTGCTGTGTGGGTCTTGCCCACCTTCAATCCTACGCGGACTTTCGGCTCCAAATTCGGGTATCACGCTCACCAGTGGGTCATCCAGCCGGACGTTTCCCGCACTCACCAACGAAAGGAAAGCTGTCGCCGTGAACAACTTCGTGACCGAAGCCAGATCAAACCGCGTATCCACTTGCGTCGGATTGCCTTCAACCTCGCCCCACGCGGCATCCAGCACCGTTTCGCCCTTATAAATCACAGTTAGCGAACATGCCGGGAACACATTCCCCAGATCGCGCCCCATCAATGCATCCAGCCGTTGATTAGCCCTCGCAGAAAGCTGATTAAGCATGGGTCATCACCGTCACAGGCAGTTTCCCGTTGGGCACAAATTCCCCTGCCAGCACATCTACCGCCGCTTGTAACGAAGGTGGACTGTCGCTGGATGTGCAGATAATTGTTTTCGCCTCTGCCAAAACCCCAGCATCATATGGGTTACGCAGGCACACCAGCACCGACCGCGAAGCCGCAACCAATAATCCACGCGCCGCCTCTAGCTGCTCCAGATTCAGGTGTGCGCTCCGGGTAGCGATCACCAGCACATCCACTGTCCGCGCCAGTTCAAGCGCCTCTTCAACTACTTCCCTTGTATTCGCGTCTGGTTGCAAGGTAATGAGTTTGATCTGTGGAAAACGCTCTATTACCCGCTTGGCGAAACTGGTCTGCTCACCCTTTTCCATCACTTCAGTTTCCATGTAGGAGGCGAACTCAACTAACCCCACCCGTTCCTGTGGCAGTGGCAGAATACCCTCATTCGCCAGCATTACCGTTCCAGCCCGTGCGGCTTCCTGCGCCACTTCCAGATGTGCATTGTCCCGAATCCGTTTTACATCAGGTGTTTGCGCTGGATAAGCCCGCTTCAAATCAGCAATCCGTTCGTTGGCTGCGTCGATAACTTCCATCGGGACACGTCCCGTCTGCACCGCATTCAATAAAGCCTCATAAGCCGCTTCCTGCCGTGAACGGGTATGCGAGAACAAAATCAGGTCAATCCCCGCCAGCGCAGCCAGAACCGCCGATTCGCCTGCTCCATAATGATCACTGATGGCTTTCATCTCCATGCAGTCGCTGGCGACCACACCCCGAAAACCCAATTCTTCTCGGAGCAACCGCTTCACAATCACTGGAGAAAGCGTCGCCGGATGCTGTGTATCCAAAGCCGAGAAAATAGTGTGAGTGGTCATCACGCTGGCTAATCCAGCATCCATCGCCGCCCGGAACGGAATCAAATCAAAATGCAGGATATGTTCTACCGAAACATTCAACCGTGCCAATTCCAAATGGGTATCAACCGATGTATCCCCCAATCCCGGAAAATGCTTGGCACAAGCCGCCACCCCGCCCCGCTGAAAACCTTTCACAGCCGATGCAGCCATCTGACCAACGTGTTCCGCATCCGAACCAAAAGAGCGTGTGCTGACAGTCGGATTAGCTGTGTTGTAGGTAATATCAACCGCTGGGGCAAAATTCCAGTTAATGCCCATCGCCTGCATTTCCACTGCCAACATATGATCGACTCGCTCGGTCAGCGCCTCAGCATTCCGTGCAGAAGCCAATGCCATCGCGCCGGGGCTTTCGGTAAATCCCTCCCGTAACCGTGCCACCATCCCACCTTCTTGGTCGATGCCGATCAAAACTGGATATTTCGCCGCCTGATGAATCGATTGGGTAAGTCGCGCAAGTTGCTCTGGGCTTTCCACATTCCGGGCAAACAGAATAATGACACCAACCCGTCCCGCAGCCAGCCAGTCCAGTAAATAATCCGGGGCCGCTAACCCCTGAAACCCTACACCCAGCATTTGTCCGACTTTTTCTTCTATGCTCAAAGTTGACATAGCCTATACTTTCTCATAAAAATCCCTTGCAAACATTGCGCGCTATTATCGGATTGAATAGGCGCTATTTCCAGTCCACCACCTTGCTTGACGCTCTCACAGATACACGGTAGCATGAAACCTGCTTTCGTAAAATTTCGTTTGTTGTCACATCGCTCCGAACTTGATTGAAAGGAAAATTTAAAATGGTGCTTTCACACCCCCAATCCATACCTGCTGCCTCGCTCAACAACCGTCCGGTTACACTGGGAGTCATCGTCGGCAATCGTGGTTTCTTTCCAGCACATCTGGCACTCAGCGGACGCCAAACCATTCTGGATCTGCTGGAAAAAACCGGAATTAAAGCCATCATCACCCCTGAGGCCGATACAAAAGTCGGTGCCATTGAATCGCTTCAGGAAGCACGACTGTGTGGTGAACTCTTCAGTCAACATCGGGGGGAGATTGACGGCATATTGGTCACCCTTCCCAACTTCGGTGATGAACGAGCCATTGCCAACACACTGCGCTTCGCTAATTTGAATGTCCCAGTGCTGATCCACGCCTTTCCTGATGACGCCACTCAGATGGGCATCGAACACCGCCGCGACAGCTTTTGCGGGAAAATGAGCGCCTGTAACAACCTGCGTCAATACGGAATCAAATACACCCTCACTAGTGGGCATACGATGGATCCCAACTCCGAGGCATTCATGGCAGATTTACAGGCTTTCGCCGCTATGTGCCGTGTTGTGCGTGGAATACGTACCGCCCGTCTAGGCATGATGGGCGCACGCCCGGAAGCCTTTAAAACCGTTCGATTTAGCGAAAAACTCCTCGACCAAGCGGGCATCAGTGTGGAAACACTCGATCTTTCCGAAGTCTACGGACGCATCGAACGCCTGCCTGATAGCCACGAATTAGTAAGCGCGAAGTTACAAGATATTCAGTCTTACGCCCGCACCACTGGCGTTCCAGATGTATCGCTCATGCGGATGGCAAAATTCGGCGTCGTGCTAGATGGCTGGATGGAAGATAACGCCCTGGATGCAACCGCCATTCAGTGTTGGACTTCGATGGAAGAATATTTCGGCGTTGTCCCCTGTACCCTGATGAGCATGAGCAGTAACAAGCTCAATCCCTCTGCCTGCGAAACCGATATTGTTGGCGCATTAGCCATGCTCGCGCTCCAATTGGCTTCGGGCAGACCATCAGCATTGGTCGACTGGAATAACAATTATGGGGAGGATCCGGATAAAGGGGTTGTCTTCCACTGCTCAAACCTGCCCAAAGACGTATTTGTGGATGACATCCCGGTGATGGATTATCAGGAAATCATTGCTAAAACCGTTGGTGCAGCCAACACCTATGGCACAATTTATGGTCGGGTAAAAGCCAATCCGTTCACCTATTTGCGGATTTCAACCGATGATTTCAGTGGAAAAATCATCAGTTACACGGGCGAAGGTGTTTTCACTGACGATCCAATCAATACCTTTGGTGGATATGGTGTGGTGCAGGTGCCGCGCTTCCAGGAATTGCTGGCCTACATCTGCGAACAAGGCTTCGAACATCACGTTACCATCAATCAGACGAAGGTTGGACGTGTCATCAACGAGGCATTCAACAAATATCTGGGCTGGTCAACCTACTACCATCAATAATTATTCGGATAGGGGCGTTCGGATTCGGACGCCCACTGACCTATTTACCCGCATAATGCCACACCAACGCCGCCGCCCCCACCGCGCTCGACTGCACCTGTGAAGGCACAATCTGTAAATTACGATGGGTAATCGGCAGGGTTCGGCGTTTGAATTCGGCTTCCAATGCCGGAATAAGTGTATCCGCCAGCGCCAGTCCCAAACCGCCGCCGAGAACAATCCGTGCAGGATTCAGCATTCCAATCGATGCGGTAACCACCCATGTCAAGTGCTCAACCGCATCCTGAATAACGCGACTTGCCAACGGGTCTTGTCGTTCGGCGGCTGTCAGCACATCCTCTGTAGAAACTGGATCAAGCATTGCGAGTGGGCTGTTAGGGTATTCACTCCGTCGTTCTTCCACACCTGCCAGTAACCCCGGCCCAGAAACATACATCTCGATACAGCCCCGTTGTCCACAGTTACATAGGCGACCATCGGCTGGGTGCAGTGAAATGTGACCAATTTCCATCCCACAAAACCCACTGCCAACGATCAACTGCCCATTGACCAGCGCCCCCATGCCCAAACCTGTGCCAATAGCGATGTTGATGAAATCCGGGCACCCCTGCGCTGCCCCAACATAAAACTCTCCAAGAGTGGCTGCATCCGCGTCTTTATGCAACCAGATCGGCAACTTGCCATTGAGCCGCTGTGCCAGTTCATCGCGCAGCGGGACGTTATGCCAGTTAAGGTTTACAGCCTGTTGAACGATACCCTGATGGGGATCAATATAACCGGGGCAGCCAATCCCAATCCCGCCTACCGGGCGATCAGCCTGTTCCAGCAATTCAGTGATTCCCTGAGCGATGCGATCTAAAACCGCAACCTGTCCATCAGAGGACTGTGTAGGAAGACGGCCTTCCGCTAACACTTCCCCTTTGCGGTCTACCAAAGCGAGTGCGATTTTGGTGCCACCAATATCGACACCAAGAGCCAGATCATCATGAGGCATGGTGGCAACCTTACAGTGTAACCGTCACTTTAGTTAAACCCAGCGGCTTATCGAGAGGATTACCTTTGGCCGCTGCCAACTGCATGGCAAAAATCTGTCCCGGCACAACAGCCGCGATGGGTGTCAGCCATTCAGGCATATCATCCGGCAAAGGCATTGCTTTACGTCCCATCTGAAGAGCAGCCTGATCGTTAGAAATCACCAGACTTTCAGCCTGCCGCCCCTGCAAGCGCTCTAAAAATGATTGAATCGGAGAAAGGGTTTTACCACGAGGAGCCAGTACCATAACCGGAAATCCCGGTTGAATCATGGCAATTGGGCCGTGCAGAAAGTCCGCCTCACTGTAACCATTGGCTGTGATATAACATAATTCTTGCACCTTCAAACTGATTTCAAAAGCTGTGCAGTAGTTGTATCCACGCCCAATAGCCACAAACTGACTGATATAACGATAGCGTTCCACCCAACTGGATATTTGTTCAGAAGCCTTCAGGGTTTCGCTCACAAACGCAGAAATCCGCCCTAACCCATCGATGAGTTCGCCATTATCCGTCAAATGAGCAACCAGCATAGCGACCGCTGTAAGTTGGGCAGTGTATGTCTTGGTAGCCGCAACGCTTTTCTCTTCGCCCGCATGGAGCGAGATATGATGATGTGCGGCCTTCGCCATAGGCGAGTCGGGATAATTTGTAATGCTAACCGTTAGCGCCCCCTGCTTACGTGCATCATCCAGTACCCGGCAAACATCTGCCGCCTGCCCGGATTGTGAAATCCCAATCACCAGCGCACGTGATAAATTGGGTGCAGATTCATACAGAGTGTGGATAGAAGGCGTAGCCAGAGCAGTACTTAAACCCGCATGGACACCCAGCAAATATTGTCCATATCGGGCAGCATTATCGGATGTACCTCGCGCTGCGATGCACACAAAAGTTGGGTTAAATTCGCGGATCGCTTTAACAATGTGTTGAACGGTGGAGACTTCAGCCCGAAGCAGCCGATTCAGCACATCTGGCTGCTCGGCAATTTCCTGTTCCAGAAAAGACATGGCGGTAATCGCGCCCCCAAGTGCGGTTGTAGAAAATTTCTCTAAAGGGCACAGTATACCAGACCGCAGAAGTAAGAGCTATCTAATTTTAAGGCGTTGCAGTGAACCAACGATAGCCATAAACATCCAACACGACCGAACCAGAAACTGTTTCGCCCGTAAATACATCATGAAGGATCACACTTTCTGGCAATTGAACATGCAGAGGTTCGGCAGCAAGATTATGCAAAGCAAGTACCTGTTGGTTATCCGATTTACGCCAGAAGCACAATGCCTGTTTGGGGAGATCACCCAGCCATTCTAATGCGCCTGATCCGAGGACGGGCAAACGCTTGCGCGCCATAATAAATTCCCGAACCTGATGAACAAGCGAATTTACGTCAGCCTGTTGAGCCTGCACCGATACCTGTTGATAACCAAACACAGGATCACTTATCACAGGGGCGTACAAAGTTTTAGCACCCGAAAATCCAGCATTGGCTGTGTTGTTCCACTGCATGGGAGTGCGAACACCATTCCGATCCGGGAGCGACACATCATCCCCCATCCCAATTTCGTCACCATAATACAAGACTGGCGTACCGGGCAGCGTAAACAACAGCGAATGCATCAGAGCAATTTTACGTGGGTCATTATTCAGCAAAGGAGCAAGACGACGGCGAATCCCGGTAAAGATACGCTGTTCGGGCAAAGGCGCATAAATATCCCAAAGATATTCGCGTTCCTCTGGTGTAACTAACCACAGATTGAATTCATCATGATTACGCAAAAAAGTCGCCCACTGACCACCGGTAGGCAGTGGCGGTGTTTGATCAAGAATATTCACCACACTCGAACGGTCACCTGTTGCCAGCGCCAGATATAAACGGGGCATCACAGGAAAATGGAAGCAAAGATGAAATTCATCACCCTGTCCAAAATATGGCAATAGATCATCTGGCGGCATACACGCTTCAGCCAGTAGGACAGCTTCAGGATAATCCGTGTCGATAACCTTGCGAATCTCCTTGATGAAAGTATGGGTTTCCGGCAGACTCTCGCACAGCGTCCCCTCACGCTCAAACAGATATGGCACAGCATCTACCCGGAAACCATCTACGCCCAAATCTAGCCAGAAGCGTACCACGTCCAACATCGCAGCCCGCACTTGGGGATTATCATAATTTAAATCCGGCTGAGAATGGTAGAAGCGATGCCAGTAATATTCGCCAGTCAGTTCATCATAGGCCCAGTTTGAAGTTTCGACACCGGGAAAAATCAGCGGGACACCTTGATACTTATCTGGCGTCGAACTCCAGACATAGAAATCGCGGAATGCCGAATCCTTAGAGCGTCTCGCTTCCTGAAACCAAGGGTGCTGGTCAGAAGTATGGTTCAGCACTAAATCGATAATCACCCGCATCCCACGACGGTGAATTTCCTCAACAGTAATCTGAAAATCTTCCATCAGGCCATAATGTGGATGAATGCCATAATAGCTGGCAACATCGTAACCATCGTCTTTCAGAGGCGAAGGGTTGATGGGCAGTAGCCAGACACAATCCACACCTAACCACTGAAGATAATCCAGCTTTTGTCGCAGACCAGTCAGATCACCATGACCATCTGCATTCGAGTCGGCAAATGCGCGGACGTAGAGTTCGTAGAAAACGGCGTTTATGTACCACGCCATAACTGCATCCCCCAATCGGGTTCACGACAAAATATCGGTGGGGCTTCACCCGATTGACTACTTGCATCCACCCACACCGATTCCAGCACATTATCTACAAAGCGATTAGCATGCAAGTCAACGATTGACGATGCCAGAATACTCACGCCATTCCGTGCATTATCCATCACCAGATTGCCCTGCAATTGAACCCTCGCATGATAATCCACCGTTACGCCATTACCATAACGTTCCCCCTGAATGGTTGGAGGCAACGTATTCATCAGACGATTCTGGCAGGCAATGACGCGCGACCAGTCAGAGATATACAAAGCATTTTCGCCGCTGGAATTCACTACATTGTTTGCCACCAACCCATGAGTCATTTCCGTGATAGCAATCCCGGCCCGTCCGCTCCCAATTATAGTATTGGCGCGAACATTTACTTTCGCCATATTGGTCATGATGCCATGATCGGCACTTCCGATTACAGTGTTATGAATGATATTCGATTCTGGCCATTCCATTCCATTGGTGATGTGAATACCTCGGCCATAAGGTGGTTGTGCATCTGTAATCATGTTGTTGATAATTTCGGCGGATGCCTGACGAACTTTGATACCCACCAATCGGCTTTCGATGATATTACTGTTCTGGATAGTTACATCCCGGCTGCGATATACCAGAATGCCATGTTCACCACCGTGAATAGTCAATCCATCCAGCAGCACCCCACCTGTGTCCTCAACTATGATGCTTGGGCGATCACTCTGCCCTGAAATAACGACGATACCACGCCCAATGAGAGTTACCGGTTTATGAATAACCAAGGACTCAGCATATTCACCCGCTTCAATCTGAATAATCGCCCCCGGCGAAGACGCTTCCAACGCAGCAGTAATCGTCGGATAGGGGTCAGGCACGTGAAGCACCTGACCCGATTGTACAGGCATCAACAGAAGCAGGATAAAGCCGACCAGCTTCATGACTTCACAGCACCAGCCGTCAAACCTGTTACAAAATAACGTTGAAGTGCGAAGAAAACGAGCAATGGAACAGACATTGATACAAATGCCGCCGCGCTCATGATATGCCATTCAGTAGCATAAGTACCCAGCATCGCCTGAATACGCACTGTTACAGGCTGATAATCAGGATTGCCCATAAAAATCAGCGCGACCAGCAGATCATTCCACACCCACATAAACTGGAAAATGGCTAGCGAGGCCAGCGCAGGTACTGACAGTGGCAGCACAATGCGAATGAAAACGACCAGATCATTCGCACCATCAATCTTGGCCGATTCAAACAATTCCTTGGGCAAGGCGGCAAAGAAATTTCGCAACAGGTAAATAGCAAACGGCAAACCATATCCGGTATGCGCCAACCAGATACCAACGAACGAACCTGTTAAACCAAATTGATTAAACAGCCGGAGTACAGGAACGAGGGTGGTTTGAATAGGCACAACCAGCAGTGCCACAATCAACAAAAAGATGGTATCCCGCCCCCGGAAACGTGTGACAGTAAAAGCATAAGCAGCCAGCGCGCCAATTAATACAGGGAGAATAGTCCCCGGCAGTGTAATGATGAAGCTGTTGACAAAGCTATTGCCCATGCCCTGAGCAGTTAGCACATATTCGTAATTTTCTACGGTAAAACGGGCAGGTGAGAAAGCCGTCCACCAGCCTGAAGACGAAATGGCATCCAGCGGACGGAACGAGGTAATCAACAGACCAATCGATGGCACCAACCAGATCACCGCCAGAATAACCAGCGTGATATGTACCAACCATTTTGCTGATGGACGGAAGTTGCGCCGAACCGATGTTGGAGCAGCAGAGGCAGGCAAACTGATGGATGTCATTAGCTCTTCTCCTCTGCACGGAAACGGCGGATATTAAAGACCACAAACGGTATGACCAGAATAAGCATCACTACCGCCACCGCACTTCCATAACCGGGACGACCATTATTGAAGGTTTCCCAATACATGGTGAATCCGATAATCCGGCTCGCACCGCGCGGATTGCCCGCCGTCATGATATAGACCAGATCAAACGCTTTCAACACATTGATAATCATGGTCGTGCCAACAACGGTGATGGTCGGCCAGAGCATGGGAAACGTCACCAACCGGAAGGTTTGCACATTATTTGCCCCGTCCACCGTTGCCGCTTCAAGCACTTCTTTCGGTAGCCCTTTAAGCGCCGCCGAAATAATGACCATGCAAAACCCTGTCCATATCCAAATGCCTGCCACAATGACAGCGACATTCACAACATCAGTGCGGCCTAGCCAGGAAATGGCTTCAAAAGAAGGCAGAAATCCAACCAAAAGAGCATTCAATATGCCGGTATTGGCATCGGGACTGTAGACAAAGCGCCAGATGATCCCAGCGGCAGTGAACGAAATCGCCATCGGAACAAAAATGATAGTCTTCACCAAGACTTCATAGCGCACCGAATTCGCCAGCACAGCCACCAGCAGGCCAAAACCTACTGTGCCCAATGTGAACAGCACCAACCAGAGAATAGTGACGAACACCGCACCTGAAGGCGGCCAGGTACTGACGTTGAAGAAGAAACGGTCTTTGGTGAACAACGTAACATAATTATCCAGGCCAACGAATTCAGTCGGCTGGAAACCCAAACCCGTATCGAAACTGAGGAGAATCGTACTGATGGTCGGGTAAAGCAAGAAAACGACTATAAATGCCAAGGCTGGTAAAGCAAAAGCCCAACCTAATACAGGATTTGTTTTCATTAATTCCTCACGCCAAACAATATTTCAAGCCAGAGGAAATTCTCAGAGGATGTGGGTGCAGGGGCATCCCATAAGACGCCCCTGCCCTGCTAGAGATATTTAGTAAGCGCCTGCGGCCACATCTTCAATCTGCTGCAAAATAGTCATCATGTCATCGGGGTTGTTGATGAAGTCCTGCAATCCGATAAACATGGCATCGCCACCCACCACGCTGGGGGCAAGATCCGAACCGTCAAAAACGAAAGTGGAGGCATTAGCAACCTGCTCAGCATCCAGTGCTGCCAGCGGGCTGTAGACATCCAGACCAACATTCTTGTTCGGAGAAACAATTGCACCTGTGCCTGCCCAGAGCGTGTTACCTTCACTGCCAGCCATCCAATTGACCAGCTCGGCCACTTCAGGACGGTCAGCAAATGCTGCCAACAGGTCACCACCGCCAACCACTGGCGCACCCCATTCTTCATTGGCTGCGGGGAACAGGAAGGCATTAAAATCGTCAATCGGCGTCAGATCAGGGAAGTTGCCCGCGATGATGCCGCCCATGAAACCGCCTTCATAGTACATTTCTGCACCCGCATCGGGTCGGAAGACGATGTTCGCGGCTTCAATGAAACCAGTCGACAGTGTACCTTCCGCGCCACCCGCCAGATTGGTATCAGCAGGCGAAACAATCATCTTGAAGGCTTCCAGAGTCTGCACCACACTGTCATCCGTCCATGGAATTTCGTGGGTAACAAACAACTGCGTGTATTTCTCTGGCCCATTTAGACGGACATAAATATTCTCGAACCAATCGGTCAGCGTCCAACCATCTGCGCCACCAATGCTCCAAGGGGTCTTGCCAGCCGCCACATAAGCAGCCTGAATCGCTAGCAGTTCATCCCAGGTAGTAGGAACTTCAACATCCAATTCCGCAAAAGAAGCGGGCTTATACCAAATTGTACTCTTGGAGTTGGCTTTGGCGAGGATGCCATAAACCGCACCGTCCACATTGCCCAAATCAATGATACCCTGAGCATAGTTGTCGGTCAGCACTGCCGGGTCAATCAGACCAGCAGTACCATCAGCATTCACCAACGCCACCAGATTGCCCGCGCGGGCAAATTCTGCCAGCAAGCCGGGACGCGGAATCAGCGCCACATCCGGCGGGCTGCCTGCTGCCACCCGGGTACGCAGAACGGCAGTCGAGTCACGGTTGCTTTCTACTGTCACCAGAATGCCCGTTGCCTCAGTAAAAGCATCCAGCGAGACGCGTAGGGCATCCAGTTCAGAGCCGCCAAAGGTTGTTAAGAATGTGACGATTTTGGTATCCTGAGCACTGGCGGGAGCCAGCATCAGAGCAAAAGTCGCCACCAAAACGAGAAGAACTAAAAGACGCTTATTCATTGTGTTTGCTCCTCACTAAAATGTACTTATTCTGGCTGCTGTTGGTTAAAAGTTTTTCTGGCAGCTTTCCCCTCCTCTCCTTACAATCAGACTGATAAACGCGCCGTCGAGTCACGAACAATTAACTCGGTCGGCAGGAGAACACGCATTTTGACTAAAGGCTGACGACGGATAATTTTCAAGATCATTTCACCTGCATTGCGCCCCAAATCATAAGCGGGCAAATGTACCGTCGTGAGCGCTGGACGCACATACTTGCTGAGTAAAATGTCATCAAAACTGACGACCGACATATCCCGTGGAATACTCAACCCATGGTGATGCAAAGCATCTAACGCGCCAATCGCCACTACATCGCTACCGATAAATACAGCAGTTGGTAAAACAGGATTATCAATAAGGTGTTGCATAGCGACATAACCACTCTCAGTTGTAAATTCACCTGCAAAAACTAACTGCTCGTCATATGAAATGCCGGATTCGTGCAACGCCTGACGATACCCTGCGAGGCGATACACACTAGAAGTGTACGAAAATGGTGCATTGCTAATGTGCCCAATACGACGGTGGCCGAGTTCAATAAGGTGACGGACAGCAGTGTATGCGCCTTGGACATTATCAACGTCCACACTGGCAATATCCCGCGCATCAGTCGCCCCATTCAAAACTATGGGAGTACCTTCATCGTGCAATAACTGAACTTCTGGATCCTCAACCATGGGTGATGCAACCAAAAGACCGTCAACTTTGTGTGTGCGAACTAATTTGCCGTAGGTGCTTTCCACAGCATCAGGTTCAGCGGCATGGACAAGCAGATGATAATCATCCGCCTCAATAATGCGTGTTGCGCCACGCATAAACTCGCCTAAGAACAGGTCAGCAGCCATCTGCTCGGAAGTTTGGCGAACAACTAAGGCAATCATCATAGTTCTGCCTGTAGCCAAATTGAGCGCCTGCACATTAGGAGCATAATCCAACTCGCGGGCAGATTGCAGGATACGCTGACGGGTTGCTTCTGGAATGTTCGCATCTGGCACATTGTTTAACACAAAGGAAACCGTCGTGCGCGAAACCCCAGCATGGTTTGCTACATCAGCCATAGTTGCCCGTCGTTTTTTCATCGTGCTATAATCACTCCGGTCAACTAACGCGCGTTAGTTACCTAAAAATATCCACTTGTGGCAATACATGTCAACCAATTTCGGACAGATTGCACAAATCATGGCGAGGAAATATGATGACCAACATACCCTATCTCATCACGATTGTTTCGCACACCCACTGGGATCGGGAATGGTATAGACCTTTTCAGGAATTTCGTCTGTTGTTGGTGGAAGCAGTTGATCAAGTGCTGGACATGTTGGCAACTCAACCGGGTTACCACAGTTTTCTGCTGGATGGGCAAACGCTAGCATTGGAAGATTACCTGGAAATTCGCCCCGAACGCGAAACCGATCTACGTCGCTATGTGCAGGAAGGACGTTTATTTATCGGCCCTTGGCACATCCTTCCGGACGAGTTTTTGGTCAGCCCGGAGGCTACCGTCCGTAATCTGATGCTGGGCGCAAAGATTTGTGAACGTTTTGGCGGACGAATGTCTGTTGGCTACACACCCGACTCATTCGGGCACATCAGCCAGCTACCACAGATTCTTAAAGGAGTTAGGCTGGATGCAGCGGCTTTCCAGCGTGGTCTCTCCGAAGAACCTGTAGAACTCTGGTGGGAAGCCCCCGATGGCACACGGGTTTTGACCATCTACTTCCGTGCCGGGTATGGCAATCTATCATGGGTGCCGCCTGCAACTTCGGCCTTCATCCGTGTTATCGAACAGCAAATTGAACGTCTCGCACCACATCTGCATACTCAGCATATACTGCTTATGAATGGCACAGATCATATGCTGCCACAACCCGAACTACCCAGTTTGATTGAGGCAGCTAACCAACAGATTGGCGAACATATCCGCCTTAAACATGGCACACTGCCTGCCTATGTTGCTCAGGTGAAAGCGGCATTAGGTGATGGGACACAGTTGCCAACTATAAAAGGAGAACTTCGGTCGTCACGCCGTCATCATTTGTTACCCGGTATTCTCTCAACCCGGATGTGGATTAAGCAACGCAACCATGCCTGTGAAACCGCGCTAGAGCGATATGCCGAACCCTTAAGTGCATTCGCCTTGCTGTTGAAAAACAATGATCGCAAAAACCAGCTATGGAAGGCATGGCACTATTTGATGGAAAACCATCCGCACGACTCGATTTGCGGATGTTCCATCGATCAGGTTCACGAAGAAATGCGTACACGCTTCGACTGGAGCCAGCAAATTGCAGACTCCCTCAGCGAATCAGGACTGCGCGATCTGGCAAGTAGTATAAACAGTGAATTGCTCCCCAAACCACCCACCACACTGGATAATAACCCGCCCCAATACAGTGCATACTTCAGCCAACCAGACCGTATGATTACGGTCTTTAATCCAGCCAGTAGTCCACAAAGCGGATATATCGAACTGGAAGTACCTTGGGCAGGTGTAGGGCAATGCTACCAAGTGTTAGACGACCAAGGGCAGATTGTTCGCAACGTTCAGCATGGAGTCCACGATATAGTCTCAGAAGACCGAATATTAAATCGCAGCGAATTCCTCGACATAATCGATAAAATCGAGGTTGGGTTTTACCAATGGCGGTTAATTCGAGATGCTCGTATATGGATTGACGGCACAATGGCGCGAATCGAAATGGTGATACCTGAATACCATACAGGTGAAATTACCGACTTTACGGCTTTGGTAGCTGGCGTGCGAAACGATCCTGCGTTGTCCCAAATTGAACTCTGCCATCTCACAATATATATCGCAGGTCACAATCTTATGGAATTTGTTGCCCAGGATGTACCGGGGGTCGGTTACCGAGCTTATCGTCTACATGCCTATTCTGGCGCAATGGAAGAGTCCGAAAGAGGTCAAAAACGATCTAACCAGATAGAAAACGAATACTTTGCTATTGTCGCAGACCCAAACACAGGCACGCTGACGATTGCCGATAAAACCAACGGGGTGGATTACACTGGACTCAACCAATTCGAAGATGGTGGCGAACGTGGCGACGAATACAATTACTGTCCGCCTGCTCATGATTTTATCGTTAATACGCCGACCAAACCACCAGCAATCACTAGTAAGAATCAGGATGCGAGTGGTCAAGAACTTCGTATCATTCAAGAATATCGAGTTCCTAAAAGCCTCAGTGAAGACAGAGACTCCCGCTCACCAAAACTGGCATCGCTTATTTTCATTACAGAAGTGCGTTTGATACCCGGTGTTCAGCGAATCGACATCACCACAATCTTGCAGAACGACATTCAAGACCATCGTCTCCGCGTTTTGTTCCCAACCGGAATCCAGACGAAACATGCGATTGTCGATGGACATTTTGACCGTATCACCCGAAATGCAGAATTACCTACAGTCACACGGGACTGGATTGAGCCGCCACAGCCCACTGCCCCACAGAGAGCTTTTGTGGCAACCCGCGATAGATCACATGGGCTTATGTTAGCGGTACGCGGGTTGCCTGAATATGAACTTAAGCTAACCGAATCAGGAGCAGTCATCGCTTTGACACTGCTCCGCTGTGTCGAATGGCTTTCCCGTGAAGACCTGAGCACTCGTAAAGGGCACGCAGGGCCAGCCCTTTGGACGCCGGGAGCACAGTGCCCCGGTTATCATCGCTTTGAATACAGTCTGATTCCTTTTGGGGATGATTTGAATACAGCAACTCAACAAGCTTATGCCTTTAGTACGCCACTTCGTGCTCTGGCCACCCATCAAGCAAATGGAAACCTGCCACCGAAAGCTAGGCTGATCTCGCTTGAACCCATAGATTTGGTATTAACCGCGGTTAAGCCAGGGGAAAATGGAGGTATGGTAATGCGATTTTATAACAGTGGTGAAGAATCAGTGACCGGTCGGATTCGATTTGATTTGCCCATTCATCAGGTCACATCTATCAATCTGCTTGAAGAGCCGATAGATACCCCCATAATTCCCGATGAAAATGGGACATTCACAATCGGTGTCCCCTCAAAGCGGATTATCACACTGTTGTGTACAACAAGGGGCTTATAGGCTAAATTTACCCTTTTCATCAGCAACACCGTGAGGAACGCTAGGCATGAACTCAAATCTGTTGATTGCTAATGCTAGGATTATCACCCCATCGGCGACTTATGAACGTGGTTGGCTACTGACCAACGGCGACAAAATCGCGTTATTGGGAAGGGGAAAACCTCCTGATTTTATGGATGTTGCCACAATTGATGCACATGGTTTATGTGCCATACCCGGCTTTATTGATGTTCATGCCCATGGTGGCGACGGTTGTGAAAGCATGGACGCTAGCCCGGAGTCGCTGCGCCAGATCGCACAGTTCTATGCAAAGCATGGTGTTACAGCGTTTCTGGCAACCACCTGGACAGCCTCACGCGAACGGATTCAGGCTGCACTCTCGGTCATTGCGGCGGCGCAAGGCCCGCAACCCAACGGAGCAACTCTAATCGGCGCACATCTGGAAGGGCCATATTTAAACCCGTCCCGCTGTGGTGCGCAGGATACCCAACAAATCCGCAGGGCGATTGAGGAAGAAGCACGCGCATTTCTTGATTTGAATGTTATCCGGTTGCTGGCAGTTGCTCCAGAGTACCAAGAAAACCTCTGGCTTATCAGCGAATGTGCTCGTCGGGGTATAACAGTTTCCGCCGCACATACTGCCTCTACCTACGAAGATATACAACTAGCGGTCGGACTCGGTCTGACACAATCGACCCATACTTTTAATGCCATGACGCCATTGAATCACCGTCAACCAGGGAGTGTAGGGGCTGTCTTGACAATGCCAGAAATCTACTGTGAACTGATTGCAGACAACATCCATGTCCACCCAGCAGTTATGCAAATTCTGCTGGCCGCTAAAGGTATTGAACGAGTTATCCTTATCACAGATGCTGTACGCGGTGCAGGTCTGCCAGCAGGCACGAGTTACAATCAAGATGGGCGAATAGTCACACTGCGTGATGGCGGCGCTTATTTAGCTGACGAAACACTGGCAGGCAGCACCTTGACAATGGACAGAGCATTTTACAACTTTATACAAGCCACGCATAAATCCCTAGATACATTGTGGCCTACAACCAGTCTAAATGCTGCTCAGGCATTACATATCGCTCACAGTAAAGGCAGTCTGGAAGTTGGCAAAGATGCCGATATTGTCCTTGTGAACAAAAACATCGAGGTCAATATGACTATCGCGCAAGGCAAAATTGTTTATCGTCAGAATTCATAATCAGATTTTTCGACAAAGCAACCATAGGCAGCTAAAATACCTCCAATTCTTGGGGGGTGGCGCTAAACTGTAAAGAGTCTTATAGTTTTTATATGATAAACACTAAAACATGCTTAAAATGTAACCAGGAAAATCAGGCCGACTCAACACTATGTTCCAATTGTGGTACACCGTTGATGCCTCTCTTGGTCGCTGGCACACCTACTGTACCTGTACCCGAAGAAGCTATCAAACCTGCTTACCCGGAACACGTTCGGCAGCTAACACACCTTCATACTGATATTTTAGTGTTGCAAGTGCTTGGGTATGAGCAGCCAATTCTGGTCAAAGGTGGCATAAAGATTATGCTGGGGCGATACAGCCCTGGTGAAACTGCACCATCCATTGACCTAACCCCTTATAATGCAAATCTGCTGGGTGTTTCGAGGCAGCACGCGGTTATTATCAGGCCTGAAAAAGAATACATGCTTCAGGATTTAGGCAGTACCAATGGCACTTGGCTCAATGAAACTAAGCTGACCCCACAACAAATTTACCCTATTCGCAATGGTGATCTCATCCGCGTTGGTCAGCTCGCTTTCTATGTATATTTCCGTGCACCTGAAGTTGGAGCCGAAACTGAAGAAAGTATAAGCCTCAAGCCCAATGAACCTACTTTCAAATTGACACCGCACAATCTGGAAACAACCCTAATGCCTTATATAAGTGCGTTGGCGGGAATTCAACACATTTGCAATCAGGCTCATGAACAGGCCGAAACCAACATCACAATTAAAGCGATAACCTATGAAAATGCCGTTGTAACGCTTAAACTTGCCGGGGCAAAAGAGGCGCTGAAACTGGCAAGGTCACGGTTCACGCAATGGCATCTTGCAAATGGCCCAAAGATCGACTATCTGACGATGAAACCGGGCTGGCAAGCTAACGACGAAAAATCAATACCGGGTGCTATAGCACCACCGAGCAATGGCAATACAGACAAACTCGCCAAGGCATTGACTGAAGCTGAAAAACGATTAGCAGATGAAATGGTACTTGATCTGATTCCAGATCGTTCGGAAGATGTTCGCAAAGCCTTTGCCGAAAAACTTGTACCCCACCTGCATGTTATGGCGCTAAGCCAATTGAAAATCACCACTGACAGTGCATAAAATCAGGCTGAATCTAAATATCTTCAAACGGCTGGCGAGAGATGTACCAGCCGTTTTGCTTTAACGCGCACTCTCATACATAATGAATCTACCTGTAAAAGATCATCAGGATAGAATATTTTCTCGTGAATGACTTAAGTGGACAGATTATTAAAGGCTACGAACTGCGCCAGTTGATTGGTCGTGGTGGGTTTGGTGCAGTTTATCGGGCTTATCAACCCACAGTTGATCGCGAAGTCGCTATCAAGATCATTTTGCCAGAATATGCTAATCATCCTAACTTCATCCGACGATTTGAAACCGAGGCACAAATAGTCGCGCGCCTCGAACACATTCACATCGTGCCATTGTATGATTATTGGCGAGAGCCAGACAGTGCATGTCTGGTTATGCGCTGGCTAAAAGGCGGCAGTCTGCAAGATTCAATTGACCAACGCGGTTATTGGGAACTGCCAGCCATCGCCCGATTGCTTGACCAGATAGCCGGAGCATTAACGATCGCACACCGAAACGGCATCATTCACCGTGATCTGAAGCCTGCTAATATCCTGCTCGACGATGAAGGCAATGCCTACTTGGCCGACTTCGGAATCGCCAAAAATCTGGTCACTGCTCCCGAAGCACCAACTGAAGATGATCGCTTTGGTTCTCCGGCCTATATTTCACCTGAACAGGTTACAGGTGGAACGGTTTCGCCGCAAACTGACATTTATAGCTTGGGTGTAGTCCTTTATATGCTGCTGACCGGGCGAACCCCATTCTTTGACCCCAGCACAACCACTGTTATTCGCCGTCAACTAACTGAGTCTCTACCGCCTTTACAATCGACACGCCCTGAACTGCCGCATGCCCTGAACATCATCATCTGGCGGGCAACATCCAAACGACCGGAAAGCCGCTACCCAGATGCATTGAGTCTTGCTGCTGATTTTCGGCAAGTTATTTCCCCAGACGCTACCCCAACCGAACTCACAGCCAGATTAGCCGTGCCAACCCCGCGAAATATTGGTGTCAGTCCTGGGGGGCAAACGCTAATCATCGAAATACCGCTGGAACCAGAAAACCCGTATAAAGGCCTGCGCGCCTTTCAAGAAGCTGATTCCCATGACTTCTTTGGACGAAAAATGTTGATTGATCGGTTGATAGCACGGATGGCCGAAACCACACCAAATGCGCGATTTCTGGCGGTGGTTGGCCCAAGTGGCAGTGGCAAGTCCAGTGCGGTACGGGCTGGGCTTGTTCCAGCCATACGGCGAGGGGCATTATACGAATCGCAGGATTGGTACATTGTTCAGATGATCCCTGGTTCAAAACCACTGGCGGAATTGGCAGATGCTATCAACCGGGTCGCCATCAATAGTCTAAGGGATCCAGTCAATGCATTGCGCGCCAATGAACACGCATTGATCGATATAACAGCCCAGGTGCTTCCAGAACAGGAAAGTGAACTGGTATTGGTTATTGACCAATTCGAGGAAATTTTCACACTGGTATCCGACGAAACCGAGCGAACCCACTTCCTCAAGCTAATACTCAATGCCATCAGTAATCCTCAAAGTCGTTTACGAGTTATCATCACTCTGCGTGCCGATCTCTATGATCGCCCTCTGCTGTATGAGGGTTTTGGTAATCTAATACGTGAACGCACCGAAATTGTGCTTCCATTGAATTCTAGCGAGATGGAACAGGCGATTGTTGGGCCAGTTGACCGAATTGGAATACGCTTTGAGCCGGGGTTGGTAGCGGATATTATCGCGGAAGTAAATCAACAGCCTGGCGCTCTTCCACTGCTGCAATATGCACTGACTGAATTATTTGAACGCCGTGAGGGCTATATTTTGACCCGCACAGCCTACCAGTCCAGCGGTGGTGTGTTGGGAGCCCTAGCGCGGCGCGCAGATGAACTTTACAACGAACTTGATTCCTTCAGTCAGGCTGCTGCCCAACAAATGTTTTTACGATTGGTGACATTAGGTGAGGGAGTTGAAGACACACGGCGACGCGCTTCGCGCATGGAACTCAACGCCATAGCCCGCGACAAGCACATTGTTCAGGAAGTGATCGATAAATTCGGCAAGCATCGGTTGCTCACTCTGGATTATGAACCGGGCACACGCGCACCAACTGTTGAAGTCGCCCATGAGGCACTTATCCGTGTGTGGACACGATTGAGATCTTGGCTAGACACAAACCGCGATGAACTGCGTCTTCACAGACGTTTAATCGCTGCGTCTAATGAATGGCTAAATGCTAAACGCGACCCCAGTTTTCTGGCTTCCGGTTCTCGGTTGGCACAGTTTGAGACATTAGCCATCGCACCAACTATCGCACTCAATGAGGATGAAGCAACCTATTTGTGGGCCAGTGTAGCTGCCAAGCAGCGTGCCGCAGCGCGATTGCGGTGGTTCATTGCTGGTCTAGCCGCGTTTTCATTGGTTGCTCTTGGGCTGGCAGTCTTCGCTTTTGATCGTCAATCTGCTGCCGTTAGCGAACAACAACGGGCCGATCAGCAGGCGCAGATTTCACGGTCACGAGAATTGGCTGTAACTGCACTTACAGGTGTGACGCGAACTGACCTAGCGCTGTTATTAAGCCTTGAGTCGCTAAATGCGGCGGATACATTCGAAGCGCGTAACAGTCTTTTGACGACATTGCAATCGCGCCCACGTCTGGTCGCCTATTTGAACGCCCATACCGATGGGGTACGAAGTATAATCTACAGTCCAGACGGACGGTTACTGGCCTCCGCAGGGCGCGACAATCAGATTATTCTCTGGGATACAGTCACAAACCAGCCGATTGAGAATCCACTAATCGGACATACTGATCGGGTAAATAGTATTGCTATCAGTCCAAACAGTCAGTTATTGGCCTCGGCTAGTGATGACAGTACAGTACGTTTGTGGGATACAAACACCGGTCAGCAAATTGGAGAAGCATTTGCAGAGCACACAGATTCAGTATGGAGTGTAGCCTTCAGCCCAGATGGAAAACAAATTGCCAGTGGAAGTGCTGATGGAGTAATTTTGCTCTGGAACCCAACAGATAGAAGTCTTATAGGTAAACCCCTTTTGGGACACGATGGTCTAGTCTATGCACTGGCATTCAGTCAAGAGCGTCAGTTGTTAGCCTCTGGTGGAGAAGATAACACCGTTCGTCTGTGGGACACTCAAACAAATGAAGCCATCGGCAACCCACTGACAGGACATACAGACTGGGTATTAAGTATTGCGTTTAACCCCAATGGAACGATTTTAGCTTCAACCGGGGTAGATGAAAGTGTGATCTTCTGGAATACAGAATCAGGAGAAAGGCTCAGCGTACTGGAAACCGGACATCGAGATTACGTTCGCAGTATCGCATTCAGCCCTGATGGAAAATTCTTCGCTACCGGTAGTTTCGACCAGACGATCCGCCTATGGGATGCCCAGACAGGTGAACAAGTCGGGACAGCCCTAAGTGCCCATCAAGGGGCAGTGTGGGGCGTAGCCTTTAGCCCAGACAGTCATCGTCTAGCTTCTGCGTCCGCCGATGGTTCGGTTATCCTATGGAATCCAGAATCAAGTCAAACACTTAGTACTACCCTGCCTGCACAAACAAATGCAGTACTAAGCGTAGCATACAGTCCGGATGGAACGCGCTTTGCAACCGCAGGTGGGAATATATCTGGCAACAACAGCGATAACAGTATCTATTTATGGGACGTGAATGGACATCCCTCTGCGACACTGTCTGGACACACCCGATATATCACCAGTCTGGCATTCAATCCTGATGGAACAATCTTAGCCTCAGCCAGCGCTGACAGCACAATCCAGTTGTGGGATATGGCAACCAATCAGAACATCCGCACACTGCGATTACCAAATCGCAGTGATTTTGTCCCAATCGCCTTTAGCCCGGATGGTAAACTATTAGTCTCTGGTGCAACAGATGGCAGCATTCAATTTTGGGATATGGCAACTGGACAACTTATTGGCAACCCGCTAATCGCTCACGCCGATAGCATTTTGAGTTTGGCCTTTAGTTCCACCGGAGTATTAGCCTCTGGCAGTTTCGATCAGACCATTATTTTGTGGGATACCTCTACCCAACAACCTGTAGGCGACCCTCTGACCGGACATACGGATGCCGTAAGCAGCTTGGCTTTCAGTCCAAATGGTCAAACCCTGGCATCTGGCAGTCGCGATACCCGACTTCAATTATGGGACGTCAATGAGCAAAAACCGATTGGGCAACCAATGATTGGGCACAGAGACCGCATTTCTTCAATAGCATTCAGCCCGGATGGTCAAATCATAGCGTCTGGCAGTGAAGATAATACAATTATCCTTTGGGAAGTTACTCAGCGTGAACCATTAGGCAGACCCTTTGGTGGGCATTTAGATTGGGTACTTTCTCTTGCTTTTGCACCAGATGGAAAGACGCTTGTCTCTGGTGGACTGGATCGACGAATTATCTTATGGGATGTCAGCCTGGATTCATGGAAAAATCGTGCTTGTCAGATTGCCAATCGCAGCTTTACAACTATTGAATGGGAACGTTACTTCCGCGATTTACCCTATCGTCAGACCTGTTCCAACTGAAAACTGCGCATTCGCAAAATAAAGAGAGGGCATCACCCTCTCTTTTATTCGTTCTAGAAATTACTCGCCACTACCTGCATCCGGCGTATTTTCTGGTGGATCTGTTGGGGGATTATTCTCCCGTCCTTCATTTCCAGAAGTCTCCGGTGTATCAGACGGCAAAGCCTCTTCTGTTGGGGGTGCCTCTGTCGGTGGCTCAACAGTTGGGGGTTCTGCAGTTGGAGGTATATCCGTTGGTGGCTCAAGTGTTGGCACATCCGTTGGGATAGTCGTAGCAGTCGGTTCTGGCGTTGCCGTTGGCACATCGGTTGGTGTATTAGTAGCCGTCGGTTCCGGTGTCTCCGTTGGCACATCGGTTGGTGTATTAGTAGCCGTCGGTTCCGGTGTTTCCGTTGGCAACAATGTGGGCGACGGCGTCTCAGATGGAGTTAAAGTCGGAAGTGGCGGTGCAATGGTAATCTGTTCCGACAGATTATTAACCGGCAAATTGTTCACCTGATTCGTCTGATACGACTGGGCCTGACTGGGTGGAGCTGAAGGCTTACCACCACTCAAAGGGACAGTTACACCTGTACCAGCCACAGCCACCTGCTCAACACCAAGCGCCTCGACCCGCGCCTGTCCTTCTAGGGTATTTACCACCATCTGGTTATCACGACCAGCCGAAATAAAGGCTGTTGAACCTAGATGAATCTTAACTTCGTTGATCCATAGACGAACTTCAGCCACCCCCTCTGGGGTCTGAATCAAGATGCCGTCATTGGGAGCGGAGTCGCAAGACGATTCATTGCTACCAGTTTCAAGATAGAAGGCCTGCATAGGGCCATAATCTGCCAGCGATGGCGTGACAACATTCAAGTTGTCAAATGAACTGGTTCCATCCATCAAACGAGCACTAACCCAACCACGCCCTGTACCTGAAGGCAAATCAACATACAACCAGCGATTATCTTCCGAACGTCCACGCGCCGTTACAACCTGTCCTTTTGCCAGGGTTGTCATAACAAAGGCATCATTATCAGGATCACGTCGCACATTGATGTTACCGAGGCCAACAGCGGTAACATCCATCAATGTGGGGGTGGAAACAGCATTTTCAACCTCAACGTCCCCGAACAGCAAAAGAGTAACATTCTCTGGTTTCTCTTCAGGAATATCTGCCTGCAAGCGCATCAAAGCTACACCCCAAGTCCCCTCGACCTCATTCATAGGACTGAGACGCAGCGTGTTCAGTTCGTCTAAATCTATCCTGTCGCCAACTGTATCGAAATCCAGAGATTCAAGGCCAGCCTGAGGAGCAGCTTCCAGCATGACGTGACCATAACAAGCTTGATTGCGACCAGTAGCTTCGCACACATCATCTGTTGCTTCGAGTGCCGTCCGAACAAGTTCAGTACAGTCTCCAGCCTGTGTCAATGCAATGATAGGCACAATCATTACGAGTGAAAATGCCGTCCAAACTGTGGGTCGTGTAAATCGCATATGAAGACCCTTGCTTCTACTCTAGCTATAACCAATGGAGAAATATATGCTTTAATTTCTTAGTATGGATTATACGCCCAAAAGTACTAGGCTGTCCACCTTTAACACCTCAGTATCAATGGAAATATAACCAAAATTTAGGTTTTGAACGGGTTTTTTACAATTCGATCGGTTGAGCGGCTTCCATTCCCTGTTGGGCAAACTGGCGGTGGTAAAGCTGTGCATACAGGCCATCGAGGCGCAGCAGATCTTCATGCCTGCCATCTTCCATAATACGCCCACGCTGCATCACCAGAATTCGGTCAGCTTCGCGCACGGTGCTAAGACGATGAGCAATAATGAGGCTGGTGCGATTTTTAAGAACCTGACTCAGACCTTGCTGAATCAGTTCCTCAGTTTCGGTATCAATATTACTGGTGGCCTCGTCCAGCACCAGAATGCTTTTAGGACTATGAATAAGAGCACGTGTCAGTGCCAATAACTGTCGCTGCCCTTGCGAAAGATTCGCACCACCAGGAAGCAATTGGTAATCATAAGCACCAGGAAGGCGTTCAATAAACGGAGCAGCACAGGCAGCATGTGCCGCTTCAATCATCTGGTCATTAGTGACGGACTCATTAAACAGGCGTAGATTATCAGCAATTGTACCATTAAAGCAATAAGGATTCTGGGGCACAACATTGACGTAGTGGCGCAGATCCGCGAGCGTCAGGTCGCGTACATCCACATTATCAATCAGCACCCGCCCTTGATCTACATCATGAAATCGAGCCAGCAACCCCGCTAGAGAGGTTTTGCCCGCGCCTGTTGCGCCTACCACCGCTACCCGTTGACCTGGCTCAATATGCAGTGAGACATCTCTCAATACAGGGTTACCCGCTTCATAACTAAAGGTAACATGATCCAAGGTAATGGACTGCTGAAAATGATTTATTTTTTTCGGTTCAATGCTATCCAGAATGCCTGGTTCAAGACGCAACATCCGGGCAATTCGTTCGCCTGCCGCTAATGCTGTCTGAATTTGGGTGAACTGTTCGGCAAGTTGCATGATCGGCTCAAAACTGCGGCGTGTGTATTGGACAAACGAAATCAACATACCCAATGTCGCCCATCCAGCCAACACACCTTGACCACCTCCATACAGCACTAGCGCCAGACCGAGCGTAGTTAGCAATTGCAGGGATGACGAATAAATAGTGTACATATCACGGAGATTCATATGAGAGTCCCGCACCTGCTGATTGATGTGGTCAAACTCATCCCTGCTGATGCTCTGCCGCCCAAACAACTGCACTACCAGCATCCCACTGAATTGTTCATTGATAAACGCCAGATATTCGCCAATGATGCGGTGGTATAGGCTGGATTGAGACCGAATCTTGCGCCGGAAATAGATTGTGAGGGCGGTCATGATAGGCAAGACACACAAACCCACCAAAGCAAGTTGCCAGTTGATAATAAGCATAACCAGTACAATCCCCACCATCGTAACCATATTGCTCACCACGACCACAATACTGGTGGAAAGTAATTCAGTCAGCGCTTCAATATCATTCGAAAGCCGTGCAACAATCTGACCAACAGGCGTGGTATTAAAAAAGCGCATATCCTGACGCAGGATGTGTTCAAAAAGAGCCTGACGCAAATTAACCAGCACATTTTGACCAACCGTTTGCAGCAAATATGTATGCCAAAACCGCAGTGCAAATAATCCTAAAACCGCCACGAAATAAACAATCCCATAGGGTATTAGCCCATCCAGATCCCCTGATGTGATCGGGCCATCAACCGCACGCTGGATAAGATAAGGTGGCAGTAATGAGAGTACGGTTACACCAATCAACATCAGAAATACCAGCCCAATTTCCCTCCAGAAAGGTGCAAGGAACTTACCCAACATCCAGAATAGATAGCGATCTGTAACCTGGGTGGTCGCGGGTTGGTCAAGAACACTCTGGCGGGCGGCAGCCGATGCAGCCTGCTGCGATTCCAGTATAGGGATAGTTCTCTTCGCATCATGGGGATTACCGTTCGGGCTGGACATTCAGGCTATCCTCCTCTTTGAGTTCGCGTTCAACCATACGGGCGTACAAACCATCCTGGGCAATCAGGTCGGTATGCCCCCCCTGTTCAACCACCTGTCCTTGCGCCATGACAACAATATGATCCGCATCCTTCACGGTCGCAATACGATGGGCGATAATCAGGCTGGTACGTGAATGCAGCACCTGCCGCAAATCTGCCAGAATATCACCGGCGGTCTGGGTATCAACACTGGAAAGCGCATCATCCAATACCAGAATGGCCGGATCACGAACGATAGCACGAGCAATCGCTACACGCTGCTTTTGCCCGCCAGAAAGCATAACCCCCTTCTCCCCTACTAATGTCTCTAAACCCTGCGGAAGTTGCGGCAAATCATTGCTGAAGCGCGAAATAGCAATCGCCTGATCGAGTTCGTCGTCCGAAATATCTAAACGCCCCATACGGACATTAGCATGTACAGGTTGGCTAAATAAAAACGTGGATTGCGGGACATACGCAATAGCAGCGCGCAGATCATCTAGCGCCAACTTTCGAATATCCACACCGTCGATCAAAACGCGACCTTCTGTTGGATCAAGGACACGGGCAAGCAAGCTGACCAATAGGGTTTTGCCACACCCGGTCGGCCCAACAAACGCTACCACTGTTCCGGCGCGTATCGTAAGCGAAATATGACGCAACAACCAAGTGCCCTGTACCTGTACCCCTACGTTCTCAAAAGTAATCTCGCCGCGAGGTGCAGTCAATGGATGTGCATCCTCACGATTGCGGATTTCGGCAGCTTGTAACAATGGTGTCAAACGGGTCAACGCGCCGCGCGTTTGCTGATAACGCTGATAAATCGTGCCGAGTTGCAGCAACACATTGCTAATCATGCTCAGGTAAACCAGAAATTGGACAAAATTACCAAGCGTCAATTGCCCCTGAAGTGCCATCACGCCGCCAAATAGAACAACTACTGCTGCTGTGAGTTCGCTAATCATGTTGGGCAGCATTCCAACCGGCTCGTTGCGGCGACGAAAATACAACCAGCGGCGGCGATACTCAACATTCTCGTCATGAAATTTGCGCGCCGCACCAGCTTCCGCACCAAAGGTTTTGACAGTCTGAATACCACTGACAGTATCCTGAACCAATGCAGAAAGCACACCTGCCTGATCCTGTACTTTTTCAAACACTGGAGCAAGAACACTGCCAGCACGCATTTGCAAACTGGTTGAAATTGCCAAGACTACAAAAACCACCATCGTCAATGGGATATTGATGGTCGCCAGTAAAATAAAGGTGACAATCACCGTCACAAACGCACTGCCAAACCGGGTAAAGCCAATCGCCAGCAGGCGCCAAATCATGTCAATATCACTATACATGCGGGAGATCAGGTCACCAGTTGGATAGCTGTTGTAAAATCGCTGATCAAGTGTAAGGAGATTTTCAAACAAGGTTTGGCGAATATCGTAGTTGACGGCATAAGCAACTGTACCACTCCACAATCGTTGTCCATAAAAAGCTGCAACCGTAATGACTGCCAGCGCAACTAGTGCTACTGCATAACCGGCTAACTCCTGGCCTGTTACACCATCGCGAATGTTATCTATAATTCGGCCAATCAGGTATGGTTCGGCTGATGCAGTAATCCCCCCAACGGCGCCACTCACTAATGCCCCTACAGCCGCCCCCCGATAACGACTGACGAACCGCATCAACCAATGTACATCAGCTCTTGGATTTTCAGGTCTAGCCACATCAGCACCCAAAATAACCTCCTGGCGTTTGTGAAGGGCATGTATTGTACACAAACAAATTTAGGAGACAGGGTTAATGGCCTTAAGTCCAACAGCGGTCAAAAGCTCTTTGGAATCAAATGTGAATTGGGACAACCCTGCCTGTTTCAGCACTTTCGATAGCCCCGAAAACCATCGCCAGGCTTTTGATGTTATCAGTACAAATTGTTTCAGGAATCGCCCCAGTGTGAATACATTCAACGAATTCCCGGATAAGGCCATCATGACCGTTTTGTGATTCATCCCCCCAAGCAGGAATATCAACATCATCATGTACTGACAAGAAACCACCCGTTTGGGTTACCCGTTGTGCCTTCATCTGCTCATTTCCCGACCATTGTGCACTGCCCTGCTGACCAACGATACGCCAATCGCTTTCCCAAGTAGTCGGCAGACCTTCAGCACACCAACTTCCGCGGTAGGTATAGACCACACCATTCGTCATTTCGAAAATTGCTACGGCTGATGCGCCGTGGGAATACCATGATCCCGCCGGATTCCATTCTCTGCAATATACCGAAACAGGATCAGCTTTGCACAGGTAACGTGCAGCATCAAAGGTATGAATTGCCATATCAAGCAGGAGGACATGCTGCATCTGATCGCGAAATCCACCAAAATGCGGGGCAATAAAAAAATCGCTACTGATAGTCGTCACCGAACCGATAGTCTGTGAGTCAATAAAACGACGCAAACGGCGGATATTCGGATCATAACGACGATTTTGAATAACAGCATATAATTTGCCTGCTTCTTGAGCAGCTTGTACCATACGGCGGGCATTTTCCATTGAGTCGGTCATTGGCTTCTCACCCAAAACATGACAGCCATGTTTAAGGGCGGTTGTCGTTACAGGTGCATGAGCCGCTGGCACTGTGCAATCAAAAACAATGTCAGGTGAAAGCTCTTGTAACATAGCCTCAAAATCTGTGCTTACAACTGCATGAGTAACATCGCCGTATTCGTCAGCACGCTGCTGTGCCGCTTCGCGTTCAAGATCGACAAAACCGACAATTTCAAAATCAGAAATTGTACGAGCTACCCGAACCCATTCCTTGCTCATTTGACCACATCCAACCAGCACCGCCCTTAAGGTGGTCATCTGTTATCCCCCATTCAATGTCACTTCATGTCCAGCCGCCGCCGATTCATAAATAGCTTGTAGGATTTTGACAGCTATCAATCCTTGTTGTCCGGTCGCCGTTGGAAGTGTGCCATTTTTCAGGCTGGCAACAAGATCTTTCACCAATGCTTCATGCCCCTGTGAACCACTAAACCGCACACCGGGAATAACTGTCACAGGTTCTCCCTCAATCTCTGTGTACAAGCGCAATGTATCGTCATTTTTATAATTGCGAACGTGCAAAACTGCCGTGCCTTCCGTACCCTGAAGCTCAACATGGAAATAATCATCATTTGCCTGACTATGCTCTGCCCAACTCACATTAATGACCATATTCGCACCATTGGCGAGGCGAGCAAAGGCAATACCACCATCATCAACATCAAAATCATCAATCCGGTTGGTTGTTGGTGTCCGCCCCCATGTTTTACGTCCGTGTGGGCCAAACAGGGTTCGCACATCTGCACTGATGGTCTTCACAGCCGGAAAATCCATCATCCACAAACCGAGATCAATCACATGAACACCCAGATCAATCAGCGCCCCTCCCCCGGATGCGGTTTTGCTGCCAAACAATCCCCAACCCGGAATCCCTGTTTCACGCCGCCATGAAACATTGGCATGGTAAATTTGACCTAGTCGACCACTTTGCACCAAACGGCGCACCCATAATGAATCAGAACGGTAGCGATAGTTGTAGCACACCATTAATTGCCGTCTGCAACGGTCAGCGGTCTCGATCATTCTTTGGGCTTCAGCCACACCCGTTGCCATAGGCTTTTCACAGATAACATGTATTCCGGCTTCTAACGCAGCAATCGAGGCTTCTGCATGAAGCGCATTAGGCAGACCGATACTCACTACATCCAGTTTTGCCTCACTAAACATCTGACGATAGTCCATGTAGCGTCCATCGATGTTCCACTCGTCAGCTTGTTGGTTTAAACGAGCCTCGCTCATATCGCATAACGCCACCAGTTCAGCGTCTGGGCTGGCAATATAGCCGCGTGCATGGGCTTTTCCGACCCCAAGCCCAACCACGCCAGCTCGTAATTTTCGATCCATCATAATTTTCTCCAATTGGATAGATTCTACGCGTAGATTATAGCTCAGCGACAACAGGCCATGAAGTACCGTCCGCTGACAAACATCCCACAAAATGTTATCATTTCAAATATGGGAGCGCTCCCAGAATTAGTCAAAGGATTATCAAAATGACAGAAAAAGAATTATTTTTGCTGCCTATCCCGCGCGAAATAACTTTAACAGGCGGGGGTTACACCCTGCCCCAACAGGCGCTAATCGCTATCAGCGAACCCCTATTACTTTTTGAAGGGCTAAAAGCTCAATCCATATTGAAACATTATGCCAAACTCGATTGGCCGATTGCCGTAGGGAAAACCTACGACTCGATTGGATTAGGACTGTGGCTAGATACTGGTCTGCCTCATCCACAGAGCTATAAACTCTCTATCTCAGCACAAGGAATCGAGATTATTGGCAAAGATCCGGCAGGTATGTTTTATGGTATTTGCACCCTGCAACAGTTATTGCAACAGTATGGTTCATCAATTCCGATGCTGACCATTCATGATTGGCCGGATTTCCCTTCGCGCGGGGTAATGCTGGATGTCAGCCGTGATAAAGTCCCAACAATGGACACCTTACAAAACCTCATCGAACGGTTGGCAAGCTGGAAAATTAACCAGATTCAACTTTATATGGAACACACCTTCGCCTATCGCAATCATCCTGAAGTCTGGGCAGAAGCCTCACCATTTACAGGCGAAGAAATCCTGATATTGGATGCTTTTTGCCGTGAGCGACATGTCGAACTAGTTCCCAATCAGAACAGTTTGGGGCATATGGAACGCTGGCTCAAACATCCCCGTTATCTCCCCCTCGCCGAGTCACCAAATGGCTTTGAGCCACCATGGGGTGGGCATAGTCCACCAACGACACTTAATCCACTTGACCCCGGCAGCATTCAGCTAATTGCTGGCCTGTACAATGAGTTAATCCCGCATTTTACTAGCCCACAATTTAACGTTGGCGGGGATGAACCGTGGGAACTAGGGAAAGGAAAAAGCAAGCCGGAATTTGAGAAACGCGGTGGACGTGTATATCTGGAATACTTGCTGAAGCTCTACGATCTGGTAAGGAACCACGGGCGTCAAACCCAATTCTGGGCGGACATCATTGTTCATTATCCTGATCTGGTTCCCGAATTACCCAATGACATCATCGCTTTGACATGGGGCTATGAAGGGGGGGAGGCAGCATTAAAAGAATGGGAACGACAATGCAATATGATCGCAGAAGCAGGCATATCCCTTTATATCTGTCCTGGCACATCAAGTTGGAATAGCCTTGCGGGGAGAACCGACAATGCCATTGACAACTGCCGCATTACGGCTGAAATCGGACGCAAATATGGGGCAATTGGTTACCTAATCACGGATTGGGGCGACAATGGGCACTGGCAACCCCTCCCAATCAGTTACACTGGTTTTGCCTATGGAGCAGCAGTTTCTTGGGGATACGAGGCAAATAAAGATTTAGATATGATTCCAGTCCTCAATCATTTCGCATTTGAGGATAGTGCAGGTGTGATGGGCAAATTAGCTTATGAACTAGGGAATATCTATAAAATCATCGGCCCGGAACATACAAACGGCCAAGTCTTAGCAACAACCCTCCAAATTTCACCTCAAAACATTCAGCAGGCGATGGATGCGTATCAAAAATGGGGTGGCATTGCACCTGATGCCCGACCAGAAACCCTACAAAAAGCACTAGCTGAAATCGACAGCATCATACACCCTATCAATCAAGCGACAATGCAGCGTAATGACCATGAACTTATCAAACAGGAATTTCAGCAAGCGGCTAATCTACTGAAACATGCAGCTCGGCGCTTGCTGATGTTCCAAGAAGTGGGCGACGATACCCCTGCAACACTCCAAGATGAACTCAAAAGTTTGGTAGCTCAACAACAAGCGAACTGGATGGAACGCAATCGGGTTGGTGGATTGGCGGATAGCTTAAAGAAATTTGACCTCATTTTGAAGGAATATGAGGAAATGGCCTAAAGAAATGAGAAGTCGGGCTACAAGCTAGACAAACCTGTAGCCCGATAAACCATTAATCAGAGGTAGACCTTATAAGCAACGCATTTGCACCTTCGATCAATGCTGACCGAACCTCAGGTGTCTTTAGACCAATCTGCTCCATACCCAGTAACACTGCCCCAACTACGGGTGGCGCATTCAGAGGGACAAATCGCGCACTGGGAGCCACTTCATGAATTGTTTCGCGCATGGTGGACTCAATAAGAGGGCTACCTTTATACAGACTGCCTGTTAAAACGATCTCAAAATCCAGCGGCTCAAATTTCAATTGGCGAATAACACCGATTGCCAAACTAGCCAGTTCGCGCCCCATCCAACAAATCACATCACGGGCTATCTCATCTCCTTGGTCAGCCGCTTCGAATACCAAGCGAGATGCTGACGCCCCTAATGTAAAACGTCCACGCGAAAGGCCTTCAAGAATATCCATCACATCTTGCGCGCCGAGGTAATCAAGGAATTTTTGCGTGAGAATAGTTTCAGCCCCACGCATTGACCACGACTTGGAGACAGCTTGCATAGCTCTGACGACCAAATCACCACCGCCACCATGCTCACCAGTCCAGTAGCCTGTGCCTGCTACACGACCTTCCCCACCGTTTTTATCTCGCCCTCGGCAATTGTTGCCCGTTCCAGCTACAACACTGATGCCCCATCCTTCACTCGCCCCGGCAATCAGACCAATCACCGCATCATTGACAAATTCAAACGGCGCGGGAATGCCGAGGGCAACTATCACATCATGATGTGGCTGGTGATCCGCAGGCCAATCATAGCCAGCGAGGCCAAGACCATAGCCAGCAATCTGATCTTTGCGAATGCCAGCTTTCGCAACTGCCTGATCGGTTATTTGGTGTAAAACTGATGACAAACCTGTGTAACCAATAACTTCATGGTTACCAGTTCCGGCTTGCCCAAAACCAACCACCTGACCGGATTCATCCGCAATCAAGGCGTGGCTTTTGCTGCCCCCTACATCAATGCCTAGGAAATATCGTAACATAGCTGACTACCGTAAGAGATCACGCAAAATGCGGTTACCAATGACATGAATATCTTCATTATGGACAAAATCGCGCAGTTCAGAACTCATAAAGGCGTGGTAATCTGCAACTCGACTCGGCCAATCAGGGGCATGAGCGCGAAGCTCAGGCGTATCAGAAGTTGGATGCATATAAAAGTGAGTGATGCCTGCCGGGATTTCGCGCAGCAGTTGTTTTGCTTGTTCGACACGCTCCTCCGGTTTATCGAGCGGCAGACCACATTCATGATCCAGCAGCGGAAATCCTTCTCCCTCCAATGTTTCACAGACCTTCAAAGCCAATTGAAGCATCTCGCCATCCAGCCCCCTTGCGCGGTAGCTAGTCTCATCACCCCGCAGCAGAATGGATGGAGGAAGCCGAAATTCAAATGCCAATTCCATGTAAATTGGGATAAGCCGGGGATGTCCAAGTGTAAACATGTGGCTGTCAATGTGGGTCACATCAATACCAGCATCAAGTGCACGTTGAATCTGAAGGCGGAGTTCAGCGCGTACAGCGCCCAAATCCGCTTTTTCCTGTATAGACGGCTGCCGACGCGGGAAGTAACCTTCGTCATCCATAAGGCCAAAGGCTCTGTCGCGCGTCGAAATCGGCCCCCAGCGGAAAGCATCCCACTCACTGGTCAGCGTCAAATGGACACCCATATCCACTTTGGGATTCTGGCGACAGTACGCTGCCGCTTGGGGAAACCATGGACATGGCACCATCACAGCAGCCGATGAGATTAAACCAAATTCCACCAAATCATGATAGGCAGACAGCGTAGACTGAGACATACCAACATCATCGATATGGAAAATAACGAGGCGGTCAGTATCTGCAAAGCCGAGTTTACGTAAAACGGGATTAGGATTCATGAGGAGTTTCCTTGATAGTGTCGTTTGATCTTAGCTGAAAAATTGTGGCAGATAGGCTTTATTGGTTTCCAGCAGATCGGTCAAGACAGCCTGAACCTTATCAGCCGATGGGCCAAGCGGATGAGTCAGCAGCGCCTGATAAGCAGCATTACGATCACCGTGTACAGCAGCCTCTACTGTCAGTAGTTCATAAGCCTTCACCTGTGCCAGCAAACCGAAAGCAGCCAAGGGCAGCGGATCAGTCGGGAGTGGGTGAATACCCTTACGATCAATACGACATGGCATTTCCAACACCCAATCCGCAGGCCAACCCGGAACAGCACCCCGATGTGGTACATTGACTTCATGGACTTCGCCCATATCGTTATAATGGGCATTCAGGAGTTGGGTTGCCAGTGTGGAATAGTAAGCTCCACCCCGTTTCATTAAGCCCTCTGGTGGAACAGTACGATCCGGTTCAGCGTACTGTTTCAGCAATTCGTCCTCAATCGCCATCACCTGCTCGGCACGCGAAGGCGGCCAATGACTCTGCTCGGCAAGTTTATCATCGGTGTAATAGAAATATTGCAGATAGTAATTCGGAATCATTCGCAGCGACTCAATTGTGCTGATGTCCCAATCCGGGTCATCCGAAGTCCGCAGATGAGCAAGATAACCCTCAAACACCTGCGGCCACACATCCTCTCCATCAACTGTAAAACCACGATGCCATGTAAGATGATTCAAGCCGAGGGTATCCAACTTAGCGCGGGCGGGAACAGCCTCAATGCCAAGATCATTCAGAATACGCATCTTGGTTGTGATCGGCACATTACATACACCAACCGAAGGAACATCCGCCGCATAACGCGATAACGCCTCCGTCACCAATCCCGCTGGATTCGTAAAATTGACCAGCAGCGCGCCGGGAGCCAATTCACGCATGTCGGCTGCAATCTTCAGGATAACCGGAATGGTTCGCAAGGCTTTTGCCATACCCCCTACCCCGGTCGTTTCCTGCCCAATCAAGCCATGTCGCAGACCAAGATACTCATCTTCACGACGGGCAGCCATCCAGCCAACGCGCAATTGGGTAGTAATATAGGCTGCGCCTTTTACAGCCTCTCGCTGGTCAGTCGTCAGATGGACACTGAAGGGTGAGCCGGCTGCCGCGACCATGCGCTGGGCAAATTTACCAACAACTTCCAAACGTTCTGGCAAAATATCCATTAGCCAGAGTTCGGTGATGGGAAATGAATCGGTACGCGCTAAAAACCCGTTGACCAATTCAGGGGTATAAGACGAGCCACCACCAATAACTGCAACTTTCACGATGATTTATCCTATCTCTTGTACCTATCCTGCTGCGCCGCATGAGCGCCGGATGACCAATTCAGTTGGTAGCAATATCAGTTTTTCAGCCTCACTCGTTCGAATCAAGCGGACAAGCTGCTGAACTGCTTCGCGGGCTGCCGTTTCAATCGGAGCGCGTACTGTCGTCAACGGTGGATTCAAATGGCGCGCCACAGGGATGTCATCAAAACCAACAAGCGCAATATCCTCCGGCACCCGCAAGCCAGATGCTTTCAAAGCGGCTAGCGCCCCGATTGCTGTGTCATCATCCCCACAGAAAATTGCGTCGGGTCTGACACCATCTTCAAGCAATTCGGTAACCGCCCGAAAACCACCAACACGCATCAAAGCTGGATCAAATGAAATACCGTGCGCTTCTAAGGCGTCCCGATAGCCCATCTCGCGCCAGTGCGAGTCTTCCGCATCTTCTGGCCCAGCCAGAAAAGCAATCCGGTGATAACCGCGCTCTTCTATCAGATAATCGACGAGTCTTCGCGCGCCCAATTTGTTCTCCACCGTAACGCATGGAATGTCTAATCCATCTGGCGACGAACGGTGTAAAAGCACCAATGGAAATTGGGCGTGATGTAGCCGAATAATCTCAGCCTCGTCCAGACTATCTGTGAAGACCAGCAGGCCATCGGAGTTATGTTCGCTGAGAGGATAATGGGGTGGCAAACCCTGGCCGTGTATACGATGCGTACAGTGAATGAGGAGGTCATACCCATGTTCGCGTGTACCCGCTTCGATACCTCGCAACATCGGCTGAAAAAACTCGCCGCCAATTTCGCGCAAAATGAGACCAATGGTATTGGTTTTACGACTAGCAAGACCACGCGCAGCAGCATGAGGGGTGAAGTTCAGTTCTTCAATAGCGGTCTGAACACGTGTAGCCGTAACAGAAGATACTTGCCCGGTTTTGTTCAGAACACGACTGACCGTAGCAATTGAAACCCCAGCCCGTTCAGCAACATCAGCGATGGTCGCACGAGAAAAATCAGTCATTTGAAATCCATGAAAGCGTTTTCTGTAAGCGCTTACATTGAGGTTACATCATATTCCAATGATCGTCAAGAATGGAGTGATCTACTACCAGCAATCCCCAAATAACAGACAAAACCAGTCCATCCATTACCGCGAATTTACTGCCCTTGCTATAATCTCCAAGTGAATATTGGCTTCACTTTGGAAAGCGTTTTTCATGGTATACACAGCCGAAAATATGTTGGTTCGTTCTCGTGATACAGGCGGGACAGGGGTTTTTGCTGAGGTCTTCGCTGCTCAAGCTGGATGGCAATATCTCAACATGACCGTGCGGCGGATGAACGGAGGCGAAAAATGGGCAGCGAACACAGGCGCTTATGAGTATGGACATGTGATTTTGGGCGGTAAATGCCATATTCGCAGCAGTGCCGGAGATTTTTTAAATATTGGCGCGCGAACCAACGTGTTCAGTGGCAAGCCGTTTGCGATGTATCTCTCCCGGAATACTGATTTTGAGATTGAAGCCCTGACAGATGGTTTCGAGGTGGCGAGCTGCTGGGTTGAAACCGATGAAGATCATCCAGCACAGTTGGTTACGCCAGAAAGCAGTGCGGTTGAGCTGCGTGGTGGGGGCAATGCATCCCGTCAGATCAACAGCATTTTCCCGCCGGGTTTTGACTGTCATCGGCTGGTGTGTGTGGAGGTTTACACACCAAGCGGAAATTGGTCGAGCTACCCACCCCACAAGCACGATGTTCACCGCGAGGATGAAAATGGTAATCTGCTAGAAGCTGATCTGGAAGAAATTTACTTTTACAAGATTGATCGTCCAGAGGGATATGCTTACCAGCGCGTGTACACGGATGATCGGCATATTGATGCTTTAATGATGGCACAGCATCACGATGCCATTCTCGTACCAGAGGGGTATCATCCGGTGGTGAGTGCGCCGGGATACAATACCTATTATTTAAATTGGCTGGCAGGTTCGGCGCAATCTTTAGCGAACAGCGACGACCCAGCCTATGCATGGGTGAAAGACCAGTGGCCTCCAATTGACCCACGTCTGCCGATTGTAAAATAGCTTTCAGCAAAATTAAGGATATGTTATTGTGAAGCTCAAATGGTATGGACACGCTAGTTTTTTGGTGACAGGCAGCGACAGTGTAACGATTATCACTGACCCATACACGCCGGAAATCTCCGGCTATCTGCCAATCCCCGACTCACCAGATTTTGTGATGATCTCCTCGGATAATGACAGCTTTCACTGCCGTGCAGACTTAATTCCCGGTCAGCCCACTGTGATTAACGCGCTACGACTAGCACAGAATGAGGGGACACTGACCGAAAAAGGAGTTGTATTCCAAGCCATCCAAGCAATGGAAGCGCTCGACCACCAGTTCCATGACCCCGATCAAAACGGTATGTATCGTTTTACAGTGGATGGAATCAGTGTTGGGCATATGGGCGATATTGGCAACCCGTTGAGCGAGGAACAGATGCAGTTCTTCGCCGGGGTTGATGTACTGCTGGCGCTGGCGGGTGGACATCCGACGATTGCATTGGATGATTTGTTCGCCGTAATCCAGCGGACACAACCGAAAATTGTTGTGCCGATGCACTTCCGCACCCTACGTTATAAGCCGCGCAACACGTTCTGGATTCAATCGTTCCTGAACTATTTCGAGCCAGATGATGTTGATTTTGCCTGCGATAGTGAGATCAGCATCTCAAAAGAAAATCTACCAGAAAAAACACGGGTGTTGATCCTGACTCACGCCTGCTAAATTCACTTACCTTATAAAAGGTTTTCTATGACCACAAAATGTTTAACAATGGCGCAAGCCCTGATCAATTATCTTCAAAATCAATACTCGGCACGGGACGGGCAGGAACAGCCATTTTTTGCCGGATGCTGGGGCATCTTCGGGCATGGGAATGTGGCGGGCGTTGGGCAGGCGCTTCAACAGTATGCCACCACATTCCGCTATCATCAGGCACGGAATGAACAGGCAATGGTTCATACAGCGGCGGCTTATGCCAAGATGAAAAATCGCCTGCAAACTTTCGCCTGCACTTCGTCGATTGGCCCCGGCGCGACCAACATGATTACAGGCGCGGCGATGGCAACGATCAACCGTTTGCCTGTGCTATTGCTTCCGGGTGATATTTTTGCGGAACGGTTACAAGCACCTGTCCTGCAACAGTTGGAAGCCAATCATTCACAGGATGTTTCGGTCAATGACTGTTTCAAGCCAGTTTCACGGTATTGGGATCGCATCAACCGGCCAGAACAACTGATTACTGCCCTGCCGGAAGTGATGCGGGTGCTGACTTCTCCAGTTGAAACGGGCGCGGTCACGCTGGCACTGCCCCAAGATATACAAACGATGGCTTATGAATATCCAGCCGAAATGTTTGAAAAACGGGTGTGGCATATTCCGCGCAACCGCCCCGACCTCAGCAGCCTTGAAACAGCCTTTCAATGGATCAAATCCAGCAAGCAACCGATCATCGTGGCAGGTGGCGGTGTACTTTACAGCGAGGCCAGCGAAACCCTGCGGACATTTATGGAAGCGACTGGAATTCCGGTCGGTGAAACAATGGCCGGGAAAGGCTCCCTGCCCTACAACCATCCGCTTAATCTGGGGGCAATTGGCGTAACCGGGACGCACGGCGCGAACATTCTGGCGCGTGAAGCTGATCTGGTGATTGGCATTGGAACACGATACAGCGACTTTACGACCGCTTCGAAAACAGCTTTCCAAAATCCAAATGTGCGATTCGTCAATATTAACGTGGCGGACTTCGATGCCTATAAGCACAATGCCCTCCCCCTCGTTGGGGATGCGCGGGCAACACTGGATGAACTAGCATCCGGGCTGGCGGGGTGGCAAACCGATCAGGCTTATCAAAATCGGGCGAAGCAGTTCAACGCGGAATGGGATGCAGAAGTTTCGCGCATTTACAATCTGGAACATGGGCCACTCATCAGTCAGGGTGAAGTGATCGGTGTGGTCAATACCATTTCGCGCCCTGAAGATGTGGTGCTGTGCGCGGCGGGCAGTTTGCCGGGTGATCTGCATAAACTGTGGCGGACGCGCGACCCGAAGGGCTATCACCTCGAATATGGTTACTCGACGATGGGTTATGAAATCGCAGGCGGCTTGGGCGTGAAGATGGCCGCACCAGAACGCGATGTTTACGTGATGATCGGTGATGGTTCGTACCTGATGATGAACACTGAGATCGTGACCGCTGTTCAGGAAGGGGTCAAGCTCATCATTGTACTCCTCGATAATCATGGTTATGCCAGCATCGGCGGGTTGTCAAAATCGGTGGGCAGCGATGGCTTTGGGACAAAATATCGGTATCGTACCGAGTCCGGTCAACTAGATGGTGAAGTATTGCCTGTAGATTATGGGGCGAACGCAGCCAGCTTGGGCGCACACCTGATCCGGGCAAACAACCGGGATGAATTGGCAGATGCGATTCAAACCGCGCAGGGCATGGATACAACGGTGTGCATCGTGATCGAAACCGACCGACGCCAGCGCGTAGGTGGATACGAATCATGGTGGGATGTGGCTATCGCAGAAGTTTCTGAAAATCCGGCGGTGCAGGAAGCCCGCGAAGGGTACGAATCCGCTAAGGAAAGAGAACGGCATTTTATCTAGTGCAAGTTCCGAGTAACGAGTGACGAGTGACGAGTACAAAGTCCTGAGTAAGCGGTTAGGCTAGTTTCTTCTTCGTTGAAGAGGACGCAAGGCGCTGCAATTTAGGCAGCAGAAGATTAATTTACATCTGCAAGGAAGGGAATTTGAGCCTAAAGCCGCAGACCCGACACCGGGTTCGGCTGATTTATGCTTCCTTGCAAGTACCCCTATGCAGGAGATGATAGCCCATTTAAAGGCTGGCAATGTTACGATTCTCGAAGGGTCAGTACGCCGGACGGGGCTATGGGGGCAATAGAGTCGGTCTATTTTCGTGACCTGAATAACAACTTAATTGAAGTATCCAACACTGTTTGATCAATGGGCATTTGCCCGTTTTTAAGAGGGAAAAATATGACACTGAATATTGGGGTGATCGGCGCAGGGCGCATCGGCAAAGTTCATGCCGAAAATCTGGTCACCCGCATCAACGATGTGAATCTGGCGGCGATTGCAGATGTGGTGCCAGAAAGCGCGCAAGAACTGGCGCGGCGGTTGCGCGTCCCCAAAGCGACGGCTCATTATCAGGATATTCTGAACGATCCAAACATCCACGCGGTGGCGATTTGCTCGGCCACAGATACCCATTCGCAGATTATCACCGAGGCGGCACAGGCGGGAAAACACATTTTCTGCGAGAAGCCTATCGACTTCGATCTGGAACGGATTGATAACGTGCTGGCGACGGTTGAGGAAGCCGGGGTTAAACTGCAAATCGGGTTTAACCGACGCTTCGACCCGAATTATGCACGGGTGAAACAGGCTATCGTCAGTGGGGAAATCGGTGATTTGCATCTCCTCCACATCATCAGCCGCGACCCCAGCCCGCCCCCCATCAGCTATATCAAAGTATCGGGCGGGATGTTCCTCGATATGAGCATTCACGATTTTGATATGGCACGCTTTCTGGTGAACAGCGAGGCGACCGAGGTTTATACGGTTGCCAGCGTGATGGTTGACCCGGCGATTGGTGAAGCGGGCGACGTAGACACAGCACTGATTGTGCTGAAGTTCGCTAACGGTGTGACAGCCACGATTGATAACAGCCGTCAAGCGGTTTACGGGTATGACCAGCGGGTGGAAGCCTTCGGCAGTGGGGGCGCGATCAGCACCGATAATGTGTACCCGAATATGGCGACGATCAGCACGGCGCAAAATATCCGGCGGGATTTGCCCCTGAATTTCTTCATGCAGCGGTATGTTGAGTCCTATCTGAACGAGATGCAGGTTTTTGTGGACGCGGTACTCAATAACAAGCCTGTACCGGTGACGGGGTATGATGGACGCGTTCCGGTGTTGATGGGGTTGGCAGCAAAGCAGTCACAGCTTGAAAATCGGCCGGTGCTGATCGAGGAAATCGGGTGATTGGCGGCGGCGGCGGCGATGGCGGCGTGGCGAAAAAGGGTTTCGCCGCCATCAGAGTTGCCAGTTTCCAGAAAACGGTCATTGCCGCTGCTGCTGGGGATAGCAAGTTGGCTGCTGCCATTCAAGTTTTCGGTTATTAGTTGATTCGCAACATGCGAAAGATTCTGCAAATTCGTCAATTTCGTCACAGGATTTTTGTGCATTTTGTGAATCTAGATGGTCATTGGTTTTTAGTTGTTGGTTATTGGTTTCCAGCAAAATACGGAATACACGGCGGGTTATCGGACGGGGCGAGGTGTTTTTTAAAACGCCGCGTGGGTAGTGGATTCAGGCGTCGGAACGGTTTTGCAGTATTGCGGCGATTCGGGATGTGCTTGCCGCTGCAATACTTGCTGGGTAGTTGCCAGTTACGAGTTTCCAGTTTCCAGAAAAAGCAGGGACGATTCGCAAATTTCGCAAGATTCGTACATCAGGTTTTGTGAATCTTGCGAATCTGTGGTGGCGATATGGAAAACAGCTTTCAGCAAATGCAAGAACGCAAATCCATAAGGACAGTGTAGCAGGTTTTGAGGGGAAAAGGGTGACCAAATGGTACGTTTTTCGGGACGAATTTACCAACCCTTTTGAGGGATAGAGATTGTTAAAACGGTTTGGGGATAGTTGGTGCCAGGTTCGAGGTGCTAAGTGCGAGGTAAAGCCAAAGCTGCAACAACGTAATGGATATTGGTGTTGCAGCGTGGAGTAGGATTTGAGCAAATTATCTCTTTTTGAATGATAAGCACATGAAATCAATAGATTGGTTTGGCATTCTGTTTGGCATATTGGGGCTGATAAATATATTAAGTGGTTGCTACGAGTGGAAAAGGTGGTGGAAACTTGCCAGAGGTGGGTATTTCCCCGACCAAATTGGTTTGAAAAACACAAAGTTGCTGTATATCGTTGGAGGGATAGGTATGTTAGGGGTGGGCATAGCTTTAATCCTCCAGTCTATATTCTCTATAGAGTCCTTGTGGTTTTTTCTCTTGGGAATCATTTTATCTACAGTTCTTGCTGTGTCTCTGTACCATTTACGAGGCAATCAATCTATCTTAGAGCTTGTCCCTCAAATATTTAAACCTGACTCTAAAAAGAAAAATGACTGAGTTTAAAACCAAGTAACGACAATAACACGATATACCCAGCCTTGAAAACATCAATAAAGAGCCAGCAAGTTTTTCGAGGTGAAACCGCCGATGGAATTGAGGGAGTCACCTCGAAATGAAGTCAGCAATTTAGCGAGTGGTGCGGGTGCGGATTAGGTCTTTGTAAAAGGCGAGCAGGTCTTTATCTTGTTCGTCGCCCCATTTCATGGGCACACGGTTGACATGCAGGCCAAATCCGGCGCGGCTGTCTACCAATTGGGTGAGGCCGATTTCTGTGCCGTAGTAGATGACGGGGGGATTGGGCATTTGCATCTGCGCAGCGGCGGCACGGCGAACGGATTCTTTATCGCCTCCCGCGATGAACAAAAACCGATCCAAGTCGTGGTTATCGATGAAAACGGGCATGAGAAAATCCGGCGGGAAAGCCTGCTGATGACGGACGCGAAACCGTTTGAATTCGGCTTCTGACCATTGGCCTAAAGCAAAGGTACGACGGAAAGCATCGCAGGTGTGGAAATCCAGCACCCCATCTAACCGTCCGATGTATTCCTGCTGAACATTTGGCGCATCAACAACCTCACCAAAGCAGAAACAACCGGGCTTAAAGGCTTTGCAGGCCGTCCAAAAATCCGTCCAGAAATCCGGGCCGGGGCCATCCGCCACATCGAGACGGAAACCATCCACATCAAATTCGCGCAACCAGAACAACCCAACATCAATCAACCATTGACGCGCCCCCGGATTCGTCACATTGACCTGCGGCATGGATGGGACACCAAAAAAGGCACGGTAGCCAAGATCAGAGTCATCAAAAGTAAACCAGTCGCGGTATGGGCTGTTAGCGTCGGCTTTGGCAGAGACAAAAAGCGGGTGTTCATTAGACAGGTGATTGAGGGCAATATCCAGCAGAACGCGGATGCCGCGCGCATGAGCCGCTTTGACGACTTCGCGCAAGGCTTCATCACCCCCCAAACGGGGTTCGACATGGTTATAATCGGTCACATCGTAACCATGATGGGTGGCGCTGACAAACACCGGACTGAGCCAGATACAGTTCGCGCCCAAGTCCGCGATGTAATCCAGTTTTTCCGCCACGCCCCAGAGCGTCCCGCCGCAAAAGCCATTCAGATCGTCAGTTTGCGTCCACCCGCGCCCCTGCCCCGGAAAGAATCGGTCTACAAAAATGTGATAAATCACGGCTTCATGCGCCCAATCCGGCGGTTTCAGGCGGTCTACAGCGAGGCCGAAAGTGTAAGGCTGATTCGGGTCGCCAATCGCAAGGGTTTCCTGAACAGGTTCGCCCCGGAAAAAAGCACCTGCGGCATGTTCAGAGGTGGCTTTTACGACAGGCCAATCGGCAAAGGTTTCAGCGGAATCGGCATTCCATGCGCCAATCTGATAACGGATTATGGTATTTTCTGGCTGCGGGGGCAGCACCGCCGTCCAACGGGCAATATATCCCCAGACGAGGGTGTCCCATTCGACGCCCTGCTGCTCGAAGAAAATGACTCCTCCATTGGATGCCCTACCCTTTCCGCCTGCGGGCTGTGTGCCGTCAGCCGTGTAGTAGCAGGCAACAAAATCGGCATCCAGATTTGGGCCGACGGTCACGGTCAGGGTGATCGGTTGACCGGGTTCGGGGTCGCGCGGGGTGATCTGGTGCTGGTGGTGGATGCCACGATTCCCCGCCCGATGATTCATCAATTTAAGCTGGTCGGTCGCCAGCGTGCCGAAAATAAATTCTTCCATGAAATTGAACAGCCCTCGAAAATAAAGGGCGTCCCGGCGGGACGCCCCTACCACAAATTACAGATTTAAAATTAGCCTTTGACCGCGCCTTGTGTTAGGCCGCCGACGATGTATTTTTGCAAGGACAGATACAGGATGACGACCGGGGTGGCAGCAATCAGTGAACCAGCGGCAAAGATGCCCCAATCGTCGGTGAATTTGGCTGAGACGAAGTTGAACAGGCCAACCATGAGCGTCCACTGCTCGCGGTCGGTAAGCAGGATACGCGCCAAGACAAATTCGTTGAATGTACCAACGAAAGCCAGCAACCCAACGACCGCCAAAATGGGACGCACCAGTGGGAAGATCAGATACCAGAAGGTTTGCCAGTGAGTCGCGCCATCGACTAATGCGGATTCGTCAATCTCGCGTGGGATGGTGTCGAAGAAGCCTTTCATCAGCCACGTATTGACGCCCATCGCGCCGCCGAGGTAGACCAAAATCAGGCCGCCATGCTGGTTCAAGCCCAAGAACGGAATGTATGGGCCGATTTGCAGCAGGAGCAAATAGAGCGCAACCATCGAGAGAATGTTGGGGAATACCTGCACCAGCAGAATGGTGAGCAGAAGGCTGCGCCGTCCCCGAAAGCGAAAACGCGAGAATGAATATGCCCCTAAAGCACAGATCGCAAGGGAAAGCACTGTGCTGATACTGGCGACTAACAGGGAATTGCCAATCCAGCGCCAAAACGGTACCTGCGGGTTATCTAACAACCCCCGAAAGTTGACGAGCAAATCGTCCAAACTTTTGACATTAGTGGGAATCAAGGTTTGGGTTGCCATCGAACCGGTCGGGTTGAAGGAAGCTGAAATCACCCAAATAACCGGGAACAGGGTGAAAACAATCACAATCAGGATAAACACCACGCGCAGCACCAATAAGGCATTGCGAACGTAATTGGGTGAACGGCGCGTCGTGCCTACGAAATCCGCATCTTTGGATTGTGTGGTCGCGATGCTAGACATTATCCCCAACCTCCTCCCAGCGTTTGGTCAGCCGGAACTGTAACAAGGTGAGCGCCCCAACCATAAAGAAGATGATGATGGCAATGGCAGAGGCAAAGCCAAAATCGCGCGTTCCACCTGCCCCGAAGGCGAAGCGGAAGGTATAGCTGATGAGGTTATCGGTATGCCCAACTGGGGGCGCATTCGTCCCGACCATTGTTGGGCCGCCTTGAAATAAGGCTTCGATCAACAGGTAGTTGTTGAAGTTAAAGACGAAAGACGCAATCAGCAGCGGGCCGACAGCGACCAACAACAACGGCAGGGTTAGACTCCAGAACTTTTGCCAGCCGTTTGCGCCGTCTACATCGGCAGCCTCGTAGATTGAGGTCGATATAGATTGCAATGCACCACTGCAAATCAGCATGAAGTATGGGAAGGAAAGCCACAGGTTAACCATCAGAATAGCAAGCTTCGCCCAACCGGGATCACTTTGCCACGGCGGGGTGAAGCCGAACCAATTCTGGATGGTGGTGGTGATGACGCCGCCATTGGGGTTGAGCATCCCACGCCAGACGAGGATGCTAATCATGCCGGGCATGGCGTAGGGGATAATCAGCAGCGATTTGACAACCTTGATGCCGGGGAAACTCACATTCAGCGTCAACGCGACCAGCAGACCCAGTGCAAAAGAGGTCACTACCGAGAAGAAAGCAAAAGCAATCGTCCAGATAAACACACGGATGAGGGGGTCACTGACGGAAACGGTTGTAAAAATCCGGGTGAAATTCTGTAAGCCAATCGGCACCCAATACCCTAACGGCGCTTTGGTGCCATCAGCGGCGACAAAATCACCGGTTGAGTCATTGGCGATATAAGGTAAGCCGGTTTCCTGATCGATCAAGGCGTTGCGTTCGGCATCGAATACCCATTTGGATTCAAACGCGCCCGCTTCGTTACGGGATTTGATGCCGATGGGCTGATCTTCTGTGCCAAATTGGGCGTTCTGAATATCGTTCAGGGCTTGGAACCGTTCACCGCCTTCGAGCAATCTATAACCGTTTAAGACGGCTGGAACACCATCATCAGCGTAAGGCCCTTCGCCGCTTTCATTGGGTGTCACAGGCTGAAGCGGTTGACCGGGAACGGCGAAAAAGGTTGATTCATCAGCGGCGGTCAGCCATAGGGCGTAATTGCCCGCGTCATCCTTAAAGACCTGCCATTGATAGCTGGTGCCACCTTCCGGCAAATATTTGGTCTTACCCATGAGGGCAACGGCGGCTTCTTTGGTGTAGCGATGCCCATCGCTGAAGTTGGTGAAGGCAATATAGACGGTATAAAGCATGGGGTAAATCACCAACAAGGTCAGCAACGCCATGCCGGGTGCCAGCCAGCGCAAAGGCCATAACCCCGGCACAAGATTGATGGCCGATACGGCGAGCGCAATGACCACCAGTGTCACCGCCAAGAACAAATTGCCATCGCGGGCAACATTGAAAGCCAACCAGAAAGCGATCACATTGACAATCGCTATCGCTATCAGCCGAATGATAAAGCCAAGTGTTGAGGATTGAGTAACTGAGGGGGTTTCCTGCGGGGGTATGTTGGTAGCTCGCGCCTGTACCGCAGCCATCGGTTCCTCCTGAGAGAGTTTTTAGCTATTAGCAGTTCGCTTTTAGCTGCGAAAGAAAAATCTTTACGAACAAGGTTTATAAAGAACCCATCCAAAAATCCATATTGTGCAGGGGCGTAACATGTTACGCCCCTACATGAAAATTGTTTAGCTACCGTTGCTGATCGTCAGCACGTTGGTGGCTGAGTCAAACGAGAATGTCACTTCCGTACCATCAGCAGGCACGTTGAACGTCAGGTTCGGGCCATCCTGTGCGCCATCTGCACCGTAGTTCAAGTCCCAAGTCAGATTGAGAGCGACTTTGGCTTCGTAATCACCCGCTGGAATAGCCGTAGTAACGAAGGTATAGATGCCGTCGCCATCCACATCTTGCAGCCATGAACGCAGGCAATCCGGTGCCCAGTCGCCGGAACAACCGATGGCTGCTTGATAACTGCCGGGAACAGATGCGATCAGCTTGTTCACGCTATCGGCAACCCAGTGGGTCTTGTTATCGTAGACGAAAGTGACGCTGGTATCTTCTGCCAGCGAGAGCACGACATTCGCGCCGTCACGATCCGCCGCGCCGCCGTAGTTCTCGTCCCAAGCATTGTTGAGGGCGACTTTATATTCATATTCGCCTGCTGGAATGGCGAAAGTGCCCAACCAGACATCACTGTTGGCGTTGTAGGCCAGTTGGGTCACTTCGCAATCCGGTGCCCAATCGGCAGAGCAACCTGCGGCAGCTTGCAGCGAACCGGGGATGGAAACCGCCTGCGGGCCATCTTCCGGCGGGGTATCACCCACGACAGTAACCGGGGCGCTGACTTCCGGGCCGCCCGCGATCAACTGACGAATCTGTTCAGCAGCCGTTGTGAAAGCATCTGTTGGGGCTTGTTCACCACTGATGATGAAGCCAACCGCACTACCCCATGAACCCCAAACAGTCGTCATCTGGGGGATAGAAGGCTGCGGCACACCGACTGCACCCGCATGATCGAAAGCGACCAGATCAACGTCTTCCAAGGTTTCGCGCAAAGGCAGATACGCGGGCGGACGCGGGTCAGCATCGTACAGGGCTTGCATTGGATCAACCGCCGCCATGAAGTCCAGCAGGAAGGCTTCGGCCAGCAGGGTATTTTCACTGAAGGCGCTAATCATGAAACCCTGACCGCCAATAAAGGGGCGACCGGGGCCAGCCGGGCCAGCCGGAATATCACTGATGACATAGGGCACACCGGATTCTTTAATACGGTTCAGCGCCCAAGGGCCAGTGATGACCATCGCTGCCTGTCCGGTTTCGAAGTTGGTTAGCATGGTGTCGTAGTCCAGCGCCTGCGGAATTAATCCAGCCTTGACCATACTTTCCAGCCAATCACCGGAAGCAATTGCACCTTCGCTGTCGATACCCACATCATCCGGATTGGGGTTGCCCTGATCATCCGCGCCGAAAACATAACCACCAAAGGCACTCATAATTGGGAAGAAGTGGTATGGGTCGCCACCCTGCGGCAGGAAGCCATAGGGGGCAATGCCATCCGCCGCTAGTTGTTCGCTGATGGCTTTTACATCATCCCATGTCGCGGGAGCATCCGGCACCAAATCGGGATTACGGAAGAAAGCCACATTTTCTACAGCGTATGGCATCCCATAAAGTTGACCGTTATAGGTAAACAGCTTGAGGGCTGCTTCGGAGAATTCGGCTGCTTTATCGCCCAAGTCCAACGGCACAACCGAGCCATTCAGCACGAGTTCGCCAATCCAGTCATGGGCGGCAATGAGAATATCCGGACCTTCGCCAGCAGGGCCAGCAACCGGGAGGTTGGAACGAATATCGCCCAAACCAATTTCTTGCACTGCTGCGGTAACGCCGAAGTCCGCCGAGAATTGTTCGACCAATGGTTGCAGCGCCGGTGCGCGGGTGTTATCCGCCCAGATGAGCAGATCGGGACGATCCTGCGCTGAGGCTGTTACTGTAATGCCCAGTGTGAGGGCAAGCAAAACCAGAACCCAAACTAAACTTCTAGCACGCATTCTTAACTCCTTAAACACTAACTTTTATGGAATGCCTGCGCCCTAAACAAGGCGAGTGTAGCGAAAATTTGGACATTTCGCCATTCCACTCATCTTTTGTTCAAGTCTGTTCGCAGGGTTGTCAACATTTTGTCCAGCATTATTCGCAGCATATTTTGTTCCTCCGGCATCAACGTCTCTAGCCGCTGTTCCAGCGAACGCTCATGCACAGCTATCACCCGTTCACGCAAATCGATACCAATGGGTGTCAAGGCAACCCATTGGGCGCGTCGGTCATCGGCATCGTCGCGGCGATGTACAAGTCCCCGGCTTTCCAGGTTGTCAATCAATCGGGTGATGGTGCTGCGGGCGCAAAGGAGCATATCGCTCAGATCAGTGAGGCGTTTACCAGACTGGTCATCCAGCAGAGTGAGAACACGGTATTGTGAGGAAGTGAGATCATATTGCGAGAGAACCAACCGATCACCAGCATCAAGTACCACATAAATATCGTGTACAAGACGGTAACTCTGGTGGGATAGCGAGGTCGATTCATCCAAAGCAAACGAGTCTGACATTACTGCCTCCGCGAATGTTGCGCGGACAACTGTTGCGTCAGCAACAATTGTAGCGCGATCACGACAGTTGTCAAGCAATCGAAACTGCCTGAATCACCGAAATATGCTACACCGTGACAATAAGTAGACTACTTGTTTTAGGTTGAAACACGCGCTATAATGATGTACATTCGTGAAAAATAGAACATTCCACATGGCACAACCTGATGCCCCAAAAGCATCAGGTTATTCTATGATTGGTAGAATTCTGCTATCTGAGGAGCATATATGAAGTCTTTCTTCACTTTGTTGACCCGGTTGTCGCTGCGCTTTCGCGCCGTGACACTGGCGTTGATGGTTGTCGTCTCGGTGCTCGGCCTTATCGCTGTCACCCAGCTCAAGCAAGAACTACTGCCTTCCATCGAATTTCCACAAACCGTCATCCTAACCCAGGTTTCCGGCATGAGCAGCGACCAAGTGCTCAATGTGCTGACCAAACGGCTAGAAACCGCACTGGAAGGCGTTGAGCAAATCGTCAACACCGAGTCCACCACAACGGGCGCATTCGGCAGCGTGTTGATTGCCCGCAACAATTTCGGGGAAAATCAGGTACGGCTGACGAACGAAATCCGTCAAGCGTTGGACGCTGTATGGCTGCCTTTGCGCCGGATTGAGCCACCTGCTGACGCAAATGCACAGGAATTCGCCCAATCACTGCTGGCGGATTTGACCCCGGAAATGCTGATTTATGTCGAATCAAAAGATGCAAACTTCCTGTTTCAGTTGACACCAGAAGTCTGGGCTTCGCTTTCGGATGATACCGTAAAGGGTGTGCTGGCTTATCTGGCAGCACAGACTGAAGAAACCGTCAGCGACAAAGGCGCACTGCGACAGTTGATTGACCAGGAAATTGTGCCGCAGTTGGAAACGCTGGATGTGGTTGCCAACATTCAGGTCAGCGGCGGGCAAGCACTTCCCGGTGAAGAAACGGTGAGTGTCCCGGTCAGCGAAAGCAGCACAGCCGAATCCACCAGCCTTCTGCTGCAACTCTCGCCGGATGTCTGGGCAATTGCTTCTGCCAAAGCGGGTTATGAAGGCGCGCTGGATGGGGCAGCAGTTGAAGCCCTGAAGGCCAATGCCGTCGAAGCACCCGCTGCACCACCTACCCTGCCAGATAGCTGGATACGCGATCACTTCAACGACACCAGCGACCTGCTGGAAATGAAGACTCTGACGCAGACAGTTGCGGCTGTTTTTAACAACTTTTATGAAGATGGGCAGATTGTGGGCGCGTTGGGTCAAACCGACGATCTGACTGCCGAAGACATCACCCAGATGCTGGCAATTGAGCCGACGCTGGTACAGTATTTCAAAGCGGAACATCTGGCGGCGCTTTCGCCAGAAGCCTTCGCCGCACTGCCCACCGATTTCATTGCAGGGTTGGATGGCTTCACCCGTGATGAACTGGCTGCCGCCCAACTGGCGCAGAGCATCACCGGACAGGAAGCGCAACCCGAACCCGTTGATCTGCCATCGGCATGGCGGATTTCGCCACCCCAGCTCATCAGTTTCAGCTTTGATGATCTGCCACTGGCGAGCTTCAGCATCTACAGCACAGGGGAAACCGTAAGCGAAGCTGCCACATCAACTGAAACTACCGAAACCGAACCTGTCGCAGAAATCACAGCGACTCCAGAACCAGCAGCAGAAGCCGCCGCCGTCCGCGAGATTCCAGAAGGCCCAGCGCTGCCGCCGTTCTTCCGTTTGTTGGGTACACAGTTCGGCATTGATGCGGATACGGCTGACGATTTGATCGACATCCAACTGCCCGATGATGTTGCTGAACAATTTGGCGGTTCGACCCTGCGGGCAGCGGATTTGCTGAACTTCATTGTGCTGTTGAGCAATCCTGAAAATCTGCCCCCCGGTACTCCATCATCCCCAATTCCGATTGACCCTAACGTCATCATTGGGGCGTTGGGCGCGGATGTGGTTGCATTCCTAGTGGAAAACGATCCGTCGTTCCTGCCGAATCTGCAACCGGGCACATTTGATTATTTCAATGATGATGTGCTGGCGCTGCCACAGATTGCGCCGCCGCTGGCCGATGCCTGGAACACGCTGGCAGGCCGCCCGCAGTTCACGGAAAGCCCGTTGAACACGGCAGCCGATGTGCTGGCATTGGGTGATGGTAAAGCATCCAGCGTGTTGAACGCCATCAATGCAACTGTACCCGCCGATTTCGCAGGTTATGAAGTCCGTCTGTTCGACAGCCTAAGCGTTGGCACGATGCGTTACTTCGCACTGCAAGAAACCGGTTTCTACGGCAGTCTGGATGCGGATGTATTGAAGAAACTTTCGCCCACCGTTCTGGCGCTACTGCCTGACGATGTGCTGGACGGGCTAGATGAAACTGATGCGGATACACTGCGCGCGATTGCGGATGGCACACAGGAATCCGCTGCACAAGAGTTGGCTGCACTTTACAGTACCGATACACCGGAAGCCGATCCCGATGCGCCAGCACTTAACCCGGAATGGGCAACCATCGGCAACTTCCTCGGTGTTGAACTGAATACGGCAGATGATTTCTTCCGCTTCCTTCAACAGCCACCCGCCGACTTCATCAACAGTCTGCTTGACAGTCCGCAGGGTGCAGCCTTTGCCCCCGGTTTGCTGGGTAATATCTCCGCTGAGGCCATGAGCTATCTGGCCGAAAATGATGCCAATTTCCTGACTGATCTGCGGCCTGAAGCTCTGCAACTACTCTCCGCAGATGTATTGGGCACACTACCACAGGATACTCAGGATCGGGCGCTATCCGGCGGTGAAGCCTTCAAGCCAACGGCCAGCGTAACGCGCACCAATGGCAACAATAGCTTGCTGGTCACGATCTACAAAACCGACGGCGCAAATACAGTAGAAGCTTTCCACCGGGTCGAAGAAGCCTTGAACGAAATCGACGAACGCGATGAAAGCATCGGCACTTCAGTCGGCTTCGAGCAGGCCAGTTTCATTCAAGAGTCGATTGATGGCGTGGCACGCGAAGGTGGTTTGGGCGGTGTCTTCGCCATTATCATCATTTTGATTTTCCTGAGCGCGGGCGTCTGGGCGCGTTCCGGTCGGCGCACAACTGGCCTGATTCTGTTCGTGCTGTTCCTCGCACTACTGGTGGCGGTGATCGCCTCTGGGTTAGGCGCTGCTGGTGGCGATGTTGGACTGGCGTTCGCGCAGGCCGATGTGATTGTCCGCATTCTGCTCATCCTGGGTGCAATCTTTGGGTTGGTTATCTGGCTGTGGCCGGGTGAATTGCCCTACCCCGCCTGGCGTAGTACGCTGGTGGTCGGCGTCAGCATTCCGCTGTCACTGTTGATGGCAATGGCGCTGATGCGTTGGCTGCCGCCTACAGTCAATCAGGCGTTAGCTCCGGCGGCGGAAAACTCTGACCTGCTGGGCTTCATCCTGCGGTTGTTCCCGGCCAGCCTGACGATCAATATCATGACGCTTTCCGGTTTCACCGTCGCCATTGGCCGCGTGGTCGATGACTCGATTGTGGTACTGGAAAATATCTTCCGCCAGATTCAGGAAGGTGGCGATAAGAAAACCGCCATCATCACCGGAACACGGGATGTATCGGTCGCTATCTTTGCGGCGACAGTTATCACGGTTGTGGTGTTCCTGCCGCTGGGCCTGACGGGCGGCATCATCAGCGAATTCTTCCTGCCGTTCGGTCTGGCGGTGACTTACGCGCTGCTGTCATCGTTCCTTGTGGCGATTACGGTTGTACCCGTTATGGCGTATCTGTTCATCGGCACGGAAGAAGCTGTAGAAGAAGCTCATGAAGGTGCTCTGGAACGGCTGTATGTGCCGACCCTGAAATGGGCATTGAGCGGCCCATTGAGCAAAGGGGCAGTCCTGCTACTGGCGTTCATCAGTTTCGTCATTGGTATGGCTTTGTTCGCCAGCCGCCCAACCACGTTCCTGCCCGGATTGGGTGAGCCGCAGATTTCGGTCAGCGTCAACCTGCCCGGCAGCACCAAGATCGTAGAAACCAACACGAAGGTGCTTGAACTGGAAAGCTGGGTACGCGAAAACAATAGTGATGGTGACCTCGGCACCGTACAAACCACCATCGGCAGCGGGGGCGCCAGTCTGGAAAGTCTGATCGGTGCGGGCAGCGGTGTTTCCGAAAATATTGCGTCCATCACCATCGGCGTCGAGTCGCAGAACGAACTGGATAGTTGGGCCGGACGCATCCGTACCGAAGCCGAACGCATCTTTGGGGCAGATAATGTCACTGTCTCGGCGGCATCGCTCAGCGATCAAGGGTTCGGCGGCTTTGAGCTGGTACTTTCCGGGCCGGAAGCTGACCTGCAAACGGCAAATCAGATGGTGATCGATACGCTCAACAGCATACCGGGCATCACCAATGCAACCAGCGATCTGGCAGCAGTGGGCGCAGGCAGCGAAGGTGCGCCACAGACTTACATCCGCATTGATGGACAGTCGGCGGTCAGCTTTGCGGCTGAGTTGGAAACTGAAAATACGCTGGGCGTAACGGCGCAGGCCATCGAAAAAATCAAGGCACTGCCTGATCTGCCGGATACCATCAGCATCAGTCAGGGTTTCAACAGCGATCTGCAAACCCAGGGCTTCCAAAGTTTGTTCACAGCAATGGGCATCGCTATCGTGATCGTGATCATCATTCTTATGGTTACCTTCGGCTCGGTCGTCCACTGGTTCGATATCATCCTGAGCATCATGGTTGCCCCGGTGGGCGCGGCGGTGTTCCTAACGATCACTGACCGGGTGCTGGGCATCTCCGCCATGATCGGTCTGCTAATGTTGATCGGCATTGTGGTGACGAACGCCGTGGTGCTGATCGACCGGGTGCAGGCGAATTTGCGCGAACGCAAGATGAGCACCTACGACGCGCTGGTCGAAGCAGGCGGACGGCGTTTACGTCCAATCCTGATGACGGCGCTGGCTACGGTGTTTGCGCTGGTGCCGCTGGCAATCGGTCTGTCCAAAGGCGCGATCATTGCGGCAGAACTCGGCACGGTGGTGATCGGCGGGCTGGTGAGCAGCACATTGCTGACGCTAATCGTTGTGCCAGTCATGTATAGCCTGTTAGCGCCGCTGCACAAGCGGATTGCCGGGTTGTTCGGACGCAGCGGGCAGTAAACAATAAAAAAGGCGGGTGTGATGCCCGCCTTCATTATTGTTGAATGTTTTGTTGGGGAGGGTCTAAGGCTCTCCCCATTTGATTCAGATTACTTACCAGCAGCCGAGAGTTCCGGCTTAGTCGGAATCAGATCAAGCCGTTCGCCAACCGTTTTGAAGGCACGCAGCGCACGATCCAGATGTTCCTTGGTGTGGGTAGCGGTATAGCTGGTACGCAGCATACCCCCATTGGGCGGTGTAGCAGGCGGCACAACCGGGTTGGTGTAGACACCTTCTTCGATTAACGCAGCCCACGAAAGAGCCACACGGAAATCACCGCCCAGAATGACCGGGATGATCGGTGTATTGCTGGTGCCTGTATCGTAACCCAGATCGGAAAGCCCCTTCCGCATATACTCGGCGTTATCCCACAGGTTTTCGACGTGCTGGGGTTCGCTTTCGATGATGTCCAGCGCGGCCAATACGGCAGCAGCATTCGGCGCAGGCAGTGCTGCCGAGAAGATCAATGAACGGGCTTTGTGCTGAATGTAGTAAATCACGTCAGCATCGCCCGCGATGAACCCGCCAATTGAGGCGAAACTCTTGCTGAACGTGCCCATAATCAGATCAACATCGTCAGTCATACCGAAGTGAGCAGCAGTACCGTGACCATTACCCGTCACACCAATGCCATGCGCATCGTCTACCATAATACGCGCGCCGTATTTTTTGCAGACCTCGACAATCTCTTTTAGGGGAGCAATATCGCCGCCCATGCTGTATACACCATCGACGACTACCAGCTTCCCTGCGTCAGCGGGCAGCTTACTCAAAACACTTTCCAGGCTGTCGATGCTGTTGTGACGGAAGCGCTTCATCTCGCCCTGCGACATGGTGCAACCATCGACAATACTGGCATGGTCATCCTTGTCGATAATAACGTAATCGCCCTTCTGGACAATGGCGGAAATCGTCCCGACGTTGCTCTGATAGCCGGTTGAAAAGACAAGGGCTGCCTCTTTGCCAACAAACTTCGCCAACCGCTTTTCCAATTCCAGATGCAGTTCCAGCGTCCCGTTTAAAAAGCGTGAACCCGTTACGCTTGGGCCAAACTTATTGAGGGCATCAATGGCCGCCTGCCGAACACGTGGGTCAGTTGTCAAACCCAGATAATTATTAGAGCCAAGCATGACGACATCTTTGCCCTCGAAGGTGGCTGTTACCCCTTCGGAGTGGCTCAGCGCGCGGAAATACGGGTATAGACCCGCTGATTTCGCCTCCTGTGCGCGCATTATCGACTCGTCATGATGAATTTTTTCGAATAGATCAGCCATATGCTGGCCCCCTTTTTGCCTTACTGAACACGCAAGCTACTCCGTGTACTCAATCTAATAACACCAATAATAAAACCAAGATTTGATTTTCCCAAAGATTTCGGAACTTTAACAATGTTTTGAAAGTTTCGCAAACAGAGTTACCTCTGATGAGAGGGCTTGCACTTCAGGGCATCATCGCGTTACAATTTCCGACGTTGAAAGAATCGACGTTTTTGGAGACAACGCATGTCGTCACTGACTGTTCGCCGCCTGCTGGTTTGGGCGCTTTCCTTCGCACTTGGTTTTGTGGTCACATACTTGATTATCGTAGTTGGCTTCCCAATTGTGAAGCCGGAATCGGCTGGCATTACGCTGGAGCAGTACGGCTTCGGCTACTTCATCGTTAGCTATATTCCGATTGCGCTGATCTTCGTGGTGTGGCTGGACGCCTTCATGGGGACAGGCATTCTGCCAGACTAGCCCCTGCACATACTGAATGAAGCCCGCTGGCCTGTTCCGGCGGGTTTTTGTTTCCTTCAGCCATTCAACAGAATATATTCCAAGCCTGACACACTCATATTCCCGGTGACGCGCTGGCGCGGCAGTTCAAGATGGTTATCGGTGGTGTGCAGCAGTCCCGGCTGCGTCGTCACGGCGCGCCACACCGGAAGCTGTTCCAAAACAGATAAAGTCGCATCATCATAACGTCCTACCGGATAGGCAAACATATGGGATTTATGCCCGTTTAAGGCTGCCAAACTTTCCAGGCTACCCAATAATTCATATACGAGAAATTCATAGTCCCGGTCGCGCAAATCGGCGTGGGTTTTGGTATGGGATTCCATACTCATCCCGGCTGCGGCCATCGTCTGAATCTGCTCCCATGTCATGTAACCCTGCGCTTTTTCATCCGCTAGTCCGGTGATAATGAAAAATGTTCCGGTAAAACCGTATTCCTGCAAGGCGGGAAAGACGTGGATATAGTGGTCGATATAGCCATCGTCGAATGTCAGGATAACGGGTTTTGGGGGTAACGGTATTCCACGCAGCAAGGCATTATCCAGATCATAGAGCGAGATGGTGGTATAGCCCTGTTCTTTCAAATAAGCCAAATGAGCACGGAACAGCGGAGGGGTAACTGTCAGACCGATGCGAATATCATCAGCTTGGGCGGGCAGTTCACTGACATAGTGGTACATCAAAATCGGCACACGAATCCGGCGGAGCGTTCCATCCCATTGGGGGGCAAGCGATTCTGACGATGGGGTTTGAGCATTCACCGACGAACCCAAAACAGTGACAAGAATAAAAAGCGGCAAGAGATAGCGCATTGTCATCCTGAAAACATTACATCCATAATCGCCAGCTTACCGCCCTATCGCCTGCCCCGTCAAGCCGATGTATCATCATGCTTTGAGGAAAGGAAATGACATGACCCACAACACATTTACCCACGCCCTTGCTCGTTATCCGGCAACCAATATGGGCGATGGGCTAACTACCCAAACGTTCGGCGCGCCGGATTGGAAACTGGCAATCCAACAGTATGAAAATTATCTTGATGCGCTGCGCGTTTGCGGTTTGAGCGTTACGGCACTCCCAGCGGATTCCGCTTACCCGGATGGACATTTTGTGGAAGACGCGGCGGTGATTTATGGCGATCTGACCGTCATTACCCAGCCGGGTACAGCCATCCGCAGTACCGAAGTTGAATCAGTTGCGCGGGCATTGTCACATCGTCAACTGGTGTACATCACAGGTGAAGGTCATCTCGAAGGTGGGGATGTGTTGTTCTGTAGTGACCGGATACTCATCGGTCTTTCGGAACGCACCAATTTGGAAGGCGCAAAACAGTTACGGGCAGCGCTGCAAAGTTATGATGTCAGTCTAAAAGTCGATTTTGTGCCAGTACATGGTGTGCTGCACCTTAAAACAGGCATCACTGAGCTTACGCCGGGGGTGCTGCTGCGTTCACCGCGCATGACCACCGATTACACCTTCGACTTTGCCGAAATGCATGTGCTGCCCATTGAGGAAGGGCATGGGGCAAATGTGCTGCCAATCAATGATGGGATATTGGTGATGAAGGGGTATCCGACGGTGCTTGATCTGGCGCAACGTCACTATACTCATATCCTCGAAATGCCGATGAGCGAGTTCCACAAAATGGATGGCAGCCTGACTTGCTTATCGCTGCGGTATACAGAGTAAGAATCTTTCATTGCTCAATCTGAATGGCAAATGAGATTATCCATCAAATCCTATCTCGTTTGTGCCGAATTTCACCATTCTGATAGTTTTTGAAAGTTTCCCGCCCCTATACTGGCGGGCATGAGCAATCAAAAATCTTCCCGTATCTCCGGTTTTTATAGACGTTCGCTGGCGGAACGCGCTGCCGTTGTTGCCCAATGGGCCAATTTATCGACGCAGGAACAAGCTGTCCTGCTGGGCATGAATGGACTGAACGCCTCGCAAGCGGACAATATGATCGAAAACGCCATCGGCATTTATGCGCTGCCATTGGGTGTTGCAACCAATTTCCTGATTAACGATCAAGATTATCTCGTCCCGATGGTGATTGAAGAACCATCGGTGGTGGCGGCGGTCAGCAACGCGGCGCGGTTATTCCGCGAAGGTGGTGGCTTCACCACATCCAGCGACGAACCGATCATGATTGGACAGATTCAGGTGCTTGATCTGCCCGATATTTATGTCGCGGCAGGCGCTATCCGCAGCAACAAAGACCGGCTGCTGGCAGAAGCCAATGAGATTGGCGGGAGCATCGTCAAACATGGCGGCGGCGCGCGTGATATTCAGGTGCGCCCGATTCTGGAAACGCCGATTGGCCCAATGCTGATCGTCCACCTGCTCTACGATACCCGCGACGCGATGGGTGCGAACGCCATCAATACGGCAGTTGAGCATCTTGCACCGCGCATTGAAGAACTGACAGGCGGGCGAGTCAACTTGCGTATTTTGAGCAATCTGACCGACCAGCGCAAAGCCAGAGCCGAGGGCATGATTCCGGCGAAAGAACTGGCAAGCCAGAGCATCAGCGGGCAGGAAGCGGTGAAAGCGATTGTCGAGGCAGGCATCTTCGCAGAAGTTGACCCCTACCGCGCCACCACCCACAACAAAGGCATCATGAACGGAATCGACGCGGTGGTCATCGCCACAGGCAACGATTGGCGCGCGGTCGAATCCGGCGCACATGCCTATGCTGCCCGCGATGGACAATACCGCAGCCTGACAAAATGGTGGCAGGACGAAAACGGCAATCTGCGCGGCTCGATTGAACTGCCGCTGGCATTAGGTATCGTCGGTGGTGCAACGCGTGTGCATCCGGCGGCGGGTTTGGCACTAAAAATCCTCGGCATCCAATCCGCACGGCAGCTTTCGGAAATCGCGGCGGCGGTTGGCCTCGCACAAAATCTGGCAGCTATCCGCGCACTGGCAACCGAAGGCATCCAGAACGGGCATATGCGGATGCACGCACGGCAGTTGGCGGTAGCGGCGGGCGCATCCGGCGAACAGGTAGCACGTGTCGTGCAGACCATGATCGAAGAAGGCAGCATTCGTCTCGAACGGGCGAAGGCTTTGGTTCAAGAAATGACCTCATAAAGGAATAAACGAATGGCATTGAATGGAACACATCCCAGTCAATCGAATTTTCTCATGAATCCTGACCGCCAAGTTGGTATCGTCGGTTATGGTGCATATGTCCCGCGATATCGTCTGCCGGGAGCAGAAGTTGCCCGCGTGTGGACGAACGGTTTAGGCGGCAGTCCGATCATTGAAAAGGCGGTCGCAGGGTTGGACGAAGACGTGACAACCATGTCGATTGAGGCGGCGCGTAACGCGATTGCCCGCGCCAATATTGATCCCCAACTCATCCGCGCGGTGTGGGTGGGCAGTGAAAGCCATCCCTACGCGGTCAAGCCAACCAGCACCATCGTCGCGGAAAGCATCGGTGCGTCGGCTAATATTCAGGCAGCCGATTGGGAATTCGCCTGCAAAGCCGGAACGGAAGCGGTACAGGCTTCTATTGGTATGGTGGGCAGCGGCATGGTGGCTTATACCTTGAGCATCGGTATGGATACCGCGCAGGGACGCCCCGGTGATGCACTGGAATACACGGCGGCATCCGGCGGCGCGGCCTTTTTGATCGGCGCAGCGGCAGAATCGTGCGCGGTATATCAAGGCAGCTACAGTTACGTCACCGATACGCCGGATTTCTGGCGGCGTTCCGGCGAAACCTATCCGAGTCATGGCGACCGATTCACGGGCGAACCCGCCTATTTCAGCCATGTGACATCAGCGGCGCAGGCACTCATGGATATGATGGGCACGAAGGCTAGTGATTACACGTATGCGGTTTTCCACCAGCCAAACGTCAAATTCCCCAGCCGCGCGGGAGAAATGTTGGGCTTTACTGAGGAACAAATCAAACACGGTCTACTGGCAGGGGTAGTTGGGAATGTGTATTCCGGCTCCTGTATGCTCGGCCTGACGGCGATATTGGATGTTGCAAAACCCGGCGACCGGATTTTGATGGTCAGCTATGGCAGCGGTGCGGGTTCGGATGCTTTCGACATCCGCGTAACGGAAAATATTGAAGCAGCACGCAACCGTGCCCCCAGCACCCGCGATTACATCAACCGCCGTACCCAGATTGATTATGCAACTTACTGCCGCTTCCGCGGCAAGCTAAAGGAATAACACCCATGCGCGATGCAGCTATTGTTGGAATTGGGCAAATCCCGGTTGGTGAACATTGGGACAGCAGTTTGCGGATGTTGGCGGCTGATGCCATTAATGCTGCGCTGGAAGATGCTGGACTGAAGCAGGTTGACGCCGTTTATGTGGGTAATGCCTATGGCGGCACATTGAGCAGCCAGACACAATTAGGCGCATTAGTGGCGGATTATGCGGGTCTGCGCGGTGTAGAAGCCTACACGATTGAAGCCGGAGATGCTTCCGGCGCGGCGGCTCTTCGCACAGGTTATCTGGCGGTGGCTTCTGGTGCGGTGGAAACGGCGCTGATTATCGGCGTGGAAAAATGCACCGATATGATCGCAAGCGCACGGGTGCAAGCGCGGGGAGCAAGTCTGGATGCGGATTATGAAGCTACACACGGCGCTACATTGACCGCACTGGCTGCCCTGCTCATGCGGCGGTATATGCATGAATATGGTCTGGATTTGAATGCGTTTGAGGGTTTCAGCATCAACGCCCATGCCAACGGTGCAAAAAGCGAATTCGCTATGTACCGCAACCTCATCAAGCCCGGACGATTTGCGAAAGCGCCAATGGTCGCCGAACCGGTCAGCCTGTTTGATACCGCCCCGGATGCGGATGGTGCAGCAGCAGTCATCATTACCAGTCGAGAACGCGCGGCGGATTTAGTGCCACAGCCGATTCGCATTACGGGCAGCGGCGCAGCAACCGACACTTTGACACTTCACGACCGGGCAGATTTGTTGTGGTTGAATGCCGTCGAACATTCAACGCGAAAAGCACTCACTCAAGCAGGAATTACAACCCATAACGTGAATCTATTTGAACTGCACGATGGCTTCACGGTTTTGAGCGCAATGGCTTTGGAAGGGGCGGGCTTTGCCGCACGGGGCGAAGGTTGGAAGCTGGCACAAAGTGGCGCAATTACACTAACAGGTTCACTGCCGATCAGCACGTTTGGCGGGTTGAAAGCGCGTGGTAATCCGGCGGGCGCAACGGGCATTTATCAAGCTGTTGAAGCCTGTTTGCAATTGCGCGGCACAGCAGGCGCAAACCAGATCGCCGACACCCGAACCGCACTCATTCAAAATCTGGGTGGATTGGGCAGTACCGCCATCACCCATGTGTTGCAGGTGTAGCCACCTTCGGCTAAAGATCGTGAAAATGAGAGCAAATGATAGCTCTCATCGCGCGGCTGATAGGTTTTGATAGCCTTCTGGAACTATGATGCAGATCAATTCGTGCAGAAATGCACAAATTATGATCGGATAAGGAGTAATGACAATGCAGATTTCAAGACACTGGCGTTTGAATTCCCAACGGTATCGTTTACAGGGTGTGCGCTACGAAACTGGCGAAGTTAGCCTTCAGGCGCGACCGAACCCCCTGAATACTGAAGAACTCCGCGCCACAGTCGTGCGCGATGAAAAGAAAGTCAAAGCCGAATTGAAGGCGGCTAGCTAATCATGGCGGAAATCCGCAAACAGGTCGAAGTTCAACGCGAACAATTCACTTTCGCTGGAACGGGTGAAGTTTACAGTTTCACCACCGTACAGGAAACACCAGAAGGCTTCGACGACCAAGCCCCATACATGCTGGCACTGATTAAGCTGGACGAAGGGCCGCTGATTACGGCACAGCTTACCGATGTGGATGGTGAGGTGACGATTGGCGACCGGGTGGAAATGGTCACTCGCAAGCTAACCGCCGAGGGCGCACGCGGCATGATTGTCTACGGCTACAAATTCCGTAAAGTGCTTCTCCGCGCAAACTAAATACAGTCAATTTTGCAGGGCAGACACATTGATCTGCCCTGTTTGTTTTCACTACCCGGCGAAGGCTGCCGACTTCATACTGCCTAAAAACGACCGAATCTGTTCATTCACAAAATCCGGTTCTTCCATGCTGGATGAATGCCCCGCACCGGGAATCGTCACCAGTTTAGAACCACGTATCTTGTCATGAATGCGTTTGGACTTTTCCGGCACTGTCGCAACATCCTGATCGCCAACCATAATCAGCGTTGGCACAACAATGTTGCTGATCTCCTCGTAAATACCCCGACGGTTAACAACGCCTGTTACAGCACGAGTCGCGCCAATCCGGTTAGCGGCTGACCACTGCCGCTTGATCTCATCACGATTTTTGGCACGATGAGGGTCGTTCAGGAATTTCTGTCCGAACATGATCGGCATAATCCGGTCAGCCACGATGCCTGTGCCGAAGAACCGTGCGATGTAGGTCAGCATTTTGTACTTCGGCACGTTTTCTTCTGGTTCCATGTCGGCTGTGGTTTCCAGCAAAATCAGGGATTTAATGAGTTCCGGGCGACGTGCCGCAAGGCGCATCCCCACAAAGCCGCCCATCGAAAGCCCGACGAAATGACAGGGTTCAGCATTCAGGGCATGGATAAGCGCGGCAGCATCCTCATAGACGGTTTCCATATCATAACCATCTTTGGTCACTTCGCTCTGACCTTGCCCACGATGGTCATAGGCGATGCAGCGATAACGCTCACTTAAGGCGGCTACCTGTGCATCAAACTGGTGACAGTTAAAAAGCACGCCATGCGAGAAAACAATCGTCTCCTTGCCCTGTCCTCCGGTATCCTCATAATACAGATTTGCGCCATTGACCCGTATTTTTGGCATAGCACGCCCCTCTTGGGAAACAAAACGACGCTAGGGTATCCAGCGTCGTTCTAACTTTACACTAACCTGAATTATACTCTAAAGCGGATTCGCTGCGAGTAGGGGTGCAATCACCAATGCGACAATCGCCAGCAGTTTGAGCAGGATGTTCAGCGACGGCCCGGAGGTATCCTTGAATGGATCTCCGACCGTATCGCCCACGACAGTCGCCTTATGTGCATCGGATTTCTTGCCACCCAGATGCCCACGTTCGATGTACTTCTTGGCGTTGTCCCACGCGCCGCCCGCGTTCGACATCATCACCGCCAGCGTAAAGGCGGAAATCAGCGAACCGAGCAGCACACCGACCAATGTGTAGATATTGACGTAGCGTTCCAGATCATTACCCCGGCCAATCACGATCAACACCGCGATTACCGCCGGAACTCCCACCGCAATAATACCCGGCAGGAGCATCTGGCGAATGGCACTTCGGGTGCTAATCTCCACACATGCCTCATAATCCGGATCGGCAGTGCCTTCCATCAAACCCGGAATTTCCTTGAACTGACGGCGCACTTCGACCACAATTTCCTGCGCCGCCTTGCCAACCGCCAGCATCGTTAGCGAGCTAAAGATGAAGGGCAGCATCGCACCGATCATCATCCCGGTCGGCAAATGTGGATCGAGGATATTCACCTGCGGATTCATGCCCGTCGCACTGACAAAAGCAGAGATCAATGCCAGCGCGGTCATCACTGCGCTGCCAATGGCAAAACCTTTACCTGTTGCGGCAGTCGTGTTACCCAAACTGTCCAGTGCATCAGTGCGTTCACGCACTTCTTTATCCAAACCAGCCATTTCGGCAATACCGCCCGCATTATCTGCAACCGGGCCATAAGCATCAGTCGCCAGTGTAATGCTCAACGTCGCCAGCATTCCCACTGCGGCTACAGCCACACCGTACAACCCTGCCGAGCCAACTGCAACCAGAGTCGCTACAACAACAATCAGCACCGGAGCGGCGGTGCTTTCCATACCCACAGCCAGACCACGAATAATAACGATAGCCGGGCCGCTGACCGAACTTTCCGCCAGCAAACGAGTTGGCTTGTAGATATCTGATGTGAAATACTCGGTCGCGTAACCAATCGCAACGCCGGCCACCAAACCGCTGATGGTGGCGATAATCACACCCCAGCCCAACTCAAGCACTAAACCCAGCACGATCACAGCCACGACGACCAAACCACTGGCGCTGTACACACCCAACCGCAGACTGCCCAGCAAACTTTCCTGCGAAGCATTCTCGCCTGTGCGAACCAGATTAGTACACACCATGCCAATCAGCAAGCCAACCGCCGCCACCAGAATCGGGAACGCCTGAGCAGCAGCCGCTTGATTAGCTGCGATGCCCGCCGTACCCAATGAAGCAATCGCAATAGCAGCAATGATCGAGCTGGCATAACTTTCAAACAGGTCGGAACCCATGCCTGCCACATCACCAACATTATCACCCACATTATCGGCAATGACCGCCGGGTTACGCGGGTCATCTTCCGGGATTCCGGCTTCCGTCTTGCCGACCAGATCAGCACCCACATCAGCGGCTTTGGTAAAGATACCACCACCAACACGCGCAAAAATCGCAACTGATGTGCCACCGAAGCCGAAACCAGCCAAAGCACTGGCTGCACGAGTGACATTCAGCGGATCAGCTTCCGCAGGGTAGATCACTTTGGTCAACAGGAAATACAGAATGCTGATGCCCAGCAGCGCCAGAGAAACCACCATCGTGCCCATGACCGAACCGCTGGCAAACGCCACTCGCAAACCCTTGTTCAGGCTTTTGGCAGCCGCCGCAGTCGTGCGAACATTAGCACGCACAGCCACATTCATCCCGATATAACCTGCGAGGGTTGATGCCCCTGCCCCGGCCACGAAGCAAACTGCTGTCCAGGGACTCATTCCCGAACCGGGGATGGCGCTCAATACCAACAGCACCACAACAACAACCGCACCCAGAATCGCGATGTAGCGATATTCAGTTGTTAGAAAGGCACTCGCACCTTTTTGAATGGCAGCGGCAATGCGGTTCATCTTCGCATCTCCGCTGTCTTGCGCGAGAATCCAGCGCCTTGTATACAGCGCGAATCCCAGACCAATGAGGCTTGCGAACAGGGCAATCCAGTTCGCATTGTCTCTCAAAAATTCCATCGTTCTAAACACTCCTCAAGGTAATGGGGACGATACCTGTTTAGCCCCCAAAGAATATAACAACGCCATCAAAAGTGGACTACAGATTATCAGGATTCTGAGATAAACTCTGGCGAATGAAGAATAGGGTTAAGAGGAGGAAAAATAAAGCCCATTTCCAACAAATTTTGTAAGTATTTTTTGTCACTTTTCGACATCATGGAGCTATTACGCTATGCGTGAATTAAATTCAACCGAGAATTTGTTAATTTTCATAGTGCTCGGTATCGCAATTGCCGGGCTTATTTATGCAGCGCTTCTGGCACGGCAAATCCTGGCTGAGGGCAAAGGTTCTGCCAAAATGCAGGAAGTGTGGGGATTTATCCGCACAGGCGCTAATGCCTATCTGCGTTCCCAACTTCGCATCATCGCCTTGCTGATTGCTGTGCTGGTGGTGGTGTTGTTCTTCAGTGTGTATGTGGTCAACCCAACCCCTTACGCCATTGAACACTTCTGCCCACAAGTAGCCGAGGAAGCCCGCACGACCGTTAATGCTGAAGCGGTGCGGGCAGATGTTGCCCTCAAAAATACCAACATTTCGGATGCAGAACTGGTACTGCTTCAGGAAAATGCAGTTGTGTACGCCGAAGAAGCCGCCATTGTAAAAGATGGTACAGCAGCCTGTGACACGGCACGAACCAGCATCGCCATCGGACGTGCGGGGGCATTCCTGATGGGCGCAGTGTTCTCGGCGACAGTCGGTTTCGTCGGTATGAATATGGCTGTGCAGGGTAATGTGCGTGTGGCCGCCGCCGCGGTTGACCCCAAGCGCGGTTACGGTGATGCCCTGCGTATTGCTTATCGTTCCGGCACCATCACTGGGATGCTTACAGATGGACTCGGTTTGTTCGGCGGCACGATTCTGTTCATCATCTTCGGCATCGCCTCACCGGATGCGCTGCTGGGCTTCGGCTTCGGTGGTACGCTGCTGGCGCTGTTCATGCGTGTGGGCGGCGGCATCTTCACCAAAGCTGCCGATGTGGGTGCTGACTTGGTGGGCAAGGTCGAAGCTGACCTGCCAGAAGACGATCCGCGTAACGCAGCCGTTATCGCTGATCTGGTGGGTGATAACGTCGGTGACTGTGCAGGTATGGCAGCCGATATTTTCGAAAGCTACGAAGTCACTATCGTTTCCGGTCTGATCCTCGGCCTGGCAGTGGCGACCGTCACCCGCAGCCCGATCTGGATTGTGTTCCCGCTGGTCGTGCGCGGCATTGGTGTGCTCAGTTCGATCATCAGCACCTATTTGGTGAAATCAACATCTGGCAAAGACGCCCTGAGCGCCATCACACGCGGCTTCTACAGCGCGGCAGCCATCAGCATTGTGATGTTCACCATCTTCACTGTCGCCTACATGCGCGAGCCCAACATCAATGGCGGTGGTATCGTCTGGCAGCCATTAGCGGCAGTCATTGTGGGCGTGGCACTGGCAATAGTAATCGACAAAGTGACAGCCTACTTCACCGATACGGAGCATAACCCGGTCAAGGAAATTGCCCGTAATACACAAACTGGCCCGGCAACCACCATCCTGAGCGGTCTGTCAACCGGCATGGAAAGCAGCGTGTGGGCAATCCTCGTTATTGCGGGCAGCATTCTGGCAAGCGTAGCAATTTTTGGTCTGTTCCCGGTTACCGATGGCAGCGGTGCACAAATCGTGGATACCTTCACCGCAGTGCTGTACGGCGTGGCGATGACGGGTATCGGCATGTTGACGCTGACGGGCAACAACGTCTCGATGGATGCTTTTGGCCCGATCTCTGACAATGCTCAGGGTGTGGCTGAACTGGCGGGCGAAAGCGGCGGCAAGGGCGGCGAAATCCTGAATTCGCTGGATGCCGTTGGCAACACCACCAAAGCCATCACCAAAGGCGTAGCGATTGGTTCGGCAGTTATCGCCGCAGTCTCGCTGTTTGGTTCGTTCCTGACGGACACGCGCGTGGTGCAGTTGGGTCTGGGTGTACCGCTGGAACGCACCCTGTTCGGCACGGGCATCAACATCGCCCAGCCGATTGTGTTCATCGGTTTCCTGATTGGCGGCGGCCTGATCTTCCTGTTCAGCAGCCTCCTCATCCGCTCGGTGAACCGCGCCGCATTCCAGATGATCGGTGTCGTCCGCCGACAGCTTCGCATCCCCGGCATTATGGAAGGCACCAAGACACCCGATTATGCCGAATGTGTCGATGTTTCTACCCGTGCAGCGCAGCGTGAACTGCTGCCCATCGGGATCGTCGCTGTACTAACCCCAATCGTGGTTGGTTTCTTGCTGGGAGGAGCGGCGCTGGGCGGTTTCCTGGCGGGCATCATTCTGGCTGGTCAGTTGATGGCCGTGTTCATGAGCAACGCGGGCGGCGCGTGGGACAATGCCAAGAAATACATCGAAGAAGGCAACTATGGTGGCAAGAAGTCTGACGCACACAAAGCAGCCGTCGTAGGCGATACAGTCGGCGATCCGTTCAAGGATACGGCTGGCCCTGCCCTCAACCCGATGATTAAAGTCGTTAATCTGGTGGCGCTGCTGGCGGCTCCGCTGGTAGTCACCGCTGCCGAAAACCCGGACAGCCGTCTGCCAGTTGTGGTGGTCATGTTGGTGCTGCTGGCAGTTATCTTCTGGGCGATCCTCCGCAGCAAACGCAGCGACCCCGAAACCGAGAAAATGGTGGAAGCCGTTGCGGCAAAAGGCGCAGGCGACTAGCATGTAGCCATTCGCTTTTAGATTGAATCCCCCTCATGAGAATACGAGGGGGATTTTTATTGGCGGGCTGTGCTAAACTACAAAAGAGATTAGCGTATTTCTGTGCAGAGGATTTAAGGGTGATGGCATCCGACCATCGGCGTCCGTTTGGACAGCGCGGAGAACAACTGGCGGCTGAACATCTTCAGCGTCGGGGATATACCATCGTCGGTACTAACTGGCGCTGCAAACACGGTGAAATCGACATCATTGCCCGTCAGGATTCAACACTGGTATTTGTCGAAGTCCGCAGCCGCCACGCCGAATCGACCGAAGCCTCATTCGAGAGCATCACACCGCGCAAACGCGCCAAAATGACCGCTTGCGCCAACGATTATCTGGCGCAGAATCATCTGGAAAATATGAACTGGCGGGTAGATGTCATCGCGATAGCCTTCCCACACTCCGGTCAACCGATCATCGAACAGGTCGAAGATGCCCTCGATTGGTAAACCAAAACCACTGATTGTTATTCTCGGCCCAACAGCAGTCGGCAAAACCGGGTTAGCCATTGAGGTCGCGCGGGCGCTCAATGGCGAAATCATCAGCGCAGACAGCCGTCAGGTTTACCGTCATATGGACATCGGCACAGCCAAACCCACGCCAGAACAGCAGGCCGCTGCTCCCCATCATCTGCTGGACATTGTAAATCCTGACGAACGGCTATCGCTGGCGCAGTATCAGCAGATAGCCTATAAAATTATCGATGCCCTTCATAATCAGGGGAAAATCCCGCTGCTGGTTGGCGGCACAGGCCAATATATCACGGCAGTGGTTGAAGGCTGGTCAATCCCGGAAGTGCCGCCCAATGAAACCCTGCGGACAGAATTGGAAACCTACGCAAGTGAACAGGGTTCAGCGGCCTTGCATACTCGACTTGCCGCGCTCGATCCGGTCGCTGCCGCCAGCATCGATCATCGTAATGTGCGGCGGGTCATCCGCGCACTGGAAGTTTGTCTGGAAACCGGACAGCCCATTAGTGAGCTTCAGCGCAAACACCCCCCACCCTATCAGATCACTACTTACGGCCTGACACTCGAACGCGATACACTTTATGAACGCGCCGATCACCGGGTTGACGAAATGATGGCCGCGGGATTTCTGGATGAAGTCGAACGCCTTTTGTTGATGGGGTATAACCGCAAACTGGCATCAATGAGTGGGTTGGGTTATGCACAGTTGGCTTCCCATATTCTGGATCGTGTACCGTTGGCGGATGCGGTTTCCAAAACCAAACATGACACTCATGATTTCATTCGGCGGCAGTACACATGGTTTAAAGGGCACGATTCGGGCATTTTGTGGCACAATATAGAGCATCCGGCAACTCTGATCGAAATCATCATCCGCCGGACACAGGAGCAAATCTGAATTGTTCGGCTTCTTTCGACGTTCAGCCAATCCCAATACGCTGGTCGGCGTTTTCCTGCTGGTACTGCTGGCGGTCTTCGCCGGGCCAGGAATGCTGCCGAATTTGCTGCCATCGCTGGTACCCGGTGCGGACGAGAGCATCCGCTGTGAATGGCTGCGGAGTGGTGAGCAGCGTGCCCAGCATCAATCCCTGATTGGACGGGAAGCAGACGACAGCGCCCTGAGCCTCAAGGTACGGAGTTCCGCACTGCCCAACCAGCCCGGACAAAATCTTGAAATTGTGGTCGTCATCACCAACCGTTCTATCGGCACAGTCGCAATCAACTACAATGTAAATCAGGTACAAATTGGCGATGGAGGGCTTAATGGTTTAGGCATTGCTTTCAATGCACCTAATCCACAGGCATTCGGCGGCGCAGGTGGGGGCGGCTCATATCCTGAAGAAGACATTCGATTATTGGGGCCGCGCCAGAGTTGCATCCACCGCGAAGTTTTCCCCTACGAGCAGATACCGAGTCTGGGCTTGGGCATCGGTCAAAATATAGTCAAGGCTTATTACCGCAATACCACGCGGGGGGTTGTACAATTGGCAAACGGCGCGCAGCAATTAATTTACCCCGATCAGGGATTATGGGTCGGGATTGCCGAATCAGAGTCGATACCCATAGTGACGTCTAGCGGCTAATGCATAATCATATTATGATTAGCCTAAAATCAGAGGCTGAACCATCCTTCTAAGGGAGCAGTGTTTTCATGTCCAGACCAGATGCAGAACGCCCAATCCTCATCATTCAGGATGAGAACCAGCCTGCCCGACACTGGCCGATGATGAAAGATGATGTGGTACTGGGGCGCGACGACGATTGCGATTTACCGCTGCCCGACCGTCAAATATCGCGGCAGCACATCCGTATTTTTCGGCAGGACGATCTGTTTTACATTACCGATCTGGATAGTAAAAATGGCACATGGGTGAACGGGCAGCCCTTAAAAGGCACCCGCGAACTACGCGATGGTGACGAAATTCATGTCGCGCTGGCTGTGCGGCTGCGTTTCATCGGTTCCGGATCAACCAGCCCCATCACAGGTGAACCACCAGCCTTTATGGCCGGACGGTTACGGTTAGAACCAGAAGCCCGCCGGGTCTTCATTCGTGGTGTCGAACTCGATCCGCCGTTGAGCCTGCCACAATATCGCTTGCTAGAGATGTTGTACGTTAATTCCGGTCGCATTTGCACCCGTGACAATGTTATAGAAGCCGTTTGGCCGGAAGCAATGGGCGAAGGCGTCAGTGAACAGGCTATCGATGCACTGGTGCGCCGCCTGCGTGACCGTTTGGCAGAAGTGGACACCGAGTCCAATTACATTGTTACGGTTCGCGGGCATGGTTTCCGCCTGGATAACCCACGCGATTAGGTCACATCATGTTACAGTCGGCAAGGGCAACTGCTTGCCGACTGTAACGACCAAATTATGCAGCCTACAGCAGCCCGGATTTTGAATTCGACCGTCTCACTCCATCCTAAAGACGAAGTATTCCCAACCGAACAATACCGTCTACCTGAGCAACACCTTCAGCATTCAAAACTGATAGTCGTCGCTCTGCATCATACAAGCCAAACAGCACCGAATAATCCCCCGGCGAAAGTTCATCAGGAAGCGAAAGTTGATAGATTCCCCTGTGGGTATGTTCGTTATTCCCCCATAAGGCCGACGGATATTCATCCCCGCCCAGTGGCACATCAAGCTGAGTTACAGGTTGATTGTCCTCATCAAGTACATGGATAAACACCGTTAACGGACGCGGTTGCCAATTCCCTGTTCCCCAGTCGGCCTGCACAGTCAGCAAATCACCATTATCACTCATTGAATAATCCAACAGATAAACACCCTCGAAGTTGTATTCAGGGGTATCCGTTTCTGTAAGCACAAGGCCGGGTGCACCTATCCAGCCAATAAAGGTTTTGCCATCTTTTTCTGGAACACGTTCCTGTGTATTCGGGTCGAACAAACCAATTGCCACCTGATAACCTCGTCCAGAAACAACAGCCTCACGCATATCCAGACTGAAATGATCACAAAAAGCGCGGCCCGGCTGCCAATTGGTATACAGCCCTAAACCCGGATAGGAATCACGACCAAAGTACACCGTGTTATCCTGACCCGTGATATGAAATGCAAAAGCATAGGGTACAACCAGACGCACATCTTCACGCAGCGAACGCCAGCATAAGGTTGCCCTCGGTGTCATGCCGGGCAATAAATGTTCCGGCTCAAGTTGATAGCCAAGCAATTGCACATCGCCAAATTGAGCCATTTCACCAGAAAGCGGCGGCACATTCTCCGGCGGCATGGTAAACATCGTGTAAAACCGGGGCAAGGTGATATTGCCGCTGATAATAACGGCTCCAAACACAACCACCGTCCCAGCCACCAACCGCAGACCGCGTGACGAACGCCAGCCATAGGCCAATCCGAGTGTCAGCAGCAGCACCAGTGCCAGATAACCGGGCAGCAGCAAGCGCCCCGTCACCGAATCAAATCGCGTCAACCACATCACATAAGCCGCGAAGATGCCTGCCACGATCATCGCCAGCGTAATCAAAATCAACCGATACCACCGATAGAGCGTTCGCCACCCTCGCACGATGCCTATTCCAGCCTGCACCAATATCAACAATGGCGCAAGAAGAACAGTATGCGATGATATGACCACACCGGATGCGATGCCATACCACATCGAGCGAATCTGATAAGCACCATCTCGCAGGGTCACCAGCAGGGCTTCGCTAATGGAACGCGGCGTCCCTAGTGCCCAAAAAGTACGTAGATGGGGCTGCATCCCAAAGGGATCACCATATTGCACAGCATTCCACACATACCAGGGCATACCGATCAGCACAATAGGCAGTGAAAGCAGCATAACCCCTTTAAAAATCGCACTTCCGCGAATACCCCTCCCCCATAAAGCGAACACTCCCGCCATAATCACAATTGGCGCAAACACCAGAATACTGGCTTTGGTGAGGACGCCCAATCCGGTGATAACCCCGGTAATCAGCAGCATTCGCGGTGTTGTATGGCGTCGAAGCATCATGACCAAACAACAGGTAATCGCCGTGCCTGCCAGAATGCCCGATGCGTCATTGGTGACATAAGCAAACATGAAGACCAACACCGGGTTGAAGGCAAATAGCAGCATAGCGAACAACGCCCACTTGCGCGAAAGCAGCAGGCGGGCTGCGGCATATGCCAGCGCGACCGCTAACATCCCCATAAACGGAGATAACCAGCGCTGCCACATCAGCGCATGGGTGAGTTGCAGGCTGTTTATAGAGGTGATTTGATCGGGGCCGTACATAAAAACATTCGCGTTATCCGGCTCATACAAAACAGGCCGAACTGGATTGACATACGGATTTAACGTAATCGTTCCATCCCAGACATAATCTGACCCAAGACCCGACCATAACCAGACCATCAGATAATACAGAGGTGATTGACCGCTGGCCTGTTTTGCCGGAAGATTCAGACTTTCGCGTGGATCAGGCAGGCTGCCCGTTTGCCGCAGGTGTGTGACATAACCAAAATGTTTGTCCTCGTCACTTCCTTCGAACGGAGGCAGCACAACAGTAAAATGCACAACCGCTGCCCAGAATAGCAGCAGCAGGGCAACGCGGCGAAGCGAATATGACAAATACTTCATGTAATTCCTTAACGGCAGGTAGCGCACAACCGCTAAACATTATACGATTTGTAATATTTGCGTCTAGTGGAAAAAGTACCTTATGCTTGTTAGCAGTCAGAATTGCAAGTATATTGTAGGGTTGTAGACTGCGACTCCCTGCCACGAATCTACATGCCACCCTTATCACAGACAGTATTTGGTATCGAACGTGACACGACTCAATCCAACACCAGAAATCATCGAAAGCATTTTAACCCGCGTCCCCGAAGGCTTCATTCGTTACGACACCCTTTGCCAGCGCGTGAAACTGGATAGAAACATCCGCGACACGCTGGTGAATGGCAAAATTGCCTATGATGGCGATTGGTGGTACGACACCACCCGTTTAACATTGGAACAAGCACGCGAATATCGCCGTTGGGCACGTCCCATCTTTCCGGAGATGGATGCTAAAGGTGTCTTTGCAGAAATTCCTATCCCGGAACGTATTGCCCAGCGTGAAGTCCGGGTCTATGAATCGGGTGATCCATCATCTGCACGACAGGTACTGACGGCGTTAAATGCTGCTCTGGGCTATGCAAAACCCGATGATTTGTGCATCACCCCGGATGACCGTAAAGCCCTGAATTATCTATTGGATGTCGGCGAACTCCGCAAATTCGATGGACTAATCTTCGACCCCCTCCATGTCGGCAGCAAAACGATGCGTCATCTGGCAGCGCAGCACCGCCTCGCCCCGGCGCGGGAGCAGCTTGTCGAACTGCTCGAATCGTTGCCCGGTTGTGCCGCGCCACAGGCAGATTTAATCATTCGTTTTGGCAGTCCAGTCATGAACGAGCTGTTGGGAACGGGCGAGTTCAAACTGTTTCAGATACCCGGCACGCGCAAAGGCCAGACACTTGGATGGGTACGGTTGGCAAGTGCCGATCCACAAATCGCCCAGCAGGTCGCCAACGAAAACGTCATGAATTCGTGGGATAAACTGCTCACAGTCTGTGGCGATCTTATCCGTCCCGGCGCGCGCGATGGCAAAAAAGCCCGCATGAAAGTCATCGCCCGTACCTATACGGTAAGCAATGCCGCCAAACGCATCGGCGTCCGCCAGCGCACATTGGAACAGGCCATTACCGAAGGCCGAATCGAAGCCTTTGACGATCCTGAAGGGGTAACCCGCCTGCCTGCCGATGCGGTAGAAGCCGCTTTCAGCAATCCCGAATATGCGGAACATATCACAGCATACGAAACCCTGACCACCCGTGACATTTCTATCGTGGTCGAGATGAGTTATTCAACCGTGCGGCGGCGTTTACAAAAAGCTGGATTTAGCCGAAATGACCCACGATGGGGACAGGTGCGCGGACGCTGGAATCTGCCGGATACCTATCACGAATTCCGCGCTATTCTGAAGCAAAAACTGGACGAATGGCACACGCAGCGCGAAACCGAATCGGCGGAACAGCGCCGCGAGATTGAAGAACAACGCCGCATCCAGAGTGAAATGCACGATGAATTGCGGGCACGGTTAGTCGCTTCCTTCCCCACCTGGCAGAATGATGGCCGCATTGACCAACGCATTTATCTGCGCGTCGGCCCGCCCAATAGTGGCAAGACCCACCGGGCACTGGAAGCATTAGTCGCGGCAGGCAGCGGGTGGTATCTCGCACCGTTACGCCTGCTGGCATTCGAGATTTTTGACCGTCTGAATACGCAGGGGGTTCGCTGCAACCTGCTGACGGGTGAAGAATTCATCCCGGTCGATGGCGCAACTTTCACCGCTGCTACCGTGGAGATGTTTAACCCCGGTCAAAGCGGCGAATGTGTGGTGATTGACGAAGCCCAAATGCTGGCTGACCCGGATCGCGGTTGGGCATGGACGCGCGCACTGATGGAAGCCGAATCGCCGGAAATTCATGTGCTCGGCCCGGCAACGGCTCAGGAGTTGATTGAGCGTATGGCAAGCTCTGCCGCCATCCCATTGGAAATCGTGGAGCATGACCGCCTCGGCCCGATTCAGATTGCCGATCATCATTGGCCGCTGCCGGAAATTCCCCAACGAACTATTCTGGTAGCTTTCTCCCGTGCAATGGTACTCAGTCTGAAGACCGAATTGGAGAAGATGAAACGCCGGGTCTCGGTGGTTTATGGCAACCTGCCGCCGGAAGTCCGCCGCAAGCAAGCCGAACGTTTCGCCACAGGTGAAACCGATGTCTGTGTAGCAACCGACGCTGTTGGCATGGGGCTGAACCTGCCTGCTGATTATGTGTGCTTTTACGAAGTCGAAAAGTACGATGGTCGCACCACTCGTCCCCTGACTCCAGCAGAAGTCCAGCAAATTGGCGGACGTGCTGGACGCTTTGGCCTTTCCACAATCGGCGAAATCGGTGCCACCAACAAACACGATCTCAAATTCTTGCGGAAGGTGTATTACGAAGCCGCCCAATCGCTGACTCATGCGCGTGTTGCGCCAACCGTAGCAGATTTGGAGATGATTCCGGGTACACTGGCGGACAAACTGCGCCAGTGGTCGCTGTTGCAATCCATCCCGGAATCGTTACGAGGTGCGATCAAAACAGCCGATATGGCCGAACGCATCGAACTGGCGCAAATGCTGACCGACCGTGAAGTGAAACTGTTGGGTCTGGAAGCCGCGCTCAAGCTGGTGAACGCTCCCGCGCGCGTCAGCAGCCGCCCCTACTGGTATCGCTGCGCCCGCGCCATCCTGACCGATAAAGAAATGCCTTTACCGCCCGTTGCCCCGCGCGAAATCACCAACACCATTGAACTCGAAAGCATCGAACTTTCAGTAGCCTGTTCAGATATTTACCTGTGGTTGGCTAATCGGCGGGAATTCAAGTCGTTTGGACAGCACGAACCAGAGGTGCGCGAAATGCGCGGCGAGTGGTCAATGCAGATCGACGGAGCTTTGCTGCGGCGCATCAACACGGCACGGCGCTGTGCCCGCTGTGGGGTACCCTTGCCGCTCAAGCATCGCTATTCTATCTGCAATAACTGCTACTACGGTAATGGCCGCGACGACGACTGGCGCTAAAATCAGGGCATGGCGAAAACCATGCCCTGCTAAACCGCTACACCCCTTCAAATTCCAGATACTCATCCCGCACAATATCGGTCGCCGCGATGCCCAGAATCTTGAACATTTCCTGAATCCGGTTCGCTTTATTTTCCGCATCTTTAGCTGACCATGTACGGCTCTTGATCTCGACAAAAGTATCCGCGAGTTCCGGCTTCAGCACCCGGTCAAGATTCACATAAAACAGCACCCCTTGATACAGAATGTGCCAGCGGCGGCGGTCTTTGTGCAGTTCGCGTTCATGCTGCGGTTGGAAATATTCCCGGTAGAAACGCAGCGGGCGATCTGCCTTAGAGATAAACCGTGAGTGCGAAAGCAGCACTGCCGAATTAAATTCACGTTCTTTGGTCGGCATCGTGAATGTCAAACGACTGCGTACCGACTGCACCTCGCCCTTCGCATCCAGCATATCATCCTCACGGTAGCGCACCCGCCCCTTCGATTCGTCGTCAAACAGGAAATAGGTGTCGTACTGGCGATAGCGGATTTCCTTCAAAACCTCAACATCTGGATGATCGAGCAGTTTTTGAATCATGTCGCTGTCGCGGATGATGACCTTCGCCTGTACTTCAAAACTCTCACCGCGTTCGATGCCGCCGATCACCAACAGCTTGCTCAAAATATCCTTCTCGCGGGCGTGCAGGAATGCATCAACTTTCAGTGCGTAAGCCTCAGCCTCTTTCAAAAGTTCTGCCTCATTCACCGTCAGCAGTTGGCGGTCACGCATTAACCACTGCCCGTTGCAAATTACGTTCAAAACATCCGTGCTTTTGCTGGCATAAACCAGACGCGAATAAACTGCATTCAGGTCGCGGTTGAACTGCGGCATATTGTGCGCTGGACGTGCATCGACCGTAATCACATCCGCCAGTTTGCCCACTTCCAAACTGCCCGTGACATCGCCCAAGAATAAGGCTTCTGCCCCTTGCCGTGTCGCCATCAATAGAGCAGTCCGTGCCGGGAGTGCCGTTGGGTCGTTAGCCGCTGTTTTCGCCAGAATGGCTGCCAACCGCACTTCCTCGAACATATCCAGATCGTTGTTGCTGGCTGGCCCATCCGTGCCGATGCCCACCGTCAATCCTGCTTCCAGCATATCCATCACTGGTGCAATGCCAGAAGCCAATTTCAGGTTGCTCGTCGGGCAGTGAGCGACCGTTGTATCATGCTCATGCAAAGTATGGATTTCAGTAGGCGTCACATGAACGCAGTGTGCCGCCAGCACTTTTGCACCCAGCAAACCCGCTTCTTCTACCCACGGCACCACCGTCTGTCCATACCATTCAACGCTGTCGTCCTGTTCCAGCTTGGTTTCCCCGATGTGGATAAGAATCGGCACATCATATTTTTTCGCCAGCTCAGCACAGTCTTTTAAAATATCCTGCGTAGTCGAATACGGTGCATGAGGCGCAACCGCTGGCGTAATCAGCGGATGCCCTTTCCATTCCTCAATAAATTTCGCCGTATATTCGAGACTGTTTTCGTACGTTTCAGCATCCGGCGTCGGGAACTTCAGCACACTCTGCCCCAATACTCCGCGCAAACCGGCTTGCACCGTCGCTTTCGCCACATCCGACTCAAAATAGTACATATCCGCGAAAGCCGTAATCCCGCTGCGAATCATCTCCGCACACGCCAGACTCGTCCCCAATCGGCAGAATTCCGGTGTAACGAATTCACGCTCGGTTGGCATCACATACCCCATTAGCCACACGTCCAGCCGCAGATCATCTGCCAGACCGCGCAAAAGCGTCATCGGCACATGGGTGTGCGCGTTCACCAGACCCGGCATAATGTACTGCCCCGCGCACGAAACCACCCGGTCAGATTCGTATCGCGCAGCAATATCTGCGCTCGAACCCACTGCCACAATTTTCTCTGCCTGAATAGCAACCGCGCCATCGTGTATAATATCAAACTGCTGGTTCATGGTGACGACGATGCCGCCAGTTAGAATGGTATCGACCCGTTCCATAACACCCTCCTTGCCTGAACGAAATTGGCGGGATTATAGCCTGAGTGTACACTTTGTCCAGAACCACCGCACACCGGGAGTGAATTCATGCGTAACCGTCTGCGCTTACGCTTATACCATCTGCACATGCTGGAAGCCGCACTGATCGGCCTTTTTTTCGTCAGCGGCATCCGCTATCTGATCGGCGCGATTTACAGTCGCACAGGCGGCGCATCCATCACCCTCAGCCTCGACCCCGCCAGCATTCCCGCTGGAACACCCGGCGTCGTCGAGACCGCTGTTCTGACCAACGAAATCAGCTTTTTGGTCTATATGCTTGCTTTACCCCTGCTGGGGCTGATTTTGGGACGCTTTCGCATCTTGAGTGTGGTCGCTGTGGTGCTGATTGCGGCTGGTCGTGCCTTGATGATTGCCGAAACCAGCGTTACACCGCTGACCGCCGCCGCGATGGTTTTGGGCGGTGGATTACTTTATCTGGCGATGCTTGTCCGCGAACGCGCCCAAACCCTGCCCTATTTCTTTGTGATGGGCATCGGTGTTGATCAAGTCTTCCGCGCCGTTGGCAACACATTAGACCCCTCATGGTCACCCGCTTATTTCAACATCCAAGCCATCCTCTCAGCCGCCGCTGTTTTATTGAGCATCCTCACGCTGGTTGGCACGAGCCGTGCAGTCCGCGCCAGAAACGAAGAATCCAATGTCACACTCGACTACGGTTTAATGCCCTTCTGGGGCGGCATTGGTTTGGGTGGATTGCTATTTCTGGAATTGGCGCTGCTCGGAACGCCCAATGCCATAGCCGGACGTGCGGATATTGACTACACGAACTTTGCGCCCTTCATCACATTGGCGACTCTGCTCCCCTTGATTCCTTGGGTACGTCGTCAAGCCGCCGCCACCATTGGCCTGTTCGATAAAGGTTTACGTGGTTGGGCATGGATGCTCATCATCGCCCTCCTGATCGTTTTCGGGACGCGCTTTCAGGGCATCCCGGCGGGCATTGCGCTGGTCGTCGCCCAATTCGCTGCCAGCATGTTATGGTGGTGGCTCGTTCGCCCGCGTGCCGAAAAAGAACGCCAATTTACCGCCCTGTGGCTGGTGATCGGCGTCATCATTTTTGCCGTGCTGCTGGCTGCCGATAATTTCACTTACGAATACGCCTATGTGCAGAACATGGCTCCCGAACTCGCCTTCCTTGATACCATCATCCCGCCCTTCTTGCGTGGATTCCGGGGTTTAGGGTTAGGTGTTTTGCTCCTGAGTGCTTTCTTCGCTGCCCTGCCAATGGTGCAGACTCAGCGCCGGATTCCGTGGAGCGGCGGCACAGGTTTACAATCCCTGTTCGGTCTGCTCCTGACCGCTGGCCTGAGCATTGGCGTAGCTGTAGCCGTCCGTCCACCGTTGATCGCTGGTGTGCGCGATGTCGAAACCATCCGTATCGGCACTTACAACATTCACGGCGGATTCAACGAATTTTATCACTACGATCTGGAAGCCATCGCCCGCACCATTCAGCAAAGCGGCGCGAATGTGGTGTTGTTACAGCAGGTCGAAGGTGGACGTTTAACCAGTTTCGGCGTCGATCAACCTTTATGGTTAGCCCGTCGTCTCGGCATGGATACCCGCTTCTTCCCGACCAACGAAGGTTTACAGGGTTTAGCCGTCCTATCCAATGTCGAAATCGTCTTTGATGATGGCGTTTTGCTGCCCAGCGGCGGCAATCAGGCAGGCTTACAGCGTGTGCAGATTCGCCCCGATCAGGGTGTGATTACCCTCTACAATACCCGGCTGGAATTTTTGCTGGAAGCCGGCGACGGACGCACGGTTGAGGAACAGGAACAGGAACAGCAGCGTCAGCTCAACGAGATTTTCACCATCCTCAGCAGCCGCCACCCGGACGGCAACTTAGGGCGCATGGTCATCGGCGGCACATTCAACAACATCCCGACTTCACCCCTTGCCGATCAGATGCGCGCTGCCGGATTTGTAGACCCTTTAGCGGGCTTACCCATCGAATTGAACTCGACCCTGTGGCGCATCGGCTATCCGCAGGTACAGTTGGATTATCTATGGGTATGGCGGCGTTCGCTGGTTTCGCTCGGTGCACAGACCATCAACACCGCAGCTTCCGATCATCGCATGGCCGTCATCGAAACCCTCATCCGCCCGCAGTAAAATTACTATATTGAGGGATACACCGCTGTGTCCCTCTCACGTCCCCCCATAAATTAGGGCTTCACACCACAGAACGCCCATTCTATACTGTGATAATGATCTACTCTACCTCTTACCCCCACACCTAAAATGAACACCCAAATCACAAACACTTACCCACCACCCTCCGAAGCAACAGTGGCAGCTTTCGAAACCCAACTGAATATCCAGCTACCGCCTGATTACCGTTTATTTTTACTCGAACACAATGGCGGCAAACCAAAATCCCAAACATTTTTCATTAGTGCTGAACAAGGGGAAGATATTCTTCGATATTTTTTGGGGATACCACAGAATTTCTTGCCCATTGGAGTGGATACTTTCGGTAATCTTATCTGCCTTTCAATTGCAGGTGATGATTACGACAAGGTTTATTTTTGGGATCATGATTGGGAAGTGACCGAAGGGACACCCGATTACAGCAACGTATATTTATTGGCCGACTCGTTTGATAGCTTTCTCAATAAGCTCTATGACTCGCCATGATCGTTTTGACAGTTCAATGTGTACATTGTCAGCGCCAACTTCCCGTGTAGCCGCTGCAAAATGACAATATTGGCGGGCGGCGGCAATACCCGAACGCGGCGCTGCACACTACGGCGCTCCTCGTGCCAACCGCCGACACCGCCGCCATCGACATGCCTGCTTCCCTCGTTCCCGCCGACAACACCTACGGCAATTATGCAATTTTGTGCAATTAAGGAAAATCCAGCCAAGATGGAGGAATAATAGCTACAAGGTTATCCTGTCTAAACGAGGTTTTGCTCCCTCCTCGCGTGCGGGGAGGGTTGGGGAGGGGTAAATAGCAATGGCTGTTTCACTCCCCTTCTTCCTGCACAACTGGCGCTTCAGCCGACGGAGCAACACCCTCCGCAACCGGAGCAAGCGGCGTTAACTCCCCGCTTTCCACCCGTTTGAGCGCATCCCGCGCGGCTGACTGTGCTGCGGTATGTTTGCTCCGCCCCTCACCCCGTCCGGCCACCACATCCCCAACCACCACTTCAACGATGAACTCTTTTTGGTGATCGGGCCCGGTAGCCGAAACCGTCTGGTAAACCGGGGTTTGATTACGCGCCGATTGGCTCCACTCTTGAAACAAACTCCGCGCATCCAGATGCAGTTTCAGCGCCAGCACATGTTCCAGCAGTGCATCCAGCGAAGGCAAAGCAAACATTCGCACCGCCTCTACCCCCCGGTCAAGATAGAGCGCCCCTACCACTGCCTCGAACGCCGCGCACAGATTCGTCTGCCGGTCGCGTCCACCGCTGGCTTCCTCGCCTTTTCCCATCCGCATGTACTCGCCCAAATTGATCTGCCGTGCCAACCCTGCCAGCGCCTCAGTGCGTACCAGTGCCGCCCGTAACCGCGTTAGTTGGCCTTCTGGCATATCCGGGTAACGCTGAAACAGCATATCGCCCACCACAAAATCCAGCACCGCATCGCCCAAAAATTCCAAACGCTCGTTATCGCCCGTGTCGGCATCCTGACCATGTTCATTGATGTACGAACGGTGGGTGAGCGCCTGCGTCAGCAAAGCGGGCGTCTTGAATTTCAGGTGAAGTTGTTTCTGTAACGCTTGAATATCACGCATCAGGGGGTATGTATTTGTGTAGGGGCAACCCGGCGGTTCGCCCCTACAGACCTTTCTAGTTGAATGCTTTAAAAATCAGAGAAACGTTATGCCCGCCGAACCCGAACGAATTACTCATCACCGATTGGATGGGCATCGAACGCGCTTCATTCGGCACATAATCCAGATCGCATTCCGGGTCGGCTTCTTCAAGATTAATGGTCGGCGGGGCTACACTGTCGCGCATCGCCAGCACCGAAAACACCGCTTCCAACGCCGCCGTTGCGCCCATGCCATGCCCGGTCATGCTCTTGGTCGAACTCATCGGCACTTTATACGCATGGTCGCCGAAAATGCGCTTGACCGCTTTGGTTTCCATCACATCATTCAGCGAAGTCGCCGTACCATGCGCGTTGATGTAATGAATATCCGTTGGGTTCATCTGAGCATCATTCAGCGCATTCTGAATCGCCGCACTCGCCCCTTTAGCATCCGGGTCAGGCGCGGTCACATGGTATGAGTCGGAAGTCGATCCGTAACCCACGATTTCCGCCAGAATATTCGCGCCCCGCGCTTTGGCAAATTCCAGTTCTTCCAGAACCACCACGCCCGCCCCTTCGCTAAACACCAACCCACTGCGGTTCTTATCAAATGGACGTGAAGCATGTACAGGATCATCGTTCAATCGTGAACACGCACCTACCCGGTCAAACGCCGCGATGCCGATGGGGATAATTGGTGCATCACCGCATCCCGCGAAAGCTGCATCCAACCGTCCCCAGCGAATGAGATCGAACGAATGACCAATGCAGTCTGCCCCGGTCGCGCAGGCCGAAATCGGCGTATAAGAAGGGCCTACGGTGCCATATTCAATACTGACCAGATCGCTCCCACCGTTGACCATCAACATCGGAATGCCAAACGGTGTAATCCGGCGCGGATCGCCCGTATCAAACAGCATCTTGGCCTCAGCATAATAACTGCCTACACCGCCGACCGACGACCCAATAATAGTGCCAATGCGTTGGCGATTGTGATCATTCACCTCAATGCCCGAATGGGTGACCGCTTCTCTGGCTGCTGCTACGACCAGATGTTGGTAACGGTCACGCCGCCGGACTTCCTTTGCGGGCATGTACTGGTTTGCGTCGAAGTTCTTCACCTCTGCCGCGATTTTCACCAGATAACTGGATGCATCAAACAGCGTGATCGGGCCAATACCGCTTTTACCCGCCTTGATCGCTGCCCAGGAATCTTCTACATTGTGTCCCAGCGGGGTCATCATGCCTAGCCCGGTCACAACCACACGTCGCACCATGAAAAACTCCTATAAAAATAAACGCCTATCAAAAGAACACCATTTTTACGATTGCGTATCGTCCGGCGTCGGCAGGTAATGCCCCTCTACCCAACTCGCGCCGTCCTTACCCACTTCTTTTTTCCAGACAGGAACGATCTCCTTCAGGCGATCAATCCCATAACGCGCCGCCTCAAAACACCCCTGATCACGATGCCCGGAAGAACAGGCAATCAAAATCGTATTCTGCCCCACTTCCAGTTTGCCCACCCGCTGCACAATCGCAATCCCCTGCACCAGCGGCCACTGTTCACGGATTTCGTCAGCCACCTGCTGCATCTTCACCAGCGCCATCGGTTCATACGCCTCATATTCAAGATGCTGGGTCTGGAGCAGTTTGCCGTCTTGATCGGTTTCCCCGCGCACCATCCCGCTGAACACGCACACCGCCCCGGTCGCCGGAATTGTGATCGCTTTAATCAATTCGTCAGTATCAATCGGTTCAGCCGCCAGCTTAAATATCACCGGATATTCATCACCGCTTCCACCGCTGACAGGTGGAAAGAACGCAACTTCATCGCCATCTTTTACCGTATCGCCCGGAAAAGCGTATTCCTGATTGACCGCCGAAATCGCCGCCTCAACATTAGCAGCCATATTCGGATACTGTGCGATCAATGCTTGCCGCACATCAGTAACCGTAGCCGTTTCTATCGGCATCGTCAGTGTTAGGCGGTTTGTGCCAGCCAGTTCCTTCAGGGTTGCAAACAACAGAATTCGCACCTGCATCATTTATTCCTCTGCCACATAATCGCCATGTTGACCACCGCGCTTTTCCACTAACCGAATATCGCTCAGACGCATGGCGCGGTCAACAGCTTTCGCCATATCATAAACCGTCAGTGCCGCTACGCTCACCGCCGTTAGCGCTTCCATCTCCACCCCGGTTTTGCCCACCGTTCGGGCTGTCGCGCTAATCCGTACCGCATTGGCGCTCTCATCCAGCGTCAAATCCACATCAATATGTGTCAGTGGCAGGGGGTGGCACAGCGGAATCAGGTCGGATGTTTTCTTCGCTGCCATAATCCCGGCTAAACGCGCGACCATCAGCACATCACCTTTTTTCAATGCGCCTTCGCGGATCAGCCGCAGCGTTTCGGGCTGCATGTATACCGTACCTTGCGCCACTGCCAGCCGTTCGCTCTCTGGCTTCGCGCCCACATCCACCATCCGGGCAGTACCCTGTTCATCCAGATGCGTTAAGTGATCGTCCACAGTTATATCCTCACACAGCCTTCAATTATAGCGCGGGCTACTGTATACTTCAGGGTACTGTTCGCGTTGATAGCGCAGCGTATTTTCGCAGGAGCACAGCCCCCTTGAGCATTTTTCGCAGCGGCTTATCCAAGACCCGCCAATCCTTTTTCGGACGAATCTCGCAGCTACTCGGCAACACCAATATTGATGATGAAACGTGGGATGATATCGAAGCCCTGCTCATTCAGGCTGATCTCGGTGTGCCAACCACGCAGCGGGTCATTGACGAGCTAAAAACCCGCGTTAAACGCGAAGGAATCAGCAGTCCTGAAAAGCTGCAAAAAGCGTTGAAAGAAACGCTCGCTTCGCTGCTGTCGTTCCCGCCGCCCATGAACATTAGTGGTCGCCCATTATCTATTATTCTGATTGTCGGCGTCAATGGTTCTGGCAAGACGACCTCAATTGCCAAACTCGCGAATCGCCTGAACCGTTCCGGGCGTAAAGTCATGTTGGCAGCTGGCGATACATTCCGTGCTGCTGCAATCGAACAATTACAAACATGGGGGCAGCGCGTAGGTGTACCTGTCATCGCCAACAAACCCGGCTCAGACCCGGCAGCAGTTGTTTATGACGCCACCGCAGCCGCTAACGCACGTGGCAACGATATTCTGATCGTGGATACTGCTGGACGTTTACACACCAACTTTAACCTGATGGAAGAACTCGCCAAGATTAAGGCCGTTTCCAGCCGTGTAATTCCAGATGCCCCACATGAAGTGCTGTTAGTACTGGATGGAACCACCGGACAAAACGCACTCCAGCAGGCGCAGAAATTCCGCGAAATGGTGGATGTCACCGGCATAATCGTCACCAAGTTGGATGGCACAGCGAAGGGTGGCATGGTCTTCGCTATTTTTAACGAACTTAAACTGCCTGTACATTACGTCGGGTTGGGTGAAGGCATCGACGATATGGTGCTGTTTAGTCCCGAAAATTTTGTCAACAGTCTTTTCGACGAAAACTAATCCAGGGGCATATTGCCCGGTTGAGGAGGATTTGATAAAAAGTAAATGGACACATTAATCAGCCTGTTGAAAAACATGAAGGCACGTATTGATGGGCTGATGGAGCGCCTGGACATTACAGGCAAATCACAAAAAGCCGCTGAACTGGAACAACAAGCAGGTGCGCCCAATTTCTGGAACGATGCTGAAGCCGCCCAGAAAATCATGCAGGAAATCGCCCGGCTGAAAGAAGAAGTCAACCGCTGGCAAAGCCTCGCCGGACGCATCAACGATGCGCTGGAACTCGCTCAACTCGATGACCCCAATTTGCTGGATGAACTCAACAAAGAAGTCGAAAGCCTTTCTACCCTCATTGACCGGATGGGTATTCAAGCACTGCTCTCCGGCTCGTATGACCGGGATAACGCTATCGTCACCATCCACGCAGGCGCAGGTGGGACGGATGCTCAGGATTGGGCACAAATGTTGGAGCGCATGTATATCCGCTGGGCAGAAGAAAATGGCTACAAGATCGAAGTGATTGAACGCAGCGATGGCGAAGAAGCTGGCATCAAAAGCATGATGATGAGCGTAAAAGGCGAATATGCTTTCGGCTATTTGCAGAGTGAACAAGGCACACACCGTCTGGTACGCCTCAGCCCCTTTGACGCCGCACACCGTCGTCATACTGCTTTCGCTAAAGTCGAACTCTGGCCGGATATTCAGGGACAGATCGACATTGAAATCAACGAAAAAGACCTCAAAATCGACACTTACCGGGCAGGCGGGGCAGGCGGTCAGCACGTCCAGAAAAATGATACGGCTGTCCGCATCACCCATGTCCCAACAGGCATCGTCGTCCAGTGCCAAAATCAGCGCAGCCAGATGCAGAACAGAGAACGCGCCATGCAAATCCTCAAGGCACGCCTCTTTGAAATGGAGCGAAAAAAGCAGGAGGCGCAACTCGCCAGTCTTAAGGGCGAAAATATAGAAGCCGCCTGGGGCAACCAGATTCGTTCCTATGTGCTGCATCCCTACCAGATGGTCAAAGATCACCGAACCGACCATGAAATAGGCAACACGCAAGCGGTGCTGGATGGACGGCTGAACGAATTTATGGACGCCTATCTGCGTGCCAAAGTCGATGGGCAGGCACAGTATTAAATCTGCCCAGACCACAATCTGAGACTTGGAGCGCGCAAATGCTTGACATTCTCAATCAACATTGCTACAATTTCAGATTACGAATGGACATGTGTAGACAAACATACCAAACATCAAAACAGCGATGGAAAGGATAGCTTCCACCCGCTGTTTCGCGTCTATGGATTTCGATAATCTCCATCACCCAGCAGCCCGATATATTGGTTTAGCGCAGAGGAGTGTAACTCTTGGAAGCGAAGGATTTCAGCGCACTGCGTATTAGCCTGGCTTCGCCGGAGCAAATTCGTTCCTGGTCATATGGCGAAGTCACCAAGCCGGAGACGATCAACTATCGTCGCCTGCGCCCTGAGAAAGACGGCCTCTTCTGTGAAGCCATCTTCGGCCCCACCAAAGACTGGCAATGTTATTGCGGTAAGTATAAGAATGTTCGCTATCGTGGCATTGTTTGCGATAAGTGCGGTGTAGAAGTCACCCGCGCCTCCGTCCGCCGCGAACGTATGGGCCACATCGAACTGGCCGCCCCGGTTGCCCATGTCTGGTACACCCGCCGTGTACCCAGCTATCTGGGTCTGCTGCTGGATATCAGCCGCCGCAACCTGGATCGCGTGTTGTACTTTGCCCAGTACGTAATTACCAATGTCGATGAAGAAGCCCGCCAGAAAGCACTTGGCCGCGTCGATAAGGAATTGGCACAAAAAGAAGCCATGCTCGGCGGCGACATCGAAGAACAACTGGAAACCATCCGCAGCGAACGGGATGTGGCGCTCAACCAGTTTGAAGACCGTGCCAAAGCCATTCACGAGCATTTCGATAATGAACTCAGCCACCTGAGCGACAAGGCAATGCAGGAAGCTCAGGCCATTCAGAGTCGCATCGAATCGCTCATCGGCCAGAATACCTCAACCGATATTGACTTTGAAACTGCCAATACGGTTATCGCCGCTAAAGGCGAACAGATCACCAACGACAATATTTCCCGCATTCAGACAGCCGTCAATGCCTATCTGAGCGATCTGCAAACTGAAATTGAGCAGATGCGTCAGATTGAACTTGATCGTCTGGATCGTGAAGCCGACACCATCTCCAGCGGCGCGGCAACCACCATTGATGAACACCGCGCTGAACTGGATAATCGCATGGCACAGTTCCGGCAGGCAGCCGAAAAAGCCCGTCAGGAACTTCAGGATTTGCATGTCCTGCAATTCCTGCCAGAAACCCGCTACCGCGAACTCAAAAGCCGCTATGGGCAGGTCTTTCAGGCAGACATGGGCGCAGAAGCCTTCTATGAAATCCTGAAGACAATGGAAATGGAAAAGCTGGCGGTGGAGTTGTGGCACGAAGTCCGCACCACCCGATCCAAGCAGCGGAAGAAGAAAGCCACCAAGCGTTTACGCGTGGTCGAAAGCCTGCGTAAAAGCAACAACCGCCCGGAATGGATGATCCTGACAGTGCTGCCAGTCATTCCGCCCGATCTACGCCCGATGGTGCAGTTGGATGGTGGTCGTTTCGCCACCAGCGATTTGAACGATCTGTATCGTCGCGTCATTAACCGCAACAACCGTCTCAAGCATCTGCTGGAACTCGGCGCACCGGATGTCATCGTCCGCAATGAAAAGCGTATGTTGCAGGAAGCCGTAGACAGTCTGATCGACAACAGCCAGCGCGGCAAGGCGCTCAGCCGTCGTGGACGCCGCGAACTGAAGTCCCTCAGCGATATGCTCAAGGGCAAGAAGGGTCGCTTCCGCCGCAACCTGCTCGGTAAACGCGTGGACTACTCTGGTCGTTCGGTCATCGTCATCGGCCCGAAATTGAAACTACATCAGTGCGGTCTGCCCAAGACGATGGCGCTGGAACTCTACCGCCCGTTCGTCATCAGCCGCCTCGTGCGCTACAACTACGCCAGTAACGTCAAAGGTGCCAAACGTATTATCGAGCGCGAAAAGCCCGAAGTTTGGGAAGTGCTGGAAGAAGTTATCAAGGAACGTCCGGTACTGCTGAACCGCGCCCCTACCCTGCATCGCCTCGGTATTCAGGCGTTTGAACCGCAGTTGGTAGAAGGCAAAGCCATTCAGATTCACCCGTTGGTCTGCTCGGCTTTCAATGCCGACTTCGACGGCGATCAGATGGCTGTACATGTGCCCCTGAGCGATAAAGCTGTGCAGGAAGCCCGCGAACTGATGCTCAGCACCAAGAACCTGCTCAAGCCCGCCGATGGTCAGCCTGTCGTCGGTCCCTCGAAGGACATGGTGCTCGGCAATTATTATCTGACGATGGATCCAACCGTTGAGATTGTAGCGCTCAAAAAGCGTGCGAAAGAATTCCGCACAATGAGCACACTCGATGGCTCAAAGCGCGTCGGCATTGCCTTCCGTTCCAATGGTTACTATCATGCCCTGAATCGTCACATTCCAGGAGTCGTTTCGTTTGAAGACGTGCTGGAACAGGATGAAAACGGGCGCACCAAAGTAAGCGAAAAAGCCATCGACCGTACAATTCGTGCCGTCCTCGAAGGCGAAGTTGATTGTATGCTTGCCAATGCTTATGAGATGACAAAGCTCATGCAGAAGCGCAAGCTGGATGAACAACTGGAAATTACCAACCTGGCTGAACGGCAAAAAGTGGTAGACATGGACGAGGTAGAATATCTCTACAACCTCGGCATGGTCAACCTGCATACCCCGATTCTGCTGGGCAACATCTATGACGACCGTGTAGCTCAATCCGATCCTGAACCCACGACCGTAGGACGCGCGATTTTCAACCGCATTCTGCCTGATGAACTGCGCTTTGTGCAGGAAACAATGGGTAAGAAGGGTTTGCAGGATTTGGTAGCGAAGTGCTACCAGCGCATCGGTGGCGACCGCACCACTGATATCGTGGATGCCATCAAGAACCTGGGTTTCCACTACGCGACCATCTCCGGTACAACCATTGCTGTTTCGGACTTGACTGTGCCGGATGATCGTAAAGACGTACTGGCAGAGGCCGAAGGCGTGGTAGACCGTGCTGAACGGGACTTCCGTCGTGGCTTACTCACCGAAGAAGAACGCTACCAGATCACCATTGACGAATGGAATCGTGCTAAAGATCGTCTGCAAGACCTCATCAAACAGGCGCTTGATCCCTATGGCCCGATTGCCATTATGGCGCTCTCCGGCTCGACCAAAGGTGGTTTCGGCCCCATTACCCAGCTTGCTGGTATGCGCGGTTTGATGGCCGACCCCTCCGGGCGTATCATCGATCTGCCCATCCGCAGTCACTTCCGCGAAGGGCTGACGGCGTTGGAGTACTTCATCTCGACGCACGGCGCACGTAAAGGTCTGGCCGATACGGCGCTGCGTACTGCTGACGCGGGTTATCTGACCCGTCGTCTGGTTGATGTGGCGCAAGATGTAATCGTCAACCGTATGGACTGCGGCACAGAATCAGGCATGTGGATTCGCCGTGCGGACAACATCGCTGGACAGACGGTCTACGAACGTATCCTTGGACGTTGTGCGGCCAGTGACACTTACGACCCCGAAACGGGTGAATTGATTGTTGCCCGCAACGAAATGATTGACGAAGATGTGTCCGATGCTATCCAGAACAGCAAACTGGAAACCGTCCACGTTCGCAGCCCAATGACTTGCGCCCTCATTCACGGCATCTGCGCCCTGTGCTATGGACGCGATCTGGGACGGGGTGATATGGTCGAAATTGGCGCAGCGGTGGGTATCGTGGCCGCTCAGTCCATTGGTGAACCCGGCACCCAGCTAACCCTGCGTACCTTCCATACAGGAGGTACGGCACAGGCCAGCGGTGACATCACCAGCGGTTTGCCACGCGTGGAAGAACTCTTTGAAGCCCGCAAGAAGCCCAAGGGTGAATCCGTTATTACCGACATCAGCGGCGTACTCCGTTTGAGCAAGCGTGATGGTGTACGTATCGCCACTGTCATTGACAGCGAAGCCTTCAGCGAACAGCATACTATTCCAGTCGGCTGGGATTTGGTGGCCGAAGACGAACAGGCCGTCAAAGAAGGCGATGTCATTGCTCAGGAAGTCGGCGGCGAGAATAAGATTATCGCCCGAATGAATGGTCTCGTTCATCTTGAAGGCCATACCGTCTACATCCGCTACGAACGCCGGCAGGAGATGGAATACGACATTCCCTCGAATGCGCGGCTCGTACCAGAAGCCTTCGACGGTGCCGAAGTGTATGCTGGGCAGCAGTTGACCGAAGGTGCAAAGAACCCGCACCGTATCCTGCGTATCCTCGGTTCAGAGCAGACACAGCTATACCTGCTGTCTGAGGTGCAGGAAGTCTATCGTAATCAGGGCGTGAATATCGCCGATAAGCACTTCGAGATTATCATTCGTAAGATGCTCTCAAAAGTGCAAATCACCAAGAGTGGCGATGGCACGCTGCTGCCGGGTGAGTTGATTGATCGCCTGAAGCTGCTGGACATCAACGAACGCACCTTGATTGCTGAAGGTAAAGAACCAGCGGCAGGTGTCCCAATCCTGTTGGGCATCACCAAAGCCGCCCTCAGTACCGATAGCTTCCTCTCCGCTTCCAGCTTCCAGCACACCATCAAGGTGCTGGCTGGCGCAGCTATCGAAGGCAAGGTCGATAATCTCTATGGCCTGAAGGAAAATGTCATCATCGGTAAGCTGATCCCGGCAGGGACGGGCTTCCACACCTATCAGGATCGTGAACTGGTTGCCCCCAACATTACGTTGGAGCAGCAGGGTGCGCTGGATGCCGATGCCGACAACTACGACGACATGGACGGCATGGAAGAAATGAATATGAACGCCTAAAGTTTAGGCGCTCCACTGTAGAGGCGAGCCATCCGGTTCGCCTCTATTTATTTCCGCACTAAGAAATCAAAAAGTGCGAGGCATTCACCCCGCACTGTTCGCGCATCACACACGATCTGAGGATTGGCTTATCCTGCTCCCGGACACCGCGAATACGATCCCAACTGCTCTTCAGGCCGTACAGCATCATAAATCATCCAGTAAGCAGCACGTTCGCGTGGGTTCAAGGGCGTCAGCACGCTGTAGGCCGCCCGTTCGTCACGACTTTCAACCAGCCCGGCCAGCATGGCAAAGTTCAGATTCCACAAAATCATCGGCCCCATGTAATCTAGCGATTGACCGATCTGGAATGCACGCAGGCTATAATTCCCCTGCTCACATTCATCGACATAGGTCATCCAGAGCTGAGGTGCTTCGCCGGGGAAACCATCCCACGACGCCCAACCGAACTCGGTTGCCCACAATTGAGCGCCGCTGTGCCCGCTGTTGACCATAATTTCGCGGAAATCGTCAATGTTATCCTTGAAGAAGAAATGGCGGTCATCATCCCATCCGGGTTCGGGATTCATATCGCAGCAGGTTGCGTCTGGTGCATTCCCCCAACCATACGGGTGAATACCAATCGCCACATCAGTGTACTGCCCCAGACCCGCGTTATACATTTCCTGCAAGAAACTCCGGTCATTACGCGAACCAAGCGTCGGATTATCCCCAGTGGGCGCTAACCCGGCAGTGATAATGGTCATGTTCTGGGAATAGTTACGAATTGTGGCATAAGATGGCTCAAATAACTGCATATAGCCCACACCATTAAACGCCAGATTACCCTGCCACTCGCGCAAGAGGTTAGGTTCATTCCAGACCTCAACCGCGTCGATTGAGCTGCCAAATTCGCGCAGCATCAGGCTGATGAAATCGGCCAAATCCTGTGGATTATCCGGCGGGCCATCCTCATTCTGGTTAGAAAGCCGTGCCCAATTCGGCGCTTTTGCCACGCTCACCATAATGTCCAGACCGCTGTTGAACGCGGTTTCCAGATAAATTTCCAATCGCCGGAAGTCTTCGGTGATTTCACCCGGCCCATTCGGTTGAAGGGTTTTCCAGGCAACTTGCACCTTCAGCCATTTAACACCCAGATTTTGAATATCCACCACCGCCTGATTCCAGTCCTGTTGGTTCAGGGTAGGGTCAAGCTGAATCCCCATCTGAAATGGATCAAGACCGGGAAGCGCCGTCGGTAAAGGCCCTTGCGGGGTATTGGTCGGCATAGGCGTAGATGATGCTCCAGCCGTCGGCGGAAGTGGGGTATTGGTCGGGCGTGGTGTGCTGGTTGGGGGGAGTGTATACCCTTCCCCAATCACCGACCCAATCACCGTCGGAATAACTGAAGGCGAAGTCCGTGTAGCCGTCGAGGTAGCCGTCGTTTCTGTCGCGGGCGGCAGATCAACCGTCACAGTTGGCAGTTCGAGTGTAGGCACAGGTGTGCTGACCAGTAACGACTCCACCAAAGTCGGGGTGACGTAAACCACAATCGGTTCCTGTGGAATACAGGCCGCCGCCAACAGCAGCAGAATAATGGCAGTGAATAAGGATTGTGTATGCTTCATCATAGCGAGCATACTACCATAACCAGCCGAACATATCTACCAAAATGAGCCGAACGTGGGGGAAGCGCAGGGCAAAAGAGTGTGGTATACTAGAACAACAGTTCAGCGTTTGACAGCCCGGAAATCAACCCCTAGAATGAGACAGCACACCAGAGAGCGAAAATGACGCAGGACACACTTATGACCAATGGTTCCGTTCGCCAGGTAAACATCGGACAGGAAATGCGCGATGCCTACCTGGATTACGCCATGAGCGTAATTGTAGCGCGGGCGCTGCCGGATGCGCGCGACGGCCTCAAACCCGTCCACCGCCGCATTCTGTTTGCCATGCACGACATGGGCATACGTTCCGACAGCACCTATAAAAAAAGCGCCCGTATTGTCGGTGAAGTATTAGGTAAATATCACCCGCATGGTGATGCCGCCGTATATGAGTCGATGGTACGGTTGGCACAGGATTTTTCCATGCGCTACGAATTAATCGATGGCCAGGGCAATTTCGGTAGTATTGATGGCGATGGCGCGGCTGCCATGCGTTATACCGAAGCCCGCATGGAAGACATCGGCGAGGAGCTGCTTGTCGATATTGACAAAAACACCGTCGATTTTACAGATAACTTTGATGGCAGCCTGAAAGAGCCGACTGTTCTGCCATCCAGCTTTCCTAATCTGCTGGTCAATGGCGCATCGGGTATCGCGGTTGGCATGTCCACCAATATTCCACCCCATAATTTGGGGGAAGTCTGCGACGCACTTATTTATGTGTTGACCAATTGGGATCGGTTGGAAGACATCAGTGTTCAAGACCTGATGCGCTTCGTCAAAGGCCCGGATTTCCCAACGGGTGGCATTGTCTATCGGCACATCGACGGTCTGGACAACGACGAGGATACACTGGTTACAGCCTATGCAACCGGGCGCGGCAAAATCACCATCCGCGCCAAAGTCCACATCGAAGATATGGGACGTGGCAAGTCCCGTATCATCGTCAGCGAACTCCCCTACCAGACCAACAAATCATCCCTGATTGAACGGGTAGCATCGCTGGTACGTGACGGCAAAATCGAAGGTATCGCGGATATGCGCGACGAGTCCGACCGTCAGGGTTTGCGATTAGTGATTGAGCTTCAGCGTGGTGCGGAGCCAACACCAATTTTGAGCAGTCTGTTCAAGCTCACGCCGCTGCAAGAAACCTTCAGCATCATTACGCTGGCACTGGTCGATAACGAACCGCGTATGCTCAGTCTGAAGCAGTGCCTGCGTGTCTACCTTGATCATCGTATGGAAGTGATACGGCGGCGCAGCGAATTTGAATTGACCCGCGCCCGCGAACGCGCCCACATCCTTGAGGGTTTGCTCAAAGCGCTCGATGTGATGGACGAAGTAATCGCCACTATCCGCAAGTCGCAAACGGTGGACACAGCCCGCACCAATCTGATGAAGCTGCTCAAGATCACCGAAATTCAGGCACAGGCCATTCTGGATATGCAGCTTCGTCGTCTGGCTGCGTTGGAACGCAAGAAGATTGAGGAAGAGCACAAAGAAAAGGTCAAATTGATCGAGTATCTGGAAGGACTGCTCTCCAGTTCCCAAAAGATGCGCGATGTGATTGGCGAAGAACTGTCCACCATCAAGCAAGCCTATGGTGATCCACGCCGCACCGTCATTACCGACAGCACTGCCACCAGTATCTCGGCCAGTGACTTATTGATGCCTGCCGAAGACACTTGGGTAACCCTCACCGTGGAGAATAAATTAGGGCGCAGTTTTGAAAATATTGCCCCTAAAGTCACCACACAGGTCAAAGACCCACCGCGTTTCATCCTTTCGAGCAACACATCACAAATTGTTTACCTGTTCACATCCTCAGGACAGTGCGCCACCATTCCGGTTCATCAGTTGCCGCAGGTACACGAGCCGAATGAAGGCACAACCTTTAGCGACCTGTGCCCACTCTCCAGCAAAGATGAAATCACAGCCGTGCTCAGTCTGCCCTCCACGTTGGAAACGGGCTATCTGTTCCTGGCGACAACCGGGGCAGAAGTCAAGCGCCTGCGAATTGAAGACCTGCCCGGCCTTTCCGCTAATGCCTTTACGGTGATGAATGTAGGCGCTAAAGACCGTCTCGGTTGGGTCATGCCAACCAACGGCAGCAACGAAATTCTATTGACGACTGCTCAGGGGCAAGCCATCCGTTTTGGGGAAGAAGATGTACGCCCGACGGGTTTACCAGCGGGTGGAATGCGTGGGGTGAAACTCGGCGGAGAAGATGACCGGGTAGTTGGAGCTAATGTAGTCGTTGATGGTCAATATGTGTGGTCAATGACCGATGATGGAATCGCCAAGATTTCACCCATGTCTGATTACCCTTCGCAGGGACGTGCAGGGGGTGGCGTCATTGCCATGCGCTTACCCAAAGGCAGTCAGGAACTGGCAGTAACAACCATTGGGCGAGCAGACGACAACATTATTGTGCTCACCAACCGCAACAAACCGTATTATATGCGATTGGGTCGTGCACCTCAGGTCATTCGGGGTAGACCCGGTGGCGATATCCTGATCTCTGTGGAAGAAAAACAACGCATCGCAGGAATTGTCACTTACCAACCGCTGTTCACGATGCCCGAAACCGAATCAGACGAGTAATAAAACAGGGGTATGTTTTTAGACATACCCCTGAAATTTTCAGTACACAAATGTCGATACGCTACGGGAATACTACAGCCTGTTCCCGAATACTGGCCGCCAAATCCTGTAACCATTGAGCAGGTGAAATGCCCACAGTCTCCAGAATTGTGCTTTCCAATCGCTGATAAGTCTCCAATGCATCCTTCGCCATTCCTAAATCACGATACAGTGTCATGATGCTGCCAGCCAAATCTTCCCGACGAGGGTTGTAAGCTGAAGCACGCACATACAATCCCAATGCCTCACGTTGTTTACCTTGACGTTCTAGCAGTTTTCCCAATGCGATCAGCGCATCAACATAGGTCTGGTTTAATTCCTGACGGCGGCGCTGCAACCAGGGCATACTGCTATCCATAGTCGTCAGGAAATGATCACGATACAGCCATGTCGCCCGCGTCAGCAATCGTGCAGACTCATCATCAGTCGCCACATCGCTGTCCTGAATGAGTTCGGAGAATGTCGCCACATCGTACCGCAGTTCAATTTGGGGAGAAATTCGGTAAAAGCCCGACCAGTAATAAGTTAAATCGACACCAAGCACTTCACTGATTTTTCGCTTCGTTACATGAAAAACATTGGTCGCCTCGCGGATGGTAAGAGTCGGCCAAAATGTCTCGAAAATTTCGTTACGGGTGGTCATCCCTCGGTCAATCAAATAGAAAAACAACGCACGAGGCAGCGTCCCATCCCAATTAGTGACCAGTCGCCCATTAAGCAGCACACGCCCGCCGCCCAAAGCCCGCACTTCCAGCAGCGACATGCCATCTTCCTGTTGAGCATAATCCGGAAGCATCGACTCTTTATCCACAGGTATTAAGCTGGCCTGCTGGCGGAGTTCAGCCGTATCTTGTATGCACGCTGGCAAAATCCGGCTAACAATCACAACCCTGCCATTCGTAAGTCTATCCAGCATCTGTTTCAAAAAGTTGCCCAATTCATCGGACTGGGCACGGTCGCATTCATCGAGAATCAAATAAGCAATGGTTGATAAATCACCACCGGAAAGCTGTTCTGTCAATGCGGATTCAAATTGGGTAACAAGTTGTTCGACAGAAAGAGCATCGCCTTCCAAACACAGATACAGACAGGCGTTTTCATTCAAAAGAGTTTGGATAAGCTGATGCCGGGGAGTGTAATTGGGGTGCAGCACAATCAGGCGGATACCGGGCTGGAGTTCGCGCAGTTGTTTCTGTGCGAGTTGGTGCATGAGATCAAACATAGGACAGTCCCCTCTACCGCGCCTCATGAAAGAACACAATTAATTATCAACAGGTTATAAACAGCATATTATAACCAATCCACTATTAGCCTGCAAATGAAAATTAGAATACTGGCAAAGATCGCAAGCGAGGTTATCAGGCCATTTTTCGGCGGCGTGCTTCGATCACATTCTGAATACGTTCCATCTTGTTGAGGATGCGGGTCAACTGGTGGAAATTCGCAATTTCCATCGTCACCTGCAAGGTCGCAATATTCTGCCGTGTGCTGACCGAGACTTTACTCATGCTTACCTTTTCGTCAGCAATTACCGTGCTGATGTCCCGCAGCAAACCATCCCGATCATAAGCGATAATCTCTAATGGAACAGCATATTTTTGTTCTGTCGGCAGGTCTCCCCACGAAACATCAACAAAGCGTTCTGGCTCGTTGTGATTACGAACGTTTGCACAGTCTTTACGATGAACGGTTACACCCCGTCCGCGCGTGATGTAGCCCACAATGGCCTCGCCATACATCGGGCTGCAACATTGAGCTAAAGTCACCAACAGACCACCAATGCCGTTGATACTCACGCCATTGGCACTAACCTGTATCTGCGAAGGCACAGCTTTCGGCTCTTCAATCATCGTTTCGACCAATGATTTTTGCTGGTCGCGCCGTTCCATTTCGAGAATACGGGTAGAAATCTGTGGACTGGTAATATCCCCTGCCCCAACCGCCGCCAGAAAATCCTCTAGTTTGTCATAGTGGAACAACTCGGCGACACTATCAAAAGCCGTTTGATCCAGTCCCAATCGCTTGAGTTCATGTTCCAGAACAGTCCGTCCGGTAGTGATATGTTTCTCGCGGTCTTGCTTGCGGAACCATGCACGAATCTTATCCCTTGCCCGTGAGGTATTTACAAAACCGAGATCAGAGTTCAACCAATCGAGACTTGGCCCGCCACGCTTCGCAGTCACAATTTCAACCCGTTCACCGGATTGCAAATTATAATTTAGGCTGACCAGACGCCCCTGCACCTTTGCCCCTCGGCAGCAGTGCCCGATTTCCGTATGGATGTGATAAGCAAAATCAACGGGTGTTGCCCCAGCCGGAAGATCAATAATGTCTCCCTTTGGCGTGAACACATAAACGCGATCCTGAAACACTTCGGACTTCATCGTGTCAACAAACGTCGCGGCATCTTCCACGCCGGGGCCAAATTCCATCAGACGGCGCAGAAAACTCAGGCGATTTTCAAAGGCTTCATCACGGCTGTGTTTGCCGCCCTCTTTATAGCGCCAATGAGCAGCAATACCGTACTCGGCATCTTCGTGCATCTCCCAGGTACGAATTTGCACCTCAACTGTTTTGCCCTGCTTGTCCACAACCGCCGTATGCAAACTGCGATAGAAATTGTCTTTTGGCGCGGCAATATAATCGTCAAATTCGCCGGGAATAGGATGCCAGAGGTTATGCACCACACCCAATGCCTGATAGCACTGGATAACGTCATCGACAATCACCCGCACAGCCCGCACATCGTAAATCTGGGCTATTGGCACATCCTTACGATCCATTTTCTTGTGAATGCTGTAGATGTGTTTGGGGCGGCCACTGATCGTTACTTTGGTCAACCCATATGCTGCCAACGCCTCCCGCAGAGCGCGGGTAACATTCGTCACGTACGCCTCACGGTCACCCCGGCGTTCATCAAGGGCTTTGGCAATCGCCTTGTATTTTTCTGGCTCCAGATAGCGGAAGCTCAAATCTTCCAATTCCCACTTGATCTGCCAGATTCCCAGACGATTTGCCAGTGGCGCAAAAATATCCAGCGTTTCTTGTGCCTTCTGCCGCTGTTTATCAGGTGACATGTAGCCAAGGGTTCGCATGTTGTGCAAGCGGTCTGCCAACTTAAGCAGTACCACCCGCACATCATCACCCATTGCAAGCAGCATTTTACGAACATATTCCAGTTCTTTATCGGCTGCTTTACCTTTTTTGTTGCTGTCAACTTTGATGGGTAGATTTTTCAGTTTGCTGACGCCATCCACAATCCGGGCGACGCTGCTGCCAAAAGCGCTGCGGATTTCATCCAGCGAAATGTTCGTATCTTCCACCAGATCATGCATCAAGGCGGCGGCAATCGTTTCTGCATCCAGCTTCATCTCAGCCAGAATGGTTGCCACAGCTACACAGTGCGTAAAATAGGGTTCGCCGGATTTGCGATATTGTCCCGCATGAGCGGTTTCCGCCTTAAGGTAAGCACGCTCAATCATCAGGCGGTCACTGGGCGATAAATCTGGAAGCAGATCGAAGATTGACTGAAGATTCAGGACGGTCGTTTGCTGCATAACCTGCATCCTGCCACCCCATCCAATTTATGTTAATACCTGTAAATTCGGGTAATCTACCTTAATTATACTCCTTGTATCAAAATTTTAACAATTTTTGACTAAACCGCTTGCATATTTTGGACGGCTTGGTACCATAAAGAGTGAATGATAGATAGATGGTAACAAAAGCATATGGCAAACGCGCAAATTGTACTGACACAATTGTATGCGCTGCGCCAGAAGGTCGTGCCACCTTCAAGCCGATCAATCTCCAATAAAACCTGGCACAACATCTTTGACGAACTTTGTACGACCTTCCCGCAGGCATCCCCCGAAGAACGAGTTGATATTCAAATCGCTTTCGAAAGCCGCGACATTTTGCTGGCAAAATTCCTGGATTATTTTCGATGGATTGCCCAGCAGACCGCCCAAAATATCCGGCGTGGCAATCGCAACCTCGCCAGAGAGCTTCTGCAACGCGGCGTCATTGCCGACGCAATCATTGACGGTCGTGGCGATGTAGATATATTGCAAACAGCACAGGCCAATCTACTTGCCGCTGCTGCTCGACTCGACTTCGATGTCGAAGGTTATCTGGATCCAATCCAGACACCGCCCGGAATTTATATCCAGCGAGCCTACCAACTGCATAAAGCCCACGACGACAACCGGGCAATACAGGTCTTGGGCCGTGCGCTCCAGCTAGATAACACGCTGAAGAAAAGTGCAAACATTGCTGATCTGGCTTCGACACTTACAGGCGAATCACCCCAGTCTGCCATCATCACGCTGGAAGACCCCTATTTACGCAACACCCTGATTGCCGAACGCAGCAAACCAGCCATGAAAGCAATTGCGGCAACAGCCCGTTCCAGACACGTAAAAAGTATTGTGATCGGGATGATTGTCATAGGCTTGGTGGTGATCTTCAGCCTGTTTGCCTTAGCTATGGCAGGCTTAATCCAAATGCCCGGAGCATAAACGGCTGACACAACCGCCGCAGAGAGGGTATAATCAGGAGCGTTCGATCAACAATCACTGAAGGTAAATGTGACTGACCTCCTGAATGTTGACCAGGCACTCGAACAGGTGCTGGCGCATATTACTCTATTGCCTGCTGAAAAAGTGAGCTTGTTTGAGTCCCTCAATCGCACGCTGGCAGAAGATGTCACAGCGGACTCAGATATTCCCCCTTTCCCGAATTCCAGCATGGATGGATTTGCTGTCCATGCCGCCGACACAACCCTTGCTGCTCAGGATACACCCCAACAACTGACAGTCAGCATGGATATTCCAGCCGGTGCAGCCCCTCAGCGTACTTTAGAGCGTGGCGAAGCGGCTCGCATTATGACCGGCGCACAGATGCCCGATGGTGCGGATGCCGTGATCCCGGTTGAAAACACCGACGCCCAATGGAAACCCGGTGGAGAAATCAATCTGCCTGCTCCAGTGAAGATTTACCGCAGTGTTAAAAGCGGAGATTATGTGCGCTCCGCTGGCGAAGACATTCATGCAGGACAGATTGTTTTAACGGCTGGGACAAACATTCGGGCGCAGGAAATCGGTGTTCTGGCGTCCATCGGTTGCGCCACCGTTCCAATAACCCGGCAGCCACGCGTCGCCATTCTTTCCAGTGGCGATGAACTGGTGGATGTAGATCAGCCGCTTGCACCCGGTAAAATCCACGATAGCAACAGCTATATGCTGGCCGCGCTGGTTGCAACCTATGGCGGAATTCCCATCCGCATCCCTGCTGCCCGCGACACATTGGAAGATGTACGCCGACGCTTCCGCGAAGCACTGGATTTGCAACCGGATATTATCCTCAGTTCAGCAGGTGTTTCAGTCGGTGCATTCGATGTAGTACGTGCTGTAATCGACGAACTCGGTCAGGTCAACTTCTGGCGAATCAATCTGCGCCCCGGAAAACCATTGGCATTTGGAAGTCTTGGCGGCAAACCTTTCTTCGGACTGCCCGGCAATCCGGTTTCAGCAATGGTCACCTTTGATGTATTCGTTCGCCCTGCTCTGCTAAAACTGAGAGGAAGCGTCGATCATACCCCAACCATTCAAGCTGTACTCACAGAAGATTTGCGCTCGGATGGACGCCGCAGCTATTTGCGCGTCAAACTGGCACGGGAAAATGGAAACTGGGTTGCCAGAATGACTGGCACACAAAGTTCTGGGGCGCTCACTTCAATGGTATTAGCAGATGGTCTGCTGATTGTGCCAGAAGATGTGCTTCATGTTCAGGCAGGACAAAAACTCCCGGTTCGTCTGTTACGGAATCTCGATTAACCAATAACGAAGGAATTATCATGTCCACTGCTCAAACCAAACATCAGGAATCAGTAATCGCAGCCAAACCCGCGATGGACACGCTCCGAATACTGTCTCTTGTTCTCATCGCTGTAGGAATTGTCATCTCTGGCTACCTGAGCTACGTCAAATTGACTAATGTAGCAATGGTCTGTGTCGAAAGCGGCGCATTCAACTGTGAAGTTGTCCAGAACAGCGCCTACTCACGGCTGTTTGGCATCCCGATTGCGTGGCTGGGACTGGCAACCTACCTGGTCATGGGTGCGATCATCCTGCTCGAAAAGCGGGTAGCCTTCCTGCGTGAATACAGTGCAATTATGGTGTTTGGCATCAACTTGTTTGGCTGGCTGTTTTCCATGTGGCTGGTGTATGTGCAGGTTGTACTGCTTAAAGCCCTCTGCCCGTGGTGCCTCTCTCACGAAGTCGTTATCACCATTCTTTTCGTCATATCCGGTCTGCGCCTGCGTAGAAGTTTAAGTGCCTGATCGAACAAAACAGAAAACTAAAAGAGACGCCCTGAAGCGTCTCTTTTAGTTTTAAGACTATGTTAGTTCGAGTGATCGCGCAGCGTCCGTGCCATAATTTCCTGCTGTTCGCGCATAATCTTGTCACGGCGTTCCCGTTCGCGGTTTTCGCGGCGTGAACGCTGTTGTTCTTTGCCTTCCATCGCCTGACGCAGTGCCAATTCCATCGCGGTTGGCATATTTTCGTCTTCTGTCGCTTCCATAACCTCAACGGGTTCGGATGCTGTCTTCATACTCATGTCAATCTGGCGCTTCTTGCGGTTGATCTTGATGATGCGTGCCTGCACCACTTCACCAACTTTGGTCACATCCGAAGGCGAACCCACATAATTATCCGAAAGTTCGGAAACGTGAATCATACCCGGACGTTCAGCCCCAATGTCCACAAATACGCCGAAGTTTTCCACGCGGACAACTTTGCCACTGACCGTCTGGCCTTCCTTCAGGTCATCCCATGAGAAGTCCGGCGGCTTAACCAGCGAAAGCGCCACACGGCCGGTCGCGGCATCCACCTTCAGCACATAAACCGTGACCACTTCGCCCGATTTGACCACATCCTCAACATTGCGGACGTTCGGCTTACCGAGTTGCGAGATGTGCAGCAAGGCATCCTGACCAACCCCAATATCGACAAAAGCGCCAAACAGTTCGATGCGCTTCACGGTGCCGTTCAACTCCATCTTTGGCACCAGATCGCCCACCGTCTTAGGGGCGCTCAAATTCACTTCTTCGCTCATACCGCCTTGCTCCTTATACCTGTCACTGATCAAATATCGGCTGTTCTAGCCGGTTTTACTACGTCTATTGCGTGGGCGTTGGGGTCAGCGTTACGCTGGGCGTAATTGCAAAATCGCCATCTTCTTTATCTGGATCATAGGCGCTAAAAGGCCCGTAACCCTCCCAGGCATACAAACTACTGGTATCCAGAATCAACTGCATACGATCTGGAGTCATATAGTATGCTCCGATCACCTCGTTGGACTCACTCAACTCACTCGTTGCCCCAGCCGTAAATACGATCACAATGAGCGAATTATCCGGGTAAAACAGGCTGATAATCGCCTGTTCTTCATCACCGGGCGTACCAACAGCATAAGTAGGTTCGCCACGCGCCTCGATCAACTCACCCAACGTCTTGTTTGGCTGCTGCCAGATCACCAGCAAATCAACGATTTCACCACCTTCGGAAATCATCTGGCAGCAAGGTTCACCACCTGTAGCCTGCCATTGTGCACCGACGGCACTGCTGTCCTGCGCGGTTTGAACCTCAGGATTATCAATATCAGTTGAGTCTTCCAAAATAGTGAGTGCATCGCTCCATTTGGTTTCGCCGGGGGTAATCCCACGCCAGCATGGCGCATCACACGGTTCTTTAGTTAATAAACTATCATCATTAAGGAATTTTTCGTTACGAAGGTTCAGAGGGGGGGAGCAGGCGGCAACAAAAAGCACCAGGACGAGTGCCGCCGGCAGGAAAAAGCGAAATTTCATTGTTTACACCACATTCAATTCAGGCTGCCAATTGAGATTTGCTGTTGGTTGCAGGGGCAGTTTTTTTGCAACTGCCCCCGTATTGTACCGTCTTTTTGGCTTAATTCAACCGTAAGGTCAGATTGTAGTCGCCAGAGGTTACACCATAACGTGCGCCAAAATGCGTGGCAATGATAATGTATTGCCCATCTTCTGGCAAGATGAACTCACTGATGAGCGAGTTGGTTGTACCACCACCAGCAGCATCGTCGTTCTGAGCGACCTGTACCCCGTTCTGGTCAAGCAGGAATAACACCGGGTCAAGCGTACCATTCAAGGCTTCCATCCCAGCAGTTACCAGTTGCCCTGCCTCGCCATTAAAGACAAAGACTTGGAACTTCTGATTAAGCCGAATGCTGCCTGTCAACGTCTGGCCGCTGGTCATAACCTGAGCATTTTCAATCTCAGCCAGATAATCCAGCGATGCTGAATCCGGGCGCTGTACAGTGCCGAAGAAACCACCATCACCAGCCGTCACTAACCCATCTACGCCGATATTAAAGCTGGTCACAAAACGTTCACCAGGACGTGGCTGTTGATTGGCAGTCAAGACTAACTGCCCATTAATTACCACATTCAGCGTAAACTGCACCGGATTTGTGTCGTTGCACTGATTTTGATACTGTACTTCAACTTCGTATGGCCCGGCAGATGGCAAACGACCCTCCGGCCAGTAAATATACGATACCGGGCTGCCATCCGCTGGAATGCAGTTCACGTTGCCATTGGCTGCCAGCGTTGCGCCAGTGCTGGCAATCGTCGGACGATCATCAAATACTGCATTGCCTTGTGGATCGCGCACCAACAGTTGCAAATCTGCCGCCGTATTCCACTGAAGACTGACCTCAACCGCACCATTTGGCAGGTTCGGCAAATCGGGAATTACAGCGGTCTGGGTTCCCGAAAAATCAGTCGTAATCGGCCCGGTCAGCGCAATTGTGTATGCGCCCTGCGTACCGCCCAAATCTTGCCCATAACGGGTAGCAATAATGGTGTATGTGCCATCCAAAACCAGCGACGCATTCAAAATGAGCGAACTGGTGATACCCAGATCACGATCATCATTAGCAGCAATCTGATTGCCATTCGGGTCAAGCAGCAGCAGCAAAGTATCGAGGTTGCCCGAAGTAGCCGCCATGTCAACCGATACAATATCACCCGGTTGTCCAACGAAGGTATACACCGCAAATGGCTGCTGGCTGGTGATAATCCCGGTAACCGGTACGCCCAATGTTAGCGCGACCGGAGTACTTCCCTGAATACTGGGGGCAACCGGTGGGTCAACCTTGACACCGCTCAAACCGGATACTGCTGTACCATCAGCATTCACCACAAAACTGGCGAGGAAGACCTGGTTGGGCAAAAGTGTACCTTCAAAAGCCGGAAGAGCCTGACCATCCACCGTTGCCTCAATCGTAAATGTCGCTGGGGCAGTTGTTGGACAGTCTTGCAGTGGTTGATAATAAACCAGCAGTTCATAGCTGCCCGTTGGGATGACCCCCGCAGGCCATGTGGCTTGCTCAATGGCGTTTTCTGCAACGCGATTGGCACAAACGCTGTTGGCATTAACCCCAAACTGACCACCGCTGGTGACAGTCGGCGTATCGAAATACAGACTCCCGCCCACAGGATCACGCACTTCCAAATCCATATTGGCTTCCGAATCCCACGTCAATCGCACCTGTAATCCGGTCGCCGTCAGCAGTTCGCCCGGTGGCGTAAATACCGCCGCAGAGTTTTGCAGAGCTAAATTCAACTCAAAATCAATCGCCGTATCCCCAACCCCGTTGAGCGAAACAACCGTCACATAATATGTGCCATCAGCAGGCAGTGTAAACGTTATCGTGATGCTGCTCGTCCCGGTCAAAGCCGATCCATCGCCCCCACCGGACGCCGAAATACTTGCGCCCGTAGCATCAGTTACATGCAAATACACTGCTGCGTCATCCGCTGCTACCACGCTCAAAGCATACGAATCATTCGCCCGACCATTAAGGGTGTACACCTCCACCGGATTATCCTCATCCAGTGTCCCGGTAACAGGGACATCCGGAGTCAGTGCGCGACTGCCCTGTTCTTGTGCCAGCGAAACCGAAAGCAAAAGGGTGAATGCTGCCAGCACACTAACCAGCAGCGTCATAAATTTCCGTTGTTGAGAGGACATTAACTGCCTTCCTCCTGTAGATAAAAAGCCGGGTGAGTGTAGCCCATTCCCGGTACATCTGCTAAACACTTTCATAGCGGACTCATTATGGAGATGTTGTAGGCGGAATAGGTGTTGCGACTTGTTCAAGCGACAAATCCACAAAACTGGTCATCCCTTCCAGCACATCAATAATCTTGGAAACCCGTTGCCCGTCAATAGTGGTGATAACCTCATATCGTCCAACCGGAATATCTCCCACTACAAAATTCTCCTGCCAGAGTGGATCAGCCTGCACATCCGAACCGCTGTCGAGGTAAATATAAGTAGTGGTAGATTGCACCACTAACCCTGTTCGGCGATCACGAATAGTCACATTCTGGTCTTGCAGTAAAACGCCGCGCGGCCCGCTGACACGTCCTGCAATCACCCCATGCCCAACATAAGGCACCATCCACAACAGCGGGTTATAAGTCGCCCGATATTTATTTTCACCAACCCGAACCTCAAAATGAACATGCGGCCCGCTGACCCGTCCGGTATTGCCGACCAACCCAATCGGATCACCAGCATTCACAAAATCACCTGCCGCCACCAGTACGCCCGAAAGATGGGCGTACAGGGTAAAAAGCGGCTGTCCATAATAGCCGAAGTCGTGCTGAATAACGACTACATTTCCGTAACTCGGCGAATCCTGAAAGCTCGCCCCCGCCCAGACCACTGCGCCCGACCCGGCAGCCCGCACCGTCTGCCCAATCGGATTCGGCATATCAATACCATGATGGACGCGCCAGGGATTTTCCTGCTGCGGCCCATCTGATCCGAACGCATACGAAAACAGAGCAAAGTTAGTCGCATTCGAATCCACCGGGCGCAAAAACCAGTAATGATCGCGGCCCAACGGATCGCGTGAAATCGGCGGAATCAAAGGAGGTGGATTCCAATCTGCTGGAGGCCGGGTCACGAATTGCTCAGTAACCTGAACATCCGTCGCCAGCAGGGTTGGAGTTGCCGCTGGACGGGTAGCCGTTACGATGGCGTTGAGAGTCGGCTGTAAATCGTCAGCCACTTGTGCGGGTGGAATCGGAATCAGATTGGTATCGCTGCTGCCCGCCAGTGTTGGCGGCACAAATGAAGCAGTCGGAATCGCAATGGTAGGCAAAGGAGTGCTGTTGCTGCCGAATCCCGCCTGAAGCACAGCTTGCCACGCCAGCGGGTCGTCAGTTGGAATGAATTCCGTTGGAATAATCGGCTGGATCGATTCAGTCGGTCGCGCGTTAATGAATACAGCGAGGCCAAATACCCCCATCGCTACCACAACTAACAGAATCGCAGGTAAGCCTTCACGTCCACGTTGCATTATCAGTCCTGCTCATGGCTGGCTGGTCGGTTCGGCGGGAGTCGGCGTTGGTGCAAAACCACCAAGTTGTGAGTCGAGATATAATTCACGCATCGCGTTATACCACGCCAGATCATCAGTTTTACGGAACAACCAGTAATTAACGGTGTTGAAATTAGCACGCCAATCGCTTCCGGTTGGGGCGCGCATCCAGCCATAATCCTCCGCCAGTAGCGTAAAGTCGATGAAGTAGCCGCTGGGAACAACCGCCTTTAAGCGGCCACCCTGATCGTAAGCCTCTACATCACCATCATCCCGCGCCAGCATATCCCAGGGCATCCGGCGCAGGGGTTCGCCCAGTTGCCCGGACTGTGCCTCATCTGCCACACGGACATAAACCCGCCAGAAAGTGCCCACGCCCAAATCTTCCCGCACCATCTCAATCCGGGGTGGGAAACCTGCAATCAGGTTACGGCTGATGCCAAAAGCACGTCCGGTCATGTACCAGTTACGGCGTTCCTCACCCGGCTGCGGAGGACGGTCAATCGCCCAGAACGAGTCATCGAGTTGCCCCAGAAAATCCCAGCCCGCATCTTTCAAAACCTGCTGTCGGAGCGCGTTAAACGAATCGTTCACCCGGTCAGCCAGATAGGGACTGGAACGCGCCACTTCGACGCCCAGCAGCGGTTGCAAACGGTATAAACCATCTTGGTCAGGACTGCCAACCTGCTCAATGTACAGCGATTGCGGCACACCGGAAGCCAAACCACCTGTGCTCACTAGCGCAGCAGGCAGCGGTGCATTCGTCCACACAGCGTCCGCCGACCTGCCCTGCTTGCCAATCACCAGAGTAGCCACGCCCGCTTCAGTGAATGGGCTGACCACAAACTGCGTACCCTCCAGTGAGTCCACTGCGAACACCAGACTTTCACCATTGGGCGACCAGGATGGCGCGCGACCCCGTTCCAGCACCTGTGCTTCCGCCTGCGGTTCATCCGAAGGTTTGACAAAAATCTTCTCAATGCCCTCGTCTACCGCGCTGTAGGCCAAAAGCTCACTATCAGGACTCCATGCGGGATAATCTTCCTGACGGGTAGGTGTATTCGTCAGATTGACCGATGCGCCATCGCTGGGATTATCCAGTGAGAAAACATAAATATCTTGGTTACCGTCTCGCCACGAGACAAACGCGATACGCCGTCCATCTGGCGACCATGATGGCGAAAAATCCGGTGCAGCATGTTCAGTGACGCGCTGGGCAGGCTGCGAACCATCCACAGGCACAACATAAATATCAAGGTTATCGCCCTGATAGCTCTCGTAAACCAGCCATTTGCCGTCAGGACTCCACTGTGGCGCGGCTTGGAACGAAAGATCATACGTCATACGGGTCGTATTGCCCGTCGCCAGATCATAAATATAGATTTCCCAATTGCCGTCCTGATGCGAAGCATAAGCCAAGCGTCGCCCATCCGGTGACCACGACGGATCGCGGTCATCAGCCGGATTATTCGTCAGGCGAAGCGGTGTCCGGCTGCCAACATTCAGCGCCCAAAGATCATCCTGTCCATTCTCGCGCACCACATATGCCAGACTGCCGCGCACTTCGAGCACCGAAGGCAGCGCCGTTGATGTTGGCACAGGGGACGCCAGAAGTGGAGCGGGAGTATTGCCACTTCCGGGTGTCCCGCCCGACACAAAGCTAAAATTTTGATTTCCGGGGTCAATCGGGGCAAGATTGCTGGAGGTACGCGCCGGATTGGTAGCCCATAACATCACACCAATCAGGCTTGCCAGCAGGACGACTGTCATACCGCTCAAAACCCGATTTTGAGCACGCAGGGGGTCTTCAGTTAATGTCGATTGCAGTTCCGCACGTGCAGCCCGGCGTGCCATCACGCCTGTTGTGGTATTGCCTGCCCGGTCGCTGGCACGGCGCGCACCGCCAAAAACCAGAAACACAAGGCTGCCGACCAGTCCAAAAATCACCCGCAGCACCGACCAGATAACCAGCGCGATGCGCCGCAGCAGGTTATAAATCAGCCGCAGTACCCCGGCCAATCCACCAGCGCCGCCAGCCAAACCACGCTGACCAACCCCAGTAATAACGCTCACACCAGACAAAGTGTAAAGCGTTAGTGCGGTACTGCTCTTAAGGATGACTAAACCTAATTTGTCACTTAAACGATAAGCCCGTACAAGCATTTCGTATAACCCAACTGAAACCTGGATACGGGTTCTCATTGTACAGGTAAACCCGCCCGGCGGCAATTCTTACGGGAGGCCTTCCCATGCTTGCTCCTGCATCCTTGTTACATACCTCGAACCCGGCACTAACCCTCCCCCAACCACTTTAACAATTCCTGCCCCTCAAAATGGTTAGTAAATTCGTCACGAAAGAGTGACCATTTGGTCACCCTTTTTCCCTCAAAATCTGCTACGCTGTTTTTATGAAGTGCGTTTATGCTTCTTTCTTGCTGAAGGCTAAAAGCTAATGGCTAAGGGCTAAATCAGCAAGTATTGCAGCGGCAGGCACATTCCGAATCGCCGCAATACAAGTATCCGAAACTTGCTGGACACCAACCCACGCGAACGAATCCGATATCCACACGAGGGTTCAACCAACACCCCACCTCGTCCGATAACCCACCGAGCATTCCGTATTTTTCTGGAAACTGACAACTGATAACGACATTGACATTGACGACATTGACGACATTTCCCCTCAGTAATTGTCATTTGCACGACATTTGCGACATAAAAGTGACACAAATGACGCAGTTTGTGCAAATCCCTGCCTGTATTTTGCTGATGGCTGATGGCTAAAGGCTTGTTGGCGGCGAAATCCTTTTTCGCCACCGCGCCGCCGCCGCCGCCAATCCCTGCGATTTCCCGGAGCTGATAACTGGCAACTAAAAACCAATCGCCAACAACCATCTAGGATTCGCAAGATTCAAAAATCCTGTTTTGAAATTGCAGAATTTTGCGAATCTTTCCCGTACTTTTCTGGAAACTGGAAACGCGTAACTGGCAGCGAATAACCAAACAAAGTTATAACGTTCAAATTGACCATTCCAACAGAATGATGTAACTTTGTCATACACCGAATGTTATCGTTATAGGAGACTTGGAATATGCCCCGCCATTACACTCGCCACCGCGCACAATTCACCATCCTCCTGATTCTACTATTCGGTTTTGTACTGCCTTCCCTCGCTCAGGATACCATTCACACCGTACAACGGGGCGAAAATCTGTACCGCATTGCCCTCCGCTATGGTGTTAGTATGCAAGCCGTTGCTGAGGCAAACGGCATCACCAATATGAGCCGCATTGATGCTGGGCAGCAGCTCATCATCCCCGACTTTGACACAACGCCGGAGACGGTTGAAAACCCGCTGATCGCAGGTACGCCCGTTTACCACACCATCCAACCCGGCGAAACGTTGGCAAGCATCGCCGCTCGTTACGGCATGACGCTCGACCAGCTTATTCAGATCAACAACATCACCAACCCCAACGTAATCTATCGAGGACAGCAGCTTACGGTCTGGTCAACCACAGACGCTGACCCTAACCTGACCGACCCTAACGCTGCTCAAGTCAACGTAACCGAACCGTTGGTTGTTGAACAACCCGTTGAAGTTAGCCAAACCACTTATGTCGTGCAGGCAGGTGAACATCTGGCGCAGATTGCACGGCGTTTTAATGTGTCGTGGACGGACATCGCGCAGGCCAATAACCTGACCGATCCCAACCAGATTTACAGCGGACAAACCTTGATTATCCCGGCGGCCAGCGCCGTCAACGACTTGGGAATCGTCACAGGCACAACCGCCGTCTTCAACCCACCCCCACCCACTTTGTACGTAGGCAAGCAAGTAGTCGTAGATTTGAGCGATCAGATGCTCTACGCCTATCAGGATGGCCTGCTCGTCCGCAGTGTCTTGGTTTCAACCGGACTGCCTGCCACACCAACCGTTCAGGGCGACTACAAAGTGTATGTGAAATATGGGGCGCAAACCATGAGTGGCCCCGGTTATTATCTGCCGGATGTGCCTTATGTCATGTATTTCTATCAGGGTTATGCGCTGCACGGTACCTACTGGCACAACAACTTCGGCCAACCCATGAGTCACGGATGCGTCAATATGCCTACCGCCGAATCAGAATGGTTCTTCAACAACTTTGTTGAGGTTGGAACAGACATCCACGTCCAGTATTAACAAACAACAAGGGGCGGTTGTACAGTCACCGCCCCTTGATTACCTTCAGTTTATCTACCCAAACAATTTACGCTGGTTGCCCTACCAGACCCAATGTTTCTGCCGAAACCTTCATCGCATCGAGCACAGTCTGAATATGGGCATCCAGTTCAACGCCTAGCGCCGCTGCCGCATGTTCAATTTCTTGCCGATTAACTGGCGCGGCAAATAGCTTGTCTTTCCATTTTTTCTTTACCGACTTCAATTCCACGTCCAGAATACTTTTGGATGGGCGCACCAATGCCACTGCGATCAAAAACCCGGTCAGTTCGTCAACTGCTACCAGTGTTTTTTCCATCAGTGTTTCCGGTTTCACGCCCGTTATTTCCTCAGCATGGGAAAGAATGGCTTTAATAACATCTTCAGACACACCGCGTTCACGCAAGATATTTGAGCCGACTACCGGGTGACCTTCAACCGCCACATCAGGATAGCGTTCGTAATCGAAATCATGTAGTAGCCCAACAGTACCCCAGACTTCTGGGTCGCTGCCGAAACGCGGAGCATAGGCGCGCATGGCTGCTTCAACTGCCAGCATGTGCCGCCGAAGCGATTCACTCGCTGTAAACTCGGTAACAATCGCCCAGGCTTCTTCACGCTTCAAAGAACTATCCCCCTGTTTCGAAGGCAAAAACACTAATCACCAATGACTCACCAATCGTGATCTGCCCCGGTGTTTTTAATTCCCAGGTGCCGCTGTAAAGCCCGCCTTTATCCGGTGTTTGCCCCTCAAATGGCAGGACATAAGTAGCCCCTACTTCAATACGTTCGCGGATATAGACACGCGGGCCTGCGCCAAAATCTTCGCCACTTCCGCTCACAAAAGTCAGTGATGTATTGACTTCCCACGCACACGAACCTGTATTCAACAGGGTAATATCACGGGTGTAAGGCTGGTTGGCCGGGACGGGATTCGTTTCACCATCCGGCGGGTTTTGCTCGACAATAGCATAATCCCAGGTACAGGCAGATGCCGTTGCAGTCTGGTCAACAGAAGCCTGTGTTCGGGCCAGAACCGTTGCCGTAGCGTTTAGGGTTGGTGTCGAAGTTGCCGTTGGTGGCAGGGTCGGCGTCAATGTCGGTGTTCGGCTCGGTGTTGGTGTAACCGTTGCGGTATTGGTCGGCGTCAATGTTGGCGGTGCAACAATGGGTAATTCCGCCAGGAAACCATAAGCTCTCACCAACGAAATAAGCACCCATCCACGCAGACCATTGGTCGTCACAACCCGGAACCACAATCCATCAGCGCTAATGCCAATGATATTGAGCGTTTCACCCGCGCGCACATCTGTAATTTTAGCGAATTGATTACCCGGCCCAACCCGCATCACAATGTTATTCGCTGACTGTGCAATCGGTGTAGCAGGTGTCGGCGTCCGGGTCACCGTCTGCGTAAGCGTTGATGTTGGCGTATAAGTCTGGCTGGGGGTAGGAGAAATTGTCGGCGTCCAGCTTGATGTAGTTGTTGGTGTATGAGATGGGGTTACAGTAGGAACAGTTGGTGTAGATGTTGGAGTCGGGCCATCCGTCGGCACAAGCGTCGTTGGAGGCACATCGGTTGGCGTCACCTCAGTTACAATAATGGCCGCAGGCGTAGAAGTCTGATTTCCAACACGGAACATACCGCTTGCCGTCCCGATCAAAAATAGACTGGCCGCAATCCCAGCCACGATACCGACCCACCCCCACCAGGGCAACCGGCGACGAGGAGGCCTATTCCCGGCATTTGACCTTGAGGTAGATGAGATCGATTCGGCGGACTCTGTTTCGTCAGCCTTCGGGATTTTTACGGTATCCTGATTACTCACCTGAAGCGGTCTGGAAGCCAACCGCGCAGCATCAACCACCTCACCACGCTCAAAACGTCCCAAATCATCAATCATCTCAGCCGCAGATTGATACCGGTCACTTGGCTCTTTCGCCATAGCCTTCTGGATAATCTGGTCAATAGGTTCTGGCAGAGTAGGATTTAAGGCCAGCGTAGAAGGCACAGGGGCGTTTAAATGCTTCAGAATAATTGCCAGCGGGGTTTCAGCATCATACGGAAGTTGTCCCGTTACCAACTGATACAGAATCGCCCCAAGTGAATACAAGTCGGAGCGTTCATCACCCGCTTCACCCAACCCCTGTTCGGGAGCCATATAAGCGGGTGTACCCACCATTCCGCCACTGGCCGTAAACTGTGCCCCCGTGACGATCTTGGCAATGCCAAAATCTGTCAACACAATCCGGCTGTCATGATCCAGCATCAAATTTGCGGGTTTAACGTCCCGGTGAATCATGCTCCGGCTGTGAGCATACGCCAGCGCCCCGGCAGCTTCACGCACAATCCGCAAAGATTCTTCAAGCGGCAGAAGTTCTTTACGCTCAGAGATCGTAGTGAGTCGATCTTTAAGGGTTGCCCCTTCGATCAACTCCATCACCATGTAATAGCTTTCGCCTTCCGGGTCATAATCGAAGTCATAGACTTGAACAATATTCGGATGGCGCAGCCGGGCAACATTTTTCGCTTCCCGTTCAAACCGTGATTTGAATTCCGGGTCATCCGCCAGAAAGGCGTGCAGAACTTTGACCGCTACATAGCGATCAAGTTCCTTATGGTAGCCACGGTAGACCTCAGCCATGCCGCCCCGGCCCAGGCGTTCGGTAATTTCGTATTTTCCTAACTTACGGTTCGCCACGAGTAAGGTATTCGCCTTATGATGATGGTTGGGATGGTTAATGCCGAATGCGATTATACTCTATCTTAACCGCATCCTCAACCAATCCCAACGCAAAAACACTTTCCTAAATAATTATCCGCCGGCAGCAATACCCTGAATGCCGCCTTCAGTCATCGCACGGGCATCCAATGCTTTGCTGGCTTCTTCTTCGGTCATGTAGCCAAGATCAACTACAATTTCCTTGATGCTCCGGTCTTCCGCCAGCGATTTCTTGGCAACTTCCGCACCCTTTTGATACCCAATCACAGGGTTAAGCGCTGTCACCAGAATTGGATTTTTCGCCAACCAACCTTCAGCTTTTTCGCGGTTAGCAACCAGACCGACCACACATTTCTCGGTAAAAGCCCGCACTGCCCCAATCATGACATGCATCGACTCGAACAAATTGTGAGCGATGATTGGCATCATTACATTCAACTCAAGCTGCCCGGCCTGCCCCGCCAGTGTTACAGTCAGGTCATTACCCATAATGTGGAACATCGCCATATTCAACATCTCTGCCATCACCGGATTTACCTTACCCGGCATGATGGATGAACCCGGCTGCACTGGAGGGCATGTTAATTCGGCCAATCCGGTCGTCGGCCCGCTCGAAAGCAAACGAATATCATTGGCAATGCGGATAAAGTCCTGCGCTGCTGTCTTAATGGCGCTAGAGATAAACACAGCATCCTGCATTGACTGCATCGACTCAAACAGATCATCCGACTCATACAAGGTCAGTCCGCTCAATTGACTAAGTTTCTTGACCATCCGGGAATGGTATTCAGGGTGAGCATTCAGTCCAGTACCATTGGCTGTGCCACCAATACCCAGACGCCTCACGCTTTCCGCTGCTTGTTTGATTTTCTCAATATCGCGCTCAATCGCCTTTGCCCAACCACCCACTTCTTGACCCAGACGAATCGGTACTGCATCCTGTAAATGAGTACGTCCGCTCTTAGTGATCTCATCCCATTCTTTGGATTTGGCTCTGAAGGCGTCGACGCACGCTTGGAGGGTATTCACCAATTCATCAAAACGCCACAATGCACCCAAACGGATTGCTGTCGGGATCGTATCATTGGTGCTCTGTGCCATGTTCACATGATCGTTGGGATTGACTGGTTTTTTGGCATCATCCAATTTGTAACCCAGAATTTCATTAGCGCGGTTGGCAATCACCTCATTGGTATTCATGTTATGACTGGTGCCCGCCCCTGCCTGGAATGGATCAACCACAAACTGGGCGTTATGCGTCCCCGCTAAAACTTCATCTGCCGCCTGCATAATGGCTTTTGCCATTTGTTCGTCTAACAGCCCCAAATCAAGATGCACTTCCGCTGCTGCCCGCTTAATAATTGCCATTGACCAGATAAAAGCCGGATAGGGCTTCAAACCACTCACAGGGAAGTTATCAACCGCACGCTGCGTTTGTGCGCCATAATAAGCATTCGCAGGCACATTTACCGGGCCAAGCGAATCTTTTTCAACACGAAATTCCACCATAATTTTAATTCTCCTTACGCCGCTTGTGGCGCGTGATTCACACTGATTGTACTGCCAGATAGCAGTATCCATACAAAAGACGGGATGAATTGTAACGCTTTTCACCATCTCCTGCGATTATCTATGCCAGATTGCTATGAATAATCCTGACAATATCTGTGCAAAATAAAAGGGGCGATCACTCGCCCCCCTTAGCTTTATATCGTAATTTGCGAGGCTTATTTTGCCTTCGCGTACAGTTCCGCCACCTTATCCCAATTAACCACATTCCACCATGCAGCCACATAATCCGGACGGCGGTTCTGGTAATTCAGATAGTAGGCATGTTCCCACACATCCAAGCCGAGAATCGGCGTCTTGCCTTCCATGACTGGAGTATCCTGGTTCGGGGTAGAAGTAATGCTCACCGCCCCGCCCTTTTCAGCAATCAGCCATGCCCAACCAGAGCCAAAACGTCCAGCAGCAGCCGCTGCGAACTTCTCTTTGAATCCAGCAAAGTCGCCAAAAGCTGCGTTAATGGCTGCTGCCACATCACCAGTAGGTTGACCACCTTTACCCGGCCCCATCAGTTGCCAGAACAGGCTGTGGTTAGCGTGACCGCCGCCATTATTGCGAACGGCTGTCTTAATGGCATCCGGCACAATCGCCAGATTATTTGCCAGCAATTCTTCAAGGCTCTTACCCTGAAGATCAGCGTGGCCTTCCAGCGCTTTATTCAAATTAGTGACGTAAGCGTTGTGGTGCTTACCATGATGAATTTCCATCGTGCGGGTATCAATGTGGGGTTCGAGCGCGTCAAAAGCATAGGGCAAGCTCGGTAATTCAAAAGGCATGATTTGTCTCCTTCGCAATAGCGGATTAAGCCACCTGATTCTAGCGCAGGCCGAGCAGCTTTCAAAACTGGCCTTTGGTACAGAACTGTGGCACTAGCCTTCCATCCTCGGAAGCAGGTATGCTATAGAAAGCATAAGCCAGCCGGACAAGCATAACATCGGTATTGGATTAACCCATGATGAGAAGCCCGGTATAAACTCAATCTTTCTCCGGTCAAATACATGTCAAATTCCAAGATTAGCACGGCGTCATCCGTTCGAACGCCGCTGCAAGCATATGTTGTGATTGCAATGGGCGTGCTGGCCGTATCGCTGGCCGCCATTTTTATTCGTTTGGCCCAAAACGAGGGCATTCCATCTCTTTTTATCGCTGCTGCCCGGATGACAATCGCGTCACTGGTACTGACACCCTTTACACTTCGCCGTCATAGTCAGGAGATCCGCAATCTACATCGGCCAGAACTCATTCTGGCCGGAGTTTCCGGTATCTTTCTGGCCGCACATTTTGCAACTTGGATTCTCTCACTGGAATATACCAGCGTACTCATCAGCGTTGTGCTGGTAAACAGCAATCCATTATGGGTTGCCGTGCTGGAAGTATTTTTCCTGCGTGCCCAATTAGGTCGATGGGTCATCATTGGTTTACTCATTGGGATCGTCGGCAGCATCATTGTCGCCATCCCGCCAACCGGAGCAGTTGAAAGCGGTAGCAATCCCCTTCTGGGCGTTTTCCTGGCAATCAGCGGGGCGATCACAGTTGCGGTTTATTTCGTCATTGGGCGTAAGCTGCGTGGCAAGCTCTCGCTACTGCCATACATCTGGATGGTTTATGGCTGCTCTGCAATTGTTCTATTAGGTGTGGTATTTTTTGCACGTATTCCCATTGTCGGCTACAGCATAGAAGGCTACTTTTATTTGGTCGCAATGGCGCTGGTGCCACAGTTAATTGGGCATTCCTCCTTCAATTATGTTCTGAAATACTTCCCAGCCACCTATGTTGGCATTGCTGTTCAGCTTGAACCTGCTTTCAGCGCCATCATTGCTTTTTTCCTGTTTCAGGAAATCCCCCTTCCATTCCAAATCTTAGGAAGCGCCGTTATTTTGGCAGGAGTTGTCCTCGCCAGCTTGGGGCAAGCGCGTTCGCAGCCATCTTCATAGGAGTCATATGTCGAAAGTACAGGCCATTACACACAGCATTTCCCCTTGGCGCAATCAGATAATGCTGCTCATCGCGGTATTCGCTGGCGCGTGGGCACCCATCTTTGGTCGCATCGCGCAAAAAGAGCATATTCCGACAACAGTCATCATCGCCTTCCGTCTGGTCGTTGGAGCATTGGTATTTACTCCCATTGTCCTCAACTACTATAAGCCAGAGCTTCGCAAACTCACGCGGCGACAAATTTTGTTTGGTGCTGGGGCAGGAATCTGGATGGCAATTCATCTGATACTGGGGTTCACATCGCTGGAGCACACCAGTGTGCTGGTAAGCAGCGTTTTGGGAGGCACATCCCCAATTTGGATTGCGTTGATTGAAGTCCGCATTCTAAAAGTGCGCATGAGTCATCTGGTTTGGTTTGGCTTAATGGCTACCTTTACAGGTGGTCTTATTATCGCATTATCAAGCACAGGTGATTTCAGTCTGGGGGATAATCCTGGCCTTGGAATCTTCCTTTCAATCATCTCGGCTTTCGCGGGCGCAATCTATATCATTCTCGGGCGCCAATCACGCAATGGGATACCTTTCCTGCCCTATCTATGGATGGTTTTTACCTTCGGGGCCATTTTCACGATGATCGTAGTTGTCGCTACTGGAGCGCCAGTCATCGGCTATAGCAGTGAGGGTTATTTTGCATTGACTATGCTCATATTGCTGCCCCAACTGATCGGCCACACTATTTTTAACTACGTTCTGCGTTCCCTTTCCGCCACCTATGTAAGCGTTGTAGGTCAGTTAGGCGTCATCATGGCGGCTATTCTGGCTTTTTTCCTGTTTCAGGAAATCCCCGCCGCATTACAACTACCGGGCAGCATCGCTATTATTATTGGAATCACACTGGTTAATTTAGGACAGACCAAATCAGATTGATATGACCGTCACCCATCTCATTCCGTTACTACCGTCACTGCTAAAACCAAATGTATCATTGGAAACAGCGCGGTTAAATTGGTTGCCATTATTCGACGCTGTACTGAATGCATTGGAATCTCCTGGTAGCTTACAAATCGCCAGTTTATCCGATAATGCATCGCTAGAACTTTACCTGCAACTTCGCCCGGAACGGTATGAGCAAATCGAACGACTGACCTCAAAAGGCAAATTATGCCTGTCGCCCTGGTATGTTCAACCTAATGAACCTATATTGAATAATCTCGAAGCAGTCATTCGCAATCTCGGTTTAGGTCTATCCATCGCTGCGACTTTCGGGCAAAAACCTGCTTCATGTTTACTGACTACAAAAAGATTATCACCTCAGTTGCCTCAATTGTTACACGGTGTGGGGATCCAAGGACTGACACTTCCATCTGCTAAAGAAAATCTGCGGCAAAATATCTGGCGCGCGTCAGATGGAACACCTATCACCATTAGTTCCATTTTTAGGTCGGATGATATATTTGACCAATCAGCTAATCACATTCCAATTGTGTATCCCTTGAGTAGTCCGACTTCAATCACAGGGATACATGAAATCAGCCGACGCCCCAACACATTGCAAAGCAATTTAGATAACTACTTCAGCGCACTGAGCCACGAAAAAAATCTGCCTGAATGGACTCCCCCATTGGCGCCCGATTTCGCTGAAACGGCTTCAGTATTCAAGCGGCTAATGACGATTGAATATACACTTGCTGCCGCTTATCTACAACACAACTTTCCCCTGCCCCATCCAGCAGAAATCTTGCGTTATGCATGGCGACAAGCATTTATCAATGCCCCCAGCGATATCATATCTGCGCTGGAGTCAATTACTGAGAATCAAATCGGGGTAACTGCGGATGTATACCCCGATCTTTTAGCCTTCAACAATCCCGGTTTCCGACTCATCACCCTCAAGCAACCAGCAGACGGATCAGATGGCATTATCATACGTGGAGAAAATTTGACCAGTCAGAATCAGCCGCTTGTTATCACGAGCCCTCATCCATTTATACAAGCGCGACAAGTTGATTTATTTGAGCAACCTTCAGGTCAAACCTGTTTACCTGACTCCAACGGTGCATTTCGCTTTCGGCTTACTCCAAATCAAATTATCACTCTGCATCTGAAATAGAGAATATATCTTAACCCAATTTGAATCCCAGATAATCCGAAGTACCCGGCCAGATACCAAAAGCCGGAATTTCTTCTGGAAGCATTACAGGCGTCAACAGTGATTGCAATGTGCCATTCCGTGCCAACTCTTGCAGTGAGTACTCCACAAGTAAGCGGAAATCAATATCATTTCGCGGCACAGCTATGCCAACCCATGTACGGTTGTACCAAGGATCAGGATTGTTGCCGCGTACACTTAAGCGCAGCAAATCCGGGTTAGTCTGCACATGAGGAATTAATTTCAAGCTGTCGCCAAAAACCACTAGTGCATTCTGACTATCCAGAATTTCGAGCGCCGCGTCCTGCTCCCGATTAATAGTAAAAATGCGCACACCAGAACTAACACTTTCTGCCAGTGCGTTCACGCGATCAGCCACGCCCGGCTCACTGGCGAAGATACCCACCACTCGCCCGCGCAAGTCGATAAATGTCTCGTAATCATCGTTCTTCTTTACCATCAACCGATCACCATGTAGAAAATATGGTGCGGTTAGGTCAACCCGATCCGTGTATGACCAATCCAGCGGAATACCTACCGCCAAATCAGCCTGACCACTGGCAACGAGATCAACTGCATTGGTGACACTATTAGGAATATATTCAACTTGCATACCCCACAACGTAACCAATGCTTCAATGATGGCGCGATTAAGTACGTCCAACCGTCGTTCACTCTCTGGCACATCAACAGAAACATCTGTGATCCCAGCTACACGAACTACACCGCTGGATTGAATACGCGGAAGTGCGTATTGTGATGGATACGGCACATCGGCGGGAAACTGGTCAGGCTTTGGGGCATCATCGCCTATGCCTGCCCAGATCGGCACCAGATCAAGCGGATAAATCGTCCCAAAATAAGCCTGCTGAATCTCCTGCATTCGCCCTTTACGAACCAGATACTGAAGTGTCTTATTAATCAGGTTGCGCCAGTTTACATCCTGACGACGCACTACTACTGCTAGTGGTTCAGTTCCAACTGACTCATCTAGTACACGAGCCGTCCCTTGCTGAGACAAAACCACTGTAAACTGAATCCGATTTGCGACAACACCATCTACTTCGTTGTTCACTAGCGCCGTAATTGCCTGATCAAGCGTAAGATACTGTTGAACAGTCACACCGATTCCGCTGCGTCCCTGCCACAGCCCAATAGCCTCTGCGCTTGGGGTTGCCAGGACATAGCCCACGCGACGGTTCGCCATATCAGCTAACAGTACTGCAGCATCATCCTGCCGCACCAACATCACCTGACTACCCGAATAATAAGTCAGACTGAATTCCACCTGTGCATCTAAATCCCGTCGATGCACCTGTGATGCAACCAGCATATCCACTGCGCCAACTTTAAGCGCATCCAATGCTGTTTGCCGTGTCACCTGAACAGGTTCGAATGTCACCCCCCAGGCTTCTGCCATGCTACGTGCCAGATCAGCATCATAACCAGCAACTTCACCCCGAACATTTAATTCGCCAAACGGTGGTGCATTATAGAGCAACCCAACACGCACTCTTCCATCTTGCTGGACACGCGCCAAACCAGACTCGCTGAGCAGTGCATCACTGACGCCTGCATCCTGAGTCGGTACTAGTGTTGGCGGCACAAGAGTAGGAACGGGTTGCCTAAGCATATCCGCCGAAAACGAAATCGAGACACCAACAAACAGCAAACTCAAAACGAGAAAACTGAGAAGCATCCGTTTCATAGATTATTTTCCGTACAATTGGTTGGTTTCAATGTAGGCACGTACAACTTCAGGCACAAGGTAACGAATACTGTATCCTGCCTCAAGTCGTTCCGTAATTTGAGTGGAAGAAATATCGATTAGCGGCGCATCCAGCATCACCACCCGCGCCGCCAAGCCCGGAAGCACAGTTTCATGCATATCAGATCGCACATCATCATCAGGTCGCCGCATCACAGCTAACTTACAATGTTGAATAAAATCTGCTGGACGATACCACTTTGGCAGCCCACGCAGCGAGTCTCCACCCATCACAAAGAATAATTCCGCCTGTGGAAATTGTTCTTTGACGATTTGTACCATATCCAACGAATAATGCGGGCCTGGACGATCAATATCGATACGAGATACGGTAAAGCGTTCATTACCCGCCAATGCCCGCTCAAGCATTGCTAATCGATGTATAACAGGCAGTTTGAACTCATCTTGTTTATGAGGAGGATCAGCCGCTGGAACGAACAAAACCTGCGAAAGCGCCAGCGCATCAGCAGCATATTCCCCCAGAATCAGATGTCCAAGATGTGGAGGGTCAAATGTACCTCCTAAAATGCCGATTCGTTCCATCACAACATCGGCCATACCAATGCTCGTTACTCTGACCATTCCAGTTCATAGTCACCAATAAAAACAGTATCACCAACCTGAACCCCAGCCTGTTGCAGAGCAGATGAAATACCAAGCGTCTCCAAAATATTCTGGAAACGAAGTACCGCATCCTCATAATCCCAATGAGTCATAATGGCTGCACGTTCGATACGTTTCCCCGAAACACGATAGATACCATCGCTCTCGCGCTGAACAGTAAATGGCACTTCGACTTCTGGCAGTTCATAGATCGGTATCGTCTCGGATGTAGGTGCAGGTACTTGCTCAGGTAGTGACGATACAACCTGAAAAATACGCTGAGTCAGGCTGCGAACATTGGTCTGTGTTGCGGCTGAAATTGCCATTGGCTCAACACCTCTGGCCTTCAGTTCTTTCTCAACCTCCGGCCAACGCATCTGTGCCTCTGGCAAATCCATTTTGGTAAAGATGACAATCTGAGGTTTTTCCGCTAAATGCTCATCAAACAATGCCAGTTCAGTATTAATCTGGCTGTAGTCAGCCATGGGTGTTTCGCTCGCACCGTTAATAAGATGCACCAACACCCGCGTTCGTTGGACGTGGCGCAGGAATGAATGCCCTAAACCAACGCCCATATGTGCGCCTTCGATTAGCCCCGGAATATCTGCTGCAACCAAATCACGATCATCATAAGTCATTACGCCTAGGTTAGGTTCAAGTGTGGTAAACGGGTAATCGGCTATCTTCGGTTTGGCGTTGCTGATAACGGAAAGCAGGGTGGATTTTCCCGCATTAGGCATTCCCACCAAGCCAACATCAGCAATCAATTTCAACTCCAAAACAAGCCACTTTTCCTCACCCGGCTCACCCTTCTCGGCCATTCGGGGTGATTGGTTCGACGACGTTGCAAAATGTTGGTTGCCACGTCCACCACGCCCACCACGAGCAATAACAATTTGGTCATCGGGCCGCACCAAATCAACAATGACCGTTCCAGTCTCAGCGTCTTTAACTACTGTTCCAGGTGGTACTTCCACTTCTAGTGTATTGGCGCTTAGGCCGCTCATATTTTTGCCGCCACCACGTTCGCCATGCTTGGCCTTAAAGTGGATACCTTTCTTGAATGGTGCGAGTGTATTGATCTTGGGATTAACCTTGAGAATTACATCGCCACCGCGCCCACCATCACCACCCGCAGGACCACCACGCGGCATAAACTTCTCGCGCAAGAAAGCGACAATGCCATCGCCACCATCGCCACTGCGAACATAAATCTTTACTTCATCGAACATCACAACACCATCTTGATACAGCCCATTTCAAGCTGCATATCTCACTCAGCTTTATGCCAAGCACTTCCTAACATTCTAATCCCGGCAAGGTGTCTGGCTGACCAGCTTTGTACCAAGCAATGGTTTGACGTGCACCTTCGCGGAAATCCGTTGGCACGAAACCCAATTCGCGCCGCGCCTTTTCGCTACTTACGCGCCAGTCATTATACACATAGGAACGCAAATTTAGCGGCCAGAATGGCTCGGTTCGCGTAACAGCCGAAAACAGTTCCAGTACACGCGCCGTGTTTATCCCCAACCATCCCGGAATTGGCAGGCGTGGCCATCGCAGATTTGCTTCTTGGCAAACGATGTCAAATGCATCCTTGTGACTGATCCAATCGCCACAAATATTGTAAACCTCGCCCACTGTTGCCCGGTTTAGCGCCTTCATAATCCCTTGCACAACATCACTGATGTACGCTGGGAAGATGATGTAGCGCCCACCGTTCACTTGCATAATAATGCCACGCATGGGGTCTTTAAAAAACAGGCGGTTAAAGGCATATTGCCCCAAAGGGCCATAGTATGCCCCCGGACGCAAGATCACGACAGGCAGATTTTCTTCTTGACAGTAACGCATGGCACTCTGCTCACCCTGCCACTTACTACGCTGGTAAGCATCAGCAGGATGCGCCGGATGTGTCTCATCCACAATGCCGTTTGGGTCGGGCTGTCCAACCAACGCGACAGTCGAAATATGGATGAATCGCTCAATGCCAGCAGCAACCGCTGCCTTTAAAACATTTTCAGTTCCAAGTGCATTGGTAATGGCAAAAGCCTTTTCCTCGCCCCAAAATCTGAACATGCCGCCTGCATGAATAACATACTGACAGCCTTCAACACCTTTAACCAATGTTTGGGCATCCAGTAAATCACCGGGGACAATTTCTGCACCTTGACAGCGTTTCAACCAGAGGTTTTGTTCCGGGTAACGAGTCAACACCCGAACACGAAAACCGGCCTTACACAGCGCCGGGACAAGATGGCGACCCAAAAACCCGGTACCACCTGTGAGGAAAATCATCCATCACCACCTACACTGGATGCGCCCGAAATTGACGCAAGAAGAAACTTCAATGATCATGTTCAGCGGCGGTTAGCAAACACACTAACCGCATTTACACCCAAATTATAGGCTGTTTCAGCTTTCATCAACCTTTAAACCGACTTTACCAAGCAGGGGAAGAAAAGGCAATCCTGAAAGGAATGACCCAAACGATTACATTTTGGAGCGATCTTTCAGTGCAAGCCAGATATTCTGCCGCAACAACGCCCGGCTAACAGGCCTGACAAGATACACATCTACTTTGGCAACAGCCAGCGCCAATGATTGTTGGCTGGACATAGAATAATCTGCAATCACAATAATGGGCAGTTCGCGAAGTTCATCAATCTCCTTCACTTTCGCCAGCATTGCCCATCCGTGCATATCTGGCAGTTGCAAATCCATCAGAAGCAAATCAGAATGCCCATCTTCCAGCAGATGCAGCGCATCGGTGCCCGTCTCCGCCAGACGAACATTCATTTTCATCTCGCGGCAAAGCTCGTGAACAACTTCCCTCTCGTCAGACTGGTTGAGCAGCAAGACTACCTGTTTATTAGTCGTCAGGAGGGTATCAGTCTGGCTGGCAATCAATGTGGTCAAATCAGGATTGCCGATAGCTGGGGCAATATCTGGAAGGCCATCAATGTCACGGCGGGATTCAACAAATGCAATCACGGCCTTATCAAACAGATGTGGCGCACGATTAGCTAATTCCTTCTGAATATTCTCAGCTTCCTTGAGTTCAGCAAAAGGTTTTTCGTTTTTGCCTACAATGGCCACCAAATCACTTCGATCAGTTGCCATTACATCGTCTGTCAATCCTAAGCCAGCCAACATCCCATGAACAACATTTAGTTTAGTCGTCGGTAGTGTGGTATTGATGTAATACAACCGAACCCGGTTAGGTAATCGTTCCTGGGTTGTGCGTTGTTCATAAACATGTGGTTCGGGCAGTGCTGTCAACCATACGTAATTACGGTTGAAGTGCTCCACCCGCCCCGCAGATTTCAACTGATTCAGTTCATGGTCAGTGATGGCATGACCATATTGATCATCGCTCAAGGTGTGGAAATGCCCGGAAAGCAAGTCCTGTCCCCGGTTATCACCGAGTTGAACGACGAACGCACCATCCACCATAATAAAGACAAAATGGCGGGGAATGGCGGTGCCACTCTGGATTTTCTTCATTGTATCTTAGTCATCGCCACCTACAACACAGGGTTATAGAGGCATACTTCCACATAGATTGAATGCTACAGTTTGACGAAATATGAGGCGGCTGCTCTATCAAGCAATTCTTTCGTCAAAACAGGCGGTTGGTTGTAATAGGACGCGATGTCAAGTAATTGATTCAGCAAATCACGCGGATGCACAGAACGTAGTGGTCGATCATGATTGATGTACCATTCTTTTAGTAGATATGCCAAAGCCTGTTCGTCATATTTGACCTTTTTCGCGTCGCACATGCGCTTGAAGATTTCGCGAAATTCTTCATAGCTAGGGTCTCCAACCTGGATTTTATGGCGAATACGACGCAGGAAAGCATCATCTACCAGTTCACGGGGATCAAGATTAGTCGAGAATACGATCAGCACAAAAAACGGAATTTCAATCTTCCGTCCAGTTGCCAGTGTTAAAAAGTCTACCCCTTTTTCCAGCGGCACAATCCAGCGGTTCAGCAGATCGCGAGGGCGCACCTGCTGACGACCAAAGTCGTCAATCAGGAACATACCGCCGTTAGCTTTCACCTGGAACGGCGCTTCGTAGTATTTGTTAGTATCGTCATAAACCAGATCAAGACCAGCTAGCGTGAGTTCACCGCCAACCATAATCATTGGACGTTTGATACGTAACCAGCGCGGGTCAGAGATCACACCTGTTCCCTGTTTTACGACACCACTCCTCTCAGAAAGTTCATGGTTCACATCGTCAAATACGCGAATAACCTGCCCATCGACATCAATCGCGTAAGGAATCCACATATCGTCACCCAAAATTAAGCGACCAATCACTTCTGCAATCGTCGTCTTGCCATTACCTGGCGGGCCATAGAGAAAGATCGAACGCCCTGAGTTAATAGCCGGGCCAACCCGCCCAAGCATATCCTCTGAAATGACAAGATGTTGTAACACCTGCTTAAGATCGGCCTCATGAACAGTTAAACGTTCGCGGTTCTGTGACCGCAGCGAAGTAATATACTGGTCAAGCGTAACCGGAGCAGGCCCAGCATATTGCGAACGTTCTAACGCCTCGCGTGCTTTCTCAGAGCCTTTGCTGGAAATGGTATACTGATAGGATACTTCGCCAAAACCGCCCGCGCCGCGTACTTCAATATACTTTTCACGTTTCAAGAAATCGATGATTGTATCCAGCACACCTGTGTATGGCAGTTTGACAATTTCCGAAATTTCCGTTCCGGAAAGCACCCCCCCTAGGTAAAGAACCTTAAGCGCCAGATCAGCCACATTCAACATATTCAAACCGGTATCTTCCAGCTTGGTCAGGGGTGGTGGAGTCCAAGGCGCGCCAAGTGGTTGAGTCCCGCCTGGCATCGGCTGTCCAGCCAGCTTTTTAATTGGTTGCACAGGTCGGGGCGGTGCATTACGCGTCGGTTGATCAGTCATTGAATCCTCCAGTGTTCATTCGACATTATGAACACGCAGGGCGCAGAGACGCGCCGCGAACATCTCGATCAGAATGGGTTAGTCCGGTGTGTGGCAACCACCACAATTGACCGGGCATAAAGGCGCATTAAAATAGAATGAAACTGAGTCGATTATATGCATCGTTCTCGGTAAATTATATAGTACACTCGTTGGGTCGCACAAGCGCCCTAGCATTGAGTATTGTACAGATTAGCACAATAGAGGTCGTAAACGCATTTTATGATAGATAACATCCAGTGGTTAGGGCATGGTAGCTTTTTCATTCAAGGGCCGCCGTTGATTTACATCAACCCCTGGCGTGTGGCACGCAGCATTTTCCACGCGGATGTCATTCTGGTTGGGCACCACCACGCTGAACATTATTCCCCAGCTGATATCAACAAATTACGAGGGACAGAAACCCGTATCATCACTAATGAACAGGTCGCAAAGGAAATCGATCATTGTACAATTCTTCGACCCTGGCAAAGTGTTCAGATTGACCGGGCAGGTATCAAAGCAATTCCAGCTTATTCTCCAAAAGGCTGGCAGCACCCACAATCAGACGGTGGATTGGGATTCCTCATCTCACTGAATTACTACGACATCTACTATGCAGGTGATACCGACATCACAGAAGAAATGGGACGCATCCGCCCGGACATTGCCATTCTGCCAATTGATGGTAACGGAACACTCAATGTCCTTAACGCTGCAGAGGTGGTCAAACAGATGCGCCCGCGATGGGTCATCCCATGCAATTGGGGGCCGGGGGACGAAAATAATGTACGCCTGTTCCAGCAGGAAGTGGGGGGACGAGCGGAAGTTATCATCCCGACGCTAGTGCCTTAAAGCCATGTAAGCAAAAGGCGGAGTTTGCACCCCGCCTATTTTTATGCTGAAAAACCGACAACGATCAAGCTGCCGGGTTCAACTTACCGCCATCATGCCAGGTGAGCAGCACATCATCCGGCCCAAAGATATGAGGTTGTGCTTTGCCATTAATTACTTCAGCATCAATCACAACACGCTGAATATCGTCGCGTCCGGGAATTTCAAACATCACATTCAGCAAGCAGCTTTCGATAATTGATCGCAGACCTCGAGCACCTGTTCCGCGTTCCATTGCCAGATCAGCCGCCGCACCCAAAGCCGATTCTTCAAACTTCAGTTCGACATCATCCAGCGACAGCAAATACTCATACTGCCGTGTCAGAGCATTTTTCGGCTCAACCATGATCTTGATGAGCGCATCCCGATTCAGAGGATCGACATTCACCAGCACGGGCAAACGTCCCACAAATTCAGGAATCAAACCGAATGACATCAAATCTTCCGGGCTAACCTGCCGCAGCAGTGAACCAGTATCAGTTTCCACCTGCTTAGTAGTGGTATGGAAGCCAAGCGAACCCTTCATACCAATACGACGGCTAATGCGTTCCTCAATTCCAGCGAATGTACCACCGCAGATGAACAGAATATCCGATGTATCAATCTGGAGAAATTCCTGATGTGGATGCTTGCGCCCACCTTGCGGTGGAACATTTGCCAGTGTACCTTCCAGAATTTTCAGGAGCGCTTGCTGTACCCCTTCACCTGATACATCACGAGTGATGGATGGATTATCATTTGACTTACGAGCAATTTTGTCGATCTCATCAATGTAGATAATGCCCTTCTCTGCCCGTGCAATATCTCCATCCGCAGCCTGAATTAGGCGTAGAAGAATATTCTCGACGTCTTCTCCAACATACCCGGCTTCAGTAAGCGCAGTTGCATCCGCAATACAGAACGGCACATCCAGAACACGAGCCAAAGTTTGCGCCATTAGCGTTTTACCGCTGCCAGTTGGCCCAATGATGACGATATTGCTCTTTTGAAGTTCAACCTCGTCATTACTGTTACCAGACTGAATGCGCTTATAGTGGTTGTAAACTGCCACACTCAACACGCGCTTGGCCTGTTCCTGACCAACTACATATTCATCAAGGTGTTCCATGATTTCGCGGGGGGAAAGCAAACGTTCAATTTGGAAACCTTCATCTGGAAGATGGTAGGAGGATGCAATACTGGCTTCCATCAACTTCATTTGGCAACGTTCCACACAACGATTGCAGATGAAAACCCCTGGTGGCCCAGCCAGCAGGTGTTCAACTTCCATCTCGCTACGTCCGCAGAACGAGCAACGGGGATTGCTGGAGAGGTAACTCACGCCTTCTGCTCCTCTTTCGACACCGTGCTTCCCAGCACCGAATCGATCAAACCATACTCCACTGCCTGCACAGCGCTGAAGTAAATATCACGGTCGGTATCACGCTCCAGAATATCACGATCCTGACCAGTATGCTTCACAAAAATATCATTGATACGGTCTTTCAAGCGCATAATTTCATTGGCTTGAATCACGATATCAGACGCCTGACCCTGCGCCCCGCCCAATGGCTGATGCATATGGATGGTGGCATTTGGCAATGCATAACGCAGTGCATGTTCACCCGCTGTCAGCAGCACTGTACCAAAACTGGCTGTCAGACCAATCGCTACGGTACTCACTGGCGCAGAAATTTGCTGCATGGCATCGTAGATAGCTAGACCTGCATACACCACACCACCCGGGGAGTTGATGTACATATTAATCTGACGATCAGGATCTTCGCGCTGGAGGTAAAGCAACTGTGCGACAATCAGGTTTGCCACCTGGTCGTTAATCGGTGTACCCAGCAAAACAATTCGATCACGCAGTAACAGGGAATAAATATCGTAGGCACGTTCGCCCCGGCTGCCCTGTTCAATCACCATTGGGATGACGTTATAAACACTCATTCAGCTTCTCCTTGTTCCGTTACTTCGCTCGATGTAGTGGCTGCTTCTTCCGACAAGGCGGGTGCTTCACCTTTCGCAATTGCCACAATCCGATCCAAAACACCCTGTTCCATCAGATCATTCTTGATATTCTCACGCATTGCTGGGGTATCCAGAGCTGAACGCAGCGACTCAGCCTGATCACCAAACTGCCCCAGCATCTTGTCGATCTGCTCGACAATGCTGGATTCAGTAACATCAATCTTTTCGGCACTCATGATCTCACGCAGTACCAATGATCGCTTGATGTTCTGAACGGCAACATCATGGTAATCAGTCTTGATAGCATCGCGTTCTTTACCAGAGATACGAATATAATCATCCAGCGTCAACCCTTGCCGCCGCAAATCACGGTCGAGCCGTTCAAGATACTCTTCGGATTGGTCATCAATCAGTGCTTCCGGGAAGTTGATGGTAGCCTTGTTGACGAGTTCATCCAGCACTTGCCCGGCAAAGTCAGATTTCGCTCGCTGCTCAACAGATTTTTGCAAATTTTCGCGCATTCGCATTCGCAATTCCAGCAGTGTAAGTGGCTTCTCCTCTTTTTCAGTGACACGCGCCGCGAAGTCGTCGTTCATAGCAGGCAGTGTCATAGTTTCAATCTTCTTGACACTTACCTTGAATTGTGCCCGTTTCCCCGCAAATTCCTGGTATTCCTTTTCGTCATCAGGGTATGTCAGTTCAAAAACGCGCTCTTCGTTAGCGGCTGCACCGACTAATGCATCTCTAAAACCCGGCGCTGGTTCTTCGTTTTCTTCACCCAGCACCAAGACAGTATTGTGTTCATGGATAAACTCATTACCACCCAAACCGTGATCGTGAGCATGTTCATGGTCATCATCATGGTCATGAGAATGCTCGTGTTCACCTTCAGGTTTGCCTTCTTCGGCCTTCTCGCCTTCGATAGCATCTTCGCCAATCAGTTTGGCGTACATTTCGACGGTAACACGATTCCCGATTGCCACAGGTTGCTGGCTTTCCTCGATCACCGCATGTTGTTCCTGAAGCTGTCGCATTGAGCGATTAACTTGGTCATCCTCAACCATCGGTTCACTAAATTCCAGCCGAACCGAGCGATAATCACCCAGATCAACCGTCGGTTGTAGTGGAACTACAAATTTAAAGGTTGGTTCTGGATCAACCTGAAAATCTTCCAGTTCACCGGGGCCGTAGGGTTGCACTTCAGATTGGTCGAGCGCCTGCTTATAAACTTCATTACCCAGAATTTCCAGAGCATCTTCCAGAATAGCGCCTTCCCCAAGAAACTGAAGAAGGACACGATATGGAACTTTACCCTTGCGAAAACCGGGAATGTTGACTCGTTTCGAGAGGTTTCGGGCGGCGGTCTGTTTGGCTTGTTCCAAACGCTGCGGCTCAAGCGTTACGGTAAATCGAGCCGTATGATTTTCGAGGCGTTCAGTTTGAATATTCAAGAGTCTATCCTTTAGAGGCAAAGCTCTAATACGCAATTATAGCACTGGGAGAAACGCGTTGCTGTAAACGTTTTATTAGATATTTGAACAGAAAGGCGCATCAAAGCGCCTTAAGGATGGGGAAGGCGGGACTCGAACCCGCAAGGTTTTCACCACATGATCCTAAGTCATGCGCGTATGCCAGTTCCGCCACTTCCCCGTGAGTAAACGATTATAAGGCAACCCCTAAGCCCCTCACAAGGGCTAATCATTCGATCTCGATCCGCGAGACATCATTAAAATCCATCTCGCCAGATTTCGCCAGAATGCTGGTGATAATCAACTGTGCGAAGCGAAATAGGCTTTGCATTTGTCCAATACGTTCCAGGTAAAGTTGCGCCAATTCCTGATCTTCCGCCAGCATATCGGGCAGCGCTTTAGAGAGACGTTCGGTATTTTCATCCATAACATTGATCGCACGCTCAACATCACGCATCTCACGACGGCTCAGGATATTGGAAATAATTTGCCAGAAGTCTGTTTCCGATTCGTAAAATTTACGCCGACCGGCCTTGCCACGTACCCATACCTGGCGCACCATACCCAACTGTTCCAGCGTCCGCAAGTTCATGCTTACACTGGCTTTAGAAATATCCAGCAGTTCAACCAGATCATCAAGACTCAACGGTTCAGGACTCATCAGCAGCGCACCATAAAGCTGCCCCATCACCTTACTGAAACCAAAATAAGCCGCCAGTTGCCCTAGTCCATCGAGCATACTTTCCTGGACATCTCTTAAATTTGGATCTTGCGGAGTCATGCCATTTATCGTCGATGCTGCCTTTGCCATAACTCACCTCAACCCCAACTGCGCGCCACTTAGTGATTTCTTAAACTATCGTATCATTATACACCCTCAACAGCAACACTGCGCCCGTGCCTCATTCGTAGCGAAGTGCGTCAATTGGGTTTAAAGATGCGGCGCGATTAGCCGGGTAAATCCCAAAAAACACGCCCACGAACAATGAAATCATGGTTGCCAACACCACACTGGAAAATTGCACATTCGCCTGCAAATCTGGCAGCGCAGCCGAAACCAGCAGCGTTCCACCGATAGCTAACGTCACCCCAATTGCCCCGCCGACCAACGCGAGTGTCACAGCCTCTACTAAAAATTGCAGCAATATATCTCCTTTTTGAGCACCCACTGCCTTCCGCAACCCAATTTCACGAGTTCGCTCTGTCACCGTTACCAGCATAATGTTCATAATGCCGATACCGCCCACGATCAGCGAAATACCAGCAATCACAGCCAGAAATACGGTTAGCAATCCAGTCACATTGCCCAAACTATCCAGTAAATCCGTCTGCGTAAAAATCTGAAAATCATCTTCATCGCGGAAACTGATGCCATGTGCCTCGCGCAATGTTTCACGCATTTGTTGCGCGGTAGCATCTACACTTTCGCTGTCTCGTGCCTGTACTAGAATTTGGCTGATTGGGCGATCACCTGTTAGTTCACGTTCACCTGTCAACCGGGTTTGTACTGTAGTTAATGGAGCTATGATAAGATCATCATCATTTGGCCCAAATCCTGCCCCGCCAACCACATCTAGCACGCCTTCTACCCGGAATGTGACGCCATCAATGCGAATGTTCTGCCCTATCGGATAAACACCTTCCGGGAACAATCGGCGCACCATCTCTTGTCCCAAAATAGCAATGCGTACTTGTCCATCCATTTCCTCACGGGTAAAAAACCGACCAGCTACCACTGTTCGACTGCGAATAGCCAGATAATCAGTCGTCACACCCAGCACACGCGCCGAGATTTCACGACCCTCAAATATTGCCGTTCGTGTGACGTTACGCTGTGGCATAACCACCAGTGCATCTGGAACACGGTACAGATCGCTCAACACGCGCGCATCATCCATCGTCAACCGCCGGGTTTCGCCCTGATCATTTTCTGCCGCGAACACAATTAGCAAATTCGTGCCAATACCCAGGAACTGTTGCCGCACAAAGTTATCCACTGCCTGCCCCAGTGATACCAAAATGATGACCGACGCCACGCCAATCGTAATTCCCAGCATGGTTAATACCGAACGCAGTTTATTGCTCCGCAGTCCAATCAAAGCTACCCGCACATTTTCAAACATCGTATTCACTCATGACATAACAGCAACGCCGACCATATCGCGTTTATCGCTTTTCATATTACCGACATGCTGCACTACAACCCAGGCGTAAGGATTGCTTGAATCGATCCACTCTTTGAAAGCCGCATTCTTGGCAATATCATCCGAGATCAAAAGTCCGCCACGCTGAATATATGGGCCAGCAACACTGTATTCCCAAGCCATATTTCGATAGGTATGCAAACTGTCGTGCATAAAAATATCGACCTTGCCAAGTTTTTTCAAAAGTGGCGGTAAAACGCGACGAGAAGTACCTTGATGCAAAGTCCAGCGGTTGCGAAAAGCTTGGGGGATAAGCGCTCCCACATATTGAGCAGCACCTGCTTCTAGCGGAGGACGATCCACACTGTGGAGAACCCCTTTTCCATTGCGTTCCATAGCAGCCAGTATGAACGACGAACTGCGACCATATGCCACGCCTGTTTCAACCATGACCGCTGGCTTGAAGGCACGGCAAATGGCATAACATAAACGCGCCAGTGTCATATCAGCGTTATATTCCAGAGGAAACGGCGCGTGAGGACGAATTTCATCCGCTCGTTGTATAAGCTGCTGTTCCACTTCACTAATCGTTGACTCGTTTAAAAATTCTTTAAGCTCAACGCCCAGTTTTTGCTCAATCTGGGTCAAATCATTATCCAGGTTGTGAGCGACATACTGTGTAACAGGTCGCTGCTTATCACTAATTTTAGCATCCACAATCGAAGATAGACGGTGATAAAATTCTTTGGGATTCGTCACCAAAGACGAAGCCATCAATACCGCTTTACGGAACTTTGAAGACATTCAAATCCATCCTCTCGCTCAAACAATCTAGTACCGTGCTAAATTTCATCTGTCATGAATAAGTGTATCCAACAGCCAGATGATTGACCATCACATGAATACAAAGCTATTACCCAAAACTATTCGAATCGCAGCGCATCAATCGGTTTCATACGCGCTGCACGGCTGGCTGGATATAGTCCAAAGAAAATGCCCACAAAACTACTTACAGCGGTTGCCAGAATCACAGCATCCGTCGTGACTTCCAGTGTCAGTTGCGGGATCAAAGCCGAACCAATCACCGTTGCCAGCCAGCCCAGAACCACACCGATCATTCCCCCAATTACAGAAAGCACCAGACTTTCGATCAGAAATTGAGTCAGGATGTCACGCCCACGCGCCCCTACAGCTTTGCGTAACCCAATCTCCCGTGTGCGCTCAGTCACCGAAACCAGCATAATATTCATGATGCCAATACCCCCTACCAAAAGCGAAATTCCGGCGATCAAGCCCAAAAATACCGTCAGAACTCCCGTGATTTGCCCTAATGATTCCAGCAAATCAGCCTGATTGATAATAGTGAAATCCTGTTCACCTTGAAATTCCACTCGATGCGCTTTACTCAAATAAGAGTCAATTTCCTGTGTAGCAGCACTCATCGCTGTCTCTGTGATGGCCTGAACGTGCAAAACATCTACGCGGTAGCCACCATCCTTCGTTCGCGCCCTGTCAAGCCGTGTCTGTGCCGTGCTGATTGGGATGAAAACCACTTCGTTTTCGTCGCCGAAAAAACTGCTGCTCTTTTCCGCCATCACCCCAATAACAGTGAATACCCGATCATTAATCCGAATACTACGCCCTACTGGATCAGCATTTTTATCCCCAAACAGGCGTTCAACCACTGTTGTGCCCAATACCGCCACACGCGCCGCCGTGTCTACATCGGACTGCGTGATAAATGCACCGCCTGTGCGCGGTTGCCAATTTCGCACATCCTGAAAATTTGGCGTCACTCCGCTGACAGCCAAGGAAGTACGCTTTGCATCTGCAATCACCCGTGCAAACACACGAAATTCCTGGGCAATTTGCTGGATACTTGGGGCCACTGCCGGATTTTCCAGCATGGATGCTTCCAATGTTGTGATCGGCTCAACGGTTGTGCGCGTCCCAGATGTAGGCATGGATGGATACACAAACAGCACATTCGAGCCAAGTGCCTGAAATTCCCCGGCAATATAACCCTCTACCCCGCGCCCCAGACTCACCAGCCCAATTACGGCCCCTACCCCGATGATAATGCCCAGAGTCGTCAACACCGCTCGAAGTCGGTTCGTTGCCAGCCCGGTTAGCGCGATACGAATAGACTCTAAAAAATTCATACCCTTATATTGCACCTGTGAGATCAAAACAAACAGGGCGATGATACCATCGCCCTGTTAAAATCACCTGAGTATTCAAGCTATCTATCGTCGATGCCGAATTTTAGCCTGTTGCGGCTGTCAGGTTGGCACCCTCAGCAATACCATTGAGTACCGGTTCCAGTTTGCTGATGTCACCCTTTGGCGTAACACCGAAAACCATCAGGTATCCAGAGTCGCCAAGATTCAACATGATAATCTGTGCATCAGCACTGTCACTTGTACCAGCCATCCGCGCCCCAGTCTTGCCGCCAATTGTTGCTTCAGTCGGCTCTCCAAAGGTTGGTGCTCCCTCGGTACCAGCGATTGACTGACTCATGGTCTTGAGCAAATCAATCAGGGTCGTACCGCCCATCGCTGAGGCCAATTCTGCTGGAATCGGGAAAATGACAACCGCCTGCTGACCAGCAGCCAGATTTAAGGTAGAAGTGCTGGCCTTCGCCGCATCCAGTGCTGCTTGGCTATTAGCCAGATAAACCGGACCGCCGTCACCTGTTGCTTCTGTTACCCATCCACTTGGATACTTAAAACTCAAGCCATCAGCGTCAAAGGTCTGATCGAGCGTGACAGCACCGCCACCACTGCTACCGCCGCCACAGGCAGCGAGAAAAACTGCTGCCAAGCACACAAGAACCAGCCCAAATTTGCGAATCATAGTGTGTTTGCCCCCTGTATGGAGAAAAGAGTCAGCTTTCATTGTCGCACGATACACACCGAGCGTCTAGTAAATAGTCATAAAAAACGCAACAAATCCCATAATAATTTTGCCTGATCCTACCATTTGAATTTTATCTACGAACCACGTTCGCTAAGTATATTCTGCTTCTTCACCCCCATAGTAAACCTCTTTAAACAGCCCTTCCATCTCCGCTGCCTCACTAGGGCGCTCCTGCTCACCGGCCACTAATGGGTTAGCCACTTCACGGTCAGCGATAATTTTGCCATCCCGCAGCATAATCACGCGCTGGGTATGCCGCGCAATCCAAGGGTCATGAGTCACAAAAATGGTTGTGATACCCTGCTCACGATTTAAACGCTGAAAAATCTGCATCACCTCGCCGCCGCTGCGTGAATCAAGATTACCGGTTGGCTCGTCCGCAAGAATCATCGCAGGTTCATTCACTAATGCTCGGGCAATTGCCACCCGCTGCTGTTGACCGCCGGAAAGTTCACTCGGCAGATGGTGCATTCGTTGTCCTAATCCCACCGATTCCAGTGCTGCCTTCGCTTTCTTCGTCCTGCCAGAAACACCTCCATAAACCAGTGGCAGTTCAACTTGTCGCAGTGCTGTTGTCCGCTTAAGCAGATTAAAACTTTGGAACACGAAACCAATTTTCTTATTGCGAACACGCGCCAATGCTTCTTCACTCAGCTTGCTGACATCTACCTCATCCAGCAGATATTGACCAGAGGTGGGTTGGTCAAGACAGCCTAAAATGTTCATCAGTGTACTTTTGCCGCTGCCGCTTGGCCCCATGATCGAAATGATTTCACCTTCGTGGACTGTCAGTGAAACGCCCCGCAAAGCATGAACTTCTACCTCACCCATCTGGTACAGTTTCGTGATGTCCCGAATATCAATAACGACCCGTCGCCGCTCCTGTTCATCAACCACCAGAGCAGGTTTCCCGTTCCCTTTAAACCACCCATTCAGAAAGTTGAATGATTTCAATGCTTATATTTTCCCTTCAACTTCTTAAAAACATGCCTAGTCAAGCGGATTGAACGTACCGCGCGGCAACAGCACAATTCGTTGGCCTGATTCTAATCCGTTGAGGATTTGGCTCTCGGTCTCATTTCGCACACCCAATATCACTGGGGTATCAGTGAAAGTGCCATCCACATTCGCAACAGTCACATAGGCTTGTTGAGTTGTCCGATCAATACGAATGAAACGGTTCGGCAGCACTAGCACATTCTGAATTTCATTGATAACAATGATTGCAGTTGCGCTCATCCCAACCCGAATATTTTCGTCCGTCGGGTCAAGCGTCACACGCACAGCATAAGTAACCAATTGCCCGCTGCGGGTCGGCGTTTGTGCAACCCGCGTCACTTGCCCGTTGATGTCTGCACTTGGCAACGCATCCAGCACCACGTCAACCATCTGACCCATCTGTATGTTCACAACATCCGTTTCATCAACAGCAACATCCACATAATAGCCGGAAAAATCAACCAGTTGGAATGCAGCATCTTGGGGTGGTGCTTCTCCCACTACCAAATTGAGATCAGAAATGATCCCATCAAATGGAGCGACCAATACCGCTCGACTTAAGCTCAGTTGAGCCTGTTCAACGGCTTGATGTGCAATCTCTAACTGTGTTCCCGCGATCTGTAATTCTAGCTCAGAAGGGCCATTGATGAGGCGATCCAGCCGCACCTGCGCTGCTACAATTTGGGCATTCGCGGCAGAAAGCGCTGCAACATCAGCAGGTTCGTTCTGCACTCCCGTTTGGGTTACATCGGCCAACTCCACTTGATCTTCCGCCAACTGAACCTGGGTGGTTACATTATCTGGCCCGACACCTGTCAAATCCCGTTGAAGTTGCTGCTGATAAAGCTGATTACGGGCAATCTCTGCCTGAATACGGGCGATCTCAAGATCAGTATCACTTGCGCCTAGTGGTGCCGCACCTGCCTGTGCCAGAGCTGCATTCAATACCGCCTGGGCAGCCGCAATATCGACATCACGCGGAGGAATAAGCAGTGCATTATATGATGCCTGTTGACCTTCAAAAGCAATCTCGGCATCCACCAATGCTGCCTCTAAATCATTTGTATCCAATTCTGCCAACACATCTCCGGCGGTTACAATCGCACCTTCCTGAACCAGAATAACTTTTACTGGAGCGCTTAATTCAAAGGTGAGTGCTACCTGTCGCACTGGAGTAATTGAGCCAGTTCCACTGACGGTGACAACTAATTCATCGGGTCGCACCGTCGTTTCATCCTCAATGACCACTTGGGCGCTTTGAGCCGCTTCTATAGTCTGTTGATATTGGAAAATCTGAAAAGCGAGAAGCACAACCATCGAAAGCACAACAACCATAATCAAAATACGCAAAACCCGTCGCATGACCTATCCTCCCAAAAATGATAGGCGATCACCGCCCAGGTCTACGACCAACACATCGCCCGCATCTAGGCCAGAGACAATCTCGCTACTATCCTGCCCCTGCAAACCCAGCACCACTTCAACCTCTTGTAACTGACCATCCCCACCCACGATGTTCACATAAGCCCGATTCTGATCACGGTCAAGCCGGATATAAGCATTTGGCACAGTCAGTACATCCATCCGTTGTTCAATAATCACTGATGCTTCAGCCGTCATACCCACACGCACACGGGAATCACTGCTATCCAAACGAACCCGAACATCGTAGCTGATGATGCCATCTTCATTAGTTCCGACTAACGCAATGTGCTCAATCGTCGCTGATAATTGCAAGTCGGGCAATGCGTCCAGTTCGACTATCGCCTCCATTCCTTCTCGAATCTGGCGAATATCAATTTCATCTACCTGAACTGTGACATGAAGCGGCGAAATATCGGTTAATTCCAGCGCAGGCAATCCCGGTGTCCCCAGTCCCCCAGCCTCAATATTCACTTCAGAAATAACCCCATCAAATGGTGCGATCATCGCCATCTGGTTAAGGGTCTGCTGTGCCCGGTCAACATCCGCCTGCGCCTGCGCGATGGCAATATCCGCCTGATCAATCTGCGCCTGCGTCGCCCCAGCCTGTGCCTGTTCCAATTCGCGCTCCGCCTGCACTGCCCTTGCATAACTGGCGTTCAACTGTCCCTGATTGCCGTTTTTTAGAGATTCAAGTTGAAGCCGTTCAATCTCGGCATTGAAAGCAGCCTGTCCAATCTGCGAGTCCAGAATCGCGTACACTTCGTCTGGTTGCCCCAAACGGGCACGCGCCCGTGTCTGCCGTGCATCTTCTACCTGATCTAAAGCCTGTAGGTAGCGAAGTTCCGCCGCCTGAATATCCTCTGGCGAAACCGCATTTTGCAAACCCAGATATGCACCCCAAGCGCTGGTCACATTAGCCTGTGCGATAGCAATATCACCCGCATCTGGTGGTTGAATCAAGTCCTCTTTTTGAAGTTCGGCAAGTTGTAATCCAAGCTGTGCCCGTGCCAACGCAATTTGCTCATTATCACTTACCAATCGCGCCAGCACATCACCAGCAGCTACAGCATCACCAGCTTCCACCAACACCTCGGCCACCCGCCCACTACCCATAAAACTTAAGCTGGCAACGGCCTCGGCTTCGACACTGCCGATTGCGGTTACAGCCACATCCACTCTGCTTTGCGCTACTGCATAAAACTGTAAATTCTGATCGGGTTTGGCATTTTGAAGTTGTCTTGCCCGTGCGGCAAATACCAGTGCAGGAACAGCGAACATGAACACTGCCAAAACCACTAAAGATCGCCGAACCGACATGACCTTACCTACCCCATTACCTCTGTCTATCGCAAACGTGATAATAACACACTTTCAAACGTCGACTCTCCCTCATGAAGCTAAAACTAATCTAGCGTTAAGAACATAGGGATGGTAATATTAAAATGCGTTATCTTTCACAAACTGCGGATGGAGCTATTATTTGTTATGCCAGCAAACATCCCTGACATTGTAATTGGTCGCTTGCCAGTTTATCTGCGGGCGTTGACCCGGCTGGCACAGGAAGGCCACGAGGTTACATCGTCTCACGAACTTGGTCAGCGGCTTGGCATCAGTTCGGCACAGATTCGCAAAGATCTGTCGCATTTTGGCGGATTCGGCAAACAAGGCACAGGCTACCAGATTGGCTATTTGGTCGAACAACTGCGGCAGGTGTTGAAGGTCGATCAGGAGTGGGAAGTTGCATTGGTTGGCGCGGGCGACTTGGGCAGCGCATTGGCGCACTACAAAGGCTTTGGAGATCGCGGGTTTCGCATCGCCTGTGTTTTCGATAATTCCCCACAAAAAGTCGGTCAGCGGCTCGGCGATTTCACTATTCTTTCCACCGACGACATCGAAAAAAATATCCGCGAACGGGGCATCAAAATCGCAATGATTGCCATCCCAGCAGAAAAAGCACAGGAAGTCGCTGATCGGTTGATTGGTGCGGGTGTTCGCGCTATCCTCAACTATGCGCCCATCAACCTGAATGTACCTGAGAATGTACGAGTCCAGTATATTGACCCCGTTGTCCACATGCAACGGATGACCTATTACCTCACCTAAGTCTGAGTAATCCGGCGCAGGATAGCTGGGTCTTCAAGTGCCCGCCCTGCGCCTACAGCCACCGCAATCATCGGATTTTCCGAACGATATACAGGCACACCTGTTTCGCGTGTCAAGAATTGATCCATCCCGCGCAATAGTGCCCCGCCACCTGTCAACACAATGCCCCGGTCGATAATGTCAGAAGCCAATTCGGGCGGTGTAGTCCCCAGCACGGACTTTACGACCCCGGCAATGATCGACAGTGGTTCAGCCAAGGCCTCTACAACCTCCCCCGTACTAACAGTCACCGTGCGAGGCAAACCACTGACGTTATCCCGTCCCTGGATTTCCATTGTCATCGACTCGCCAATATCGACCGCAGCACCCACCTGAATCTTGACTGACTCAGCAGTAGGTTGCCCAATCGTCAGGTTATATTTGCGCCGCACATAACTGATAATTGCATCATCCTGCCGCAGGCCACCCACCCGGCCACTTTCAGCACGCACAATATTATTCATAGTGATGACCGCAGCTTCGGTAATTCCACCACCAATATTGACCACCATGTCCCCAGCGGGTGTTCCAACGGGCAGACCTGCCCCAATTGCTGCCGCCAATGGTTCCCAAATCAAGTGGGCTTCTCGCGCACCAGCTGCCAATGCCGCTTCATGAACCGCGCGTTTTTCTACACTTGTCACACCATACGGAACGGAAATCATCACCGTGGGTTTGAATAACCGAATGCGTCCAGCAATCTTGTCAAAAAAGTGCCGCAGCATCGCCTCAGTCACTTCATAATCGGCGATGACGCCATCACGTAGAGGTCGCACGACCTGAATATCTTCATCATCCACCCGCCCTAACATCTCACGCGCGGGCTGGCCGATTTCGACAATTCGCTCATCTTCGGCTGTCAGAGCTACAAGAGATGGCTCTTGCAACACAATTTGACCATTTTCGTAAATCAATACATTGACCGTGCCCAGATCAACGCCAAGTTTCTTATCAAATAATCCCATAGGTTTAAACCATCAGTTTGTTCGGCTAACAGCCTGCTACTATACCATATATCTGGCTGGTACAAAGAGTGGTGCTTTCGGGTCAGTGGGAATCCGTATTACAATCATGGGTAAACAAATAGGGCAAGACTAGCTTGCCCCATTTTTATCAGTTGTCGATCAAAGTCAACGATTATTCGCTGTCCCTGTCATCCACAATCCGCAGAATTGACGCACCACGTGATTTCAACTTGTTGCGCACCTTAAGTGCCAGTTCCGCCCGGCGCAGCGACAGTGCAGCCTCACGGTTGAGTTCAGGTGGTACACCTTCTTGCATCATCTTCGACGCCCGCTGCCGCGCTGCTTCGATCTTTTCTTCATCAAGTTCGAACGAAGATTCAGCTAGGTCAGCCAGCACGACTACCTTGTCTGGACGCACATCTACCACACCGCCATAAATCACGAAGCGTTCTTCGGCGCTGCCCTTGCGGACAACCAGTTCACCAAAGCCCATCGTGGTCAGTACAGGCGCATGATGCGGCAGAACACCCATCTCACCTTCTGCCCCCGGCACGATAATCATATCGGCCTGCGTTTCCTCGAAGACCTTGCGTTCCTGGGTCACTACTTCCACATGCATTGGCATAAAGTCTGCCTCTTTCATTAATGAGGTATGCAACTGAGCAGTTTCACTCAGACTTCATACCTCATATCTCATTACTGCTTAGTTGGCCTTCTGCGCCTCTTCGTAACGCTGAAGCACATCTTCCACCGGCCCGGCCATATAGAACAATTGCTCTGGGATATGATCCAGTTCGCCGTTCAAAATCATACGGAAGCCGCGCACGGTATCCTTGACCTTCACATAACGACCTTCACGACCCGTGAACTGAGTCGCCACGAAGAACGGTTGGCTCAGGAACAGTTCAATCTTACGAGCACGTGCCACCAGCAATTTGTCGTCGTCAGATAGTTCGTCGATACCCAGAATGGCGATGATGTCCTGCAAGTCCTTATAACGTTGCAAAACCTTCTGCACATCACGCGCGGTTTGGTAATGTTCATCACCAATAATCAGCGGGTCAAGGTTCTTGCTGGTGCTCGCCAACGGATCAACCGCTGGGAAGATCGCACGTGCTGCAATCGACCGCTCCAATGCAATCGTACCATCCAGATGCGTGAACACAGCCACAGGTGCGGGGTCAGAATAATCGTCAGCAGGCACATATACAGCCTGCATTGATGTGATCGAACCCTTATTGGTCGAGGTAATGCGTTCCTGAAGCTGTCCCATCTCGTCCGCCAGTGTCGGTTGATAACCGACCGCCGAAGGCATACGACCGAGTAGCGCCGACACTTCTGCACCCGCTAGTGAATAACGGAAAATATTGTCGATGAACAGAAGCACATCTTTGCCCTGATCGCGAAAATGTTCGGCCATCGTCAGACCGGAAAGTGCCACACGCAAACGCACACCAGGCGGTTCGTTCATCTGGCCGAACACCATTGCCAGCTTATCCAGCACACCTGCTTCTTCCATTTCGTAGTACAGCGCCGTACCTTCACGTGTGCGTTCGCCCACACCCGCAAACACCGAAAGGCCTGCGTGCTGGGTGGCAATCGAGTTAATCAGTTCCTGAATGGTCACAGTCTTACCTACACCTGCGCCACCAAAAATACCAACCTTGCCGCCCTTCGACATCGGTGCAACCAGATCAATAACCTTCATGCCCGTCTCAAAGACTTCAATCTTGGTCGATTGTTCTTCAAAGCCCGGTGCAGGCGCATGAATAGGGCGACGCGGCGAATTGGCTGCAACAGCCTCACCACCATCAATCGGTCGTCCCAAGACATTGAATACACGTCCGAGCGAGGCTTCACCTACAGGCACACTGATAGGCGCGCCCGTCGAATAGGCAGACACCCAGCGCTGCAAACCGTCAGTTGTGTCCATCGCTACGGTGCGGACAGCGCTGTCACCCAGCAGTGTTTGCACTTCCAGGATCAGGTCTTCTTGACCCTCGCGTGGAACGCGAACAGCCTCAAAAATATCGGGGAGTTGGCCGGGTGGGAAATCAACATCCACCACCGCGCCCAGAATCTGCGAAATACGCCCTTCTACTTCGATCATGCTTATTCTCCTCAGCATCGCGCTGCTAGGCCTCGCGCCCACCAGTCAACTTATCTTGATAATCTTTCAAACCGTCCCAATCGCCTTTTGCAGCAAACTCCGCCTGCTTTGCCCAGGTTGGGATGCTGGGAGCAAAGCGCAGTCCAGCCACTTCAATTGCCTTGTGAATTGTGTCTTGGGTGGCTTCCGCCAGCTTGGCATAAGTATCAATGCCTGATGCAATCAGTGCCGCCGACATTTTCTTACCAATGCCTTCAATAACCGTCAAATCATCGACTGCTTCGGCCACTGCTACCTGTTGAGGGGCAGCGCTCCGAGCCGCTGGGCGGGGCATTGGTGCAGAATGCCCGTTCGACGATTTAGAGGCTTCGGCAACCACATGATAATAGCTCGTCAGGATTTCATCAGCCGTCGATTCTAACGAGGCTTGCAGCGCTTCTGCACCACCGACGATGTCCAGAATTTCCGCTGTGATTGCGGCCTGTCGCGCTTTGTTATAGACCAGCGTCAGATCGCTCATTAGTTGGCCTGCATTATCAGAAGCGTTACGCATTGCCACCATACGAGCCGAATGCTCGCTTGCCTGGCTTTCCAGAAGCGCCTGATAAAGCTGAAGTTGAGTGAAGCGTGGCACAATCTCATCCAGAATGGCCGCCGCATTCGGTTCATACTCGTAATCAGACTTTCCGGCGCTCACAACCGGAACATTCTTAATCATCTCCGACATGACCTGATCTTCGGTCGCATATGGAATCAGGGGTAGCCAGCTTAATACCACTGGGCGTTGTGTCAGCGTATTGACGAAATCGGTATAGGCGATGAACACATCATCCACCTGTCCACTCAAGAATTCATCAATCGCCAACCGTGCTACCGGAGCAATATTGGCAATTGTCGGGTCAGCCGGAAAACCCGTGAATTCTGCTACCACGTTCGCGCCCATACGAATGAGCGAGTCGCGCCCCTTCTTGCCAATGGTCACGAAACGTGCGGGCTTGCCTAGCCGTTCCGCAAAGCGCAGGGCCACACGGATGATATTGCTGTTGAAAGCACCTGCCAAACCTCGATCAGAGGTAATCAGGACAATCATCACCTGCTTGATCTCGCTACGGGCGGTCAGCAGTGGGTGCAGAGGCACACCCTTCGTCGCAGTACTCTGAACATTCAACAAAATCTCCCAGGCCTTTTCGGCATAAGCACGGCTTGCTAACACCCGCGCTTGAGCCTTGCGTACCCGCGAAGCCGAAACTGCTTCTAGGGCGCGCGTAATTTGGGAGATATTCTTAACACTTCGGATTCGTTTTTTGATTTCGCGTGCTGTAGCCATTTATATCTCCTAGCCCATCCTGATTGAATACATAGGGGCGCGCATTGCACACCCCATCAACTCAGGATGAAGTACTAGCTCCAGTTCGCGTTGAAAGTCTTGAGAGAGTCTTTCAATTTGGCTTCCTGATCGTCCGTCAGCGTTTTGGTTTCCGCTATACTGCTGGCGAGATCAGCATACTGTGTATTGAAAGATCGGGTGAACCCCGTCTGCCATTCCTTCACGCGGTCAACCGATACATGGTCAACATAGCCCTTCGTGCCAGCGTACAGTAGTGCCACCTGATCGGATAGCGACAGTGGTTGGTATTGCGGCTGCTTCAGCAGTTCGGTCAGACGCAAACCGCGATCAAGCTGCTGCTGGGTCGATTTGTCCAGATCAGAGCCGAACTGAGCAAAAGCTGCCAGTGAACGGAACTGCGCGAGGTCAAGGCGCAAACCACCAGCCACCTTCTTCATGGCTTTCGTTTGCGCGTCACCACCCACGCGGCTCACCGAGATACCGACGTTGATCGCTGGACGTGTACCTGCATAGAATAATTCAGGTTCCAGATAAATCTGACCATCGGTGATCGAAATCACATTCGTGGGCACATAAGCCGAAACGTCGCCGAGCAGGGTTTCAATAATCGGAAGCGCCGTCAAGCTACCACCGCCACGTTCCTCACTCAACTGCGCCGCGCGTTCCAGCAAACGGCTATGGAGATAGAACACATCGCCAGGATAGGCTTCACGTCCCGGCGGGCGGCGCATCAGCAGCGAAACTTGACGATATGCCCAGGCATGCTTGGAAAGATCATCATAGACCACCAGCGCGTCCATCTTGTTTTCCATGAACCACTCGCCGATGGCGCAGCCCGAATATGGGGCAATATAGTTCATAGCTGCCGGATCAGAGGCCGAGGCTACTACTACAGTGGTGTACTCCATCGCGCCAAATTCTTCCAACAAAGCGACTAACCGTGCAACTTCACCTCTTCGCTTGCCAATCGCGACATAGATGCAGTACAGGCCTTTGCCCTTCTGGTTGATGATGGTGTCGATGGCAATAGCCGTCTTGCCTGTCTGTCGGTCACCAATGATGAGTTCGCGCTGACCGCGACCAACGGGGGTCATGGAGTCGATAGAAATCAGACCTGTCTGCACAGGACGATTCACGTTCTTGCGTTCAATAACGCCGGGAGCGATACGTTCAATATTATAGTAATCGCTGGCTGCGATTGGGCCTTTGCCATCAATCGGATTACCCAACGCATCCACCACACGCCCAACCATCCCCATACCGACCGGAACAGACGCAATACGTCCCAACGGGCGCACTTCATCGCCTTCTTGGATAGTATCGTACTCGCCGAGGATAATGACACCAACGTTATCTTTTTCCAGGTTAAAAACAATGCCTGGAGTACCATTGGTAAAGCGCACCAGTTCGCTAAACCGAATGTTGTCCAAACCGGATACACGGGCAATACCATCACCCATTTCCAGCACCCGACCTACCTCAACCGCTTCAATGCTGGGCGAGTACTGCTCAACCTGGTCAAGTAAGGACTTAAAAATGTCAGTGGAGATTTCCGCCATGAATTGGTCTCCTTCTACCGTTATTCGGATAAAATTGATCTGCTATCAGCGACTTCGCTGGATTGAGCCGTCGAAATTCAGTTAGATTATAGATGGAATAGGCACTCGCTGAATTGTAACTGATGAAATGTCATCTGTCCACTTTTTCACAAACCGAATTTGTTTGCCATTTGTAACAAAAATATCCTATTTTCACGGAATATGTTGGTCACTATTGTGCCATAATCAAACTAACGCCATATTACAGGGTCGAAATGATATTTGAAAGGGCGCTAATGACGTGGCAACTTAATCCCTATGCCATTCCACTTTTCATCGGTGTAATCCCGGTGATGGTAATTGCGCTCAACATGTGGCCGCATCGCAAAAATCTGGCAGCACGTTACTTATTCTTGTTCACCCTTGCCAGCGCTAGTTTCATGTTGACTTACGGCCTTGAGCTGGTTTCGGCTACCCTGCCCTTGATGCTGATATGGCTGAAGCTTGAATACATTTCCTCGGTCACCATCCCTGTGCTCTGGCTATTATTCAATCTTGCCTACAGCGGTTATGAATCATGGTTGACAAAACGTAACATTATTCTCCTGTTTATCATTCCTGCCCTGCATCTCCTCGCCGTATGGACAAATGAATATCACGGTTTGAATTGGCAATCAGTCAGCATCGAAAGGGTCGGTTCGCTGGCATTATTCCAGCGGTCATATGGGCTGATGTTCTACTTGGGTACGATCTATCTGTACCTGATTGCGCTGCTGGCAATCAGCATTATGGTACTGTGGGTACGACGCTCTCCAAATCTATATCGCAGCCAGATTGTTTCACTGATTCTGGCAAATGTTGTCTTCGCAGCCAGCCACATTCTAACAATATCCGGGTTGACCAAATTCGATCTTACCCCTTTTGGTTCTGCGTTAGCCTGCATTCCGCTTGCTTGGAGTCTGTTTCATGATCACCTTCTCGACATCATGCCCGCCGCACGAGGAGCAATCATAAATGGCATGAGCGACGCTGTCATTGTCCTCGACCAGCGAAACCGCATTGTAGACATCAATCCAACCGCGGCCGCCTTAATTGATGTAGATATATCCACTGCTGTTGGTAAACCTGTTGATAAGGTCATTACACGATCACCGGAACTGGTTGAGCACTACCGCAACGTTCACGAAGCCCAAGGCGAACTCATGTTTGGCAACGGGGATGCACAACAGCATTTTGATCTGCGAATTTCGCCTCTCTATGATCGAAACCAACATCTAACCGGACGCGTTGTTGTTCTGCGTGATGTCACCCGTTCCAAACGAGCAGAAGCTACTATTCGCCAGTATGCGACAGAATTAGAGGAGCGCAATCGAGAATTGGATGCATTCAGCCATACAATCGCCCATGATCTGCGAACCCCCATTACCAGCATCATGGGTTATACAGAAATGGTCGAGACTTTTGAAGGAGATACTCTCAGTAATGAGGGGCGGAAATACTTAAGCAAGATACATAACTCGGCAGCTAAAATGGCCGATATGACAACCGAACTGCTGCGCCTATCAAGTCTGCGCGATCTCAATACAGTTTTGACCAGTGTCGACTCTACCCCGGTCGCTCATGCCGCCATCGAACGCTTTCGTACTGACATTGACAAGCGGGCAATCCAGATCGAGATCATGCCAGATATGCCGTCCTCACTTGGTCAACCAATGTGGCTGGAAGAGATTTTCGCCAATCTGATTGGCAATGCCGTGAAATACATTGGCAAAGACAACCCCTGTCCACACATCACCATTCGTGGCTTCAGGCAGGAAAACAAAGTGCGTTACGAAGTGCAGGACAATGGACTCGGCATATCATTGGAAGATCAAGCCAAATTATTTGATATGTTCACTCGATTTCACACTGGTGAAGCCAGTGGTTTGGGATTAGGCCTGTCGATCTTCCTGCGGATTGTCAATCGGCTCAATGGTCAAGTCGGTGTTGAAAGCACTCCCGGTAAAGGTAGTGTTTTCTGGTTCACTCTGCCTGCGCCCATCAGTTAGCGATCACCATCTAATAAATCCGGGTTACGCACTGGGGTTCCACCGCCAAGAGCCGTCGAACGCTGAAACGCCGCCCAAACCGCCCGCGAAATCACCGTCCGCAGCCCGCCCTTTTCCAGATGATAAATAGCCTCAGCCGATGTTCCTCCCGGACTTGTCACCTGATTGCGAAGTTGCGCCGGATGTAGACCCGACTGTTCCGCATATTCCACCGAACCCCGCATAGTTTGCAGCACCAACCGTTCCGCATCCCGCCGCGAAAAACCCATGTGAACACCGGCATCAATCAGCGCTTCCATAAACAGAAAAATATAAGCTGGACCTGTCCCACTGAGCGCTGTCGCCATGTCCAGATAACGCTCATCGTCGACATAAATCTGTTCGCCCAGTGCCCCCAACAGCGCCTCCGCCTGTGCCAGTTGTTCTGGTTCAACCTCCGGCGTCGCCGTCCAAACTGTAATCCCCTGCCCTATCTGCGCTGGGGTATTTGGCATCGCGCGCACAATACTCCCATTCGCTACCCCATCGGCAATTGTGCGGATTTTTGCCCCAGCGATGATGCTCAACACTAGTTTGGCGGAATGTGCCCCCCGCCGCACTTGCGGCATCACCTCACCTAGCACCTGTGGCTTGACCGAAAGCACGAGAATATCACCCTCATCCGCTGCAAGATGGTTATCCGTCGTTCCACGTAACCCATAAGCATCTGAAAGCTCCTTGACACGTTCAGCGCGCGGGTCAGATGCAATGATCTGGTTTGCAGGGATCAGACCCTTATTCAACAACCCCTTAATCATCGCCTCGCCCATAACGCCGCTGCCCACAAACGACACCCGCATCTTTTCTAAGGACATACCTTTCCCTTTCAGACTTACATATTTAGAAAGCGCTCGTCACCTGTAGCCCAACCCGAATACAAATCGATTTCCCCCAACCGCTTCAGGAAAACGAGTTTATTAAGTTGTGCATCGACTTCAAACAAAGCCACAACCTTTTGATAATCCTCAAACCATTGATTTTTCTGGCTGAATGAATGCACAATCATCACCGCATTCTTGGCATGAAATCGTTTAGCCTCAATCACTACTGAAACAGTGCGGTGCAGCAGTTGATAGCGAATATCAGAAGATATAACTGATGGCAACTGTAGTTGCTCCAAAATAAATTGAATCCGCTCAATTTTCCCTGATGAGTCTGCCTTATGCCATGCTTCGAGTGTCAGCCCAAAGGGTTCGGCGACTTTGCCCTCCACCATAATTGTCATCAACTGTTCTTGATGATCTCGTGCCAGCACAAACAAATCATTTTGAGAAGCTGCCCGACCGCCGGGAAGAGGAACTTTATACTCTGGGAAGGCCAGCATCAATTCCACTTGTTCAAAAGCCGGGTTGTCAGATTGTTTAAACAGTCGATCAATCTCCGTTGGAAACCCATGAGCAGCTTCCCAACAGTAAGCCAGAGTTCGTGCAGAGAACCCTGCCCGCCACTGTCTTTCTGGTTCAGCCAGAAAAGCTCTCCAATTCTCGGCACTTTGAGTAGGAATAAAAAAGCGGCTCACCTTACAAAACCACGTTATACATAGTTCGGTATGGATACTCCGTGCGCCATCGCTGTACCGCTGTATCGACACGCGCTCGCTGCACTTCAACCCCAATACCGGGGGCAGTTGGGGCAGCAATCCGGCTGTGTTCACCCAAAACAAATGGCGGTTCAGTAATATCGGGATTGTAGTAACGATCAGTGGCCGAAATATCACAAGGCAGCGTCACCCCTGGCAGCGATGCAAACGCCAGATTCGCCGCCCGACCTACTCCTGTTTCCAACAAACCACCAATCCATAACGGAATATTGTTTTCAACACACAGGCGATAAATTTCCAGACTTTCGGTATACCCGCTTACCCGTGCCGGCTTCAGGTTCAGAATGCGACACGCACCTAGATCAAGCGCCAACCGGAAATCATTAGCCGAATGAATGCTCTCGTCCAGACAAATCGGCGTTTTCAACTGGGGCTGTAACTTGCTGTGTTCATAAATATCGTTATACCCCAGTGGTTGCTCAATCATCAGCAGGTTAAATTCATCAAACTGCTTCAGATGTTCCACATCCGCCAGTGTGTAGGCGCTGTTAGCATCCAGCATCATCTTAATATCCGGGTATTTCGCTCGCACCCCTGCAGCCAGTTGCACATCCCAGTCCGGCTTGATTTTCAGCTTAATACGTTCATAGCCCTGCCCCAAACGCTTTTCGATGATCACCAAAGTTGCTTCCACACTCGGCTGAATGCCAATGCTCACCCCAACAGTCGCATAGCCCTTCGGCTTGTGCTCCGGCGGCAGATGACGTGCAAACGCCTCTGCCAGCGACACTCCATTGGCCTTCGCTAAAGCATCCCAAACAGCGGCTTCCAGTGCATGTTTTGCCAGTGGATGCCCCCGAACTGAGTCCAGTAATGCTGGAACTTCAGTCGCATCATTAATTGTTTTTCCAAGCAGCAATGGAACCAGAAACTCACTCAACACATGCAGTGCAGTACCGACTGTTTCATAGCTGTAGCCGGGATTAATCTCCGCCGAAGATTCGCCCCACCCGACAATACCATTGTCGGTTTCCAGTTCCACCAACACTGCTGCCTTGAACGGCTCTTCCCCAAAACTCGTTCGCAACCGTTCCACCAGCGTCATCGCAATCGGATGCAATCGTATATGCTTCACAGTAATTGATTGCAAAATAAACACTCCTTGATTATAGAAAGTGAGGTGTGAGCGATTATGCTCACACCTCATCCCTAATTTTGACTGAAATCCACCTGCTCAAACGGCCTGTTACTCTGGCTGAACAGATAAAATGCCCGGTCGCGTCCCTCATAAATTTCGCGAATGAAATCCGTCACAACATACTGCATTCCGAACAGCCGCTTAAACAAATCGCGCGTATGTATCCGCCAAATACGTGCCAATGAAGGGTCATCCCGCACTACTGCCATATAATTGATCGGGATTTCCGCCAGCACCAGTGACCCTGTTGGGTCAAGAATAACATCAGGTGGTACAGAATTCCCCGTACTATTGACCTGTGTAACATTCACAATCGGTGTGTGGGCTTCAAAATAATGCTTCAATCCCAGATCAGTACGATTACCATTCAGTCGTTCTTCCACCCGCCGATGTGTCACCCACCAATCCGCCACCAGACGATCTGACGAACCTAAGGTTGCCAAACCACCTTCTTCGGATGTGCCATAAACATCTTCCAGATAACTATCACTAATCGCGCCTAGTTTCCGAATATTCAGTTGAGCATTAATCGCCAACAGTGGGTCAAATGTCCAGGTAATCAGCCGCACTCCCTGTTTGATGGCAATCCGGCGCTGTTCTCGTTTCAGATGGTAGCCAATTCCTCGTCCTCGAAATTCAGGTAGCACCACCATCCGCTTGGAAACCAGTTGCAGATTTGCCATAGCAGGACGATTGGGCTCATCATTGCTGGTTCCCAAAAACCCAACTAATACCCCCACCATCTGACCGCCATCCATCGCCGCCAGCACATGACCGCCGTAATTCGCCAGCGAAAGCAGCATGTGGGCTGGAATCACAGACTCCAGATCATCCCCCCAGTAGGTTTTCTGCAGCGCCACCGCTTCTTGCATTTCAGACAGAGTTCTTAAAGCCCTGATTTGTATATCGCCCATTACCTGTTTATCCCAAACTAAATCCCACGCGGTCTGCGACGAAATGTATACCGCACCATCGGCCACCAGTAACGCTTCTCTGGCATATAAGTCAGCAGTGTATCTTCAATCCGTTTTGGTTGAATTCCAAATGTACTGAAAAGATTGCCCAGCGGAGCAGTGCGATTCGTCGCCAACAAATCTAGCCATTGTGCTGTAATCAGCGAACGTGGGAATACACGACTGTAAATAGCTGAAAGCCACCGCAGCAAATAGGGTGGTACAGGTAAAATCAACCGTGAACTATCCGAAACCCGCATCACGGTGCGAATTAAATCTTCCAGAGTAATGTACTCTGGTCCACCTATTTCCACCGTAGCATCAACAGTATCAATCAGCTCCAGCGTCCGCAGCAGCACCGCAACAACATCATCAATATAAATCGGATGCAGTACCACCTCACCCCGTCCCGGCATCAGGAAGATCACTGGGGATGCGCGAAGCATCATGGCAATGTGATTGATAAATGCATCCTGTTCGCCAAACACCAAACCGGAACGGATGATGGTGTATGCCAACCCGCTTGTGCGAATGACTTCTTCCATCAAACCCTTAACCCGTAGCAGCGTGTAAGCCGATGAAACCGAAGCTCCCAGATGGCTCAACGTCAGAATGCGGCCCACACGCGCCGAACGTCCGGCAGTGACCAGGTTCCGGGTTCCAACTAGTTCAACGCGCTCCAGATCACGAGGTCGTCCCCACCATTGGGCACTTTCCAGATGGATGATCGTATTAACCCCGATCATTGCCTGGAACACAGTTTCTTCATCCAAAAGTGTCCCACTGATAATCTCTGGCGGCATCTCCCAGGGCAGCTTTTTCAACTTGCGTTCCGGCAGCAGGCAGCGCACGGGACGTCCCTCAGCTATCAACCGGGCAACCAGATGACGGCCAATAAAGCCCGTTGCGCCTGTGACTAAGATCATTACATCCTCCAGGTGACAACCCGGATTATAACATCCACACTCTACATCTTAAATGCCACAAAATTGCAACTACTGCCCTTGTGAGGGGTTAAACTAGAAAGATATAATCACTACGTTTCGCTCTTAAACAAATACATGAGGGATCCCTCATGTTGGAGGAATATACGGTGGATAGACGACGAGTTGTCGTAACGGGCATGGGAATCATCTGCCCAACGGGAAACAGTGTAGAAGAGGCTTGGGCAAATGCTGCAGCCGGCATAACCGGTATTCAGACGATCTCACGATTTGACACCTCGCATTTGGAAAATCACTTTGGTGGCGAAGTCAAAAACTTTGATCCCAACGAATCCTTAGGTCGCCGCGAAGCCCGCCGCACTGACCGTGTAACACAGTTGGGTATCTATGCAGCTAAACAGGCAATGGAAGATTCTGGGCTAAAGGTTACGGATGAGAATCGTTATGACATCGGTTGTGTAATGGGCAGTGGTATCGGCGGCATCGGTTCCATCTACGAAAGCATTAAAGCATTCATCGAACGTGGTGCAAAAGCTGTCAGCCCATTGATGGTTCCCATGATGCTACCAGATAGCCCCTCAAGCAAAGTCTCGATGACTTATGGACTGCGCGGCCCGAACTTCGCTATATCTACCGCCTGTGCTACTGGCAACAACTGCATTGGTGAAGCCACTGAAATCATCCGGCGCGGCGATGCAAAAGCTATTTTGGCAGGCAGTTCCGAAGCTGGGTTGGTCGATATTGCCATCGCCAGTTTCAATAACATGACAGCGATTTCCCGACGCAATGACGAACCTACCAAAGCCTCCCGTCCTTTCGATATTGATCGTGATGGCTTTGTAATCGCCGAAGGTGCAGCCCTGCTGGTGCTCGAAGATATAGAACATGCTCAGGCGCGCGGGGCGAAGATCTATGCTGAAATTTTGGGTTATGGTCATACTTCAGATGCTTATCACGTCACTGCCCCACTGGAAACCGGCGAGGGTGCAGCCAAAGCCATCGAATTCGCACTGGAAGATGCCGGGCTAAAACCGGAAGACATCAACTATATCAATGCCCATGGCACCAGCACCCAGCTAAACGACAAAAGCGAAACTGTAGCCATCAAACTGGCACTCGGCGAACAGGCTTACGAAATCCCTATCAGTTCTACCAAATCCGTCACAGGACATCTGATGGGTGCGGCTGGCGCAGTGGAAGCCGTTTTCAGCATTATGGCGCTCCGCAATAACTTCGTGCCCCCAACCGTCAATCTCGATAATCAAGACCCGGATTGTGATCTGAACTACACCCCTCATGTCGGCATAAATCATCACATCGACATCGCTATGAGCAACTCTTTCGGCTTCGGTGGTCATAACGCCGTACTGATATTTGGCAAATACAAGCAAAATGGTCGCGCATAATCAGGTTGTTCTCCCTTCCCCAACTGGCATCTATGCTCATATTGTCGGTTGGGGAATGGCCGTTCCTGATACAGTGCTAACCAATCAGGAACTGGAAGCCATCGTCGAAACCAGTGACGAATGGATTCGCACGCGCACGGGCATTGCCGAACGACGGATTGCAGGCGAACGGGAATCGACCGCCAGCCTGGGGTTGAAGGCTGGACGCCGTGCCCTCGAAGTTGCCGATGTCTTGCCGACCGATATTGACCTGATAATCGTTGCCACCTCAACACCCGAAAATATTTTCCCCAGCACCGCCAGTTTGATTCAGAATTGGCTTGGCGCAACCAAAGCAGGTGCATTCGACTTGAGTGCAGCGTGTTCTGGTTTTGTCTATGCTGTCGATATGGCGGCCCAGTCTATCCGTTCTGGCAGCATAAAAGTTGCCGTCGTAATCGGTGCAGAAACCATGTCGCGTGTCATGGATTGGCAAGATCGCGGAACATGCATCCTGTTTGGAGATGGTGCAGGCGCAGTTGTTCTGAAGGCCAGTGAAGTCGAAGGTGGTGTACTTTCTGCCGTGCTGCGTTCGGATGGCTCTGGAAGCGATCTGCTTGGCATTCCAACCGTTGGCAGTGGTGATCTCCGCAACCCGGATTTCGCTACCAATGGTCACAAAATGCACAAAATGCATATGAATGGAGGGGAAGTCTTCAAATTCGCCACCCGTGTCATTGGTGAAAGCATCACTCAGGCGCTTGATAAGGCAAACCTGAATATCGAAGATGTATCCCTGATTGTTCCACATCAAGCCAATCTACGCATTATTCAAGCTGCTGCCCGTTCGCTCAAAGTTGAACCCGAGTTGTTTATGAGCAACGTTGATCGCTATGGCAACACTTCGGCAGCATCAATTCCGATTGCATTGTGTGAGGCTGTACAACAGGGACGAATCAAGCCGGATGACAACATTGCCTTTATTGGCTTCGGTGGTGGTCTGACTTGGGCATCAATGGTCGTCAAATGGACAGGTTCTAAAGTATTAGAGCGCTCCAATGGGGGTATCCTTCGTCCGCAACGCCGTCAGTTTAGTTACTTACTGGCACGTTGGCGAGCAAATTTGCGCCGTTTCAGCAAATTTCTGGAACGCGTCCGCCCCAATCGTGGACGCATCCTTCGCCTCCGCGATAAACTCGACCAACTCGATTAACCATCAGGGCGCATCCCTCAAATGCGCCCTTTATCCACTTTCCCGCCGCGCTCATCAGTTTCTCATAAAACTCACCACAACCTTTTTTCCTTTTTCCAGTCGGTATTGGCGTCAGTAAACAATCACATTTCTGGAACAAGGAGGAACTATGTTCCGCAAGTCGCACAAACAGACTTTTGGGTTAGTGGTCGCGCTTTTCTCTATCCTCGTGGTCTTCTTCGGGCAATCGATCATTTATGCTCAGGAAACGACACCTACTCCCACCCCGACACCGGACAATCGAATCGAGTTGACCGGTGCAATCGAAGCGATGGATTTGGACACCATCACGATCAATGGGCAGGTTATTGATCTCTCGGTCGCAGAAATTAACGTAGCACTGGAAGTTGATGCGGTTGTAAAAGTACAGGGTTGGTTGATGGAAGACGGCACAATCCTTGCCCGCGAGGTCAATGACCTTAATGACGATAACCAGAATGACAACACACCACTGGATGAAGTCGAACTCGTTGGCATGCTTTCGGCCTATGAAGACACAACCATGACCATTGCAGGTCAGACAATCGATGTAAGCAGCGCTGAAATTGAGGCTGGTGTCAAGGTTGGTGAAATTGTCAAGGCACATGGAACGATTACTGATGTGGCATGGGTTGCCCGCGAAGTTAAACTCGCACAGGAAGACGATCTCAGCTTTGATAACAACAACGACAATAACGATGACAATAGCAATGACAATAGTGACGACAACGGCAATGACAATGCGGTTGTACTTCCCCCGAACTGCGTTGCAACCCAACCAGCAGGCTGGACAACCTATGCCATACGGTCTGGTGATACGCTCTCTGGCATTGCCGATCGCACTGACAGCAGCATCAGCGAACTTGCCCTTGCCAACTGCATTGCTGACCCACGCTTCATCGTCGCTGGAATGACCATCTTCGTACCACGTCAGCCGTCGACATCCATCGACAATAACAACGACAACAATGACGATAATGGCAATGACAACGGTGACGACAATGGCAATGACAACAGTGACGACAATGGCAATGACAACGACGACGATCACGGAAACGACAACGGCGATGACAATGGTAATGATGATGGTGGGAGCGATGATAACGGCAGCGACGACGATTAACATGCCTTGCAGCTAACCGAAATTCGGAGGAGGCCAGTTTAGCCTCCTCCATTTGCATAGATTTAGTGAGGAAGGTCTCATGCTGCGTATCAAAAGCCCTTGGGCACAAGGACTCCTGCTTTACAGTTTCTGTTTTGCTGTGCTGTCTGTCATTATCTTTGCCACGACTGCCTTTTTAGGCACAGACGATTACTATCACGCTCGTATTGCCGGGGAAATTATCCATCAGGGGAAACTGCGGTTAGATTTCCCGTGGCTCCCCATGACCATTTTGGATAATGGTCGTTTTGTTGATCATCACTTGCTCTACCATCTCTACGTAGCGCCCTTCATGCAGTTTGGTGGAATCGCTGGGGCAAAACTCGCAACCGTCAGCATTGCTGCTGGGGTATTTTTGGCTGTTTGGTTGCTTTTGCGCCAGATCAATGTACGTCATGCATGGCTCTGGACAGTGGCGATGTTTGCCCTTTCTGTGCCCTTTATCTACCGGATGCTCATGATTCGGACACAAGGGGCATCATTACTTTTTCTTATCATTGCGCTGATGCTCCTGTTCGCCCGTCATTATCGCTGGTTAGTGATACTGGCATTTGCTTATGTATGGCTGTATAACGGCTTCATTTTACTGCTGGGATTCGCCATTCTTTACACACTGGCAGCATGGATTGCCGACAAAAAATTCGAGTGGCAGCCGATTATATACACCAGTTTTGGATTAATGCTGGGACTGATAATCAACCCGTATTTCCCACAAAATCTGGCGTTCATCACTGACCACCTCGGCGCAAAGGTCGATTATGCAGACGGCATCCACGTAGGTAACGAATGGTATCCCTACAAAATTGAGACATTAATGCAGAATTCGCCGGGCGCTTTGCTGGCACTGGTCATTGCATTAATCGCACCGAGTTTTAGCCCCATCAAACGTGACCGTGTTGAGACCACCCTCATGCTCACTGCCCTCATCACCCTGTTTATGCTGCTGCGGTCACGTCGTTTTATTGAATACTATCCAGCATTCGCACTTCTGTATGCTGCCGCTGCGTGGCGGCATATCCGGCTTGAGGAATGGTTGCCAGAATGGCGAATACCCATTTCACAATTAAAAATCCGAACCCCAGCGTGGGTTCTGCACAGCAGTACGGTCGCAGTATTGATGCTTTTTTCGATCACTACATTCACTAATGTCTATGACGACGTCCGCAATGCCCAGCCTGTGGAATATCTGGCAGGTGCATCGCAGTGGTTGCAGCAAAATACAGCGACAGGAGCACTCATTTTCCAGACGGATTGGGACGATTTTACCCGGCTGTTTTACTTCAACACCGCCAACACCTATTTAGTAGGTCTGGACCCAACCTATCTGCAAATCGCTGACCCACAGCGATGGGATCAATGGCGAGACATCACGCAGGGTCGCGTATCCACACCTTCCGAGTTGATACAAACCACTTTCAATGCAACCTATATCGTCAGTGATACCAAACATGATGCATTTGAAGATCAGGTACGGGATGATCCCAATATGCAGCTTGTTTACCGGGATCAATATAATTACATTTGGCGAATAGCCGCTTCATCAGCCCAATCCAGTGAATAAGACATGATGATTAGCGACGGTTTACCCGATGTTCTTCACATGCGGTCTTTTTATATTGATCTATACAATCATCTATGGCGCATAGCCTTATTAACCACCCAGTCCGATGGATAAGGTCTGATGATATTTATTGTTTTGCCCGATATTCCGGCAGAAGACCGACTCTTGGCTCAAGCCCGCAAGGGTAATCAGGACGCAATGATGCGTATTTATGAAAGCTATTTTCCGCCGATCTACAATTTCATTCGGCTTCGGGTGGATGATCCTGCTGTAGCCGAAGACTTGGCGAGTGATGTTTTCCTCAAATTGGTTGATGCCCTGCGTGGTCGTAATGCGCCACACCACAGCCTGCGTGGATGGCTGTTTCGAGTCGCCCGCAACCTATTGCATGATCACTACGGCCGAAGTCAAGAGATAACCACCGAAGCACTCGAAGAATGGATTCTCGATACAGGTGATAGTGACCCGGAAATCCAGTTCATGCACACCCTGAACATTGAACGTACCCGTCAGGCCTTAAGAATGCTGGTTCCCGACCAACAGGAAGTAATCATCTTACGATTCGGACAGAGTTTGAGTCTCCAGGAAACAGCAGATATTATGGGACGCCAGATCAGCGCTATCAAATCACTCCAATTCCGGGCTGTCAACACATTACGGCAAATTTTAGGCGAGATGCAACTGGAAACAGGTCATGGTTGAACAGGAATTGCTCAATATATTCAACGACTGCATTGATCGGATCGGATCCGGGCAGACTATAGAAGATTGTCTGGGAGTGTACCCACATTATGCTTCGGTGCTTCGTCCAATGCTGGAGGCAGGCAATCTGGTTAAGCGTGCCCGTACGCCCCACTTGGAAATCACCAGCGCACAGGAACGAGTCCGCCTGCGCTATGAAACCGCCATCCGCACACCATCCAGACGACGAGTGTATCCTCTGGGACGATTTGCATCCCTTGCGGCGGCTGTATTGATCGTTTTCACATTGATTAGCACGGGGGCAGGAGTACTAGCAGAATCCAGTATTCCGGGTGATAGCCTCTACGGGTTCAAATTATTCACTGAAAATTTGCGTCTCACCTTTTCTGAAGATGCAGACCTGCGTCAGCAGTTCGCCGACCGTCGTGTTGATGAAGTCCGTCAGTTGATTGTTTTAGGCCGCCCTGCCGAGATTACTTTTGAAGGCAAAGTCGAGGCTATAACATCATCTACATGGATTGTCGCATCTATACCAGTGCAAATTACATCCAGCACAACCAGAGTAAACGGCATCCTATCGGGCGATCAAATTCAGGTACAGGGCTACACTACTTCAGGTGGAACACTGATAGCAAAAACCATCATCCTGATCGAACCCGGCACACCAGAAGTGTTGCCCCCACCTCATACAGCGACACCAGAACTGCCGCCCACAGCAACGATCCTGCCTACGAATACACGCACTGTCACAGAATCACCAACACCTGCCAATACACCATCTGCAACCACAATCCAAACCCAAACGCTGACACCTTCTAGTACGCCATCTGCAACCCGGACGGCTTCGTTTACACCAACCAGAACGCTTATGCCCTCGCGAACGCCTTCTAGTACACCATCCGCGACCCTAACGATTTCCCCTAGTCCAACCCGAACACCGACACCCTCGCGAACACCATCACCTGGCCCGTCGAAAACACCTGCGCCAACGATCTGTGCTCCAACCCAACCACAAGGCTGGCAAACCTATCAGATACAGATTGGGGATACCCTCTCCAGTTTAGCCGCTAATCGGGGCATCACCTTAGAGCAGTTGATGATTGTCAACTGTCTGGTCGATCCAGGTTTTATTGTAGTTGGTCAAAAACTATTCCTGCCGCCTGCCCCACAAATCATCTCGACTCAGCCACCGGGCAGTATCGATGCCCCTCCGGGTGACGGTGGAAGCGATAATCAGAACGACAACAATGATGATGATAACCAGAATGACAATAACGACGACGATCATGGCGATGATAATGATTCAGGAGGAGATGATAACGACTAAATCTCATTCTCTTAACCGGATAGCGTGAATAAGTCTGCTATACCAAATCAAAAGTGCCGGATTTCCAACGGCACTTTTGATTTGAATTATTTCTGACCTTATTGACGTCGCAAACGCTCACGGAAATTACGGAGTTGTTGGCTTGGGGTTAAAGGTTGATTCGTGGGGGCAAAGGGTGAAGCATTCACCACATGACCGTCATTCACCATCTGAGCTTCGGTCGGCGACGCAATAACGACAGGGTTATGTACAGTGCGCGCCAGAATAGTGTTAAGCAGCAAACCAATACCAAAGGTCAGCAGGAACATGGCAATCCAAATTCGCGTTGACCGATCAGACGTCAGCATAAAATAGGTTGAGCAAACCAGAAAACTCACTAAAAAGGCAATCGTCAATGCCCGTCGAATACGCGAAGTGCTGGCGCTTCCAGCCCGAATCAGGGAAACCAGGAAAAAACCAATGATCAGTCCTAAAACCGATGGAATCAACAGACCGAAGAAATTCAGTTGAACAGGTTCAGAGGCTGTCGTGAGAATATCCCGATTAGAAGATGGCAAAACCGTACTTAGGATGATGATAAGAAAAATGCCAACCAACCATCCGAGCGCATAACCCGTGTATTCCCGCAGGATAAAACTCCACCGTGTAACCCCTAAAATCAAGCTTGTCATGAAGAGACCAATCACAACATCGCTCAATAAAAACTCTTGGATGAGTTGTTCCATCTTCAGCCCCTTTCAAACCAGAATCATAAAATCTTGATTACTCACGTACCCGGCGCACAGTGGTGACCTGACGTGCCTGTCGAGGGCTGGTGAATAGAATACGAAGCAACCATACAATCACCCAGGTCAGCACAGGGTAAACGACGAGTGCAAAAAGGGAAGCCACGTCGATCACAGACCCACCCATCAGATTTGGCGTGGCAGTTAAACCCATGAACGGTCCAACCAGAACATCGGTTATCTGATAAATAAAACTGGCAAAACCACTAGCGGGGTTAGCCGCAATCAACATCAGCATAAACCGAAATGCCACCAGCACAATAATCACGGTGGTAATGAGCCATAGGAGTTTGATCACTCTGGAAAGCAAGACGCGCGAGGTCGGAGTGCTGTATTCAACCACACGTTTACCTTGCTCGAAACCATCTTGCTTCTCAACCTGAACACTTTCTTTTCGTTCGTTAGCCATTTTTCAATCCTTTCTGAATGGTCGAGCCATTCAGGAAATAGTGCGTCTCTCAGTGCAGCATGAACATACTTATCAGCTTAACCTTATGGCATTTCAAGCAAGAAAACATCAACCGCTGGTGGTGATTCGATATAGGACACCTGACCCATATAGTCGACAAATCCGAGCTGCTCATCAGGGAAATAAAAAGTGCCGGTTCTCCCGGCACTTTTGGTATCAACTATCCGTTAGTCATTCCGACGACCACTCAACAAACTGATGTAATACAGCAGGTTGAGCAGCGAAGTCACGGCTGCGGCTACATAAGTGAGCGCCGCTGCTGTCAATACCGCCCGTGCCCCACCCTGATCCTCGCTGGATTGCATCAAACCGACTTCGCGTAACAGCTTCAAACCCCGACGACTGGCATCAAATTCCACAGGCAGCGTCAGCACCATAAACAGCACGACCACACCATAGAAAATGATACCCACTTGAATCATACCCAGACTGTTGAACAACAGACCAGCCATAATCAATGCATAGGATACCATCGGACTGAACTGCATTGCCGGAACCAGAAAGCTCCGCATCTGAATGAGAAGCGAACGTTCTGCATACTGCTGTGCATGTCCCAATTCATGCGCCACGACTGCCATAGCGGCAACTGAAGGTGTAGTCGCCACTTCCTGTGACATACGCACCACATTCTTTGACGGGTCAAAATGATCGGTACGTTCACCGGGCGTGCCTTCCAGACTCACACCTTGCAAACCTGCATTGCGGATAATCCGTTCCGCCACCTGTACCCCGGTTAAACCCGCAGTATTCCGAACCCGTGTCCATCGGCTGAACGCCGTAGCCACCAGAATTTGTGAACCAATTGAAAGCAGGATGGTCGGTATAAATACCAGCAGGAAATATCCTGAACTGAACAAACCATAACCGAATCCCATTGAAGCCAACCTCCCATATGAATATCAACAATAATTATTACGTTTTACCATAAGAACTATCTCAGAAATTAGCTGATGTTTCATTAAAGACTTACCCACCCAGTACGCGTGTCAAATCCCGGCGATTGTTCAGCTCCAATGGCAGCAGAACATTATCAATAAGCCTTACCTGCCCGATCCGTACCGCCATTGACAGCAAAATCGGGTCGATACTAATGGCATTTAGTTCCTCCAACGTTGCGGCATCCGCCGCCGAAACATACTCTGCTTGCGCCAACGGCTCATCATGCAAGGTACGCAGGGCCGCCTGTCGCAGTCGTTCCGGGTTGCGTTCCCCGGCTGCATAAATCCCGACTGCCGCCTGTAACGAACGGAAAAGAACACCTGCCGCTGTACGCTGTTCTGCCAAAAGATACACATTCCGTGAACTCATCGCCAGTCCATCCGTCTCGCGCACCGTTGGACATACAGCCACTTCGAGGGGGAAATTTAAATCATGTGCCATCCGCTTGATAACTGACACCTGCTGGGCATCCTTCTGCCCAAAGTAAGCGATGTCCGGCTGTGTAAGATTAAACAGCTTGGCGACCACCGTTCCCACCCCTTTGAAATGTCCCGGACGGTGTTGCCCTTCCAACCCCTGTGAAACTTCCGTCACATCCACCCATGTCTGAAATCCTTTGGGATACATCATTTCTGAAGTAGGGGTAAAAACCAGATCAACACCTGTTTTTTCCAGCATAGCCAGATCGCGCGGCAAATCACGCGGATACTTGGATAAGTCTTCGTTCGCTCCAAACTGCGTTGGGTTCACAAAAATTGTCGTCAGAACCGCGTCATTTTCATCGCGTGCTTCCCGCACCAATGTCAGATGCCCCATATGCAGTGCTCCCATCGTCAGCACTACACCCACCTGCCCCTTTAACCCCTGTCGTGCTGCCCGCAATCCTGCAATCGTGTCCACTATCTGCACAATTTATCTCCAATGACTGCGGATTTCGGTTAGAACTTCTTCATTCATCGTCGAACTGTTCTCTGCGGTTGGGAACTCACCCGCTTGCACTTCCTGCACATATTGCTTGAGCGCCGTTTCCATAATTGCTCCGGTTTCCGCATATCGTTTGGCGTGTTTCGGCCCAAACGACGGGAACAAACCAAGCACATCATGAAATACCTGAACCTGCCCGCTGCAATATGGCCCGGCTCCAATTCCAATCGTCGGAATTTTGAGGCGATTAGTAATTTCTTGCGCCAACGGTGCAGGCACCAGTTCCAGCACCACCGCGAATGCCCCGGCATCCTGTACCGCCTGTGCATCACACAGTAGCCGTTCTGCCGTATCCTTGTCCTTACCCTGAACGCGGAAACCACCAAATTGATTCACGCTTTGGGGGGTCAGCCCGATATGCGCCATCACCGGAATCCCGGCTTCCACAATGCGGTCAATCGTCGGCGCGATATATTCGCCACCTTCCAGCTTGACTGCCCCCACACCGCTTTCTTGCATCAGCCGGGCAGCATTATTCATCGCCTGTTCCACACTGGCTTTATAGGTCATAAACGGCATATCACCCACCACCAGGGTTCGTTCTGTCGCCCGCACCACCATCTGTGAATGATAAACAATATGATCGAGCGTTACCGGAATTGTCGACTGATGCCCCTGAATAACCATCCCCAAAGAATCGCCCACCAGCAGCATTTGTGCGCCTGACGCCTCACCCAGATGTCCGCTGGTCGCATCATAAGCGGTCAGCATGGCGATGCGTTCACCCGCCGTTTTCATCTTCTGAATATCACGTATTGTCAGTCGCATGAGTGTCGCCCCAATCTAGGATTTGTTCAATCAAATCAATATTATGCACTTGGCGCGCCTTCAACATCGGCAAAGAGTGTTGTGCCAGATCACGATAAAGCACAGCAACGCCCGCATCAATCGAAGCCAGCGCCTCCATATGAGCCGCAACGGTGCTCAAATCACCCCGCACCAACGGCCCGGTTAGCGCATCTGGAACACCCCACTCCCGTAAATTCGCAACGGTTCCAGCCATCAGTGGGTTTAAGGCCCGCGCTGCCGTTGCCCGGTCAGCACCCAATCCATGCAGCAGTCCCTCCGCAATCGCGTACAGTGTCACCATATAATTGCTGGCAAACACTAAAGCCGCATGGTAAGCTGCCTTCTTGCCCGGTGGCACAACCAGAATCTGTCCACCAAGCGCCGCCACCATCCTTTCCAGCCAACTCCGTAGCCTTTCATCCATCGCTTCCAGTGCGAACACGGCTCCGGGCAATGATTGCACTGCTGTCTCAACATCTGCAAAAGGGAATATGGGATGCAAACTGCCCGTTGCTGCCATTCTAACCGCTAATCCTCGCAACGCGCTGGCATCATGCGCCCCTGATGTATGAATAACTGCTTTGCCAGTCAAATCTGAAGCGCGAATGCTGCTGGCAGCAATTTCAATAGCATCATCCGTAACCGTAAGCAGGGTTAGGTCGCACTGTGCCACAACTGCATCAGCCGAGTCCGTTACCAGTGCACCAACTCGGACTGCCAATTCGTTGGCCTTTGCTGGGGTACGGCTGTAAACAGCTTTCACCGTATATCCAGCGTTATACCATAGACGCGCCAGAGATGTGCCGACTTTCCCCGCACCCACAAAACCCAGAACCGGACGATCACCCATAGCGAAAAAGCCCTGTCCAAAAATTGAATACAACGGGAAGCCTGAGCAGCGCAATACATTCCCTTTTTCCACTTGCAGGGAAAGAGGACTGAAAACGAAGAAGGTCTGTCATATCGCTTTACTGGCTTATGGGTGTGGCTGTTGGAATAGGTTCACTAATTGTGATATTAACAGTGCAGGCCGCTTTCAACATATTGGTGATGTCGAAAACCGTCAGCCGGAACTGGTATTCTCCTGGCTGATAAAAGGCAGGTGAAAACTGCCCCAATGCGTTTATTTCCGATACAGATTGTGGATACGACTGCAAAATAGCGAAGCTGTTGAGTGTCTCTGGCCCGTTAATCTCGAATCGATAAAACGCAAAGTTCTCGACATTTGCAGAGCCGATAACCGTCAATGGCTCGAAAACCAATTGACCGTTCGCTGGAACTTGCAGCATTGCATTCGGCGTATCACACCCGGCAATGGGTGGCGGATTCGGCAAAATTGTACCAACAGGCGTGGGTGTCAATGTCGGAGTCGCCAACACCCGTACCAGTTCTTCCCCCTCAAGCTGCACACCACTGGCATCAATCGGTGAGCTACCGAATGATACTGGCCCCGGTGTTGGGGTCTCAAACTGCCCATCTTCCACGACCTGCCCGACCGATACCCGTGTGTCCGATTCCTGTCGGACAACTGGCGCAACCACCATTTGTACGCCAACAACTACCAATGCTAATTGCGTGAGTAAGATAAAAGTCGTCACAGCATTCGACCGCTTATACTGGAAAATATCCCGTTCCAGTTCGAAATGTGTAGCGCGCAAATTATGCTGCGCCCGCATCCACCGTCGCCAGGTCCAGAACAAACCAACGCCAATTAGAATGTAGAGGCCGATTGCAATCTGCTCGATAAAAAACACCACACCTGTCATAGTGCCCGAAGCACCCCCTTCAATACCGTTGTCAGGCGCGGCACAAGAATTTTACCCGCGTCTAATACTTCTTGGTGGTTGGTTTCCATCTCCACATCCGGCGAATCAATACCCTCATTGGTAATGCCGGAACAGGCCATCACCCGCATTCCCATGTGCCGCGCCACCAGTACCTCATGAACGGTGGACATACCAACCGCATCACCACCTAAAACGCGTAGCATCCGAATTTCTGCCGGAGTCTCAAAATTTGGCCCGGAAAGGCAGACATATGCCCCCTCATGAAGCCGTATTCCAGCCTCTGCCGCCACCTGTTTTGCGGTTTCCCGCATTGCTTTGTCGTAAGTATGCACCATTCCCAAAAAGCGCGGCCCAAAACGCTCATCATTTGGCCCCATCAACGGATTACTGCCTGTCATACCCACAAAATTGATGTGGTCATTGAGCAGCATCAGATCGCCCACCCGATAAGCCGTATTCACGCCACCTGCTGCGTTCGTCAAGACAACGGCTTTTACACCAAGCAGATGCATAACGCGAATTGGAAAAGTCACCTGCTGAAGATTGTACCCCTCGTAAAAGTGTGCCCGCCCTTGCTGGGCAACCACCACTTTGCCTTCCAGATTCCCAATGACCAGATTGCCGCTGTGCCCATGGACAGTTGATTGCGGCCAGCCGGGAATAGCTTCATAGGAGATGACTACCCGATCATTTAATGTATCCACCAGACCGCCCAAACCGGAGCCGAGCACCAGCCCAACTGTCGGTTGCAAAGCCGTTCGGCTGCGGATGACATCGACCGCTTTTTCATAGTCAACCCAACTGTAATCCATGCATAACCTCTCAGAATAGTGCCAGAAGGTCTCCGATTATACCTCGAATGCCCTTAATATGCGTGATTTGAAAAATTCACGAAAAACAAACGCTTTTCACACAATTTCGGCTAAAATTTGGTAAAATGGTTATTACAGTTCGTAACGTTATGCCGCCTACCGGGGAGGATGCGGTGGATGTAAATGCTGAAAAAGCCATGTTGTATTATTCTGATGCCTACCAAAAGCTCTACAACCGCCGCCCCAAAGATCTGCGTGCGCTGGATGATGGTTGGGTGATCGTCAATGGAGCACGAATGCGTGTTACCGAATTGGAAATGCTCACAACCCAATTGCAGCACGAATATAAGCGCGATACCGATCAGCGCCGCAGCATCGTCAATCGTCTGCTTAAGTGGTTCAAGCAAAACTGATCGCGCATGTTGCATCACTATATGGCTGCAACCGCCTTCATCGCCCTTAGGGTTCAGTTACCCTCGATAAACAGGATTTGACTCCGTTCCACAAATCCAGTTATAGCATTCGCCTCTGTCCGCCGCTCTCACTATAATTAGTTTGCATTATATTTCCGTTATAGGTAGCCCGTATGGATTCGTTGAAAGAAAACCAGCGCCAGATTCGGCTGGCACTGATCGCCCTTACCTTCATTCTATCCACCGGCATCATCGGTTTCATGGTGATCGAAAAGATGAACCTGCTGGATGCAGTGTGGCTTACCGTTATCACGCTGGCAACCATCGGCTATGGCGACATATATGCCCGTTCGCCGGAAGGTCGCCTGTTCACCGTATTCCTGATTCTGTTTGGTATCGGCGCTGTAGCCTACGGTTTGCAGGCCACAGCCACCTTCCTCGTCAGCCCCGCAATCCGTGACATTCGCCAGCGCCGTCGGGCGCAGAAGGCTATCGACCGCCTCCATCAGCACTATATCATCTGCGGCGCGGGACAGATCGTTGATAACACGATCCATCTGCTCTTGGAGGGAGCCCGGCGCAGACAGACAGCCCGACGTGAACAGCTTTATCATCCGGTAGACGTTTTTTTAGATCGCTTTTTGGGCGATGATGCACATGGGCATTATCCACGCTTGCGTGCCATGCTCCGTCGAATATTTATGGTATATGTTTGGCTATTTCACCGGACAGAAACCTTGCTCGATGTTATCGTCATCATCACACCTGATCATGCCTTTGCCGATCATCTACGCGAAAACGACCTGCTCGTCGTTGAAGGTGATCCTACCAGCGATGACATCATGCGTCGGGCAGGCATCGAAAATGCCCACGCCATGATGGTCATGCTCGACAGCGATACCGAGGCACTCCTGACCATCTTGACTGCCCGCAATCTCAACCCCGAAATTGATATTACTGCTGGCGCACTCGAAGAAGAACATGCCACCAAAATGATCCGTGTTGGTGCAAATAGTGTCTTGGCTCCCTACGAAGTAGCCGGACGGTTCATGAACAATGCAACCTTCCGCCCCGCTGTCAGCGAATTCTTTAATAGCATACTCTTTAACCAGAACGTCGATATCCAGGCCACACAGCTCTTTTTGTGGGACGATTCCCCTTGGATTGGCAGATCACTCGGCGAACTCATGCTGCGGGAAAATTTCCACGCAGGCATTATTGGCTTGCGACGCGATAGCGGCGATTATATCTACGCCCCTAACGACAATTACCGTCTGCGGGAAAACGAGGTGTTGATTGCGGTCGCTCCCGGTCATAGCATTGCGCCCCTCCAAAGTTCTTGCCGGGGAAGCACAGTCTCAAAGCCTCGCATCCCCAATTGGCAGCGCCTCCCTATCGCTATGACTCCGCCGCGCACTGCTCATCGGGCATGTACGCTGGAAGAAGCCGAAGCAGTAGCCAGCGAAATGTCGAGTCATTATGTCATCTGTGGCACAGGCCGTATCGCCCGCAGTGCCATCAGCAAACTCGACCCCTCGCGTCCATTTGTTATTATAAGTGACAACGAATCTTATACTGCCGAGCTGCTGGAAATTGGCTTTCGGGTCATTCATGGCAGCCCGGTACAGGAATCGGTTTTGCGTAAAGCCGGAGTCGAACGCGCGCTGGCGATAATGGTCACGTTGGACGATGATGCCAGCAGCATCCTCACGGTGCTCAACTGCCGCAGTCTGAGCAAACGTCTGCTCATCACGGCTGCCGCCCAAACGGACGACATGCTCCCCAAACTCCTTCGTGCCGGAGCAGATCGAGTCGTCAGCCCATTCCAGGTTGCAGCCAACTTCGTCTTGCTGGCAACTACCCGCCCGGTCGTCAGCGACTTTTTACAATATGTGGTTTATAACTATGGAGCGCGTATCGAAACCACCGAACTCTATATGCAGGAAGACTCGCCTTGGATTGGCTCAACTCTGGCCTCGCTGCAACTGGATAGCCAGTATCAGGCTGGAGTCATCGGCATCCATCTTGCTAACGGTTTCTATAATTACGCCCCACCTGCCGATCATGTACTTCAGCCCCACGAAATCCTCATTGTCGTAACGCCCATGCGCTGTGCCGATGAACTCCGCACACTGGCGCACGGCAGCGCCACTCGTCGTCCAGCCACCCTCCGCCGATCATTCCTGGAAACCAAACCTTTGTCATGACCATATCAATCGCAAACCATCTTACAGCCGAGCATAGACTTGAAATATATGACCTGTGGCAGTCAGAGTTGGGAGATGTTTGGCCGATAAATCAATCTGTTTTCGATGAGATTGTTTTTAGCAAAAACTCTGTGAATTATCTTGCCAGAGAAAAGGGAAAACTCGCTGGAATTTTATCAACCCAAATAACTAATGACACAGGCTCAATTGTCTGTATTGTCGTCGACAAATCTCGCCAGCAGCAAGGAATTGGAACTCAGCTTTTAAACCGTGCAATTGAGAATCTGACCTTAAAAGGAGTGCGCCAGATACATCTAGGCTCAGGCGGTTCAAGCTATTTTTGGCCGGGCATACCCGCTAATTTGGAAAATGCCAAAAAGTTTTTCGAGAAAAGAGATTGGCTCTACACCCACACCAGTGTAGACATGATCTTGAGATTAGAGTCCTTCAAGTCTCCAGACAGCATATTTGAAAACATCGACAGACAAGGAATAACCCTGAAACTGCTTCCCAAAAATGAAGTGGAAAATCTGCTCACGTTTGAAAAACACAGCTTTCCAGAATGGCATCAATATTTCGCACGCGCTGTAGATACAGGAAGGCTAAATGACATTTTGATTGCCGTATCAGCCAATGAGGACATCCTTGGTTCTGTACTTATTGAGGGAAAATCACCAAAGTGGAATTGCCTCTTGGGGGATAAGGTTGCAGAAATTGGAGCACTTGGTGTATTGGTTGAAGCCAGAAATCAGGGCATCGGAATAGCACTAGCCGCAAAAGGAACTCAAATCCTGAAAGATACAGATTTTGAAGTAGCTTTCCTGGGTTGGACGTGGTTGATTGATTGGTACGGAAAACTTGGCTATAAAGTATGGCGTGAATATTGGATGGGAAGCAAATCCTTAAGCTGAATCCCCTTACTCATCTAGCCCCGCCAACCGCCGTTCGTCTCGGTAATCCTGCTGTGTATCCACATCGCGCAGCACACTATCCGTATCAACGGTTACATAAACAATCCGTTCCTTATGCCGATCAATGACATCGCGCGGCGCACCATCAGGCGGCAGTGCCAGAATTTCCGGCCAATATTGACGATCAATCAGAATGGGATGTCCCCGCCGCATTTGGTAGCTCGGTGCGACAATATCGCCCAGTCCTTCAGCATACGCCGTCAACACCTGCGTTATCACTTTCGGCTGGATGCGTGGCTGATCACCCAGTACCACCAACGCTGCGCTGACATAAGGCGGCATCGCCTGTAATCCAGCTTTCAGAGACGAAAGCATCTCGCCCGTTGCAAACTCCGCGTTATGGGCAACATTCGCCCCTGCCCGCGTTGCCAACTGACGCACCTCACCCGCCCGGTTTCCCGTCACAACAGTAATATTGTGCAAACGTGCCAGCACCAACTGGTCGATAATATGTTCAATGATTGTTTTGTGTTTCGTCCACGGCAGCAGCACTTTGGGCTGTCCCATCCGGCGCGACATCCCTGCGGCCAGCACCACCGCACCAACATGCCGCTGCACTTCAAAAATCGGATCGACCCCGCGAACAGAACCAATCGCTACCCCTTGCACATGTGGCGACCGCAGCACAAACTGCGCGATCAAACGCGCCCGTGCCCGCGAATACCCCTGCCGTGATACTTGGTTAAGCAGTGCCATCACCCGTGCTTTAGGCGGCGCACCTCGCAATCCAAATTCCTCATCACGTAAAACCTGAGCAACCCACGGCGACTTTATCCGGTTGCCGATGCCGAATCCATAACGTTCGTTAATCGCCTGAGCATTGTAAACATGCTCATCATCCAATGGTTGTCCAAGAACTGAAAGCGAAGCCATCGGCACTACCAGAGTCGTCTCGGCTGGAATCAGGGGTTCATGCAGCTTAGGCGCTTTCATGGGCAGGCCGCGCGCCCCATCTGCCTCAATCAGCAGCACATCGGAGTCAATCGAATCCAGCAGGCGGGGGATATAATCCGTCCCCGGCCCATGAACTTTATTCCCACGAACAAAATCGTAAAGGAACACAAAGCGGTTTTGCCCCAAAGCCAGTGATAAATGCGACATCCCTTCGTCCACCGTAGTCGCGTAGGGCATCAGATCAAGCTGGTCAATACCAACCCGCGTCGTCGTTGTCGCCAGCACGCGCAGACCCGCCTCGGCTAATTCGTGTCCAAGGGCGATCAATGTGGAAGTCTTGCCGCCTGCCCCCACGAATGCCACCACATCGCCCGGAACGATGTCAAACGCCTTTTGTAATTTCATATCCAGTCCAGGCGCTTAAAGAACGCCGATGCCCTGTTGCCGTAAAGCTGCCACCACCCGTTCAGGGGTCAATGGAATCTGGTCAATCCAGACACCTGTCGCGTCATGAACAGCCGCTGCAATCGCCGGAGCTAAGGGCAAAAATGGCATCTCCGCCATTCCCCTTGCCCCCCACGGGCCGATTGGATCAGCATATTCCAGAATGACAGATTTCACAGTCGTCGGCACATCCAGAATCGTTGGGATCAAATAGGTCGAAAGGTATGGATTTCGGATTTTCCCCTCAACCGAAATCAGATTTTCCATCACGGCGTAGCCTTGCGCCTGTACCACCGCGCCTTCAATCTGCCCTTGCACCAGCAGCGGATTCACCACCTGCCCCACATCATTTGCCGAAATCACCCGCAGCAGATGGATATGCCCTGTTTCAATGTCAACCTCAACCTCAACCGCCTGCGCTACATACCCATAAGCGAAGTTCGGCTCACTTCGTCCGGTTTCCGGGTCATAGGGCGTTGTCGGCGGTGGCCGATATTGGTAAGTCGCAATCGCTGGCCGTTCCTCATTCGCCCACATTGCCAGTGCCTTAGCTGCTGCGCCGCGAATCGCATTTCCCGCCATAAACGTCAAACGCGAAGCAGAAGCACTGCCAGAAGTCAGGGTTTCTGCGGTATCGTGCCCGATCAATTTAACTTTCTCAAACGGCACACCCACCGCATCAGCCGTCATCTGGCTAAAAGCTGTGTGCGACCCTTGACCAACTTCCGCACCTGCCTGCCGGACGATAACCTGCTCAATTTCGGTCTTGCCGTGCAGTTCAACCGTTGCCCAACTTTGCTCCGGGAAGCCGAAACTGTAACCAATATTTTTGAACCCGGCAGCGAATCCAATTCCCCGCCGCAGTGCTGGATTTCTCGGCTGTTCAGTTGGTCGTGATTTCCAGCCGTTCTCATTCTGCTCCCAGAAACTCTCCCGCGCACATGCCTCCACCACCTCCGGCATCGAAACACCTTTTGGCAAGGGTGTTCCAACACTCAGAATACTGCCCTCTTGGAACACATTCCGCGCCCGAAGTTCTACAGGGTCTATGCCTAATACCTCCGCCAGCTTATTCATCTGACCTTCAGCCGCCAGCGCTCCCTGCGGCGCACCAAATCCCCGGAACGCTCCGGTTGGGATGTTATTAGTCAGCACCCCATAAGTATCCAGATGAATATTCGGGATTTCATAAGGCCCGGTCACGGTCAGGTTGCAGTTGCCCATCACTTTCGTCGTAGTGTAATTGTACGGCCCAGCATCCCCAATCGCTGTCGCTTCCACCGCCACAACTTTGCCATCCCGTGTCGCGCCCCATTTCGCCCGAATCGTAACCGGATGCCGCTTGTGATGATACAGAATCGATTCTTCACGACTCCACTGAATTTTCACTGGACGCCGCAAATAATGTACCGCCAGTGCCAGCACAATCTGCACCGACATATCCTCACGCCCACCAAAAGCCCCGCCAATTGCCGGGTAAATCACCCGCACTTGTTCCGGTTGCAAACCCAAAGCGTGATAAATCTGCTCTTGATCTTCATGTACCCACTGTCCTGCAACGATGACCGTCACCCGCCCTTGTTCATCAATGTACCCAAGTCCGGCTTCTGGCTGTAGATAAGCATGTTCCTGATAACCAGTGTGGTACTCACCCTCCACCACCACCTCAGCCTGCGCCCATCCTGCCGCCATATCGCCTTTGCGGATGCGATAATGGCACAAAATATTCTGTGGATGATTAGTGTGTAGCTGTGGCGCGCCCTCCTGCATCGCTGCTTCCGGGTCAAAAACAGGCGGCAAATCCTCATAGATAACATCAATCAACTTAACGGCTTCGGCTGCAATCGCCTCTGTTTCCGCCACCACCACCGCCACACAGTCCATATAGCAGCGCACAATATCCGCGCCCGGAACTTGGCTGTTGCTCCCCGGCCCACACAGTACAGGCTGATCTTTTGTCACCAGACCATACTCATTTTGCGGTACATCCTTCGCAGTGAAGATTCGCACCACACCCGGAAGTGCCTCCGCTGCATGGTTATCTATACTCACCACCCGCGCATGTGCCCGGTCACTGAAGCGCAGTTTCATCCAAAGTTGTCCATCCAGATTGATGTCGCCGGGGTATGGAGTTTCACCCGTTACCTTGCCCAGCGCGTCAATCCGTTTGATGTTTTGTCCGATGACGACGGTTTTATCTTTAGACAACGCTTAAACCCCTAATAACTGTCCTCAACCATAACCGACGCTTCCGCCAGCGTCCCGCCCGAAATCACTTTCGCGCCCATCCGCCGCTTTTCCTGCAAAAAAATCCGCCGCAGGATAGCCACTGCTGTTGCATAGGTGGGATCAATCCCGCCATAGCTCAGGCTGCCCGCGCCCAGATTCTTGCCCTTGCTCATCGGCGTATCCGACGCATAATGCAAAAAACCTACATCGAATGGCACACCGTACAGATTCACAATTTCGTTAGCTGGATGCAGCTTCGGGCGAAATGCTTCATAAACTGACGACAGAAACGGCCCGGCTTCCATCTCAATATCCGTATACCCTTCCTGATAAAACACGCTCATATAACGCGGATTTTGCAGGAAAGTACCCGGCACAGAGATGCCCTTCTGGTTATCCAGCACCATTCCATAGGTCAGATACGGAACAACATCTTGCGCGGTAAAGCAGTTCTGGAACAGATAGGTGTTTTGCGAATGTTCATCATGAATCACGCTGGGGATCATCACATCCCCCACCCCACCATTCAGTGTGGCGGCCTTGCCCATCACATACACACCTAGCAAACTACCGACCCGTTCTGTAATGCGGTTCAGTAGTTCATAGGCCGCTAGGCCTAATGGGTAGTCGATATTCAAAATCACCGCATTGCTGTGCGCCAGCGCGGGTGCATCGACCACATTTTGCAGGCGCGCGTCCAACCAGTCTGGGCGCAGTTTATTCAGTTCAATAACCTGCGCCTCAATATCAAAGCCCTGCTTGCTGTTCAGGCGATGAATACCAATTGCCTGCTCATCTGCCGCCAGCGAATCCCGCGCCGCATCGCCCTTATCCGCAATGTACTTCTTCAGCACATAATACAGGAAATTATCAAGGCTCTTGCGGTCGTCATTTTCCTGAATAGCCTGGTACAGTTCAACCAGTTCGCCTTTATCAAAGCGTTGGATGTACTCAACCAGATTGCTTTCTTCGCGCTGGGCGAAACCAGTCAGCAGATTCACCATTGAATGGGTATTGCTGGAAACAAAATATACTGGACGATCTTCAAGGTTGATCCCGCCCAATTGCTCGGAAATTTCCGCCCACCAATACGCCGTCGCGCGACGATAATCCGCCAGTGACCCCGCCAGCATTTGCAATCGGATTTGCTTTCGTCCTCGCGCAATCGCATACAGCGTTTCTACGAACCGTTCGCCCCAAACCACTTCTAGCCGCCGCAAGTCGTCCTTTTCAGTTTGCATCGCTTTGGCGATCAAATCAGCTTCAGCCTCGCTCAACTTATCACGCCGACTGCGCTGCTGTTCTAGCACCAGTTGAATATCCTCCGCTTGCAGCAACGTATGGATTTTATTCCACTCAATCTGATAAGCCGTCAAAATCGGGACGAGATCATCAATATCCGAACGACTGGCAATAAACACTGCCAGCGCACTTTCCCCGTTGAAGTGAACCCGCCGACGCCGCCCCGGTGCGGATACCCGCTGCCATTCCCGAATATTGGTATAGCCAGCCTCGACAAACGAACGCTCAATCTGGCCGATCAACACCAGATCAACATCCGCCATGCAGTCCGGCAAACGCAAACTCGCATAAATCAACGCCGACATATCCGGTCGCAAATCGCCCGCATGAATATGCAGGGACGACTCCATCGCCATGTGGCTCTCTGCCAGAGTCTCAATCTGAATCGGATAGCTGGAGCGCAGCAGCGAATAATATGTCCGCATATACAGCTTGATTTCTTCGCTGTCAGTTTTGGGAACGGTACGATCCATGATTTTAGCGGCTCTTGTCCATGCGGTTAATCGCCCGCTGGCGAAGTTTTTGCTTCTTCTTTTCTTCCACCATCAATGCGCGTTCTTTCGTCAGACTCTTCTCGTTGACGGCGCTTCGCTTGCGTGGGGCTGCTGCCGCCACAATCAGTGAGATAATGAGACTCATCAACACAAACAACACTACGGTGATGAAAATTTGCATTGTATCAGGGGGAATTTCGGCTGGAGGAAAGTTGGGCAGCACCCCACCCAGAAAGCCAATCACTGGCGGCGCAAGCACCCACGAAATAAACCCTAACGCCAGAATAAGCATCAGACCGATAATCGGCCAGAATGCCTGCATTTTACTCTTCGGTTTCGCATTTCGGTTGGACATTATGACCCCTTTTCGGCCAACCGTTTTCGGCTGGCATCCGTGATAGCCTGGACAATTTTATAGTAACCCGTGCAGCGGCACAGATTACCCGTAATGCTCTGTTGAATCTGATCATGTGTCGGTTCAGGAATTTCTTCCAGCAGTTTTGCCCCTGCCATCAAAAAGCCCGGTGTACAGTACCCACACTGCACCGCCCCGTGTTCAATAAATGCTTCCTGTACAGGGTGCAAATGACCTTCTTGCTTCAACCCCTCTATGGTGACGACCTCTGCCCCATCTGCGCGCGGGGCCGGAACCATACACGACATCACCGCCACACCATCGAGGAAAACCGTGCAAGCGCCGCACTCGCCCTCGGCGCAGCCCTCTTTTGTACCCGGCAATCCCGCATCCTCACGCAGGAAATCCAGCAGTGTTTTATCCGATCCGCTGTTAAATGTGCGCTGCTCACCGTTGATGGTAACAACAATCGGCTGTGTACCGCTGTGTTCGGCCTTCGCCGCCAATCCCTGATGCACAATCGCTTGTTCCGCACCCCATAGCATTGGCGGTTGATGCGGCCAATTCGCTGCCTGATTGTTGGCAGCCAACGCCTTAAGCGCCCGCCCTACCAGCACCCGAATCATCTCAGTCCGATATTCCGCAGTGCTTCGCACATCATCAATTGGCGTCGGAGTAGCTGCTGCCAATCGCGCAGCCTCAGCAATCGTCTCTGGGGTCAGCTTTCGTCCCACCAATGCAGACTCGGCCACCGGAATGTGAATAACCGTCGGCGCGACACAGCCCAGCGTAATCGCCGCCCGCGTCACCGTATCGCCATCCAATTCCAGTACCACCGCCGCATTCACCACGGAAATCGCCTGCGCCCGACGCAAACCCAGCTTCACAAACATACCGCGTTCTTTGCCGGAAAGTGCCGGGAATGTAATCGCCGTCAGCATTTCATCCGGTCGCATAACCGTCTTGCGTAATCCCGTATAAAACTGCGCCAGTGGCACAGTGCGTTCGCCTTCCAGCGAGGCCAAAGTTACCTCTGCCCCTAACGCCAGCAGCGGCGTAATCGTATCGTTTGCGGGCGATGCTGTAATCAGGTTGCCAGCCACCGTCGCGCGATTACGGATTTGGGGTGCGCCCACTTCCCAACACGCCTGTGCCAGCGGCAGCGCCCGTTCAACCAATAATGGATTCCCAACCACATGATTGTGCGTCACCAGCGGCCCAAGCCGGATGTGATCGCCGTGCAGCTTGATCTGATCCAGTCCCGGAACGCGCGTAATGTCGATCAAAACTTCAACGCCCGGTCGCTGCCCGCGTTCCAGCTCAATCAGCATATCCGTACCGCCCGCCACAATCCGTGCGCGGGTCTGATATTCAGCTAGCAGTTCTAATGCTTCTGGGAGGGCGCTTACGCTAAAATACTGCTTCCACATAATGGGGGTTCACCTACCGTTTCTTACTTAGATGGTAACACACACCCGGCAAATACCCAATTCCATCCCCCCTTACATCTTCCCTCATTTATGAGGCAAAGGTTGGGGCAACAACTAAAAACTAACCACTGCTTTTCGGCTCAATATCCAGTACCGTCACCGGATTAATGTTCATAATGTAGGTATCCAGATACTGCGTTTCCGTCACCGTCCGGCGGTCATAGGTATGCACATGCCCATGCAGCATATAGCGTGGACGGTACCAATCCATAAATTTCAACAGCGAAGTAAAGCCCTGATGAGGCAAATCTTCCGCGTCATGAATACCCCGCGCGGGTGAATGCGTCACCAGCACATCCATCCCGAACCCCATCCGCATCCGCCGCAGACGTAACCGTAACCCTGCCCCAATCACCATCCGGCTCATTTCAGCTTCCGTATATTGAATCGGGCTGTTGTTATACCGGATCGAACCCTCTATCCCATAAAACGATAAACCACCATATTCCACCAAACGCCCATGCAAATCCTCTCCCCCCGGCGGCACATCTTTGTACCCATCATCATGATTGCCCCGCACATAAAACAGCGGCACATTCAGCACCGATGTGATGAACTCCAAATATACGGAGGGCATATCCCCGCAGCTAATTAACAATTCGACATCGCTGTAATGCCGCCGCAAATTCACCGCGCTTTCCATTTGCGGCATTACGGTGTCGCTCACACACAAAATCTTCACCACAAGTCCTTGAAACCACTAACACTCTAATTTTTTACACTGACCAAAGCATTACTTCGGAACTCAGTACTCAGTATTCAGTACTTCCCCAACTTTCATCGCCTCGCCCGTCCCGCCCCGCCGTACCATCACAATCTGCGCCATAATGCTAAGGGCGATTTCCTGTGGCGTCTCCGCATTCAATTCCAACCCAATCGGCGCATACACCCGCGCCAATTGCTCACTGGTCAAACCCCGTTCATCCATCAACGCCTGCGCTGTCAGCGTCCACCGTCTGCGGCTGCCAATCAATCCAATGTACCCCACCTCGGTTTTCAGCAGCGACGGAATTAAATCCAAATCAACCGGCATTCCTCGCGTAACCGCCGCGACATAAGTGCGCTTGTCAATAACGATATGCTGTGCGATCTCGCTCCCTTTGCACACCACATACCCGTCCATTCCCGGCAAATAATCCGCGTTACAAAACGCCTCGCGGTCGTCCGAAATCACCACCCGGTAGCCCGACCACTTGCCCAGTTCTGCCAGCGCCTTGCCCACATGCCCGATTCCGATTACTAATAGAGTCCGTGCAGCTCCTACAGGTTCAATAAATACTTGTACGCTTCCACCGCAAACACCCGGATCGCCTGCCGAAATATCATTCAGCGTATAACTCGGCAAACGTGTTTCGCCATCTTGCATCGCCGCCAACGCCTCTTTGATGACCAGCGACTCCATCGCGCCGCCGCCCACCGTGCCGACAATCGAACCATCCGCCCGCACCAGCATCTTGCTGCCTTCGTGGCGTGGCACAGACCCCTGCACCTTAATCACGGTTGCCATAGCTGCCGCTTCACCCTTAGCTTCTGCCGAAAGCAAAGCCTCATAAACTGCCCGGTCATCACTCACGGCCTGATCTCCACGTCACCAATAAACAGTCGTCCATGTTCATCGCCGCCCGTCGGCATCAACCGTTCCAATGTCACCGGATCATAGAACCCGATTGCCACCTGATATTTTCCCGTTGGTATTGTGTTCAAGTCTACCATAATTGTGTCACGGAGTACGCCCGGTAGCCAATTTCCCGGCGGCAGAGTCCCGTTCCCCGGTCGCATATCCGCCTGTGCCATAGGCGCTTCGTTCACATCATCGTAAACATGCACAAACACCACATAATCCCCGCTCGCATTTCCCTCGGTATACCACTCAAAATGGATGCCCATCTGATGAGTATCTGCCTCATACACAATCGCCGTATTAGACAGCACAATCGCCCCATCTTGGAATTCAGAAATCGTTGTTGGGGGTCTTTCTTCAATACGTTTACTAAAAGCCATATGCATATAAGGCATATAGTAGCCACCCAGAACATGCGGCACAATCCGAATATGGGTAGGGTTTCTAGCAATTTCCTCAGGAATGAGGGTGAAAATTTCAAGCCATTTTCCGGGTATCGCAGGAATCCATTGTGTATCTACAAATGTACCGTTGGCGTATATATCCAATGTTCCCGCATACATTGGGTGTACCCGTGTAACAAGCACAACATCCCAACCATCCCCAGAATCGTGAAATGGCCTCAGATCAAAAGTTTCCTCACCATTGATAAGTCGCCCGCCATCCACGAGTTCGCACCGCTCAATGGCGCAATCAATATACTCAAATTGATGAACCTCTGTAGGAAAACCCGGTAATTGCTCCGCATTTCGCCAAGCATAATTGGATTGCGCTTCATCCCTCAGATCAGCCACATTTACATAATCCGACGGGATATTAGGCCGCCCTTTCCACCCCGAAAAATAATTGTCCCCGTAAGGCTGAAGGGAACTAGTAACCTGTTGATTCAAAATTAAATCCCAATCCGGCTGATAAATCCCCTGAAAATCCGCCGCCAGCGCCACGTTATAACGCGCATCTAAATTCACCGGGAACCCCGCCAGCAGTTCCCCATAAACCGCCGTATCTGCCACCATCCCCAATCCGAATCCGTGTCCCGGCCCATACGACGCCACATAATCAGGTCGTTCATTCATCAAAAATTCCGCCACCGACCCCGGCCCGTTGCGCCAGTAATCCGCTGCCCCTGCTGTCGTCAACCCCACCATATCCAGCGTCGTCCGCCCGCCCATATACCGCATCATCCCGGTGTCATGAACCGCCACTAATGCCTCGGTCGGTGTGTTCGCCTCCAGCCATCGCGCCATCTGCAACGGTTGCTCATATACATACCCGGCGTTCAGCAAATAATGTCCCCAGAACTGCCCACTCGTCCAAACCGCCACCCCGCCCATAATCACAATAACCACTATTCGAAACCACCCCGCTGGTGATCTCATCCTCTGCGTCATTCGAGAGTCGCCGCGAACAGGAGTCCCAAAGATTTTTTCTCTGTTTTCTACTTGAAACTCAGTACTCAGTACTCGGTACTCAGTACTTTCCACTTTCCACTTTGTACTTTGTACTCTCCCTAACCCCCACCCCGCCAGCGGAAACAACAGCGCCAGAAACGGAATCTGATACCGCTTGAAATGCCAGAACGCCGTGTCCAGCGTCGCAATCATCAACGTCCCGCCAACCAACCACCCCACCACTAGCAGTCCCACCAACCCTGTTCTCCATCGCAAAAATGCAATCTCTGGCTCCCCCTCTCCATGTTTGGAGAGGGGGTTGGGGGGTGAGGTTAGAAACACAACCACCCCCAACCCCGCCAGCACCAACATCAGTGGCGCAATATACAGCCCTTCGCGCGGACTAATCCCGGTGAAAAACTCCCACCACATCCGCCCAAAGTTTTCCGCAATCCGCCGGATTACCTCGCCCCACTCAAACGGCACAATCCCCAGCACCGACTTCGCCGCATTCCCCGAAGCCACTGCCGAACCCGTCAGCAGCAGATTCACCACCGGTTGTACTCCCACCGCTAGGGCAGGAATCCCCCACCACCGTCTCACCTTTCTCCAAGCAGGTCGGCTTTGTCCCCCCTCCCTGTGTACGGGGAGGGGGCTAGAGGGTGGTGAACACCAACACCCCCACCGCTAACACCGCCAGTACCGCCCCTTCAGGCCGCACCAACGCCATCAATGTCGCCGCAATAACCAGTATCGCGTTTCGTTTTTTACTCAGTACTCGGTACTCAGTACTCGGTACTAATCCCCACACAACGCCCAAGCTCAGCCAAACAACAATCCCCGTCTCCATCCCACTCATGAAGTGCCATGCCACTGCACCGTTCACCTCAAAGGCCAGCGCGATACCCAGCGCCAGCCATGCTGCCCCGCCCTGCCCGCGCACAAGCTGATACACCAGCCACGCCGACCCCGCCAGCGCCGCATACCCCATCAGCATCGCCCACAGGCCGAGGTTCAAACCCTGAAAACCCAACAGGTATCCAATTGCCAGCAGATAGGGATAAAGAAAACTCGTCGCGCCCGAACTCGGTGGCAAACCGGGGTTATAGACATATGGCTGCCCGTTCGCAAGCTGCCGCGCATACTGAAAATGAATATAAACATCGTCCAGCGGCATGACGAACACACCCCGACCCACCGCCAAACTAGCCCCTGCATAAGCCAACAGCGTTGCACCGCTGACCATACAGAACAGTACCCAGATAAAAAGTGAGCGCCTGTTTTCAGCGCCCCGGTTCAAATTACGCATAATGGCGTCATTCTACCCAAATCCCCGCACCTTTTCACCACTTGACAAATCAGCCCATACGTTCTGCAATCGAGATTGTAGAGTCTGTTGGTATCATCGCACCAAACGGTGGAGATAGACTGTTAGCTTCACTCACCCACAGGTATGTCGCTCAATACTGTGAATGTAAGCCATTTTTGAGGCTGAATCGCGTGGGTATGGACTCCCTCCTCGCATGCGGAGGGTTGGGGTAAATTGATTTTTAGATTCACAAAATCCCGTTTTGAATTGACGAATCTGACGAAATTGCAGAATTTTGCGAATTTTCCCCGTATATACTGAAAGCTGATCGCTGACCGCTAAAAACCATACAGCGAATATTGCAGCGGCACACCCACCCTAAACCGCCGCAATACGATTGTCCGAATATTCCCCAAAATCACCCAAGTGAACGAATCCGATATCCATCAAACATGCCGTCATTTTCTGGAAACCAATAACCAACAACCCGCCTATGCCTACTCATCAAAAACTGACAACCGTTAACTGTAAACTGACAACTCCCTACGCCTGCCTCCCGCATAGCCGCAGGACAAATGACAATATTGTCGCGCGGCGGCAATACCCGAACATGGCGCTGCACACTACGGCGCTTCTCGTGCCAACCGCCGACAATGACATTTGCGACATGCCTGCTTCCCTCATTCCCGCCGACAACCCCTACGGCAAAATGTGCAATTTTTGCATTTTCCGCAAATTGCGAATCTTTTGCCCATTTATACTTTTCTCATCCCGCAAGTCTCGTAGATACCGTCTTGAGTGTCAAGGAAGAGCAGCCCTTTTTTCGAGAAAATGAGGATCAAAGGGCTGCCGAGACTTGAGAATACCAAAGACGAGATGTAAGAGTTTACGCATGACAGCGGCGATGACAGCGAGTTTGGACTTGCCGGCGTTCAAGAGCCGTTGAGCAAATAGGTGCAAAATGGGATTGCAGCGTTGAGCGACAATGGCGGGGAAATACAAAGCCGAGCGCAGGCGGGAAGAGCCGCGTTTGGACAAGCGAGGACGCCCACGCACCGACGAACCGGAAACATGGTGGCGGGGCGTCAAGCCAGCAAAAGCAGCCAGTTGACGCGCGCTGTCGAAAACGCCAATGTCGCGGATTTCAGCCAGCAGTTTGAAAGCGGTGATGTCGCCAATGCCGGGAATAGAAGTCAGCAAGTCACGCTGCTGGCGCAAGTGGGGATGACGGTCGATATGGTCATGGATTTGGCGCAGCAGCGCAGCGATTTGCTGGTCGAGGAAAGTGATATGGTCATCAATCGTTTTCAAGACGGTTTCAGAGGGGATCCCGGCTTGGCGACGATTGTGTTCCTGCTGACGCATATCCCGCAGGTTGTCAAGGTGGCGTACCAAGACTTGCAGCTCTTGTTGTTCGGGGGCGGGCGGTGTCCATGTTTCTGGCTGCTGGGTGCGGCAGAAATCAGCGATGAGCGCCGCGTCGCTGGCGTCGGGCTTGTTGCGGCTCAGACGGCTGTCGGCATAACCTTTGATGCGGGCGGGGTTGACCACACTGACCGTGTACCCGGCTTGATGCAAGAACAAGGCCACCGGATCCCCATAGTACCCGGTGGCTTCCAAACACACATGCAGCACTTGGGCATGGCGCTTCTGCAAAAAGTGGTGCAAGCTGTGAAAGCCTTTGGTGGTGTTGTCGAATTGAGCGGCTTCCGCTGCCTGATCGTCCCGCAGCAGCACCACATCCAGCTTGGCTTTGCTCACATCGATCCCCAAATAAGCACTCATGGTTTCACTCCTCTCAGATCGCATCCCTTCGGCCAGCCGCGGCCTGATGGTCAACCTTGTGCATACAAGCTCTTGGCTTTCGATACCGTTCGACCTGTTCACCGCTGGCGGCGAGCTGCGGGGCTGATCTACGAACCAGCTTCTCTGAGCTTAGGGGAGGAACAGCCTCGCGCTTCTCGTGCCGATTGGATTGCTTTTCTTTCAGCTTATCCCCTTTTTATGATACAAGGGGAGGACTAAGCGCAGCGCATGTCCTCCCGCATCAGCACTCACTCCTTTAACTCATACCTCGGAACTTATACCTTCTCTTAAACAAAAAAGGCGACCCACTGGCCGCCCTTCAACTCATCACTCGTCACTCAGTTGGAATATCCGTCCGAGAATGCATCAATCATCGTCCGCACATCCGGCCCTAGCGGATACAAAATTGGGCACGTCGCCCCGTATTGGATGTACTCGCGCACCTTCGCCCGCACTTCTTTCGGCGTCCCCGAAGCCGTAATCATCTGCACCACATCATCCGGCACCAACTTCATTGCCGATTCGATCTGTTCCTCGGTTGCGGGCCATGTTAGCACCTGCCCAATTTCATCCAGTAGCTCTTGGCTCACACCGCTGGCTTTCATAATGTGCGGTTGCTGCCCCAGATATTGAGTCACCAGCTTGCGTGCTCCATCTAGCGCCTTCTTCCGGTCTTCGTCTACCGAACACACCACCAATTGCGGGCGATCAATATCATCCAACCGTTTTCCGGCCTGCTTCGCACCCTTCTCAAGCTGTGCCAGCGCACCCTCGTTATACTTGGGCGAAACCAGATAATTCAACACCACCCCATCCGCGATTTCGCCTGTCAGCGCCATCATCTGTGGCCCGGTCGCCCCAATGTAAATCGGCACATTGCGCGGTTCTTTCCGCCCATGAACCACATCCAGTTCCACATCATCAAGGTGAACGAACTCACCGTGAAACGTAACCCGTTCCCGCGCCAGCAAATCACGCACCACGCTCACCACTTCGCGCATCGCCAACAGCGGTTTTGTCCGGTGAATACCTACTTTTTGTGCCAGTGGATCCCACCATGCCCCGATGCCGCAGATAATGCGGTCGGGTGCAAGGTCGTCGAGTGTGAGGAAAGTCGCCGCGATTACCGCAGCATTGCGAGTCCAGTTATTGATGACGCCCGAACCGATTTTGATACGGGTGGTGGTAGCTGCAAAAGCCGCCATCGGCACAATTGCATCCCGTACCAGTCGGCTTTCTGCCTGCCACACCGCTTCAAAACCGCGCGACTCGGCATATTGAACGTACTTTATAGCATCCTGTAACGAATGAGCATCCTGTAAATAAAGCGCAACCCGATCAGCCATTTTTCCCTCTATTCGATACGGGCTGCGCGCTGTTTCAATGCAGTTCGTAGCCCCCGATCAACTCACGGTAGGATTTTAAATCATCTGGCATATCAATATCCAGTGATAGACGTTCAGAATGATAAGTTTTCACAGTTGCTCCTGCTGCCCGCGCCAATTCGATGTGCCGACGGTAACTGCCTTCTCCATATGCATATTCGACTAATCCCGGTGGACGGAGAAGCATTGCGTTTGTGCCATCTTCATGCTGGTCGGTAGCAATGACCATCGACCGTTCAGCCTGCCCCATCTCAATCATGCCCGCGATGTCCTCACCCGCGATCAGTGGCAAATCAGCCGGGAGAATAAGGGTTGCGCTCGCTTTCCAGCGCATAATAACCTGCGTCGCCCGCATCAGCGCCAGATTCAATTCCGGCGTACCACTTTCCTGAACTGTTCGCGCACCATAATCCCGTGCGATACCAATCACTTTGCTATCACGGCTGACAACCAGTGTTCCCATAACCTGTGGAACAGTGCGGATAACCTCCAATACACGGCGGAACATCATTTCAGCCAGTTGGTAGCGTTCTTCAGGGGATAAAACCGGGGATAACCGGCTCTTGGCCCGGTTAAGGGGTTTAACGGGAATAATTGCCCAGATACTCATGATAATAGCTCATTCACTGCATAACACAGGAATGCGCTGTGCCTCCCTTCGTTTCGGCCTGGAAACCAGTAGGCAGAATCGCCCGATTCAAACCCATTTCTGAATCCAATCTAACACATTTTGAGCTAAAAGAACCTTGTCCTCATCCGTTTTCATGATAGTTTCAAAATTCGCTGTTTGTGATATTGGAATATTTAATCCGGCGTCCATCTGATCGTAGACAAATCCATTGATGAGATTCCCATAATAAAGCGCAACCGCCTCAGCCGAGACTTCATACCCCAGTTCAGCCATCAGTTTAGCCGCTGGCCCCTTGATTGCTGTACCCCCAACAATCGGGGAAACTGCCACGCGTGGAACAGATCGGGCTTGGATAGCTTCCCGCATTCCCGGTACAGCCAGAATCGGGTCTATAGATAACCACGGATTCGATGGTCCAATCAGCATAATCTCAGCCTGTGTCAGAGCACTCTCTACAGCCTCATTCATTACAGCCTGTTCAATACCCGCAAATCGTAACCCCGTTACCGTCGGTTGCCAGCGATGCCGCACAAAATATTCTTGGAATTCAAGTTCGCCGTGTTCCTTAGTGTCAACTATAGTTGCAACTGGAACATCGGTCATTGGCAAAACCCGCTGAGAAATCCCCAAACTTTTCGTCAGCCGTTCGGTGACTTCGGTCAGGGTGTACCCCGCCTGTAACATCCGCGTTCGCAGGATATGAGTCGCCATATCCTGATCGCCCAACCCAAACCATGTATCTTCACCATATCTGCTTAGGACATTCAGGGTATTTCGGGTATCCCCACTAATGCCCCAACCATTAGTCTTATCGACCAAACCAGACAGCGTATACATAATCGTATCGAGGTCAGGGCAAACCCGTAACCCATACAACCACAGATCATCCGCCGTGTTTACAATAACAGTTAGATCATTCGGGGGGAGGACTTGCGCCAAACCATAAGCCAGTTTTGCGCCCCCTACCCCACCAACAAGAACGACAACCTTCATCGCCAAATTACACTCATTTCTAGGGGTTTGCGCGTTTTCTCGCGCGTTTCAGCCGGATAGCCCATTGTGAGTAGGGCTTGGGGCTGCCAATCTTTCGCTAATCCCAATGCTGTTTTCACCACATCTGGACAAAACAAAGGCGCGCACATCCAACAAGCGCCCAATCCCGCCTCATGTGCCGCCAATAGCAAATTTTGCCCAGCCATCGCAGTACTTTGAACCGCCATGACATATTCATTGTGGCTGCGCCGTTCGTCCGGGTATATATCCATATCAGCCATTGTAAGGCACAGTGCGATCAGCACAGGCGCATTCGTCATCCGTTCATATGAACGGGAAACATCAGCCTCGATTATGGCTTCCGGTACACTATCAGCTTCCAGATCACGCCGCAGCCGTATGCCCATCGCCCCCGCCAGATGCTCCTTCTGGCTTTGGGTTTCAATCACTACGAATCGCCACGGCTGACGATTATGTGCCGAGGGTGCCCAAATCGCAGCCTTTAGCACTTGCTCAATAATCTCACGCGTTACAGGTTCAGATTTATAACGCCGGATAGAACGCCGTTGAAGCAGCATTCTACCTAGTGGATCATCTGCATATACACCATCGCTCATAATTAATCTCATTTAGCGCCAGTTTCATCAGCGTCAATGACCAATGATTAAACGCTAAAAGCTACTTGTACAAGTCCTGCTCTGGAGGGCGCACCAAATCGCTCGCATGGCCTTCCACCGCCGGGAACTGCAACCCACGAACCAGTACCACAGGACGGCCTTCGTCAGCTTCCCCCGTCAGTAAATTCGCCGCCGAAGCCACCAGATCGGCATAACCCTGAATGCTGATTTTGAGTTCGCGCCCAAACAAATCCGGTCTACCGCGTAAGTCCAGCAGTGCAGGCATCCCGGCAACACCAATTGCTGCTCCAATATTGCCTACCCGGAACGGCCTGCCATGCGAATCGCTGATGACAATACCAACTTCTGCGCCGGTCAATTCGCGCAGTTGAACGCGTATAGCCTCCGCCGAAGCATCCGGATCAACCGGAAGCAGGAGTACTATATTCTCGCTGCCGTCCACATTGGATTGGTCAATCCCGGCATTAGCACTGATAAACCCTAACCGATGCTGTGTGACCAAAACACCGGGTGCTTTGCGGGAAATCATCCGGCTTTCGCGCAGCACCAACTCAACGATATGCGGATCTTTCCGGGTTTCCTGCGCCAGATGATTAGCCTCATCCCCGGCTTCTACCTGATCGAGATTGAATAATCGCCCCTCAGATTTGGAGACGATTTTCGATGTAACAACCAACACATCCCCGGTAGTCAGCGTCAAACCAGCCCGGTTCAGGGCATCCAGAATAATCTGTGGCAGGTTATCGTCCGGTTGGATCAGCGGGATACCAGGAAGCGCACTAATATGTATAGATGGAATTTGTGTGTTCAAAATCGTTCGTCAGATTCCGGTGATACGAATGCCAGAACCCTTGATATTGTAGGCTTTATTGATGTAAAGCAGTACAGGTGTAAGGGCTTCAACCGCAATAGCGTTTGCCAGTGAACCCGCGTCCACCCCTCGCATCCCGGTAGCTTCTACCAACTTGATAACCGTTGCTTTTGCTTCTGCATCATTACTGCACACCAGCACATCACAATCGACTACATGGTTAGGATCACCAAGATGCTCGGCGCTCACATTCTGGAATGCAGCCACAACTTTTACCGATTCGCCCAATAAAGCCTGTGCCTCCAGAGAAGCGGATTTTCCTTCGGGCAGGTGTACTGTACGCACCTTTGGTGGTTGCAGGGGAACCGTCAAATCAATCAAAATCTTTCCCGATAAATGATCTTTCACCCCTTCCAAAGTCGCTTTATGGGCTGTGTATGGAACGCTCAACACCACTAGATCAGCTTTTGTTGCAGCTTCCGGGTTACTCGCTCCGGTCAGGAATTCCCCACCCAGTTGTTCATTCATTTCAGCAGCACGAGTGATGGCTTTTTCCGCCTCGCGCGAGCCAACAATCACTTTGTAGCCCTTCATTGCCCAGCGCATCGCCAAGCCAGAACCTTCTTTACCCGTTCCACCCAGAACGGCTATCGTCATATCCGACATGCAAATATCCTCATTGAAGCAGCGGTTAAATCTTCACATTCGCGGCATAGCGTTCCCACACTCTGGGCGCTAATGCCAACGCTTCTTTAGCAATTTCAGTCTCATCCAATGTCAGAAGCTGCCGATCTTTCATCAGCACATTCCCGGCCACAATCGTGGTTGTTACCATCGAAGACTCAAAGCCGAATAAAATATGCCACGGCAAGTTACCTTCAGTCAGCGGCGTAAACGGGTGATAATCCACAAAAATCACATCAGCCGCTGCGCCAACCTTAATTTCTCCTACCCTTGTGCCGGGGAAAAACTGTTCCATCAACCGTGCATTATTATAGGTAGCGACGTAAGCAATATCAGTACCATTAGCCTTACGCGGATCGCGGTTGGCAACTTTATGAAGGAGATAGGCATCTTTCCAATCTGCCCACATATTGTTACTGAAACCATCATTTCCCAGGCAGACTTTCATACCCTCACGCATAAAGGTGTCAAAAGCCATAGCCCCCACTGCATTATTCATATTAGAACGCGGTTGATGGGTGATCCATACCCCTTTTTCCCGCAGCAGTTGGCGTTCAGCCTCATCAATATGGACGCAGTGAGCTGCAATAGTCTTATCCCGCCAAATGCCAAATTCATCCAGGCGCTGTACAACCCGCTTGCCACTCCGCTTCAGGCTATCCTCTTCATCGGCCTCATGTTCGGCAACGTGAATGTGAAAACCCACATCATCAGAAACAGCCTCTGCACAGGCAGCAAGCGCAGAATCATTCAGCGTCAAACTGGCATGTAAACCAAATGTTCCAGCAATCAAGGGGTGCTCGTTGTCTCGCAGGAAGCGTAAATTCTCCGCAATCCCGGCCTGCATTTTCTCTTCGCCATCCCGGTCGGTAACTTCATAACACAAAACTGCCCGCAGCCCCGCCCAATCCACTACGTCAGCAATCACATCCAGACTGCCTTCAATGAAATTCGGGCTGGCATGATGATCTATAAGCGTAGTTGTGCCATGTTTTACGGCATCCACTAATGAAACCAGCGCGCTCATCCGCACCGTTTCCTTATCCAGCGCCTTATCCAGCGGCCACCACAAACGCTCCAGAATTTGCGGAAAGTTTTCCGGTGCAGGGCCGGGAATTGCCATCCCACGCGCATATGCCCCATAAAAATGGGTGTGGGCACAAATATTCCCCGGCATCACCAATTGACCTCGCGCGTCCAGTCGTTCACCCTGCGGATGGCGGGCAGTGAGTTCGCGGGTTGGCCCAACTTCAGTAATAACACCATCCCGAATATAAATCGCGCAGTCGATCAGGATTTCATTTGGTGTTCCCCATGTCACAAGGGTTGCATTTGTAATCAGCATCATTAGTCACTATCAAAAGGTAAATGGAGCATTACCGTACCACCCTGTCGGGCAATTTCTGCCAGAATCGAGTTTAGGATGACATCTTCTTCCTGATTGTCATCCAGAAAAAAGTGGTTTTGCGCCCGCTCGGTTGAAGCCGTGAGCGTACCGTTTTCACATAGAATCCGCAACTGGGCTGGCTCGTTTTTATACTCAACCGACCAGGTACGGTCTACGAATACGCCCTTATTCCGCAGCGCATGATAGATACGGTCAACAAAGTAATCTTCCCGGCTGTAAAGATCAGCAATCGTTCGCGCGTGAACAAAGCGATCCCAAGTGGTGTACACAAAACCGATGCTGCGCCCTGTGGTATTCAAGACAGGCGGGGATTTCTCAACAAGATCGCTCAATTGAATCTTGTAGTAAACCTCATTGGCACGCGGATGTTCAGACTCTTTAGGCATCAAATCACGTCGGTAAGCCAGTTCCAGTCCTCGGCATGTAGCATAATAATGTACACCACCATTACGCAATTTAAATGCACGGCTCAGGAAAAAAGCCACATATTCCGCGTTCACACCGCGCGGCATTCGCCACTGGGGAATCCGATACCAGTGTTCCGTGAGGGCATAATCCAGATCACGTTTACGATTAATGACCCCAACAAGGACACGATCTTCAGGAAACATGCGCTATGTGTGCTGTGCCTCCCGCAACGTCACCAAACGCGAGTCAATCTCCTGTATCATCTGCTGATGCTCAATCCACCATTGTGGATCGCGTTGAGCATCCAATTCTTCTACTGTCTTACCCTGCTGCTCAACCCAGGTGTAATACTTGAGGTTGTGCCAGCGTTCGCGGTTTTCCGGTGTACCGGGCTGCACCCAATCGGTACGCATTCCTTTGAAAACACCTTCGACACGCCCAACCGTTTCAGCCTCGTCCAGACTTCCATAGGTCTGAGCCATATCTGTCATAACCGAGTGATAACGGTCTAAAGCATCGGTCGCCACCGTAACAATCACATCGTTTTCGCCCATGCGGAAATACTTCGCCGTTTTAATCGCACCCAAAATGTTGCAGATACCACTGATACCAAACAACGTGCTCAACTGCTCCACCAATACCGGGTCAACATGATAGCGGTTCACCAGTGTTTCGCAGCCTGCTTCTTCAGCAAAAACCTGCAAGCCCTTCTTGCACTCAATATCGTCGATGCACATGATGGCATCCATATTGAGGACATTGTGAATCCAGGTAACGTGCTTATCGCCAATCCCCTGAATATCGTGTGATCCGTAGCCATTGTTGTAAAGCGTCGGGCACTGAATTGGCTCCAAACCCACAATCTTATGGTCAGGCCATACCTGTTTCAAGCGATCCCCCGCAGCAATTGTCCCGGCACTGCCCATTGCAGACACAAAAGCCGAAATTTTACCTGCTCCAATCCCTTTCGCCTGAAGTTCATCAGCCAGTTCAACAACAGTATTGCCCGTAACGTGGTAATGGAAGCGATAGTTACCCATCACTTCAAATTGATTCAGGATGCGGATATTCGGGTCACTGTGGCGCAGGCGGTGTGTCTCATCATAAATTTCTTTAACATTACTTTCCGAGCCAAAGGTCTTGATAACCTCTGCACCATAGCCTTCAATACGCTCAAAGCGTTCACGGCTCATTCCGGCAGGCAGCACCACCAGACTCTTGCAGCCCATGCGTCCACCGACCCATGCCCCACCAATACCATAATTGCCTGTGGAAGGCCAAACCAGTGTGTTCTGGCCAGGATCAACTTCGCCAAAAAGTTCTTTTTCCAACAATACTGAATATGCCGCGCCTACCTTGTGGCTGCCAGAAGGAAATTCCTTACCGTAAATAACCACAATGTTGGCATCAACACCTGTCAACTGCTTGGGCAGCACAACATGGTAAATGGCGTTATTCACATCCCGCCAGGTGATGTTAAACAAATTGATGGGATCAAGCGGATTATTTACCCGCGCCTCCAATGCACGCTGCCGAATATCCGACGCAATTTTGTGCGGATGCAGCATTTCTTCAAACGTAGGGCCAGTAATCAAAATAAACTCTCCACTGTTGCTTATAAGGGGAATTTATCCCCTTACTCATCAATATTCAACTCTTGTTCCATCGCGCGCATTTCGTTTTGAAGGTCATCACGACGGCGCGCCAAACCGCGATACCGTTCCAATGCCTCTGGGGGCATTTTATCTGCAAAGCCACCATGCGACATAATCAGGTCATCAATTTCCTTGTCCAATGCCTCGTAAAGCAGGACGATTTTACGGTACTGTTGAACTCGATGCAGTGCGCTGCGTTCATTTTCAGACATAACCCCCCTCGACTACTTTCTTATGCCTCTGGTGCAGGCACAGGTTGTTCTGCCTTCAATTCGATATGTTTGCGCTGTTCTTCAAAACCCACTGTGTCCGCAACAATGTACAGCGGACGCCGACGGGCTTCATCATAAATCCGGGCTACATACTGCCCCATCACGAACAGGAAGAATAACTGAAATGAGCTAAGCAACAGCAGCAGGATAACGGTCGTCGCCTGACCACCGAGAAACTCTACACCCAAAACCACACGAAGGAAAGCAATTACTGGAATCGCCAGAACCGCGATTACACCCAGAATAAAAGCGAAGTACACCATGATCTGCAATGGAAAGTATGAAAAGCCTGTCACGGCATCCATCGCAAACCGTACCATCTTCTTGAGCGGGTATTTGGTCTCGCCCCACTCACGGGCTTCGCGCACATAGGTCACACCCGTTTGCTTGAAGCCAATCCAACTGGTCAACCCTCGGATAAAGCGATTATGCTCCGGCATTGAGTTGAGTGCATTCACCACTTTACGATCCATCAGCCGGAAATCACCTGTATCCAATGGAATATCGACATCAGTGATGCGGTAGATGATGCGGTAGAACAGCTTGGCCGTGAATAGCTTGAACCAGCTTTCGCCCTTGCGTTCCTGGCGGACGGCATAGACCACATGATAGCCTGCCTTCCAGCGTTCGACCATTTCCAGAATGAGTTCAGGCGGATCTTGCAAGTCAGCATCAATAATAATAACCGCATCGCCAGCAGTGTGATGCAGTCCAGCAGTGACCGCCAATTGATGCCCGAAATTACGCGCAAAGTTGACTATTTTAATGCGCGAGTCTTTAGCAGAAAGATCACTCAACAATTCGAAAGAACGATCACGACTGCCATCATTGACCGTTACCAGTTCCCAATCTTCACCCATTGAATCCATAACCGCTGTGATACGGTCATAGAGCTTTTGAATGTTACCTTCTTCATTGTAGATGGGCGCTACAATCGAGTAACGCGGTCTATTTGACATGCATCCTCACGATAATCGCAACGCTTGACGAACCGATTCAATCGTCGGCTGCACCCGCAAGCCCTGTGCAACCGATTGTTGGGCACGTTTTATATCTTTCAGGCCGTTTCCAGTGAGCAATAAAAGCACGGTTTCATCGGCACTAATCAACTTTGATTGTATAGCATGTTGCGTTCCAGCGTAAACTGCGGCTGCTGCTGGCTCGGCAAATACACCAGTAAGCTGTGCCAGTTTTGGAATTGCCGCTACAATTTCGCTGTCTGGAATGGAAATATACGCCCCATTGGTTTCACGAACTGCCCGCAAAGCCTTTGCCCGATCACGCGGCAAACCCGCCGAAATACTGTCCGCTATGGTGTCAGCATTAATCGGCTGCATATCTGCGGCACTGACACCATCTTTCCAGGCCTGATAAAGTGCTGCACTGCCCTCTGCTTGTACACCGATCAAGCGCGGAATCCGCTGTATCCAACCCAGTTGGTACAGATCATAAAAGCCCTTGTAAACTCCGGCGATGATGTTACCGTCACCGACACTGACCACCACTACATCCGGAACATCCCAGTTGAGTTGTTCAGCTATTTCATAGGATACGGTCTTTTTACCCTCAGTGGTATAAGGGTTCATAGCCGTGTTGCGACAGTACCACCCCTCACGTTCACACATCTCGGAACACAGATCAAAGGCAACATCATAAGTATCTTCAACCAGCAGCACCGTCGCCCCATAAACCAACAACTGAGCAATTTTTGCTTCTGGCGCAGATGCAGGAACAAAAATGATGATATTCATTCCAACCGATGCACCGATGCCGGAAAGCGCAGCCGCAGCGTTACCTGTGCTGGCGGTGCTGACCGTCGTAACCCCCTGCTCCATCGCCCGCGCAACGATCAAAGCACTCGCGCGATCTTTGAGCGAACCGGTTGGATTCTGCCCATCATCTTTAACCCACGCACGCTGAAGGCCAAGATTTTCAGCTAACCGGGCCGCACCATAGAGTGGGGTCATCCCCACACGCAGCGGCGGCACGACCGCATCCGAACCAATGGGTAAAAGCGATTTATAACGCCACATCCACTGTCCTTGATTACGAAGCCCATCCCGGTCAAGTTGCGTTTTTAAAGCTGAATAATCATAGAGGACATCCAATGTCCCAACCGGGCCACAGTTTGGGCAGGTGTATTGAACTGCTTCGGGCACATAAGAACGGTTACAAATTGGGCAGCGTAGTTCAAGAATTACAGCCATCAATCTTCAGCTTTCAGCCCCATTAAACCGGGCAAAGTAATCACGCAATTTTTGGGCATAGGGCAGGCGTTCTTCATGGGTCGTTAGGCGACGATCATGATTGTTCTCATAAAGCTTATCACCTTCATAACGAGGAAAAACATGCAGGTGATAATGAAACACTTCCTGATAGCCTGCCGGTTCATTATGCTGGCGGGTGGACGTGCCATCGCATCCATAAATCCGTTTGAAAGCAATCGCAATCTGTCGTGCGGCTTCGTGCACATGAACAGCAACATCGGGGGTCAAATCATAAATATTTTCAATGTGCTGGTTGGGGATCACAATTGCATGTCCCGGCGTCCGCGCCCACCAACGCACATTGACGAAAGCGGTTATATGGTCTGTTCGCCAGAACACATCGGATTGTGTGTTCCAGCCTTCATTGTCAAAGCCATTCACCAAACGGCAAAACTGGCAGTCGTAATTTTCCGGTGCGTGGTTATACATGAGTTATCCCGGCAGTACGTGCGTTCCAGCTTCACCATTCAGTGCGGCTTCCAGATGGAATGGATCGGTGATGATGGCGCGAGGGCCGCCGTTCTGCACAAAATCAATCGCGGCTTCGACCTTCGGCAGCATACTGCCAACACCGAAATGACCTTCACTCAGATACCGTTTAGCGTCTTCCAGACCGAGTCGGTCAAGTTCGCGCTGGTCAGGCTTGCCGAAGTTGAGGGCAACTTTTTCCACACCTGTCGAAATCATCAACAAATCGGCACGTAAGGTAAGCGCCAGCAATGCGCTACAACGGTCTTTATCGATCACACTGTAGACTCCACGAAGGCTGCCATCAGGCTGACGGACAACGGGAATCCCTCCGCCTCCGCAAGCAATAACCGTATAGCCACTGAGCATCAAGGCTTGAATAGCATTAATCTCGACGATGCCGCGCGGGATAGGGGAAGCTACTATACGCCGCCAGCCACGCCCAGAGTCTTCCATTACACTCCAGCCTTCCGCCTCAAATTTGCGGGCTTCAGCCTCGCTCATGAAACCACCAATCGGCTTGGTCGGCTTCTGGAAAGCCGGGTCATCGGCATCTACACGCACCTGTGTAATCACCGTTGCACAGGTACGATTGAAACCCCGCCGACGCAAGGCATCATCCAAACCCTGCTGAAGCATGTAACCAATACTGCCCTGCGTATCCGCCACGATTAAATCCAGCGGGACATCATGCACCCCTTCTTTAGAGGCGATTTCACCGCGCCGGAGAATATAACCGACTTGGGGGCCATTGCCGTGCGTGACGACCACATGCCAACCGTTGACGATCATATTAGCGATGTGCTCGCAGGTTTTCCGGGCAGCATCCCACTGGCGGGCAATGCCGGGATTTTTAGGGTCTTCGATTAAAGAATTACCACCGATAGCAACAATAGCTAGTTTTTCAATCATTTTTTAGCTCTCAGCTTTCAGCCTGAAGGATTTCGCAAAACATCAATAAGGTACTCTTGATTATCAACAGGATTGATAAACATCCAAAAAGACCAGCCATTACAACTTTTCCAGCCTGTAACAGCCATGCCAGCCGAAGAAACAGAATTGTATGTTTCCCCATCCAGAACAACGCGTCCACTGTCTAGCAACGATCCAGTAATCGTATTCCCTTTATAGCGAACAAAGATTTCCAATGGGTAGCTAACCGGCACTGTTTTTTTAATTCTATTATTTTGAGGGGTAATAATAGGAGCCATTTTAGCGGGGGCTTCAGGCCAATAATCCGCATCTATTTCATAAATAATGTGCTGCTGTCCATTGACACCTATCATGTGCTTAAACAGAAGATCAAGGAGTTGTTCTCCATCTACAAGACTAATCGGTGATTTACCTGTTGCAGTTGCTTCATACACTGCTTGCCGAGTGAAGCCACTCGTTGTAACAAATATACCTCGCTGATTTGGCGTCAGTGAACCACGCAATGAGGTGATCTTTTCAGGTGACACATTTGATTTCACTCTCTTCACCTGCACAGCAGCCTCAATTCGCGTTACTCCTTCTATATCCATTACACCAATAACATCTATACCACCATCCCCCGACCGTCCAACCACTTCTACGGTCGTTTCATCAAAACCAATTGCGATGAGCAATTCTCCAATAAGTTCTTCAAATGCTTTTGGTGGCATACTGCTAACAAGCCTGCGCAGTTCGTCTCTTGTTGAATGATTAATCTCTTGTATACGGCGTTCAATACCAACCGGACGCCATTCAACAAGTCCATATACTCCATTACCCAAAACATCAAAACGCGGTAATTCCCCTCGATTAGTTCTCGTACCATTTTCACGCAAAATCACAGCGAGAAGAGAAGCTCCTGGTGTCAATCCGCGAGTTTGAATTAGTTCTTGGGCAAGCATTAGATTCACAATAACAGCATAATGCAATGGCTCACGAGCCTCCCGCAAAATCTGATATGCAGCATCAGCCATTGATAGTTTCATAGAGAGTTCTATCCCAAAGCACTAAAAGTTATTTGATCGAGTGTCAGCCCTCAGTATGTAAACTGAGGACTGATTGCTAAAAACTAAGCGGTACTTAGCGCATGGTGAGCGCCATTGCGGCTTTCTGGACGTGCAGGCGGTTTTCGGCTTCGTCGTAAACCACGCTTTGTGGGCCATCGATTACACCATCGGTGACTTCGATATTGCGGTCGGCGGGCAGACAGTGCATATAAATGGCGTGTTCGTTCGCCAATGACATACGGCGTTCATCGGTAATCCAGTTGGTGTATTTCTTGCCGATAACCGCCGACTCATTTTTATCTTCGGTGGTCATCCAGCAGCCCCAACTTTTGGCGTAGATGATGTCGGCATCTTTAAAGCCCGCATCAAAATCATCCATCATCTCGAACGAACCGCCACTCTTGCGGGTGTTGTCCTTGGCCTGATCAATAATATCGGGCATGAGCGCAAATTCCGGCGGATTCACCAAACGGACATTCATGCCGTAGCGGGTCATCAACAGAATAAGGCTCTGAGGGACAGAAAGCGGTTTCTGATAGCTGGATGCGTAGGCATAACTGACGTTGATGGTCTTGCCGCGCAGGTCACGCCCGAACTTTTCCTGAATGGTCATCAGGTCGGCCAAAATCTGAAACGGGTGGTAGACATCACACTGCATGTTCAGCACGGGAACCCGGCTGGCAGCGGCGACTTCACGGATGTATTGGTTGCCGAAATTCCAGTCACACTGGCGGATAGCGATGCCATCGGCATAACGACCGATGATTTCGCCGATTTCCTTCGCGGTATCACCATGCGAAATCTGGGTGGTTTCGCTATCGATGAACATCGCGTGACCGCCGAGCTGCGCCATGCCCGCCTCGAAGCTGGCGCGGGTACGGGTGCTGGTGAAGAAAAACAGCATCGCCAATACTTTATCCCGCAGGAGGGCATGAGATTCACCAAGCGCTCGTTTGCGCTTCAAGTCCCAAGCCACATCCAACAGGGTATCAATTTCTTCCCGCGTCCATTCCTGTTCAGTAATCAGGTCACGGTTTCTCAAATCGGTTTGCATGATTTACTCCTTACATGCAGAAATGATAAACAAATTACAAATGCTCGGTCGAATCCCATGCACGGCAGATAAAACGTCCATCGCCATAGGGTTCGAGGATAATCAACCCAGTGTTGCCCAGACTTCGCTGTCCCTGTAGGGCAGCAGCATTCACACAGATATAAGGAACAACCGTTGTGCTTATCCCACCATGTGTGACAAACAAAACGGTTTGGTCAGGGCGGACGCGGGCTAAAGCGCGGGTGTAGCGGTCGAAGGCTTCCCGATAGGTTTCGCCACCGGGAAAAGCGGCCTCCCAATCACGGAGATACCAGCGATCAAAAATGGCATGAAACGCTTTCCATGCCTCCTCATCAGACCGCCCCTGAAAATCCCCACAGTTGATCTCAGCAACATCATCGTCCGGTGAAACCGGTAAACCCAGCTTTTCACCCACGATTTGCGCCGTCTGTTGGGCACGGTGAAACGGGCTGTGATAAATGGTTGTGATGCCTTTATCGGCTAACCAAGCGGCGGCTTTGGCAGCCTGTTCACGACCCAGATCAGTCAGATCGCCTTCAGGATTGCGGCAGGTCAGAATACGCTGAACATTGACTGTACTTTCACCATGCCGCATCACATAGATCAACTGCATGAGATTCCCTTTTAAATCTGAATGGTGCGCCCGGAGAACGCAAAATCCTCGATAAAAGTCTTTTGAACCTTCGAGAGATTATCGAAGTTGCAGATGGGGCGGCGTTCCACAACACGGCGTTTGGCTGCTTCCAAACCCCAACCTTTACTCAGGTAATAGGTATGGAGTGCAACGCCAGTACGCCCCTGCCCTGCCCAACAGTGGACTAAAGCAGGTTTTCTTTCAGCCTGCATCCGATCAATGAAAGCAACGATTTCAGCAACCTGCTCTTTATTGGGTGCGTGGAAATCGTCGACAGGCACATGCAAGCTGATGATGCCTAATCGCGCAAAAAGTTCGGATGTCACATCAGGGACAACTGTCAGCGGGCGTTCAGTCATAGTGATAATGGCACGGATACCCTGCGCGGCCAGCGACTCCACTGCTTCAGCACTATCTGGCAGTGGGCTGGCAGCCAAAACGCCATCTTCAATCCAGTCAAATTTCATCATGATTCCTCATCCTGTAGATTTTTCACAGGATAACAACGGCGAAGCATTAGCGCGCCAGCAATCCGGGCAGGAGCGCATACCATTCGGTTGAACGGACAACATCTTCCAACGGTACTTGGTCGAGAACCGTGTGGGCATGGATTTCATCACCGGGGCCATAACCGATGCTGGGAATACCTGCTTTGCCCGTCCAGTATGTTCCGTTGGTGGAAAAGTCCCATTTACCTGTTGGCAGCGGCGTACCCCAAAGCAGTTCGCCCGCCTTGACACCAGCCATGACATAGGGGTTATCTTCCGGCAGCGCCCAAGCGGGGTAGATTTTATCCAGCGGGAACACAAAACCAGTGTAGCTGGGGGTATCATAAATCAAGATTGAAGCCTCAATATCAGTACGATCACCGATCAATTTCTGGATACGCTCCAGTTCACCTTGAGGTTGTTCGCCAAAGGTGATACGACGATCAATAAAGATGGTGGCTTCGTTAGGAACAGCGTTGATGCTGGGTGTCTTCACAGTCATATCGGTGACAGTGATGCGTCCATGACCGAGGAAGGGATCATCTCCTAATTCCGGTTCGAGTTTGCTGATGGCATCAATGATGGGCAGCAGTTTATAGATGGCATTATCGCCCAAGAAATTGCTGGCAGCATGGGCACTTTTGCCGCGTGCCAAAACCTGCATCTCGACACGGCCTTTGTGACCACGATACACCTGCATTTTGGTGGGTTCGCCAACAACCACAAAATCCGGTCGAATGCCTTCAACTTCAACTAAGGCATGGGGAGCAATGCCGTCGTTCCACTCTTCCATATTGCCGAAGTAGTAGGCGGTGATGCCTTCCAGCAAGCCGAATTCTTTCGCCAGCGCCAACCCATAGATCATGCCAGGGGTACTGCCTTTTTCATCACACGCGCCCCGCGCATAAAAAATACCGTTTTCGACCTTGCCCGTGAACGGATCCCACTGCCATTCTTCCGGCGCGCCGATGCCGACGGTATCAATATGGCTGTCGTACAGGATTTTCATCGGGCCGTCGCCAATGCGCCCAACCACGTTACCCATGCGATCCCACCAGACTTCATCAAAGCCGAGCTTCCGCATTTCGGCTTCGGCACGTTCGCCAACGGCACGAATCTGGCTGTCGTAACTGGGGATAGCGCAGAGTTCTTTTAGAAAGGTGATGATGTCCTCGCGCTGCGCCGCTACACGGGATTTAATCGCTTCAATTGTCGCTTGATTTACGTTCATAATTTACCTCTTGAGTCGCAAACAGGGGGCGATGCCCCCTGCTGGAAATCGTACATCATCTATTGTGACTCATCTTCTATTCAACAAACAAGTCCACAACTTTGAACTGTTCAACATCGACCAGACCAACATCGGTCAGCTTCAGTTTGGGGATAACCTCTAGCGCCATAAAACTCATCGCCATGAACGGGTCGGGCATCGTGCTGCCCAATGCGTGAGCATGAGCAATCAGCACATCATATTCGCGGCGCACTTGATCGAGCGGTAATTCCGTCATCAAACCCGCGACCGGGAGGGGCAATTGACCGAGAACCTGCTCACCATCCACAGCGACCAAACCACCGCCCATTTCGATCACGGCATAGGCAGCGCGGCGCATACTGTCATCATCAACCCCAATGATGACCAGATTGTGATGATCGTGAGCAACCGTGCCAGCGATTGCACCGCGCTTTAATCCAAAACCAGTGATAAAACCTTTGCCGATATTCCCGCTAGCGCGATGGCGTTCAACAACGGCCATTTTGAGGATGTCTCGTTCGGTATCGGATACAGCCTGTCCATCTATAATGCGGGCGTCCTCGATGTGATGCCCCGTGACAACCTGATCGCCCAAACCACCAATCACCCGAATGCGGTTTCCTTGTGCTGGAATGGTGAAATCGAGGCTATCCGGGCGAATGTTGACCGAGCTACGGAGGTCGATCGGTCGCAAAGGAACCCGTTCAGCAAGCATGACGCCATCCTGCGCGACGAGATGACCACTCCTGAACACCATTTCGGGATGGAGGTCGTTGAGGTCTGAGAAAATTACCAAATCGGCGCGTTTGCCGGGAGCAATCACCCCACGATCATACAGGCGGAAATATTGGGCAGTGTTGAGTGTACCCATGCGGATTGCCATCAGCGGATCGACACCAGACGCAATGGCTGTGCGAACCATGAAGTCGATTGAGCCTTCGTCCATCAGGCTGCCGGGTTGACGGTCATCGGTACAGAAGCACAAACGGGTGTGATTTTCCGGGGTAATCAACGGGATTAAGGGGCGCAGGTTGCGGGTGGTCGTGCCTTCGCGGATGAAAATAGTCAGGCCGAGACGGAGCTTTTCCAGCGCCTCTTCAACGGTAGTGCATTCGTGTTCGCTACCGATGCCTGAGGATACATAAGCATTTAACTCTTTACCCCTCAGTGCGGGGCAGTGACCATCCAGAACTTTGGACTGGAACAAATCCAGCTTATCGAGCATTCCTTCATCCCCATAGACCACACCGGGGTAGTTCATAACTTCAGCCAGACCTAAAACCCAATTGTGGGTCAGCAGTGGTTGAAGGTCTTCGGCTTCCAGACGCGCACCGCTGGTTTCCATGTGGGTAGCCGGAACGCAACTTGAGGCCATCACATACATATTCAATGGGCCGTGTTTTGCGCGTTCCAACATGAAGCGAATGCCTTCCAAACCCAGCACATTGGCGATTTCGTGCGGATCGGTGACGACAGTGGTGACACCATGCACCAGCACCGCGCGGGCGAACTCCGGCGGGGTGCACAGACTGCTTTCGATATGCACATGCGCGTCAATAAAACCGGGGCAAACATAGCGCCCTTCAAGGTCGATTTCGGTTTTGGCGATGTAGCCCTGCCCCAACGCAACAATATGCTCTCCCTGAACAAGAATATCCGTCTGGTAAATTTCACCCGTCCAGACGTTAATCAGTTGGGCATTTCGTAAAGCCAGATCAGCAGGGGTTTGACCACGTGCTACGGATAAACGATCTACGAGGTTCATCACTTCTTCTCCTCGATGACTAAGGTTTCGTCGGATTTGATGTTGGAGTCATGGTTGATTGTCCAGATGAGGTCGTGATGATAGCTCGGTCTAACCCGTTCGACATAATCCATCTCCCGGCTGTCGAGCGCGGCGGTGCTTATGGTTGTCCATTCGGCTTCATCAGAAAGCTCGATTTCTTCAGCGGTAGCCGCGAAGATCAATTCGATGTGATCGCGCTGGGAATCCTGCCACAGACCAACCCATTGAAAAGCGGCATCTATCCCGCTTAGACGGTGAACTTCACTGGCTAATTGTACCCAAGGGGCAAAGCGACCATCACAGGTAACACGCGGCACGGTATGTCCATTCGCATTAGGTAACGTGAGAACTCGAAGATGCAAGTCATTCCAGACAAGGGCAACCGCCGAAACCTGAAATCGTGGGAAACGGGGTTCAGGACGTCCACACAGAAGATTTTTTATCCAGCGCCAGCGGAGTTGGGTTTTTATCCGGCGGCGTTCGCGCGGCGGGGTCTGGATAATACGCGGTTCAGGACGGGTATCAGCAAGGGCATCATGAGCGGCGATTCCCCAAAACATTTCAGGGAGTTCATCCGGGGAGAAATAGCGGTTAGCGCGGGTTTCATCGGTACGGGATTGGAGTTCACCACCTAAAGGCCAGCCTGCGTAAACAATGTTCAGACGTTCCCATCCAGCGAGATAGTACAAACCGACAGCGCGTTCGATACGCGGGATCACCCCAGTTTCTTCGCGCACCTCGCGGGCGGCGGCATCAGCTAAATGCTCACCCGAATCGAGGCGGCCACCGGGTAAATTCCAGACATTTAAATCACCCCGTTGAGAGAGGAGCAAATGACCTTCATCGTCGATTACGGCGCAGCCGACGCCGAGGCGGAGTGAAGTACGAGGTGCTAAGTGCGAGGTGCTAGGTAAAAAAACAGAAATGCGCGATGGGGGCATAGGCTAGTCACCATTGATGAGGGCACGGGAGAGATGGTTGTGGTGAGCAACGAGGGCGGGAAGATCAGTGGTGAGCAAGTGACCATCACGGACGACGAGGCGACCATTGATGACTGAGAAATTGACCTGTGGTGAGGCGCAGAAAATGAGCGCGGCTACGGGGTCATGCACTGCCCCGGCAAAGGCTGGCGTATCCAGACGGAAGGCGATGAAATCGGCAGACATGCCGGGAGCTAACGCGCCGATGTCATCCCGGTTGAGTACGGATGCACCACCGAGGGTAGCAATTTCCAGTGCTTCACGGGCGGAAAGTGCGGCGGGATTCCCCCCAGCACGTTGAAGGAGCATCGCCTGTCGGGCTTCATTGAGCAAATGTCCGGCATCGTTGGAAGCAGAGCCATCAACACCGAGGCCAACTTTTACGCGCGAGTCGAGCATCCGGCGGATGGGAGCGATGCCGGACGCGAGGCGCATATTGGAGGATGGGCAGTGACAAACACCTGTTCCGGAGTGGGCGAAGAGGCCGATTTCACGATCATCGAGTTTGACGCAGTGGGCGTGCCAGACATCCGCACCAACCCAGCCAACATCCTGCGCGTAATCACCGGGACGATAGCCGAACTGCTCAAGACTGTAGGCAATATCGTTATCGTTTTCGGCAAGGTGGGTGTGGAGGCTGACCCCATAACTACGGGCGAGAGAAGCCGATTCACGCATGAGGTCACGGGTGACGCTGAAGGGGGAACAGGGCGCGACAACCACACGGAGCATGGCATGACGGGCGGGATTATGATACTGCTCGATGACGCGGCGGGTATCGCGCAGGATGACCTGTTCATCTTCGACTACGCGGTCAGGCGGGAGGCCACCTTTGCTTTCGCCTAAGCTCATCGAACCACGGGCGGCGTGAAAACGGATGCCGATTTCCTGCGCGGCGTGAATTTCATCATCCAAGCGGACATCATTCGGGTAAATATAGAGATGATCGCTGGAGGTGGTGCAACCGGAGAGGATGAGTTCAGCCATCGCCAGCTTCGCGGAGGTATAAACCGCTTCCCCGGTGAGGCGCGACCAGATGGGATAGAGGGTTTTGAGCCAACCGAACAATTCGTCGTTTTGAGCGAGGACGCGGGTGAGGCTCTGGAACATGTGGTGATGGGTGTTGACAAGGCCGGGGAGGACGATATGCGCCGAGGCGTCGATAATTTCATCGGCGGTTTGGGCGGGCATTTCGGCTAATGCGCCGACGGCTTCTATGACTCCATCACGGGCGAAAAGCGCGGCGTCCTTCAGTTCACGGCGGGCAGAGTCCATCGTGACGAGGGTGTGGATGTTTTTGACGAGCAGTGTTCCCATGTTGCCTCCGGGGGCGGAGTGTAACACGGGGAAGGCGAAAGGTAAAAGTTAAAAGCCAGTACAAGGCACTGAGTAAAAGAAGTAATGAGGGATGAGTAAAAGACGTAAAAAATGTGCAAAAGATTCGCAAAATGCAAAATTGCCGTAGGTGTTGTCGGCGAGAAGACGGGAAGCAGGCATGTCGCAAATGTCATTGTCGGCGGTTGAGACGGGGAGCGCCGTAGGGTGCAGCGCCATATTCGGCTATTGCCGCCGCCGGACAATGTTGTCATTTGGGGTGCGGCTGTGCGGGAAGTTGGCGCAGGGAGTTGTCAGTTTACAGTTATCAGTTGTCAGTTTTTGGCGGTTAGACATAGATGGGTTGTTTGTGATTGGTGATTGGTTTCCAGAAAAAGACAGAATGCTCGGTTGGTTATCGAACGGGGCGGGATGTTTCTTGGAAAGATGCGTGTTTATCGGATTCTAGGCGCTGATTAGCTGGGGATGGGCGTCATTGTCGTCGTGGTTATCGGAATGGATTTGTCGGATCAATGTATTGCGGCGATTTTGGGATGGGGTACTGCTGCAATACTTGCTGAATAGTCGATAGTCAGGGCAAAAAAGGAGCGTTTTAAGTCTGGCGGTGTGGTGGGGGGCAATTTACCCCACCCCAACCCTCCCCGCACGCGAGGAGGGAGTCTATACCCACGCTATTTAGGCCCGATAAACAGCTTACGCTCACAGTGTTGAGCGACGCATCCTACAAGGGGAAGCGTTTTGAATTTAGCAGTCTTCTTCTGTTAGTGTGGTGCTACTCCTTGTGTTTTACACGCTACATCTTAGCACGGAAGTTCTAGTCAAGTCAAGCGGAAATGGATAGGGTTTTCAAACGGGGAGTAGTGGTCAGTTATCGGTTTTAAGACAAAAGACAGACCAACCGGAAACCAATATTGTAGTAACGCTCCGAAGGAAAGAGGCCACTGCGATAAACAATACGCGCCAAGTCTTGACCAAAGCCCCACGAACCACCCCGTCGCACGCGGTGTAAATCATTTGCCAGATCAGTCGAATCGCCCTGCCAAGTCGTCAAACACCATTCCCATACATTGCCACTCAGGTCAAATACATTATAGGGGCTGGCGCCAGATGGGTATCGGGTAACGGGCGAAGGCTGGTTGATACCACTTTCCTGAATATTGCAGCGGGTTTGGTCAAAATCGTTACCCCATGGGTAGATGCGGTTGTCGTCGCCTTGCGCGGCACGCTGCCACTGCTGTTCGGTGGGGAGCGAAATCAGTACTGAGTACTGAGTACTGGGTACTGAGGTATCAGCACCCTTTTGAGATGTAGAAACCTCACCCCCTAGCCGCATTCGCGTCTCCAGAGTGGAGAGAGGGGATAAGCGGCTAGTGAGCCAGCGGGTGAAGGCGATGGCTTCGTACCAAGCGATACGAGTGCGGGGAAGATCATCGCCGGGGAAGAGCAAGCCTAGCGGTTTGGTTTTGACGCTGTGCCACGATTGGGCTTCGTCCGAATAGTCCCACCAGCGCGGGTCGGAATAGCCATGTTTGGCATCTATGAAAATTTGATATTGGGCGTTGGTGATGGGGTATTTGGCGATGACGGAAGCGGGCACATCAAAGGTTTTGTGGTCGGTGGGGCTGTATTCGATGGTAACTTTTCCAGCGGGGATAGAACACCACTCAAAGGGCGGCGGAAGAATGGAAAGCGTAGCGGCGGTCAGATCAGCAAGGTTCAGCATTCCACTCCCAACATATTCCTAAAAAGCAGTTTTCAAAAATTCTCCACTTCGCGGGAGGTCAAAAACAAATTCTGGAGTTGTGTACCCCAATGTCCAGAGATCAGGGAGATGGGAGGCTAGATACAATTCGAAAGCCGATAAAGTCACTACGAAGATCGGGACGGAAACTACTGCGGAATGTAGCCCGTGCATCGTCTTGCCCATTGAAGAACGATCCACCCCGAAGCACCCGCGCGAAATTGCCTGTTAGTTCAACCAAATCATCCATCCAAGTAGTTGAACTCCATTCCCACACATTACCACTCATGTCAAAAACGCCATAAGAACTTACACCCGACGGATATTGGGCAACGGGGGTGGGCTGGTTGATGTTGCTTTCAAGGGTATTACAACGATTTAAGTCAAAGTCATCACCCCATGGATAGATACTATTGTCATCTCCCTGAGCTGAACACTGCCATTGTTGTTCGCTAGGAAGCGTGAGGTTTAACTCATCCCTTTGGCCTCTCTGCAAGCTAGAGAGGGGGAAAACACGAGCTGTTAGCCAGCGAGTGAAGGCGATGGCTTCGTACCATGAGACATTGATTCTCGGCATATAGTCACCTTGATAAGAAGTATTCTTAGATCTGCGGCTATCTTTACGCCACAATTTAGCATGGTCAGAATAATCCCACCAGAGAGGATCAGAATAGCCATCTTCAGCAGTGATAAAAACATGATATTGGGCGTTGGTGATGAGGTATTTGGCCATGAGAAAGGCGGGCACATCGAAGGTTTTATGGTCCGTTTTGCTGTATTCGATGGTGACTTTTCCAGCGGGAATGGAGCACCACTCAAAAGGGGGCGGGAGGATGGAAAGCGTGGCGGCGGTGAGAGCACTGACATCTGTCAACAAATTTTCTGTAGTTTTGGGTTGAATCGTATCTGCTTTAGGTATTAACTTGACCTCAAGATCACCTGTTATGCCAACTGATGATTGTTTTGCTGGTGGAGAATCGGTTATATCGTTCCCCTGATTGGATTTACGGGGAGCGACTTTGGCAAGGCGGGTATAATAGTCATCTTTAGGCAAACTTCTATCCCGCACATCAGCATATTGTGTGCGGACATAAATCGCCCAATTCTCACTGGCATCCACATCACCAGAAAGCCAGATTGGAAATGCTGGAATCTTATGTTTATCGGCTAGTGTGACCTCACGTTGAACCCAATCCGAAGCATCGGATTCTTCAGTCATCACAACGATAAAAGCCTTTGCGCCACGAATAGCGCGAACAATTACCCTCCACCAATCATCCCCATAATCAATCTGGTCATCAATCCACACGTCGAAACCAAGAGAAAGTAGTTTATCAGCCAATTTTCGGGCGTAGTCGTGGTCTTTTTTGCTGTAGCTGATGAAGATGTGGGACATGGGTTTAGTTTCATTTGGGCGATGATGGTATTAAGAAGAAATATAACGTAAGTGGACAAGCGACGCCAGCGGGTGAGATTAAAGCAGGGCACAGCGGTGCTGATGCCCCTACAGGAGTGTATGGTATGGCAAGGGTTGTTATTAAAAATCGGCACGTCAGGGGGCGGGTGTCAGGAGGACGATGCGGAAGCCAAAGTAGAGGCTCTTAAAGTCCGGGGCGGCGGTGTTGCGGTAGTCGCAGGTGGCGAAGCTGCTGAAATCGCTAAATGATCCGCCGCGCAAAACACGGCGTTCGGCGGTGGCGGGGTCGTTTGATCCGGCGTGGTCGGTGCGACACCATTCCCAGACGTTTCCGGACATATCCAACACTTCGTAAGGACTCGCGCCGGAGGGGTAAGCATTGACGGGGGTTAAGCGGCCTAATCCGGTTTGGCGAACGTTGGCGCGGGATTTATCGAACTGGCTGCCCCATGGATAAGCGCGGCCGTCATCCCCTTGTGCGGCACGCTGCCACTGGGATTCGGTAGGGAGGGAAATCAGTGCCAGGTTATCCCCACCCCCCTGCTCCCTCCCCATTGCATGGGGAGTCAAGCGGGCGGTGAGCCAGCGGGTAAAGGCGAAGGCATCGTACCATGCGACGTTGGTGCGGGGGCAGTCGTCACCACCGAGGGCGATGGATTCGGGATGGGGGTGGGCGCTGCGCCAACGCATGGCATGGTCGGCATAGTCCCACCACAGGGGATTGCAGAAGCCATCGGGGGCGTCCAGAAATACCTGATATTGGGCGTTGGTGATGGGGTATTTGGCGATGCTGAAAGCGGGGACTTCGTGTTTTTGGCGACTGGATTTGCCGGACTGCATGGACACTTTGCCGGATGGAATGGGACACCAATCGAAGGGAGGGGGAAGAAGCGATGCAGCCCTCACCCCCTGCCCCTCTCCCAAGTGGAGAGGGGAGTCAAAATCCTGTTTAAGAGATGGGCGGTATTGGGTGGCGAAGTCTACGCCGGGGGTGGATTTGCGGGGGACTCCGCGTTCCATCAGCCGGGTAAAAAAGGTGTCCGAGGGCAGATTACCACCGCGAAAATCGGTGTACTGGGTGCTGATGAACAATGCCCACAGTTCGGAGGAATGCAGATCACCTTCGAGCAGGACGGGAAACATGGGTTTGGCGAGGTCTTCCGCCAGCATGACTTCGCGTTTGACCCACCGTGAACTGCCAGCATCGGGGGACATGACTACGAGAAAAGCTGAACATCCCCGAATGGCGCGGACAATCGCCGCCCACCAATCGTCACCCATGTCGATGTGATCGTCCATCCAGACGTCAAAGCCATTGGTGCGAAGATGATCGGCTAGTTTGCGGGCATGGGGTTGGTCTTTGCGGCCATAGCTGATGAAAATGTGGGTCATGAACATCCTGCGGTTGGTGGGTACACATTTCCATTGTAAGGGAAAAAGGGGGAAAGAAAAGAGAAGAGAAATAACCGCAGAGACGCAAAGAACGCAGAGATTACGCAGAGTGTTTATTTCAGAGCAGATCACGGAGGGAATGGAGAGAAATATTACCCCTATCCCCGGCCCTTCCCCCGTAAACGAGGGAAGGGAGCAAAACAAAACACCAATACCTGCAAAACGATTTATGGACAGTGTGATAGTGTAGGGCGGATTTTCTCCGCCCCAATGGAGGTTAGCTTAGGGATTCGGCGGGGACGGGTACGCGGAGGGTAGAGGGCAACGGGATGGAAGCGGGCACGGGGAGTACATTGGCGCGGCCTAGTGTGCCATCAATGAGGCCGTATTCGACCGCTTGATTCGCGGTGAGGTAGATGTCGCGGTCGGTGTCGCGCTCGATGACGGTTTTGGGCTGCCCGGTGTGGTGGACGAAAATATCGTTGAGGTAGTCCTTCAGACGCAGGAATTCGTTGACCTGAATCATCATTTCGGTGACCTGCCCTTGTGCGCCACCGAGGGGTTGGTGCATGTGGATGGTGGCGCTGGGGAGTGCATAGCGTAATCCACGACGACCGGAAACCAGAATGACTGTGCCAAAGCTGGCGGCGCGGCCTACGGCGACGGTGCTGACCGGAGCGTTGATCTGCTGGATGGTGTCATAAATTGCCAAGCCTGCGTAAACTTCGCCACCGGGAGATTGGACGTAAATCTGCAACTGCTGATCGGGATTTTCGTGATCGAGATACAACAGTTGGGCGACGATGAGATTAGCAACGGGTTCGTTGATGGGCGAACCGAGCATGATGATGCGCTTTTTGAGCAGCAGGGAGTAAATATCGTAAGCGCGTTCGGCACGGTCGGATTGTTCGATAACCATTGGGACAAGGGTAGACATAAGAGAGCCTTCAGCTTTCAGCAGTCAGCCATCAGCTTATAAGCATAGATAGCGACAAGGACGATATCAGGCGGCGAGTGTGACGGCGGATGTTGAGTCGGTTAAGGCTTGATGGATGCGCTGGAGGAGTTGGAGGGATTCATCCCCCTGCCCCACTGATGGGCGAAGCTCAAGCCAAGTTTCCAGAAGCGCCAATACAAAGGGCTGCACCGTTCCTCCGAGGGAAGCCTGTGGCAGTTTGGCAGACGGCGACTCCAAGCGGATGATTTTGGTGCTGATGGCGGAAACTGCGGCTTGTGGATTATTGCGTCGGGATTTGTAGCGGTCGATCAGATCGTGCAACTGATCCTGCATGTCCGCCAAGTGGCTGGGGTGCATTTCGGTCAAACCGAGATGATTTAAAGCCGATTGAATATCACGCAGGGTCAGACCGCGCTGATAGGCATCCTGGACGAAGGCAATGAGCGCGGGTTCGGCATGGCGCAGCGATTCGAGAAACGCCGGATAGTAGGCACCTTTCCGCAGTTTGGGGATATGCAACATAATTTCGCCCAAGCTGGTTTGCCAGACGCGCTGACGGTAGCCGTTGCGCTGGGTACGGCGATCTGCGTTCCGTTCGTAGTGGCTGGCAGCTATGGCGGCACTGACTTCCCATTCGATGATGGTTTGTGCGACAAGGCGCAGACTTTCGCGCAGATAATCGTTGATGAGCGACATCGATCACATCCCTTTCTTCTCGCCTGCCCTCTATGAAAGCGGAAAAGTGGCGATTTGGCTACAAATTACACCACTTTTGCAAGAATGGGGTAAACATTTGAACCATATAGGGACACAGAGGGGTTAAAAAGGGAGAATTTGAAATCCTCCCTCACGAGACAAAATTGTTTAGCAGTTCTCGACGTAGAGCCATGTCCACGAGCGTTCAATGACGATGGGGAATTTGATAAGGCGGCCATCGGGCAAGTTAAAGCAGGTGGTTTGGAGACCGTTTTCATCCCGGCTGCGGAAGGTGGCTTGATAGCCAGACTCCGTGCCTAATCCCCAACCGAGCGCATTACGCACATCGGGAAAATTGCCCCACACCCGTCCAAAACCGCTGACCGGTTTGAACCGTCCAATTGGGGGTGTATCGGTAACAGGGTTATCGGGCAGGTTCGCATACTGATCCTGATTGAAACCACTGACATAAGTTGTTGTGAAGAGATCAATGCGTCCGGTATCGCTGCGCCAGATCAGGAAGCCGTTTTCAAAAAGTTGGTAAGCTGTGTTGACGGTTACACTGGTCTGCTGTATGGGTGTTGCGGTTGGTGGAACGGGCGTAGTTGGATTCGGCACAGGATTTGGCAGCGTCCCTGACAGCGACCAAGTACGATTGTTGATGTTGGTTACGATGCTGCCATTGGTCAGGTTAAAGGTGTAACCGTTGGGCGTAAGGGTGTAGGTGATGACGTAATTCACCTCGCGGCCAGTCGCCCAGCCAAGCTGATTTCGTACTGATTCGTAGTTGCCCCACACACGACCGATACCCCAAATGGGACGCACGCGACCGGACGGCGGAAAAACCAAGGGGTTATCCGGCAAGTTGGCATAGGATGCAGATGAGTACACTGCAACTCCGCCACCATTCAGACCAAAGTAGACGACGATTTCGTTAGTATCCGAACGCCATGTCATGAAACCGCCTTCAAAAGGTTGGTAAACTCCTGAAGGGTAAGCATTTGTGGGCGGTGTGACTGGCAGCGGAGTCGGCGGGATTGGCGTTGGAATATTGCCGCTGAAAATGCTCCACGTTCCGGCACTGTTGATAAGGTTACGACCATCCGGCAGGGATAGATAAATCTGACCGCCTGCTGATGTGTAGCGCATGGTGTAGCTACTTTCGGAAGTAGTTGCCCAACCCAGCGCAGTACGCACGGGGATGAAGTTGCCCCAAACACGACCAAAACCCATAATGGGACGGACAAGTCCAGCGGGGGTTGGTTCAGACACCGCGTTTTCTGGCAGGCGACCGTAGGACTGCGAGGCATAACGCGATGAAGTACCGCTGGATGTGCCTGTGAACATTAGCACATCGCCAGTATCACCACGCCAGATCATGAAACCGCGTTCGTACTGCTGAAATGTCGAGGGTACATCAACTGTACCACCAGGTATCCCTGCCCCAGATGGTACGCGCAACTGCTGTCCGGTAAAAATACGGCTGACATTGGTTAAACAGTTGGCATTCGCCAGCACTGCCACAGTGGTGTTATAGCGGCGGGCGATGCGGTAGAGATTATCACCACGCACGACTGTGTAAATCGACCAATCGGTACGCACCGTGCAATTTTGGGCAGCAACAGCGTTTAAAGTCAATAACGGAACGAGGATTAGAGTCAGGAGCAGACCAATGGTTAAATATTTGATCTTCATGATATTCACCCTGCAAAAGACTTACAATCTGTATTTCTATATCCATCATAAGCCCGATTTTGGGGCGCTACCTGTCGTGTAATCTACGGATTCAATACGTCAAAGCGATTAGCGGAAGATTTGGGTTTGAAAAAGGTTAAAGGATGGGAAGAGGCGGTTCGCAAAGCAGTAAAGGCAAAAACAAGGGGTTAAGAAACCCCCTGTTCACAAACAACACAAGTAGAACTTATTTGGGGACAGCAGCGAGGCGGCGAGCAGCTTTGAGGGTGTTGTGCAGAAGCATGGTGATGGTCATTGGGCCAACACCGCCGGGAACTTTGGTGATCGCCCCGGCAACCTCAAGGGCTTTGTCGAACTCGACATCACCAACGAATTTATAGCCCTTCTCGGTCGTGGGGTCATCCACACGATTTGTACCCACATCAATGACAACCGCACCGGGTTTGAGCCAATCGGATTTCACAAATTCCGGGCGACCAATACCGGCGATGACAATATCGGCCTGACGGACAACATCGGGCAAATTTTTGGTTCGGCTGTGGCAGACAGTCACAGTGGCATTGGCTTTCATCAGCATCAAGGCGACAGGCAATCCAACAATATTGCTGCGCCCGATAACAACCGCATTCGCGCCTTCGATCTGCGCGCCAACTTCTTTCAGAATAACCATACATCCGGTTGGTGTAGCAGGTGTAAAACGCGGTTCGCGGCCTTTCATGCCCAACATACCAATGTTGACCGGGTGAAAACCATCGACATCTTTATCCAAACTGACGAGGCCTAAAATGCGTTCTTCGTTAATTTGCGGCGGAAGAGGCAACTGTACAAGAATGCCATGAATGTGCGGGTCGGCATTCATTTCAGCGACAGCGGCTTCGACTTCAGCCTGTGTACTGGAAGCGGTCATGATATGCGCAACAGAATGAAAACCAACGGCTTCGCAGGCACGGCGCTTCATACGGACATATTGGGCAGAAGCAGGGTTATCGCCCGCCAAGATTGCGCCCAATCCGGGTGGAAAACCAAATTCGGCCTGAAAGCGGACAACATCCGCAGCGATTTCTGCCTGCATTCGATCTGCAATCTGTTTGCCATCAATAATCGTTGCGGTCATGGGCAATCAGTCCTAAGTGCTATTGATGAGATTATGACCCAGAGCATACCATAGGTGGATAGCATGAACGAGTGACAAACTACACAAGACTTCATTGAGGAATTGTCAACGCATTTGAACAAGTTACCGACAAAAATTAAATTGAGAAGCAGCAATCATCGAGTACCATAGAAACAGGGATCGTGCAACGACTCGGATAGGATTCACAGATTAAAGCAATCTGTTTGGATGAGGGGTCAACACCTATGAAACGACACATTAACAGCCCGCCTTTAGGACGAGCAACCAGCGGTCAGGCGCTACTTGAGTATGCGCTGATATTGATTCTGGTTGTTATCGCGCTGGCAGCGGCACTCATTGCCACAGGGCCAGCGCTAGGCAACGTGTTTAGCAACACGGTGTACAACCTAATTGGCATCACAGGCGAACCGCAAGACCTTTCGGTTGCAGGCGGTGCGACAGCTTTCTGGCAGACCGTAACTGCCGTCGCGCTGAACCCGCCGGAAGATCGCGGCTTCCCGCCGAACCCACCGCCGCTGCCGACGAATTCGCCCACACCGGGGCCTTCGCCGACACCGACACCGATTACACCCAGCCCAACCCCATCCAAAACGCCAACGAAACCGCCGACGCCAACGCCGACGGATCATTCGTTTGTGGCACCATTCATTGATCCTATTGACGCCCCACCCTGGTGGCGCGTGGACAGCAGTGTGTATCTGGGTGGCGACGACTGGCGTGGTGAATACTATGCCAACACTACATTGAGTGGTGACCCGATTATCCGATACAACGCCGAGTTGGGCGAAGCCTATCGATACAACATCAATTTTGACTGGGGCAACAACCCACCCCTACCGGGTTTTGTATCCGACAATTTTTCAGTGCGATGGACACGCCCGATTTATGTATTCGGGACTGTGCCGATCAGCGTGATTTTCACCGCGAAATCAGATGATGGCATGCGGGTTTTTGTTGACAAAGACACCAATCCGACACCGATCATTAACTCCTGGTATGATCATGGCATTGACGAACCCATTCCCCAAGTAACCCAGAGTCTATCGCCAGGGCCACATGTCCTCACCGTTGAGTACTACGAACGCGGTGGCGGCGCGGGCATTCAGCTCAATATGTCCCAATTCAAGGCCAATACCCCAGACGACACTGGCGTTCCCGGCCCGGCAAACTGTCAATGGGCACGCGTGACCGGCAGCCAGCCCAATACGCAGTCGTGGGCATGGGAAGAAAGCCCGCTACCGGGTAACGGTTTCCCTCCCAACATGCGCTGCCATCTGGAACTGCGCGGCTCGGTAGACATCACCGCACTTTCTAATCCAACGATGGAATTCTGGGATGTTTGGGACTTCGCGGCAGCAGCCAGCGTAACCCTGCAAGTGGCCGAGTACCAACCATATGTGTGGCTGGATAATGGCACACCAACTGACCCCAGTGACGACACTGTACAGCCGGGGAGTGGGCCAAACTGGGCAGGCGGGCAAAGCTATGTGTTACACAACGGTGGCAAAAACTACGCCTGGATGCGCAACCGTATTACTCTGCCAACAGTCCCCAGCGGCAAGATCACTTACCGTTTTGTGCTGGAAAGCGGCGGCGGGACGGGTGTGCGGCGGTATTACGTCGATGACATCAAGATCGACAATGCCAGCGGGCGGACAATAACCGTTTGTTCGTCGCCCAACACCAAAGAAACCTGCGGCAGTTATTGGAACATGGATGATCCCGGTCAGAAGAACGATTTCGTTACTTCGGGACGATGGGATTTGTCCTCGACCAATGTTGTGTTTAACGATGATGGTTCGCCAAGCATGTCGTGGGACATCAGCAAAGGCACCAACCCCGTGCGATACGCGCGGTTTGGGCCAGAACAACCGAATGCAAGCCCAGTGGATGCAAACGGGTACCGCGTTCATTCGATTGAGTTCAATGGTCAAATCAGCCTACCCTACAATGCTGACGGCAGCGGCGGGCAACCAGACTTTGAAGGCGATGACGGCTATCCAATGCTGACATTCTCGATGGCCTATGCGCTGGAGAAGGGTGACTCGATTGAAATTCAATGGACACGGGATGCCCTAGACGCAACTCCAGATACCTGGCAGGCTGTGCAAGTGATGGCACAGGTGGCCTATAACGGGTCAGCCATCGGCGCGACCATGGATAAATACGAAGTCGAACTGCGGAATATCTCGAATTGGAATACTGAGCCGTTCCGTTTGCGGTTCGCCCTGAAGGTGGACAAGGATTACGAAACTACCGGCCTTTACATCGATAATATCGTGCTGGAACGCAAGGGTGTGCCGCGTTACAGTCAGTACCCATTCTGCGACACGTCAGAAGAAGGTATGGTGAAGTGGCAGCCAACGGGTCAATGGGCAATCACCAACGCCAGCGGCGCATTTGGCAGCCCGACTTCGTTCACGGACAGCCCCGGTGGCAACTACCTGCATGGGCAGCAGACTTCACTGGAATTGAAGTACCCGATTGACTTCAATAACGACACACCAGAGAACCTGACTACATGGGGTGGCAATAAAGACTGTGCAAATAATCCCAGCGGCCCAGCCACACGCGCAATCATGAGCTTCTGGCACTGGCGCCGAGTGACAGCGAACGACAACATCCATGTTGATCTGTTCCGCATGGCAAATTCACAGTCCGGCACCGCCGCGATTGCGCCAACTTCGATCTGGAGCTACACCTACAATTCCCGCACCCGCGACCAAGTTGCATGGGAACGCGTGGAAATCGATCTTAATGAGGCTATCCGCGTGGTAACAGGCCAAACGCTGGCGCAACTGGCTGCCAACGGCGACCCGCGCGATGATGATTTCTTCGTGGCTATCCGGCTGGATGCGCGCTCGGACGGTTCGGTTTCAGACGGTGTGTATGTGGACTTCTTTGACATCAAGGAATATGCCGAAACCACCCATAAACTGTGGAATACTGGTGCCAGCGTCACTCCAGTTACAGGGGCACCCCCCGCCGGGGCGGGCAACGGGCCACGTTATGTGGATGACATCGATCAGCCTGCCGAATGGTGGCTGCGGTGGCGGACAGGCGGCACATGGTCAGGGATTGACTGGGAAGCACACAGCGGTGTTCGCTCCTTCCATGACAGCCCGGAACAGGGTGTCAACTACCGAGACAATACTTACTCGGTACTGGAAATGAACCGCATCATTGACCTGCGCGGGGCATCGACAGCGGACAATCCAACGCTGTACTTCTGGGATCGGTACAACATCGGTGACGATGATGTCATCCGCGTGGAAATTGCGATCCAAGACCAGAATGAAATGGTTACCGCCTGCCCACCGGGTACGGGCAATAACCGACGCTGCCGTCAAGGTTACAACTATGCGTACGATTGGGGTTCAACCGCATCCTATGGCTCAAATTCGTCGTGGCAATCGATCTGGAGCCGAGGCGAGTTCAGCCGTATGGATACATGGGGCCGTGAACAAATCGACCTGCGGAACTTTGCAGACAATCCGGCAACACCCGCGAATGAAGGTAAACGCATCCGCATCCGGTTCGTACTGGACGCATTGGATAATGGTTCCAGCCTGCGCGACGGATGGTGGATTGACGACATTCGGATTGAATATCGTCAGCCGCGCGTGATCGGTTTGGCATTCTTCGATCCGGCACAGAACACATCCAACTGGGTAACAGAAGGCCAGTGGGGATTGGCACCGGATTTGTGGAAAGGTTCCGGCGGCGGTACGGCAGCGCTTGGCCCGAACGACTGGCAGGTGTGGTGGATTGACTGCTTGCAATGGATGACCAATGCGGGTCGGACGGTGCCTTTAGCATCGCCAAACGACTTGAATCCAATTGCCTGCACTATCAGTCAGGTCAACAACTTCTTTAATGCGGTGCCGCGCACCATCACGGGAACTGACGATTACTTCACTGCCCGACCGCAGTGGACGATCCCGAACCGTCGTTTGCGGGATTCGCCACCCATCATCAACAATGATTTCGGTTCTACCGGACGTCCGTTCGGCGCACCAACGGGAACAACCGGAAATACATGGGATGATTACTACATGGGGCGGTTTATCCGCGACATCACGGTGCTGGCAGGCGACTACACGTTCATTACCACATCAGACAATGCTGTGCGACTGCGGTATGAGACAACACCACCCAGCGCACCCAGTGGATGGAACATCATCAACAACTGGACGAATCACAGCCGCACGGTAAATATGGGAACGGTGAACCTGGTGGCGGGTGACTACACGCTGGTCATGGAATGGTACGAAGGCGACCAAAGCGCGGTCATCATCCTACAGGTGGGCAACAACAACTTCTCGTTCAGCGACAGCCCGCGTGCCTGTGCAACCTGCGATTGGGTACGGTCAGTGCCTTATGGCAACTCGTCACTGATCCTTGACGGGGTGCTGAACCTGAATACGCCGATCAATCCTTCGACCAACCTGCCTGTGACGAACTGGCGACCGAGAATGCAGTTCTTCACCTACTATGATCTGGGTGGGTCGTGGGCTGCACGTACCGAGGTGAGTATTGACGGCGGGTTCTCGTGGACACAGAACAACCTGAGCCTGAACTGCCCAACGGGTCTCCCCAGCGCTCAATGCAACCCAACAATCTGGGGTTCGAGCACCTGGATGCCAAGCCAGGGCCGCGACTGGATGGCACGGTCACATGACCTGCGATCTTACGTAGACCAGTATGTAGGCTTGCGGTTCCGACTCAATGTTCCAAACGCGGACTTGAAAGACGGTTGGTGGATCACTGAAATCCAAGTGAACAACTAACAGCAACGATGAACAAGGGGATAAAATCCCTTGTTCAACCCTCTCCAACAAAGAGCAGGCTTAAGAAAAAGCCTGCTCTTTACATTTTCTAATGCAATTGATTATGGGTGTTGGGGGTGGAAATTTGTTAAACTATAGGAAATGCAAGTCACCTCAAGGACAGAACCAACGTGCAGTTTACAGCCACTGAGTCGAGAAAATGGGGATTGATTTTCGTGCTGATTGGGCCAGCAGGCGTGGGGAAGAATGCCATCATGACAAGCGTGCTGGAGCGGATTCCAACGCTGCGACAAATCCCAACCGCAACCACCCGCACCATACGGAATACTGAACAGCAAGGCCGGGAACATCTGTTCATAAGTCGGAGCGAATTCGAGCAGATGATTGCAGACAAGGCGTTGATTGAACATCAAGTTATTCACGGTGAACTTTATGGCATTCCACGCATGACGGTGGAAGCTGCTATCGCCGCTGAGCAGGACATCATCGCCGATATTGATGTGCTGGGGGCGAGTGATTTGCGTTTGTTGTACCCGGAAAACACGGTGCTGATTTTTGTGCAGCCCCCTTCGGTAGCGGAACTCCGCCAGCGGATGGAAACACGCGGGGAAAGCCAAGCCGAAATCGACAAGCGGATGCTGCGGGTTGATACCGAGATGCCATACGCAGTTCAATGTGATTATCTTATTACCAACGACAGTCTGATGCAGGCCTGTGAAACAATGTTCGGAATTGTGCTGGCAGAGCGCAGCCACCGCGCTGTGCTGCAACTGCGAGAAGCAAACGCTGTTCTAGAGTAAGAACCCTTCGTGTAACCCCCTCTCGGTTATGTAATTGAGAGGACGACAGTTTTAAGGGTAGGTGTGGAAATATGGTATTTACCCCACCCCCA
>JAIOHM010000206.1 GCA_019912965.1 Anaerolineae bacterium
TTCGCTGACATTGCCCAGGCGCTCGGCGAGTTTCAGCAAGCCCAATTTCGTGGCGATAATCTTCTGCTCGTTGTTCATCGTGACACTCCATTCTCCTCTTGAGTTTACTCAGAGTGTCAGATTAAGTCTCATCTAGTTCATGTAAGGAATGGCTTCTTGCCTGATAGTCGTTTCAATTATCTCGGCTTTAGGGTTGTCACCTTGTCTCCAATTTCATAATGAACAATGAATCTAGCGCAAACTATGTAACCTGAGTCCGGGATAGAGATGCCTTTCAAGAGGAGAGGGAATAGACTCTCCGGTGACGAAACCAAACCTGAAAGGCATCAGAATGAGTCTACTGGAACTGTTCTACCATGTCGATGATTTTTGCCAAGCGAATGAAGCCGACTGGAAACGCCAGCAGTTAGCCAGCGGAGAACGCCAGCGGCAGCGACAGGGACACCTGTGGCTGAGTGAAATCATGACGATTGTGATCCATTTTCACCAAGTGCGGTTTCGGGACTTCAAGACCTACTATCAAGGGTATGTGAAGCGTCACTTGAGCAGCGAGTTTCCACACTTGGTCAGTTACAACCGCTTTGTGGAACTGATGGCAGAAGCGCTGGTGCCGCTGAGTGCTTATCTGCAAAGCTGCTATGGGACATGCACCGGCATTGCTTTCATAGACTCAACCCCCTTGGCGGTGTGCGACAATCGGCGGATTGGGCAGCATCGGACGTTTCGTGATCTCGCCCAGCGAGGCAAGAACTCGATGGGCTGGTTTTATGGGTTCAAACTGCATCTGGTCGTCAATGAACGCGGGGAGTTGTTGGCGTGTCGCTTGAGTGCCGGCAATGTCGATGACCGCACCCCGGTTCCGAAGTTGGTGCATCGCTTGTTCGGGTGGCTGTATGCTGACAAAGGCTATCTCTCCCAAGCCTTAGTCCGACAACTCGTGGAAACCTATCGCCTTTACTTGGTCACCCATGCCCGCAGGAATATGAAAAATCATCTCCTTTCCCTCTCTGACCGCTTGCTGTTGCGCAAACGCGCCATCCTCGAGACCATTACCGATCAACTCAAGAATATTTCCCAGATTGAACACACCCGTCACCGCAGTTTTACCAACTTTTGTGTCAATCTCCTGGCTGGCTTAATCGCCTACTGTCACCAACCCAAGAAACCTGCCTTACACCTTGATCTTTATCCGCGTCTCGACGACTTTATCCCGAACTGAGGTTATTTACAGCCAAGAAACAAATTTCAACCAGAATTAGATTAGCCTCAAGTGGCTCAAATGTCTCAACCCCATTTTGCGAACTCACATATCAACTTTGATGGGTTGCGATTTTTTGTAAATTCAGTAGAAATGCGTGTCTCAACTTGAGCCGCCTGTGCCAGTTGAGACAGAAGGGTGTGGATGATAGCATCCGCAAAAGAATGAGACTCTTGAGACATAGAGTCTCTTTTTATTCATCACAAAGCTCAAATTCAAACTTATGTCCACCTGCGGTTGAATATGGGATCAGTGGCTTTCAGCAGCCCTTTGCTGATGAGACGCGAACCCAGCAGGGCAAAGCCTTCTTTTCCCAGCCTAGTTTGTAGATTATTGCGGCTTTCATCGTCTACCTTGAAGCACAACAGGATTTCGCCTACGCTTCCAAAATCCATGAGTTTGAGCAAGACCTCATCCGGCAGTTCCAGTGTAAAAACCGGCTGATGGTGCTTCATGCAATCCTGAAGCAAATTATGGAAGGCTTGCACTCTTTGTAGAAGTGCCTCCGTTTGCCTGTGACTGTCTCGCCATTCCTCTTCCAGCCTGTCCATTCCAGTGAAGATTTTGATAATCTTTTTTCCTTCCCACCCAGACCAGAATTTCCTCCAATATGCCTGCTGCTTCTCGATCTTTGCGACGCACGTTTCGCAATTGATATCCTCCTGCTGGCATTCATCAAACGGGGTGGTCAGTTCAACGCCGCAGCAGGTTTTGATGTTGACATACCGATAGGCGGCACCAGTTGGCTCAAGATAATGGCGTTCGATGATGTGTACCTGTCCAGCATCCGACGCAAGGCGGATGGCAACGAGATAGGCATTCCATTCCATACTTCATCCCCGGTTGTCTCAAGTGGCTCAAGTGGCTCAGGCTGAGACAATGATTTTTACTGAATTTCAAAAAAATCGCACCCCCATCCAAAGTGATACGCGAGTACGAAAAACAAGTTGAGACAATTGAGACAATTGAGATGAGTCATTGCTCAACAAATCTGGATAAGGAGCTATGTTTTGTCGAGTTTAAAGATGCGTCTTTGTACATCATTCAGCTAGACAATGATAAGATAAGAGAAGTTTTGTTCACTCGCTATTTTCGAGAAGAGTGTCTATGGCTACGATTTTCCCAACCCCAATTTCCGCTGACACCAACAGCAATGCAGAACGCAAACTATATAACCTATTTCGAGAAAAGTTAGGTCACGAATACACCATTATTCACAGCGTAAAATGGGTAACTCGTGATCCGAAGCGATATGGTCCCGTCGGCGAAGCAGATTTCGTCATTGTCCATCCAAAACACGGTGTATTAGTCATTGAAGTAAAAGGTGGTGGGATCCATTTGGAAGCTGGCAAATGGTACACCATTAACGCTGCTGGTGAAAAAAATTCTCTGGATAAAGACCCGGTTGCTCAGGCGGACAGAAGCGTTTACGCGCTAATAGACCATCTCAAATATCACGCACTCACTCGACGGTACACTTTTCCAATTCATCACGCAGTCGCGTTTCCCGATATAGAAGTTCCAGCGAACCAAAGCTTACGCCCTGATATTCCACGAACCATAATCATAGATCGCTCACGATTGTCTGATCTACAAAAAACTATGGAAGAAATTTTTGATTTCTGGAACCAGAGGTATAAGCACAATCCGCTGGGTGAACAAGCTGCTCGTGATTTGATACAACTGCTTGTACCGAAACATGAAATCAATACACGGATTGCTCACATCTTCGAGGATGAGGATCAGCAAATCAAAAAATTGACTGAGGCACAATACAATACCCTTAAGTTGCTTCAGATGTTTCGCAGAGCCGCTATCGTCGGAGGTGCTGGGACCGGCAAAACTATGCTCGCTGTCGAAAAGGCGAGGCAACTCTCGGCTGCGGGATTCAAAGTGCTGCTGCTATGCTATAACGGCAATCTTGCTAGATGGTTGACAGAAATAACATCAGATATTGAAGGTGTCACTGTCAACACTTTTCATGGTTTGGTGCGTGTTGTAGCAGATAACTGGGCAAAGATGCCGCCGCGAGCCAACAAAGCTGACTACTTTGACAAAGCGGAAGATGTGCTTTTCGATGCGTTGGAGTTGATCCGAGCGAACCCTAAAAAGGTAGAGGAGTATCTTTTTGATGCTGTGATTATTGATGAGGCGCAGGATTTTAAGACACATTATTGGATTCCTGTTCCAGAGTTGTTGAAGGACCCCACAAACGGTGTCCTGTATGTATTCTTCGATGATAACCAGCGAATTTACTCCCAGTTGTCGAATATCCCAATCAGTAAAGAGCAGTCACCTATTGTCCTCACCGACAATTGCCGAAATACACAGCCGATCTTCAAGCTGTTGCAGCAATATACGAAAACGACAACGGCAATACAGTGTATAGGACCTGAAGGACGGGCAATCGAACTCAAACCCGCATCTGATGACACTGAAATACAAAAGACACTTCGTGCCACTTTGCATGAACTAATCAATGTAAAAGGTGCGCTGCCTTCGCAAATTATTATTCTCACCCCTCGCAAGCAAGAAAACAGCCTGTGGCAAGAGGGTTCATCACTTGGCAACTACAAACTCACATGGAATATAAGTACGCTTACTACTGGTTCAAATATTCGTGTGAGTACCATTCACAGTTTTAAAGGGCTTGAAAGCCCAATAGTCATTCTCACAGAACTGGATCAAGCTTTTACCGAGACTCGTGACCAGTTAATTTATATTGGTGTGTCTCGGGCTAGAAATCATCTTGTGGTAATAGGTTCACTGCCTTCTTCAGATGGGAGCAATAGTTAATTTATGACAACACATATTACAGTTCGTATGGCATGGCATGATAGCGGCTGGAACGGGCATATCTGTCAAAATCCTAAAGCCAATGTCTATTGCGTAGGTCGGCATAGTTTTCCAAATGAAATTATTCCGAATGAACGAAATGTGGAGTGGGAACAAAGGCACAACGGTATCGCTGCAAATACATTGGGGAATCTGCTACCGTGTGCGTGGAGCATTAACGCTTTTGGGCGCGAAACAATCAAAGCTTTCAGTCGTCCACCAATTTGGTTTAAGGATGGCACATCGCTAAAACAGTGGGATATACCTCCCGCTACTATTGCGATTTGGCCTTACGAGGAAGTCTACAAAGATGAGGTGAAAAATACCGGGGGTGATGGTCCGGTTTGGGATCCTGTCAAACGTAGAGAAGAAGTAAGCAATTTTTTTAATCAAATCACTGGGGGGAAAAGCCTTATCTTCTACTACGCCAACTACAGTAACCCATTTAGCGAAGGCGATGCCCAGAAGTATGTGGTTATTGGTGTTTCACGAGTCCTGAATGTGGGTGATGAAATCGTATGGGATGATCAATCTAACCGCATGGAAGGACGATATGGTCCTAATGTTTGGGCGCGTAACATCACATCGACTTATCCAGAAGAAGGTTTCCGTATCCCGTATCATCGATACATGGACAACCCGGAAATACTGGAGCGCCTTTTATTCGTACCAGAGGATGCACGTCTGTTCAAATACGCTACCCGGCATCTTACTGATGATGATGCACTTGGCGTAATTGAAAAATTTATAGCTGTTGTGGATGTATTAATCGAGATAGGGGACGATTCCGAAGACTGGCAATCTCGTCGAGACTGGTTGACGAGTATAGTGGCGGAACTCTGGCAAAGCCGAGGTTTGTATCCCGGCTTATTGCGAGTAATGCACTATCTTGGATTTCAGGAAGCTATCGATTACGCAAAAAAGCGCTTTGATGCCAACTCTACCGAGGAACAAGCGGTTAAGGATGATCTTTTTGCCGTACTCGACTCAAAGAAGGATGTTCTACCTGGTCTTGAAGTCCCTAAAGCCGCGCTCACGAAGATTCGACAGCGATGGGAACGATTGGGCAATGAGGCGCAATCTTTGTTAAAAAATGTCCTCATTAGATTTGACCTAAAGAATGATCAGATAGCTTTTGTTATTGACGAACCCTCCAAAGTCAATATGGTCGCAACGCCTGCGGATATCATTGCTAACCCTTATACCCTTGCTGAACAATATATTGGGCGAGACGGTGATGATAAGATCAGCTTCAATCGAATTGATCGAGGTGTTTTCCCATCACCAGATTTAGGGGCATCCCTGAGTTTTGAGGCTGATTCCTGGCAGCGACTACGTGCTCTTGTCGTCCAAGAGTTACGAAGTGCTTCTCAGCATACCTATCTTCCACTTCAACAGGTGGTCAATAGCATAAACGAGGGTTTGAGCCACTTACCACAGAGGCGGCAATTCAAATTTAAGTTGCAAGACTTTGAAATACACAAACGTGATCTCGAATTTGCGCTACAACTTCGCCAGCAGGATGGCTTTGGTTATGTATATTTGAGAAATCATTATGAAGACGAACGGTTAGTTGAGGAAACACTGCGTAAGTTGGCTTCACGACCACAGGTCAAGCAGCGCAATCCCGTATCTCCTGGTTTCTGGAAAAATGCCTTAAAGGAGGCAAAAAGTCCGCTCAATCAGATTGCTCCTGATATCTACGAAGAAATATTGTCGAAACAAGCAGATGTTTGCCAGCGAGTGTTTCCCCGCGCTTTAACGGTAGTATGTGGTGCAGCAGGTACAGGTAAGACAACAATAATCAATGCGATTATCCAATCTATAGAAAACGCGCATGGTGCTTCTGCGGTGTTTAAGTTATTGGCTCCCACAGGAAAAGCCGCTGATCGTTTGCGTGAGCGAACAAACAAAGAAGCACAAACCATTCATTCGTTTTTAACCGACGGATGGCTGAACACCCATAACATGACATTCAATCGAAGTGGAAAGCAAGAAACTCGCTATACCACTTACATCGTTGATGAAGCATCAATGTTGGATCTTCCCCTTCTAGCGACATTTTTTAGAGCGGTGAACTGGAATTCAGTGCAACGACTAATCCTGGTTGGTGATCCAAATCAGTTGCCACCAATAGGTACGGGACGTGTTTTTGCTGATCTGGTTGATTGGCTCTCAGAGGATTTTCCAGAGCATGTTGGTCAATTAACGATCAATGTTCGACAGATAGTAAATAGAATTGAAGGGCATGGAACAGGAATTGTAGACGTTGCTTCTACTTATACTCGCCTAAATGGTCGTAGTGTTAAATCAGCTAAAGAAGAAGCTTTTCGAGAACAGGTTTTGGAGAAACTATGGCGTGGACACGATGTTGATGGTGATCTGCGTATCGAGTATTGGGACAGCCCAGAAGAATTAGAACGACTGCTGATGAAAATCGTAGTTGAAGACATGGAAAGGATTTCAAAAACCAAATTCGATCCGAGTAAACCCTATGAGCTTTGGAATGCCGCTATGAGAGATGGTGAAGCCAATCTTGATGCACATGCAATCCAAATTCTCTCGCCGTATCGGGGAGAACTCTTTGGCATTGAACATATCAACACTATTATTCAACAGCACAAAAATGCAGCCAGCATCAAATCGATAGGACAGATTGGTGGCATAACCTCGTTTGATAAGGTCATTCAAATCAGGAATCAAAAAAGGGATGCCTGGAACAGAAACTCGCGCCAAAAAACCAAAGAGTATGTCTACAACGGCGAGATTGGATTTGCCAGCCTTCAAACTAAAGGCGGGCGCTTTCTTAATACCGCATTTAAGCGGCACGAGCATCTTGCATTCGGGTATTCTTCCAACTCAGATGTTCTGGAGAATCTTGAACTTGCCTATGCTATTTCAGTCCATAAATCTCAGGGGAGCGAATTTGAGCATGTATATTTCATCGTTCCGCGAAGTAAACGTGCGCTGCTTTCCAGAGAGCTTTTCTATACAGGGCTAACAAGAGCACGTCAAAAATGCACTTTACTTGTGGAAGGCGATATAACCACATTACTCGCTCTGCAACGTCCAGAGAGTTCTCATCTCTCTTACATTAATGCATCGCTTTTCTCATTCGCTCCTGTTCCAGATACATATCTTGAGCTTCAGAGACAGCGAATGCAACCAGAATATATTGACGGCCCAATCTCAGACATTTCTATGGTAGACCAGCTTTGCAGGTATCCTTCAGATAGCCAAATAGCTCGCCTGCTGATTGAGCAAGGTATTCCGTTTGATTACCAGGTTCCAGTCAAAGACGACGTGACTGGTATCTTTCTGCTACCAACTTTCACCGTTAAGCTTCGGGGCGATCACTACTATTGGGAACATATCGGGTCAATTGAAGATGATGATACCGCAACCTTCTGGGACATTAAGCTTCGTAATTATGAGTTGTTGGGGTTAGAGAAGCAGTTGATTGTTTCCAAGGAACATGAAATGACCAGTTCCTATCTGGAAGAAAAACTGAGAGAACTATTCAGCCAAGCCTAAGTACAAGATGCCGAAAGCGAAATAGCAAGATGAGTTATAGTTTAAACGACTTCCCACAACGGTCATCGAATGATCCCAAGCAACTTATCAACAAGGCTTTAGCTGAAGGGTATTTGCTATACATTACATATCGTGATCGTGATAGAAATGAGACAAAAAGAACCATTGAACCATTAGAGTGGGTGGAAGATTACAAGATTCGGGCATTTTGTCATCTGGCAAAAGATGAACGTCATTTTGTGGTGAGTGGTATTCGAGAAATTAGTCTAGTCGCCAAATCAAGCGATGATGTCCTTCCAGTCGTAAATCCACCACGAGGAAATACTTCTAAAATCTCTAGCCTGGATCAATGGAGATCTTCAGAACCGATACTATCCGCAGACTCTAATGCGCTTCCCCCCAAAAAATCGCCACAGTTCAAGCCAGATCAAATCTTTTCACAGGTACAAAATTCAGAGCAGTGGCGACAACTTATCAGCTATTATGCTGAATGCTTGAACCGTGAATATCTTCAGGATTATCTTATCGAACAACGTGGTGATTATCGGTTTTTTCCGGTAGATGAAGATGTTATTCTGCGATTTCTTGCAGGAGGTTCTTCGTTTTCTTTTCCAACAATAAGTGGTAATCAGCCAGTAGAGATTGCTGAGTTCATTACTAGCCCCACTAAACGCGACCAGCAGCTCTGTATCGGATATCCATCTTTGCTTACGCCGGAAGGTAAAATCGCGCCTCTTTTCTTTACCCCATGCGAAGTCGTGCAACAAGACGGCAAAATTATTTTGCATCCCGATGAATACCAATTGAATTATGCAATTTTGTATTCGCTTGATCTGGATAAAGAAGAGTTTGCAGCCGTTGTCACCGACCTCAACCAACATGAATTTGAAGATCTTGCAGTCAAATTAAAAGCGCTACAAGAATCACTTGTCCTGAAGTTGGAGAACCTCACGTCCAACGTAATCCCTAGGCGTGAAGCAAATCGTCCCAGGCTGCTGGATGCTGTTGACCAGATGATGCTGTTCACAACACCTTGTCTATTCTGGGCATCAAAGAACAACATCACCAGCGCCTTAATCGAAGAACTCCAAGAAATATCAAAGGTATCGTGGAATACTGTACCAAAACCCCTCTTGCAACTCCTTAACATATCAACGCCGGGGGAATACCCGAATTCTGTTCCGCTGGGTCGGGACAACAAAGTCTTTATGACACCTATCAACGATGACCAGCGGCAAGCGTCTCATGCAGCCCTGAGTATGCCGATTACTGTTGTTACAGGTCCTCCGGGAACTGGTAAATCACAGCTTGTTGTAAATATCATTGCCAATGCAGTCTTGGATGGAAAAAGTGTACTGTTCGCAAGTAGAAACAATCAGGCTGTTGATGTTGTTGTTAAACGAATTCAAACGGATATGCATTTTGACGGGCTGATACGCACTGGCAGTCGCAACATACGAAAAGACGCAGCCGGTGTCATGCTCAGAGCATTATCGAAAGCAGCAGCACCGCACGCACCCAAAGACCTTAATTTGCTAGTCGAGCGTTATAAGCAGGCTAAGACTGCTCTGGCAAATCAGATTGACACCCTCAATGAAATCCAGAGATTGAAGGCGAATCAACTAAGCAAAAGACAGCAGCTTGAGGAAATGCTTGTGGATTTGCCTCAAGAACTTGCCAATCGAATAAAACAGGAAACCATTTCTAGCAGTCAGGGTTCAATCGACACAGCCAGGCAATTTACCAAATCGCTTATTCGTAACTATGAAACCATGCAGCATCACAAGACTACTATTGAGGCTGTACTTCAAGAAAATATTACAGACAATCGTCACAAACATCCACTCGTTACAGATATCGAAAACTTCGAGATGGAATGGGGCAGTTTCGGACATGGCGTCCGAGATGCAAACTATTTCACATCTTTAGAAACCCTACAACGCTATGTCGAATTATGGACACAACTTCTAGATGCAGTTGAAGCTCGGATGGCGATGGAAAAAGCATCTAACGAAGTGATAAAACTCGAAAAGAAGCTGGCTGAACTAATGCAATCTCTCCCTAATGGGCTTCAAGTTGAGGCTCAAAATGCGGCGAAGTCCATGCCAAAAGATAGGTTAAATGACCTACGAAATCAGATTGCGCTCATAGATAAGCAGTTAACTGAGACTCAAAAATCGAGTTTCTCGAACTGGTTTGGGCTTCGACGTGGACCACAAATTAGGACTATCATGGTCAATTTCAATCCACTGTTAAGTGATCTTGAGCAGCCATTGCTCAAGGAAACACCCAATCTCGGTGAATTACGACAGAAGTATGGGATTACAAAAAACTACATCCTTGCTGTTCTCGGAATCCGTTCTCTTGCGAGCAAACAGCATGACCTCAAACGCATAGAGAAGAAAGTTCTGGAAACTACGAGTGTTTTTGACGACAAGACCCGAAGCGATTTTGCGCGTCTCAAAACTCAGCCTGTGGATCCAACGATTCTGAGAACCGTTTTATTGAAGATTACCCAACAGATTTCCGAAATATTCACTCAACGCACTGAAACGATAACAGCCTTCATCACGCACATGGACAAGAATTCATCACTTGGTGGCTTATGGTCTCAATATCAAAATGAAGTCGGCAAAGATGAATATGCTGGATGGACACTGGACGGTGAAATAAGCATTAGTGTTTTGCAGCACTTTGCATCTCAGTGGCTAAGTGTACTGAACGCAGTTGAAATGAAAGCGGATCTTGAGCAGCTAGAGGCAATTATCCAGAGCAAAGGTGGGGAAGAAGGCGCTATTGTCAGAGTAGTGACATCTCAACAGAACGCTACCTCACAAGCCATTGAAATTCTAAATAGCACATGGCTACAAAACATTGATAATCTACAATCTACCCGCATTCAACGGGTGAGAGATTATGCATCGCTGGTACAAGAAGTCTCTGAGAATTATGACAAACAGAAGTATGGGAACATGATGTCTATCCAGGAGACTTACAGTGGTGACATTATTGCTGCATTCCCTGTATGGGCAACAACGAACCTGAGTATCAGTCGCAACTTACCTCTAAAGGCTGAGATGTTTGATCTGTTGATTATGGATGAAGCCTCACAATGCGATATTCCATCTGCCCTGCCACTTATCTATCGAGCAAAGCAGGTCGTCATAATAGGTGATGCAATGCAACTGCGTCATATCGCAACGCTAACAGAAGATAGCCATCAGATACTAGCGGCTGAGTACAATATAGCGACCGAGGCTTATTCATACACACAACATTCGCTTTTCGATTTGGCAGCGCGTTCAGTGGGACAACACCCTGGGGTTCTGATGCTTAGAGAACACTATCGTTCACACGAGAACATCATCAGTTTTTCCAATCAGACATTTTACGATGGACAGCTTGTTATCAAGACTGATATGAGCAATCGAAAAATTCCAGCCGCTATGATTGAAAGAGGATGTGGCATATTTTGGCTGAATGTAGCTGGTGAGACCATCCAACCATCTGGCGGCAGCGCCAAGAATTTACAGGAAAGCAATGCGATTCAGCAGGCGTTACCTGCAATATATCAGCAACTTGAGCAAATCGGTTGGGATGGTTCTGTAGGTATAGTCACACCATATCGAGAGCAGAGAAATACGATTCAGGGTTGGGTTGACGACTCTCAATTTGGACAGCAGGTTACTGTTGGTACAGCGCACACCTTCCAAGGCGACGAACGCGATATTTTGCTCTTTTCCACTGTTCTGGCACCAGGCATCTCTGAAGGCAGTTTGGCATGGCTTAGAAGAACCTCAAATTTGCTTAACGTTGCCGTAACTAGAGCGCGCACTATTTTAATTATCGTTGGCGACTTCAACTTTTGCATGTCGCTGCCAGATAATAATCCTTACAAGCAATTAGCCGAGTATATCCGATCAAAACCGCAAAGTGTACTCCAATCATGGAAAGAACTTCCTGTCCTGTCCGCAAAAGATTGACTGGTACTTCGTGCGATGATGATTTAAGAAAAGTCATTGTCGCACTTCATGGACAGCGCTAACATCCCGCCTCCTGTTGGCAGGATGTGCCAGAAGCTAGTCAGGTAAACTGTCCCCATATCTACATCTGGTTCAATTCCTCACTGATGGTAGTATTTGCTTCCATATTCCTCTTTCCATGTTCTACGTCCTCATCGCCTCAAGCAGTCGATTTAGTCTGCCCACCTTAGCAGGTGTGGCCTTTTGCCAATGGCAACCCATCGCTTCATCTGATTGTTCCGGGCTTGTGCCGTTTCACTCACCACAATCAGGTAGCGCCCTTCGGGTGACAAAACGCCTGATACACCTGCACCGATCTGGTCAGAAATCGCCAGCAGGCGATGAAGTGAAAACGCAGATCATATTGGAGGTTTGAAATGGGAAGCAGCATCAACATTCAAGTGACCGGATTTGTAGGCAGCGAACCGCAGATGAAGACAGTCGGTGAACAGTGTGTGGCTAGCTTCAGCCTGGCAGTCAATCGCAAGACCCGCAGTGGCAAACAGCAAACGCTCTGGGTACGGGTCAATGCGTGGAATGGATTGGCAGATGTAGCAGCGAAGTACGTCCGCAAAGGTTCGATGGTGCAGGTTAGCACTGAATGGCTTCGTTCTTCCGCATGGATTGACCAGAATTGTGAGTTCCAGCGTAACTTGAGAATCGCCAGAGATTCCAACGTAACGTGAGAAAAACTCTGGCGATTTACTTCCTGTTCAGATCAATTTGTCAGCGCTCATCAGCTACCATTTTGTGCGTACCAGATGGTGGGCGTGTAAGACAGCCAACACACGCGGATAACGCTTCAGCGAACCGCGTTCCATTCCTACCCGAGCAGAAACATTGCGAAAAGTAAGCGGGATTTGCTCAGCCTGACAGGCAAAGATCGCCGCCTGTGTTCTACTGACAAGCTCAGACTCACGCCGCAGGCGCTGCGCTTCGTCGAATGTCCGCCACATTGTCATCAATTCGGGATATTGTTCAAACCAATGATCTGCAATTGCCAGTCGCTGTGCCAATTTACCGCGAGATACAAAGATATTCTGTGCCGTGAGTATTTTCATCTCATCAGCAAGGCGACACTTCAAAGCACCGAGCCACGCCTCATGCATCGCCTGCTGTTGTTCAGCGATTCGCGCGCAGGCCTCGGAATAGCTCGCCAATTGACTTTCAGAAATACCCAGATGCTGTGCAACTGCCTTTTGTGTAATGGCCGTACCATGTTCCCGAAACGTGACCAACGCCTGTTCTACTTGTCGTAAGAGATGTGCTTCACGCAGGGGTTTCTGGTGCTGGTAAGCCGTGACCGCATCAGCGAGGATCTGGTAGGCACGCGGATAGAAATTCCGGATTTGTTTCGGATCATAACCCACCAGCAGACCGACCTTACGTTTAGTCACCCGTTCTTGCTTCATATTCAACGCCTGAAGGACATGTCGGATGCGTTGGCACATATCATCTTCGTGTTCTGGTGTGCGTTTGTCGCGAATCTGGGCTTCAGCCCGTAACAGATCATGAACCCGCACATAGTTGCGCAGGGCAGAAGGCTCGTATCCCAGTATTTCGCCGACATGTTTTTGCGTGACAGACACGTCACCCGTCTTGAGTTGTGAGATAGCGGTCTGTGTTCGGTGCAGCATCCTCTCAGCAAACAAAACATCTTTGTGGATATAGCCTGCTTCAGCACTTTCACGAAAAACATCGCTCAACTTCAATCCGAGATAGTCCACAAAACGCAGGTAGTCATGCAAAGTCTCACCCATACCTGAACAGGTTTCATTTTCAACAGCCAGCACATTGTTTTTACGAACGCCTAAAGCCTTTGCCACCTGCTGGGCTTGTAGTCCACTGGCTCGCCGTAGAAACCCCAATCGCTGCCGAACAGCCTCCGTGACACGACGAGAGGGTTCCTTCTGCCAATTCTGTAGGGTCAGCAGGTAGGTCAGTTCATCCCATTGTTGGCGGGTTACCTGTTGTTCATCGTCGGTTAGCGGTTGGACCGGAGCGTGACAGAGATCGCCACGACAGTGCGGACAGGTATGCAATGACAGTGCAGCTCCATTTAGTGCAATAGACTGTTGGCAGTGTGGACACACATCCAGAAAAGGGTAATGGTCAGAAGGTACGTGATGAGCGCATCCGAAGATTATGCTCGATGATGAACCAGTGGGTGACGAGGGAATGATAGGTATCCTGCTTCGAGAAGGACAAACTCTTGCGGGTA
>JAIOHM010000207.1 GCA_019912965.1 Anaerolineae bacterium
CTGTAAGTCCCCAAGCCCCCTCCCCATACAATAGGGAGGAGGCTTTAAAGACCATTGGGGGTCAGGTTGATTGGCTTTCGCATCCAAAATCTGTCTCCACCGTTTAGTGGGGGGCTACCTCCTCAATCCGGTTTGCACGCAGTCGCACATATGTGCTAAAATGAAGCAGGTGTTTTTGATTCCTAAAGGAGAGGGTTATGAGCGATTCCGACAATGCATTGACGCGCGAAAACCTGCTGCGCCAATTGGAATCCAGTTGGAACGAACTTCAAACCTATCTTGCATCCCTCACCGAGGAGCAGCTTACACGCCCAACCGATGCTGCCAGATGGACGGCGAAAGATCATGTTATCCATATTGCGGCTTGGGAAAATGCCTGCCTCGCCGTTCTGGAAGGAAAATCGAAGCGCGAAGCGATGGATGTTTCACCAGAAATTTGGGAACAGGACGACGACCCGATCAACGCAATCATTCAACAGCGTTATCAGAACATGCCGCTGAACGAGGTTATGCAGACCTTGCAGCAAAATCACCAACACTTATTGAAGAAATTGGATACAATGACCGAAGCCGATTTGCTGCTTCCTTATCGTCATTATCAATCGGACTCCACCAACGAAAACCCGCTGATCAAGTTCCTGTCGTGGGATACGATTTACCATTACCGTGACCACCTGACCTGGATTGCCGCGATTGTCGAGAAAGCCTAATCTAGTCCCACCTTAGCTATTTGAGGACAGTTTTAAGAAAAGATCAAAAGGACGCCGATGAAAACTCTCTCACTGGATGCTGTGCGCGGGCTGATGATCGCCGCACAAGGGCTGCATGATGATTTACAGCCGCCCGCCACCAAACAAACAGTTGGCGCGATCATTCGCCAGATGCACATGCTGCAAATTGATACCATCAACGTCGTTGCCCGCAGTCCCTATCTGGTGTTGTGGAGCCGCCTCGGTGACTATAATCCGCGCTGGCTGGAAGATTTGTTGGCAGAAGGCGCGTTGTTTGAATATTGGTCACACGCGGCTTGCTTCCTGCCGATTGAAGATTATCCGCTGTATCGTCACCTGCAACTTCGCTGGGAGGGAGGACGCGCCCGCAAATGGCTGGATGAACATTCTGCCGTCACCGAAACCGTGCTGAATCACATCCGCACCCGTGGGGAAGCGCGTTCCTCCGATTTTGAGCGCACTGATGGTCAGAAGGGCGGTTGGTGGAACTGGAAAGAAGAGAAACTTGCGCTGGAGTATCTTTTCTACACTGGCGAATTGATGGTTCGTAAACGGCACAATTTCCAGCGGATTTATGATTTGCGTGAGCGGGTTCTCGCTGATTTCGATAAACTGGACGAGGTATCGCTTGCTGATGCTCACGATCAGTTCGTCCTTAACACCATACAGGGATTGGGTGTGACGAAGGCGGAATGGATCCCCGATTATTTCCGGCTGAAAAAAGCTGATGTCAACGCCGCCCTCAAACGTTTGGAAAAACAGGATCGACTGATGACTATCGCCGTTGAAGGCTGGAAAACCCCCGCCTACATCCATTCCAATAGCCTCAAACGGGTTGAAGCTGCTGCGAAGGGCGACATTCCACGCTCGAAAACGACGTTTCTGTCGCCGTTCGATCCGCTGGTGTGGGATCGTGCGCGGGCACTTGATCTGTTCGGTTTCGACTACAAAATCGAAGTTTATACCCCTGCGCCCAAGCGTAAATATGGCTACTTCACCCTGCCAATTCTATACAACAACCGACTGATTGGCCGACTCGATCCCAAAGCGCATCGCAAAGAAGGTATTTTTGAGGTGAAGTCATTGCACCTCGAACCGGGCGTGATGGTTGATGATTCGCTGGTCGCCGAGGTTAAAAGTGCGCTGCAAGCCTGCGCTGCATGGCACAAGACGCCGCAGGTCGTCGTCCGTTATGCCACCGAACCCGGCCTCGCCGAACGCCTCTCGGATTAATTTGCGTGGTCAGTTGACAGAAAATACGGGAAGTGTTTGCACGCAAAGCGCGGTCAGCGGCAATTCTTGAGCAGGTATTAGTTGATTCGCAATGTGCGGAAGATTCGTCAGATTCGTCAATTTCAAAACCGGATTTTTTGAATCTTGCGAATCTTTGGGCGACAACACTGCGTTCGTAAGATGCGAAAAATGCGACAAATGCGGCAAATGCGGCGAGGATTTTTGTGCAGATTTTGCACATTTGGGAAGAAGCGGGCGCACAATATTGCACAGCAGGGCTGGGTTAATGGGTTAAGTGGAGGGCGAGGATTTTCACCCTCATCCCCCAGCCCCTTCTCCCTCAGGGCGAAGGGGAGCAATTCCCGTGTTGAGGAAATTGACAACCTTTTGCGGGCAAGAATCTGATCTCCACCGCTATAGTGGCGTGCAATATGTTGCACCCCTACAGGTTATCGTAGAATAAAAATTCTAATCGGTCAATCGGGGCGGGGTTCGGGGTTGGGTGGAATCGGGTTAGGAAACCTCAGCATACAGTGATCGCCCAACTAAAGACTTTCTAAAAAACGCTCCAATATTGCTGACCATTTTGATTTCGCTTCGTTATTGCGTTCCTCTGTCTGTAAGCCCATCTGCACGGCGATGATCGAGGCTGTACCGTCCTTTTTAGGCTCACTGGTGACTCTGATGTCTGAGCCGTCACGCGCTTTCGTTCGCCATGTGATGCGCTTGTCCGTGCCGCTTACCCGTACCTCGCCAGCGATGACAGCCAGCACATCTTTATCCCCGGCAGCAAAATTCCTCCATTTGTCCATGAGCGCCTTCGTGCCGAGTTTTGTAGACTTGCTGACACTGGTCTGAAACGTTCCATCGGGTCGTTGTCCGGGTATCCGACGCCCGACATACTGCTCGTATGCGACCGAAACAGCCTGCGCCCACCAGCCGAGGTTATCAACCTTACCGTCGAGTTCTTCCAAAACTTTGGTGGCAATTTCGTGATGGCTCAGGTTTTTCGCGCCAATGCCATCCATGAACTGCAACCATGCATTCCACGTCCGGTTGGTGGCACGCTCAACGGCCTTAATACGAGCATTCTCCGCCATACGATCTCCTCGTATTCGATCAACCAGATAAAGGAAGCAGTTTTACCCTGTGCCAAAATGGAGTATACCATGCCAAAAGTAGTGCTATTGGTGAATCGATAAATGCACTATGCTGTTCATGCTTCGTATCAGGTTTTCTTTGCCTGCGCTTTGACCCATTTCCGAATCTCGTTGTATGCCCAATGATAGTGACTGGATGTGCTGGAAACGAAGTAACTGAGCAGCGGGGTATTCTTCGGCCAGCTATAGAACTTCGGTGTGACGAGTTCATCTTCGGGGATGGACTTCACAGTCGCAAGCATTTCGTTGTGAGAAGCAGCAAATTTTGCTTGAATCTGGTTCAGTGGTATCTCCCGATACTGCTCATAAATACGCTGGTTCAAGACAGGGATTTCATTCCACTTCAAATCTGAAGCAGGGGTTTTGACTTCCTCTCCCCGCACCCCAGCCCGATACCAGCCCAGCACCATCTGCGCCCATGCGTGGAGATGCGCCAAAATATCCTTGACTGACCACTCGGCGCACACCCCCGATTGCACCATCTGATCTTCGGTGAGGGTATTCAGCAAGGATTCCAGTTTTTGATATTCGAGGTCTATGGCTTTCAGCAAATCGTCTTTCGATGAAGGGCGAGGCATCAGATTGCTTTCTTTCTAAAAGGTCTACATACCCATCATAGAAGAACAACAAACCGCGCCCTAGATCGGGTGTAATATTTACGATATGGCGATTATCATGAAATTCGATTGATCAAAATGGGGTTAGATTCCCTCCCCATTGTCTGAGGAGGGCGATTCGGGTTTAGAAGCTGGCCGTCCAGACATCCAGCGCGGGGACTTCCCCCAGCACATCGGTGACGAAGGTCACGAGTTCGGCGGTGTCGGTTGGTGGCAGCATGGTGTAGAGGTTATCCGGGGCATGGAAATCCCACACACGGTCATTGGTCAGCACCAAGATGGAGCCGGTATGCACTGAGCGCAGATGATGATAAGTATCGGCTGCGCGGGAATCATCGGAAACGGCGTCGATCACGATTAAATCCGGCGATTCGGTAAGGTACAGCGCCAGCGCTTCATCGGTTTCGTCGGATACATCTACCCACCAGTTGCGGGCTTCGACGGCTTTTGCCAACGCGCGTCCGGCTTCCAGTTCTCCGATATAGAGAATAAAGGCGTTTTGCTTTGTCATGAGTTCGCTCCCATTATATCCGCCGCTCAATCGGGCAGATTTTAATTGTTGTAATGGATATGTATAGATTGTATCTCAACACTTTATCCTACAATAATTAACTTTTGTGCCTCGTGGTAGCGCCATGCGAGTCCACATTCCCACATCGTTCACGCGGGGCAGGGGTTAATATAGGGTATCCATTGTTATCAAGCGGAGTTTTTATGTTATTACGGCGACTGCGGATTTTTATTGCCCTTATTCTGGCTATCTGTGCTATTAGCACCAGCCAAGCGCAGGATGCAGCGATTATCGGCCCTAATGTCTTTTTGCGGGGTCTGGAACTGGCCGATGGGGTGCGGTATACGGCAAGTTTCATCAAGCCGACCGATGATACGGTTATGCGAAATCTGAGCATCGAAATCACCCTGCCCGCCGACGCCCAATTTACCGAGATGCTGGTTTCGCGGCAGGTGCAATTCGATGTCATCCGGCGGAATCGTCAGGGGCAGTTTACGCTCATCTGGCAGATTTCGCGGGTGGATGCAGAAACGCCGCTGGATGCATTTGGGTTCACCACTGCTGCGCCGTTGAGCACCGAACTTGAGTTTTATCTGGTGTGGCAAGATGAGGATGGGCAAACCTTTTTTGAAAATTTCTTCGAACTGCCTTCCACGATACGTGGGGATGAGACAGAAGCGGTCATCACTCCAGAAAGCGCCGCTTTCGCATTGGCTGGCAATTCCGGCATCCACGTCTCAGCAGACAGTCCTAATCCATTAAGCCTTCACATCCTCGCCAATGATTTTAATCCACCCCCGGAATATGGTGATATTTGGTGGTGTTCGCTGGTGGAACTCGGCGGGCTGGATGCAGGCGATTCAGCGATGCTGATTGTGCCGCTGCGCCGTCCGGTTGCGCCTTTTACAGAGTTATTTTTGTTCCAACAACAGGCCGATGGTTCATGGCTGCCGCTGGAAGACAAGGGCATTGTGACGGCGGATGGGCAGTTCGTGATGTATCGGCATCCCGGCGGTCTGGTTGCTACAGGCGGTGAGGCGGAAATCCAGCCCGAAATCATCCCGGTTGAAGCGGTGGTGATTGAGGAAGCACCGCCGGAAAATCCAGAACCCGCCCAACAACCGATTGTTGAAGCGCCGCCGATTGAAAATAATCAGGCGGTGCAGGTCGAACAATGGACTGCACCGCCTGAGAACCCGATCATTTTGCCGACTGTTCCACCCGTTCCCGAAGTCATCCCTCCGCCGCCCACCCAAAACGGTACGATCAATGATGGAACGAGCAATACGATTATCGTTGGGGAGGTGACGGTTACACCGCCGCCTGCCCAAAACGGTACGATCAACGATGGGACGAGCAACACCATTATCATTGGCGAAATCACCAATACGCCACCACCCACCCAAAACGGTACGATCAACGATGGGACGAGCAATACGATTATCGTTGGGGAGATCACAGTTACACCGCCGCCCGCCCAAAACGGTACGATCAACGATGGCACAAGCAACACCATCATTATTGGTGAGGTAACGGTCACGCCGTCACCCGCAGTGATAAGCACGATCAGCGATGGGGCGAGCAACACGATTATCATTGGGGAGGTAACGCTTACACCATCACCTGCCCAAAACGGTACGATCAACGATGGGAC
>JAIOHM010000208.1 GCA_019912965.1 Anaerolineae bacterium
CGCCAACCCATTCGACGCAGGCACCCATAAAACTTCTCGCCCACCATTTGCCAATCCAACCGGTCGTTTCCTGAATCGGCTCAATCAAATAATCCAGCGCCAATTCACCTAACTTCAGTGCATCCGCCTCTGCCGTAACCAGATCAATATCACCGGGTGTCACATCCAGCCCACGAAGCGCCAGCGCCGCACTGCCCACCACCACCCAATCCAATGATTGCCCCTCGACAATCCGAAGCAGCGTCAGCATTGCTTCTTGCCACGGCATCGGCTGAATCCCCGCGCGCTGCAAAAGTAAATTTTCGAGATGATGGGGAACATTTGCAAAAGCCCGTTCCACATGCAGTACATTCGCCGGGAATTTCCGCACTAAGCCTGCTTCCGTCATTTCATAGCCCACCGTCTGTGCCGCCGCATGAAAAGCCGGGTCTAAGTCCGTGATGACGAAATGGATTTCTCCCTCAGCATTCCGAAGTTCAACCTTCAAGGTTCATGCCTCCTGAGCAAGCGATAGCTGCCTGTTTTATACAGCAAGTATTGATTATCCGTCGGGGAATTGCCTTGTGCTAATCACAATTGCCGCTCTACAGCGTGCTTTTAGGCACTTGACGAACAGAATTTTTGTGCTATGCTAAGCATGTGAAATCAATCAGTCACTAGCGACCCCATTTACGCGCAAACTCTTTTCGCAATCGCAATCGCCGCAAATCTCGCAACTGTCACCGACGACACCAACTAATGACTTATGACTGTCTTGACATTGACGACATTGACGACATCTCCTCTCAAAACAATGTCGCAAATGTCAACACTGACAATTATTGACTTATGACCACCGGGATGCAGTCAATAGTATTGCGAGTATTGCAGCAGCAGACCATATCCGAATCGCCGCAATACTTTATGCTTTTGGAGGATGATAAACTGATTGGCGCTCTATCGCGGAGGATTCGAACGTACCCCGCTGGCTGATGACCTCGCCCTGCCCAACCGTCAGGTTACGCGCAAGGCCAACCCCTTTGAACAAACCACCGCGTTGATCGGGATCAGGGTGGCGGTAACTTTCGCCCGCACCGAGGGCGCAGTTCTGTACCGAAATCGCCCCTAAAATCTGCGTCCCGGAGCCAAGTACACACCGCCCCATAATATCCGGCCCGCTCATGTAGCGTCCTGTGTTACCAATGGTGATCGAGGAATCCGGCGTAATGGCTTTAATCCGCACACCGCCATCCCCGAACTCATTTTCGTCACCTGCCAGAATTTCGCCCTGATCGGCTAAAAACACTGTGCCGGGATAAAAGATATTTCGGTTTCCGATGCGGATTCTACCCGCGTTCTGTATCTCCAGAATCACGCCGGGATACAAAACATTCCCCGTTCCCAATTCCACCCCTTCGCTGATGAGAATTGATAACGGATCGAGCAAAATATTCTGGCTGTGTACCGCCAGCAGTTGGGAAAGGGAAAGAAACCCGCGTTGGGCGCGGTGAGCATCAATCTGGGCAATCAGGTCATTCATATTTGGTTTTCGGCTTGGAGTGAAATCCGCCCTACTTCGGCCTCAATCCCGATCAACGTTTTGAGCATGAACTGAAACGCAGCCGGGTTGCCGCTGGTAAAGTAGGTATTCGGAGCAGATTTGGGGATAAGGTCAGCAGGCCACACACGGGCAACCTGCCGTGCAACCGCTGGCGCAGGGTCGATAATTTGTACCCCTGCGCCAGCGATAGATTGAATAGACTCAGCTAAAAACGGGAAATGGGTACATGCCAGCGCAATGTGGTCAGCACCCGCATCCAGCATTGGGCGCAGGATAGCCTCGATAGCTATGCGGCTTTCCGGGGTATGCTGGCTGTTCGCCTCTGCAATCTGCACCAGTTCCGGCGCGACCTGCGTAATCACCCGCACATCCGTCCCAAACCGCGAAAGCAAACGTTGATACGGTGCGCCTTCCGCCGTTGTGCGCGTCGATAAAACACCCACCACGCCCGAACGGGTATTTTCCGCCGCAGGTTTTAGCGCGGGTTCCATGCCTACAATCGGCACATTCGGGTAATGTTGGCGGAGCATTTCAAGGGCGGCTGCGCTGGCCGTGTTACAGGCGATCACTACCACCACCGAACCTAGCTCAATCAGGTGGGCAACGATAGCATCGGTAAAGGTCTGAATTTCAGCTTGGGGGCGTGGGCCGTAGGGGAGATGCCCCTGATCGGCAATGTACAATGTGGGGTGATGAGGCAGCAAGCGATGGATTTCCCGCAGCACCGACAAACCGCCGATGCCGGAATCCATCACACCGATTTTAGGCGTTTCCACCTGCCGCCTCGACAAAGGCTCTGAACAAGCGCTGCATGGCCGGGTCATCGCGGTACAGGTCTTCGGGATGCCATTGGACGCTCAGGATGAACGTTTTATTCGGCACTTCCAACCCTTCAACCACTTCATCCGGCGCGAAAGCCGTCACCCGCGCACCGGGCGCAAGCTGCTCCACCGACTGGTGATGGATGCTGTTGACCTCGAACTCTGTGCCGCCGAGAATATGTGCCAAGCGGCTTTCCGGGTCAATCCGAACTGTATGGGCATGGGTCGAACGCGGATTGGGAATGCTGTGGGTAATATCCGCGCCGATCTGGCTCGGAATATCCTGCACCAGCGTCCCGCCGAAAGCCACATTCATCACCTGATGTCCGCGACAGATACCAAACAGTGGAGTATCTTCTTCATACGCCCACCGCGCCACCTGAAGTTCAACGTGATCGCGAGAATCAATAATGTTATCCGTTGCCGGATGCGTATCCTGCCCGTAAACACTGGGTCGAATATCGCCACCACCCGGCAGCAAAACGCCATCAAGCCGTTCATAGATACCACGCAGCGCGTCATCGCTCACGTGAACCGGGATGATGACAGGCAAACCGCCCGCATCGGCAATGGCTTCGATGCAGGCTTTGTATGCAATATCATATTCCAGCCCATTGGTGGGCGATTTATAGACCGAACCGGTAATCCCAATAAGGGGCGTCACCGTTTAGCGTCTCCGTTCCTTCAGGCGGGCAGCCTTACCCCGCAAATCGCGCAGGTAGTACAGTTGGGCACGACGAACTTTCGCGCTGCGCATCACTTCGATCTTCTCGACGCGCGGGCTACGCATCAGGAATGTGCGCTCCACACCGACCCCGTGGCTGGCAATACGACGAACGGTGAAGTTGGCATTATTGCCGCCTCCACGTACGCGGATGACCACGCCCTGGAATATCTGGACACGTTCGCGGTCGCCTTCGACAATCCGCACATGCACCTTAACTGTGTCGCCGGAAGCGACCACGGGATGACCGCGATCTTCCGACTCCAGCGAGGCCATTAACTCATTCATGGAGACTCGTCCTTCCGAATAAAATGCGCCGTTTTCAGGCGCAATCATTTCTGATTTTTACGGTCTGGCATTATAGCATCTTCACTTCATACCCGACAAGGGTTCACACTTCAGCGCGGTGAACCCTGTCGAGAATATGCTTAAGCCAAACGGTTGATTTAATGAGAATGGGAATGTTGAGTTTAGAGACGCTTCAAACGGGCGTAGCGCAGCACACCGATTATGGTTTTGGCGTCGGCAATCTCACCCTGCTCAATCATCCTTAGCGCCTCATCCAGTGTAGCACGCGTGACCTCAATGAATTCGTCGCTATCACCGGGTAAACGGGACTCGATCAACTCGGTCGCCAAAAATAGATAGATGTACTCAGTGGTGTAACCCGGTGCAACGTAAAAACCACCTAGAGCTTCCAGCTTGCCCGGTTTATAACCGGTTTCTTCCTGTAACTCGCGTACAGCGCAGATTTCCGGCGGTTCGTCACCATCGCGTGTCCCGGCAGGGATTTCGCTCATCACCCGGTTGGAAGCTACCCGATACTGACGTACCAGCAAAATTTTGCCCTCGGCATCAACTGCGATCAACGCCGTTGCACCCGGATGGCGCACAATCTCACGCACACTTGTGCTGCCATCTGGTAAACGCACTTCAGATACATCCAGGTTGAACAGCCTGCCGTTATATACCCGGTCGGTTTTGATGATAGTTTCGTGCATGTTAGCTGTTCGGTATAAAAATCTGCTGGTTGACAACGATCACGTTAATATCGGTGATGGTCGCATTAGCCGCTGCGATAGACATCACTGGAATGCCACTCCGCAGGGAAATCTTAAAGAGTGTATCACCCTGCTGCACAGTATAGGTCGTACCGGGGGCAATTGCGCCACCTTCAACCGTCGTGCCCGGAATCGGATTCGTGACAACGCCTCCACCTGCACCGCAGCCGGGAATGTTCAACTGCTGTCCGATCAGGATCAAGGCAGGGTTAGCGATACTGTTGGCCTGTGCTAATGAATCCAGCGTGACGTTATACTGCAAAGCAATACGAAATAGATTCTCACCCTGCACGACCACATGTGTACAAGCCCCTACCGGAGCAGCAGTAGACGCAAATGGCGTACTGGTGGGGAAAAATGAGGTTGCTGTCGGGAAGCCAATGCCCGCAGCCGCAGCCGTTGCGGTCATATCAAAAGCAGCCTGTACCGTCGCCTGTGCCACAATATAAGTGGCAGTGATGAACAGGGGATCAATATCATCCTGCACTTGTGCCACTTCAACCGAAGAGCTAAAGCCGCTGTCTGTTTCCAGCCCAACCTGCTGGTCATTAATGGACGAACCACCCGTGCCAAACATAGCCTCAAGTGCCGGGTCAGGCGTAGATGTAATGATGATGGTTTCAGGTGTGAGAGTTGGTGGAGGGGTAAAGGTTGGCCCGGATTGTGCCACCTGAAGTGAGTCTGGCTCTTCGCCATTTTGCTGGAAACACCCGCTTGCCAGCAGCATCAACGCGATGCTGCCGAGCAGCCGCAGCCCGCGAGTTCTGTGCTTCCGCATTCGACTACCCTCCTGGGAAAATCTGACGTTATTATGGTCAGTCTACCATCAGGAGGGCTTCTGAGCAAGCGAGTACGCTAAAGTACGCGGCTTGGGGCATACTCCATCGTATGCACCGCAGGCAGTTGAATCGTAATTCGAGTGTATTGATCAATTTCACTAGCGAGGGTTACAGTACCGCCATGCAGATCGACCGATCGTTTGACAATCGCCAGCCCGAACCCCATACCCTGCTGTTCATGCCACTTGCGCCCGAACTGCATGAATGCATTCACTTTATTAAACTCCTGCCGGGTCATGCCGCGTCCATAATCGGTCACAGTCAGCAGGTAATGGTTATCTTCCATCTTGCCTTCAACCCTCACACGCTTGCCGGGGAGGGAGAATTTGAAAGCATTATCAATGACTTCCTGAACAATCTTTTTCAGATTATCTTCCAGCACACTGATGGTTGCCTCGTCGCTGACGCTTAATTCCAGGTCAGCTTCACGGCTATAAAGTTGTGCCTTCTGGATGGCAGCGTCTTCGATCAATGCCTGAGGGCGTGGCGTGCGGAAATGACGCATAGCCTCGCGCCGTTCAGCATCGCTCATCATGACTTCAAGCTGGGCATAGACCAGATAATTCTCCGTCAGGTGGTACAGGCGCTGTGCCGCACTGTAGATATACTGCGCCATCTCGGCGACCTTATCACCATCCATAACCTTGCAGTCTGTTACCAGAATATCGGAAAAACCGAGAATACCCGTCAATGGGGTACGCAATTCGTGGGGCAGTGCCAGGATGATGTTATCGCGCAGTTCCTCTAATTTCTGGGATGACATCTTGTCGAACTTAGAGCGTTTCTCCAATTGCTTGCGAACACTGGCGATGAGTTCCGCTGCGGTGAAAGGCTTGGGCAGGTAATCATCCGCACCGGACTGCATCCCCTGACGCATGTCGCCCTTATCCGCCTTCGCCGTCAGGAAAATGAAAGGAACTGTCAGGCCATCCCCATCTTTTTGAAGCCCTTCGAGTACACCATAGCCATCCAATTCTGGCATCATGATGTCGCAGATAATCAAGTCTGGCTGTGATTCGCGCGCGACCTGAAGCCCCTGTCGTCCATTGCCTGCGCCAAATACCTCGAAACCTTCGAAGCTCAACATTTCAATAATATCTTTGCGAAGCGCTTCAGCGTCTTCTATGACCAAAATTTTAGTCATCAGCGTTCATCCTCATAAGCTCACATGAGGGATGGTAAACACAAAGGTTGACCCTACTCCCTCTCGACTTTCAAAACGGATACTTCCACCTTGCAGTTCGGCTGATTGCTTTGCGATAGTCAGCCCCAAACCAGTTCCAGGCAGATGGCCGACATTACTGCCACGATGAAAAACATCAAATATACGCTGCTGGTCGGCTTCCGGGATGCCAATCCCTCGATCAGTGATCGTAAAAGTGGTGTGTTCGGCATCGCACCGTACCGCCAAATGAATCGATTGTACACTATACTTTAGTGCATTTGAGAGCAAATTAACCAGCACTTCATTAAGCAAATCACGGTCAACCATACGTTGAGTACAGTCACCTTCATGGGTCAGCCTAATCTCACGCGGGTCAACCACCTGAAGTTCGCCGATAGTCATTGTGCAAAAAGCGACCAAATCAACAGGAATCGGATTAAACTCGTGGTGAGCAGGGCTGTCCGTCTGGCTGACAGTCAACACATCACTTAATAAGGCGGCCATTTTCTGGACTTCGGTTTGAATACGATCTAAACGCTCAATCCGCTGCTCATCGGTTAGTTTATGGTAGTAGGTACGCAGCAGATCACTGGAAGTCATAATCAGAGCCAGCGGGGTACGAAATTCGTGGGATGTATTGGAAATGAAACGGGTCTTCAAATCGTTCAGTTCCCGTTCACGCTCCAACGCGCGGCGAAGTTCAAATTCCATGCGTTTGCGTTCTTCAATCAACTGAAGAAGTTCATTGGTTCGCTCATCTACGCGGCGTTCCAATTCATCCGCATGACGCGCATTCTGAATAGCAATCGCAACTTGATCCGCGAAAACACGCAGTCGATCAGCATGATGTAGCTGGAATGCACCGACTATAGCACTATCCAGATGCAAAAACCCAATGACTTCACCGCGCGAAATAATAGGTGTTGTGATGTGACCATGTATCCAACTGGTTTCTGGTCTATCGACCCAGCTTGGCTCGGATTGGGCATCAACGAATACCTGTGGTTGTGGATTGTGCATCATCTCGACATAGTGTGGCACAGTGTCAATCTTAAATTGCTGGTTGAGCACAAAATCTTCCAGACCACGCTCCGCGAATCCCTGACAACGAACAATACGCGCGTAACCGTTGTCAATCAGCGCGATACTGGAAGCATCATAGCGAACAACCCGTGCAGCCTGTTCGAGAATACGATCAAGCACTTCATCTAGCTTGAGCGTTGCATTCAAGGCTGCGGCAGTTTCCGCCAACGCTTCCGCAAATCGGCGGTGCTCATGCTCAGTTGCCTCAATTGGAAAGTGCATCTTTATCACAACTTAAACCGTCAATAGGTCACCTTGTATTATACAGTGGGTCTGAGGCATGAAGTATTAAGAGGATGTAATCAGGAAACCAGCACATTGGAGGCAACCAGCAGTAGAATAATCACACCCGCAATAATGCGATAATAGCCAAAGACGACAAAACTGTTACGCGATACAAAGCGCAGCAGCCAGCCAATCGAAAACCACGCCATAATGCCGGATACAACCGCGCCTAAAAGGAGATTAACGAGATCACCGCTTTGGATTTGAGAAAAATTCTTGACGAGATCATAAAGGGTGGCAATGCCCAGTGTAGGGATCGCCAGAAAGAAAGAGAATTGGGTTGCTGTTGAGCGATCCAAACCCGTCAACATCCCGCCAATAATCGATGCGCCGGAACGGGAAACACCGGGTATCAAAGATGCAATTTGCGCGACTCCAATTCCGACTGCCTGCCGAATGGTAATCCGAGTTATTTCGGTGGTTTGTGTACGTGCAACCACATTACGATTTTCCACTACCAAGAATACAATCCCGCCGACGATCAAGGAAATTGCTACGGTAGTTGGATTAAACAACAGTTCCTTGATTTTATCGATAAACAATACCCCAATAACTGCTGCTGGAACAAAAGCAATGGCGACTGCCAACCACAATTGACGGGTGCCCGCATCGGTGAAAACAGTTCGCGCCTGCTGGGTCAGTTCAGCCCGGTAATAGGCAATCACAGCGATTACTGCTCCGAGTTGAATGAAGATTTCAAAAGTACCTCCGAGACTCTGACCGAAATCAAGCGCCGAGGCTGCCACAATCAAATGCCCTGTAGAAGAAATGGGCAGAAATTCTGTCAACCCTTCAACAATACCAAGGATAATGACCTTCAGAAAATCGGGCACAGTGCTCTATCTTTCTCAAATTGAAGTAAAAAATTGGATGCAACCATATTGCTCATTGTACTGTTGCATGACCGAATGTACAGTACACGAGTCGGCCTGTCGGCTGATACGATAGTCCTGATTTATGTGATAGTCTAGGTTCATTCTGCCAAAATATAACGAGGCTTCAGCGTGGCACGTTACCTTCATCTCCTCCGCAGCAATCCCGATTTCGCCTATTTATGGTTTGCCAGTGTCGTTAGTCTGCTGGGGGATTGGTTTAACATCATCGCCCTGTCTGCTCTGGTTTCCGAATACACCAACAACTCCGGTCTGGCTGTGAGTGGTTTGCTGCTGGCGCGATTTCTGCCACCGTTGATCGTCAGCCCTTATGCAGGCGTGTTGATTGACCGCTTCAACCGCAAACGCCTGCTGATCTACAGCGATCTGCTGAGAGCAATCATTGTTCTGTTCTTGCTGTTCGCCAACTCGCCAGATCGTTTGTGGTTGATTTATCTTATGACTGTGCTGCAATTCGCCATGTCCGCGATTTTTGAACCTGCACGTGGGGCTATTTTACCCAGTCTGGTTTCCAGTAAAGACCTCCTGCCTGCCAACACCCTCAGTAATGTTACCTGGTCAGTGATGCTGGCAATTGGGGCGATTATCGGCGGGGTAACAGCTACACTGTTCGGCACAGCAACAGCGCTGGTGATTGATGCCGCTACTTTTGCCTTATCTGCTGTACTGGTCAGTCGCATTAAACCCCGTTCAATTGCCCAATCACAAACTCCAACCACTGAAAATCAACCTCAAAACAGGGGATTCCGTGATGGGCTACGCTATGTAGCCGCCAATCCGGGGGTAGCAGCAGCTTTATTCATCAAATTCGGTTTGAGCTTGGGCAGCGTGGATGCACTGATGATCGCTTATGCAACCTCACTATTTGTGATCGGTGAAAACGGCACTGGGTCACTTGGCATCCTGTATAGTGCATTCGGGTTCGGCGCAATCCTCGGTCCAATGATTCTGAATCGATTTAACGATGGCTCAGTCCATACCATGCGTCGGCTGGTGATTGCCAGTTTCGCCTGTGTTACAGTTGGTTGGCTGCTGTTTGGCTTTGCACCAACGCTGCTGCTGGCTTCGCTGGCATTAATTGTCCGCGCTATGGGTGGTTCAGCCACCTGGACATATAGTTCAACTATCATTCAGATGAGTGTGCCCGACCATTTCCTCGGACGCGTGTTTGCACTGGATTGGGCAGGCTTTTATCTTGCGGTAGCCGTCAGCACGTTGGTAACCGGACTCTTGATCGACACGTTCGGCAATCAAGCCGCCCCACACATTACTATTGGTTCAGGAATTTTGAGTATTATCCCATTGCTGTTATGGATTGGTGCTGTTTACTGGCTGGAGCGGACAAAGCAAACGACCTTGCCCGCGCCAAGTGGGGATTAAGATAAGCCCCGGAATGCGAATAAACACAGCCCAAACCAGACCCATAGCATTAGGTATTCGTCGGAACAAGTTGGTAGATAATCCCTGAAGTTCCTTTAAGAGTTGCTCCCAACATGGTCATGACATAAAGTTCACCGGCTGCATCCTGACCAAATCCCCAAAGAGTTATCCCGCCGCGAAATGGACGTTCAATCAGCGACGTAAATTGCCAGCGTCCCTGTGCAACGGGTTGGGCGGCAAAAATCCGGGCACCCTTCTGTACTTCTACACCCCATTCCCCGAAGATATAATGACCCTGCAATTCAGGTATAGCGCTACCACGATACACATACCCACCAATTACGATTCGCCCAATATCATTATCATATTCGAGCACGGGCGGGACTAGCGATGCCCCCTCAGCAGACTGCAAACAATCTGCAACCACTATCTCGACCTCGTAACAAGTGCGCGGTACGATATTCCAGCCGTAATTCCCCCCTGAGACAATTTGATTAATTTCAGAAGCACGAAACGTCCAGGCAGGTTCACTGACTAAAAACCCAAATTCACTGTCATAACTCATTCGCCAAGGGTGGCGGAAACCTTTGGCGTAAAGCTCGTCCAATCCATCAGAATCTACAAACGGATTATCAGCCGGGATGCTGTAGGCCAAATCCCCAGAAAACTCATCCACATTGATCCGTAAAATACCACCAAAGGGAGATTCGATATTTTGGGCGGTTTCGGCAGGGCGATCATCATCACCTAAGGCAATATACAGGTATCCTTCAGGGCTGAACAACAGTTGCCCACCAGAATGTTCCAGAGTCTGATGATCAAACTGGATGACAATCCGCTCCGAGGCAAGATCAGCCCGGTTTGGGTCAGCCAATTCAATCCGCATTTCTGCGACCACATCTGTGTATTGTGTTCCATCTGGAGCATCCGGATGTGGTGGAGTGGTGTAGAAAATGAAAAACCGACCGTTATCCACAAAACCTGGGTGAAAGACCAGACTAAGCAACCCACGCGGGTCATTACGGGTTGTACGTAGTTCAACCAGTCGTTCCTGAATATCCAGAAATGGAGTTTCGAGGAGGGTGTCATCTGGCATGAGAATCCAGATTACACCAATTTGATCAACGATAAAACGCCGATGGGTTTCATCATCGGGGGATACCAGCCCAATGGGGGCAGTAAAACCACGCGCCACTTCGCGCAATTCAACAGCAGGCAAGGCCAGTTCGTCCTCCTGTGCCTGCAAAACTGTTGAAAAATGAATACCACCAACAAGAAAATTATTTGAAACAAGCGAGTTGCGCGCATATTTTTAGACCTCCAGGTGATTTTAACAGCCGCTGGATTGATGGAAATCCCTTCACAGTGAGGGTTAGCTCAACCTGAATACACGGATGTCGCCCTAGATGTTCACCCAATTTACAATGGCCTGCAAAACATTATGAGGAACGAGAGCTTTATCCGGGTCTTCCGCCCAGATCACCGGGTCATCAACGGATTCATAAGCCATTCGTGCGCCTAAACTTTCCAGATGGGCACGGAACTTTTTAGTCGATTCGGATTCGAGTCGCTCGGTCAACAAAATGGATTGAGCAGGTTTACTTGTCAGCTTAAGCAGATCAAAACCCTGAAGTTCATCCAGCATGGCCGAGGTGATCGCAAAACCCAATAATTCAGTTGGGCGGGCAGATTTGGTAGCCGCAGCACCGGATGCTAGATAAAATAGTTTATGCTCGTGCGCTTCCTGCAATTCTGCTAAATAAGCTGCACCATCAACAATAGGCTCCCAAAGCGCCAGTTTGACCACATCCTGACGCTGAGCGGCCACCTGTGCCGCCAATGACGCCCCCAAACGCAGTCCAGCCAAAATCACTTTGGAGACTCCTGCGCGTCGTTTAGCTTCGTCAACAGCCGCCTGTGTATCCAGACGCCATTGGGTCAGTGTTCCTTCGGCGTCCTCACCAGCCGAATCCCCTGTGCCATAATAATCAAACCGCATCACTGGAAAGCCCACACGGTTCAGCCGAATCGCTAACTGGCGGTAAGCCCGATGTGCCCGCAGCGATTCATCCCCAAATGCATTGCACAAAACGACCACTGCATCCTGCGCGCGCCCCAAAGCCGCCTGATAGCAACCATACAGCCGATTTCCATTAAAGAAAAACGGTTGGACATTTTCGACCGATACATTCGCGTTCAATGTTAATTCCTGTTAAATTGTTCCGGTGACAAACTCACCAGCAAATTTCGTTTCCATCCATTGGTGAATAATGGTGATGAGGCCATCCTGCATCGTTCGCAGCGTAAAAGTGTGATCGGCCTGCGGGATAATCTGCATCTGGAAGTTGGGCGCATCCCGCAATTCTTGTAGCTCATTATCCAGCAGCAGTTTGAGGCGTTCCAATCCGGTACTTTCCTCCGAATGAACAAACAACAAATGCTTATCGACATTGGCTAAACCACGCAGATCGTCCAGCACCTCGGCAACCATTGGATTAATCTCTGGCTGTGGTTGAACCGCTGTCGCACGGGTTTTAAAACGGAACAACAGGCTGGAGATTTTGTTCCAGAGGATGTTCTGGAAAACGTTCTTCAAAATGCTGCCGTAATCAGCTTTGCCTGTGAAGAGTTTTTTCCAGCGATTCGGGTCGGTCAGGGCTTCTTTGCCATAATAATTCTGGTAGTAATTGGCAACCTTACGCTTGCGGTCGTAATCGTTCCAACCCTGCTCAACACTCTGTGGATTAATCACCACTGCGCCCACTACCCGGTCATCATGGCGAGCTGTGCGGAACGAATGAATCGCCCCGGCACAATGCCCCATCAGAATGAATTGCTGGGCATTTTGCGTCCGCGTCAGATAATCCATCGCCTGCTGTGCGTCGCTAATTGCGCCTTTTTCAAAACTCAGATTATCCGTCCGCACAGGACTATCACCAATTCCCGAAAGATCGAACCGCAGCACCTGAAAGCCCAAGCCCGCCAGATGCCGAGCCAGTCGAACATAAACACGATTCGGCCCAATCCGATGAATCAGACCCGCGTTGAGCAAAATGACAGCGGGCAACCCAACATCCACTTCCGGATGGGTAATAATGCCTACCAGCGGATTCGCGCTGCCAAAAACACAGGTTTCTTCTCTCATATCATCACCTATTGAGCATCGTACATGGCGGCAAGCTGCCCCAACGATTGGAAACGCATAACAGCGGGTTCAACTTTCCGTCCGGTTTTATCCACCAGTTTATTGATGACCTGAATCGCCATCAATGAATGCCCACCCAGATCAAAAAAGTTATCAAGTGTACTGATCTGGTCTACTTTGAGCAGCTCACGCCAGACTTCTGCGATCAGCATTTCAGTCGGCGTTTGCGGGGCGACGATTCCCTGCTCACGTGCTGGACGGACGTAATCTGGTGCAGGCAGGGCTTTGCGGTCTACCTTACCATTTGGCGTCAGCGGCATGGCTTCCAGCAGCACAAAGGTGGAGGGAATCATGTAATCCATCAAGGTTTCACGCAGGAAATCGCGCAAATCGTTGACCGAAGGTGGATTGCTGTCCTCGGCTGTCCAGTAAGCAACCAACCGTTGGTCGCCGGGGGTATCTTCGCGCAGAAGTACCAACGCCTCGCGCACAGCAGAATGCGAACGCAATGTTGATTCGATCTCGCCCAACTCGATGCGGAAGCCGCGCAGTTTCACCTGATGGTCAACCCGTCCAGTGTACTGGATATTACCATCAGGCAGATAGCGTCCCAGATCGCCTGTGCGATACAGGCGTGCGCCCGGTTGGGTACTGAACGGATCAGGAATAAACTTTTCAGCCGTCAGTTCAGGACGATTCAGATAACCGTGCGCTAACCCTACCCCACCGACATGGATTTCGCCGGGGATACCTAAAGGCACAGGCTGACGATTGGCATCCAGAATATAAATCTGCGAATTGGCAATCGGGCGCCCAATCGGCACACTGGAAAGCGACGTATCAAACTCGCGTGTATCATAAGCGGTTACGTCTGCCGCTACTTCTGACGAACCATAGATGTTAATCAATGCAGCATCGGGTAGCGCGGCGCGAAAACGGAGTAATAAATCCGTTGGCAGCGCTTCGCCGCTGGTAACCCAGGTTTTCAGGCGACTCAACCGCACGCCGAGATTGGATTCAGAATCCAGAATGGCGCGGAGCAATGAGGGTACAAGAACAATGCGTGTCACCCCATTATCAGCCAGTGTCCCCACCAATGCTGATGGGTCTTTCACAGTATCGTCAGAAAGGATCAAGGTTGGGATACCTGCCAGCAGCGCACCAAAAATTTCCCAGACAGAGTCTACAAAATTTAGCGTGGTTTTGTGGCTGTTGACCTCACCCGGCTGGAAGGGATAAACATTCCACATCCACTGGAAGCGATTGACCGCACCCCGATGGGGAGCCATAACACCTTTCGGCCTGCCTGTTGAGCCAGAGGTAAACAGGACGTAAGCCATATCATCCGGCTTCAGCGTGCTGGAGAGATTGTTATCCGGCTGCGCGGCAATCATGGAAGCATCTGAATCCAGCAGAACCAGTTTTGCGCCATGCTGGGGTAGATTTTCGGTCAAACTGGACAGGGTAATCAGCAGTTTTAATCCTGTGTCTTCCAGCATAAAAGCCAAACGATCTTTGGGATAATGCGGGTCGAGCGGCACATAAGCACTGCCTGCTTTGAAGATGCCCAGCAGCGCCACCACCGACTCAACGGAACGTTCCAAACTCACCCCAATTAGTTTTTCGCCACCCAACCCGCGCAAATAATGAGCAAGTTGATTGGCGCGGCGATTGAGTTCGCTGTAGGTAATGGACTGATCGTTGAACATTAAGGCAACCGCATTCGGGGTTCGTTCGACCTGCGCCTCAAACAATGCAGGCAATGTGGTTTCTGGATAATCAGCGCGGGTATCGTTCCATTCAACCACCACCTGCGCGCGTTCGGCAGGCGGAAGCAGGGTTAGCTCGGAAACCGAGACATCGGGATTGTCCACAATCGATTCCAGCAGGGTAACAAGATGGGTTTCCATGCGCTGGATAGTTGAAGCCTCGAACAAGTCGGTGCTGTATTTGATCGTACCGGGGAGCGCATCGCCAACTTCAGCCATCTGAATCGACAGATCGAACTGACCTTCCTGCTGCGCCATCGGGTAAGGTTCGACGAGCAAACCGCCTAACTCAACCCGCACATCAGTTTTACCGGGAACGAACAGATCAGAAAAAGCACGATTTTGTTGAAGGCGCTGCAAGTCAAACGACACCTGAAAAATGGGCGAATGACTAACATCGCGGCTGTCACCCAAGCGCTGTACCAAAAGCGAAAAGGGATAATCCTGATTATCAATCGCTTCCAAAGCAGTCTGGCGCATATGGCTCAAAAACTGCTTGAAGGTTGGCTTGCTGGAAAAATCACCCCGCAGCGTGACCATATTGACGAAATGACCGACGATATTGGCAAACTCGGGGCGACTGCGTCCAAACATGGGTGACCCCACAAAAATATCATCCTGCCCGCTGTAGCGATACAAAAGCGTTTGGAACGCCGCCAACAGCATCACATAGAGTGTTACACCTTCGGCTTTCGACCGTTCGCGCAAACTGCGGGTGAGCGATTCATTCAGCACAAAAACGTGGGATGCTCCTTTGTAGCTGGGGATGGGCGGACGGGGATGGTCGCCGGGAAGATTAAGGACGCTCAATTCGCCAGAAAGTTTACCGCGCCAGTAATTCCACAAACGTTCGCCATCGGTACTGGTCAGTAGATTGCTCTGCCAATCCACATAATCGGCATACAGCGCTTCAGCACGCGGCAGCGAAACAGCTTCGCCTGTTAGATGGGACGGATAGAGCGCATTAAAATCATCCAGCAGCAGCCATAATGACCAGCCATCAACAGCAATATGTGGTACGGTCAGCAGCAGAACATGATTATCTGGCGCAATGGTAAACAAATGAGTTCGTAAAATCGGGCCATGTTCCAGATCAAAAGGATATTCATATGCTACCACCAGTGCTGCATCTAAAGCTTCGGTTGACATCGTAGAAGCATCAACCACCTCAAGATAAGCCTCTATTGCACCTTGCACCGCCTGAACGGGTGCGCCATCACGCAGCGCATAGATCGTCCGCAGCAGTGGGTGACGATCAGTGATGGCCTGCAAAGTACGGCGCAGCACATCCACATCAACAACTGATCGGATGCGGGCGCTGAACGAGACATGATAAGCAGCGCTTTCTGGTGCAGTCTGATGGAGTACCCACATGGACTGCTGACCGAAAGACAGCGGAGCATAAGTCACAGCCTGCCGGGATTGCTCGCGCAGATGGATAATCAGTTCCGGTTTATGAGCAACTAGTGCATCGCGCAGTATGGGGGTTAAAGCCCCTTTAGGCGCGCGAAAACGCAGGTTATCACCCTCGACCCACAATTCAATCCCTTGCTGTGCAAGCTGCTCCAACAGTTCAGCTAACGTCATAATGCGCCCTCTTCCCAATTATCCTCTGCCCGTTCAACAATGGTTTGCCCAGCCAATTGCTCCACCAGTGTGTTTGTAAGCTGGTTCACACTCGGCCCTTGAAGAAGCTGCGTCATTGGGACGACTAAACGCAAGTTCGCCTCAATACGATTTTTCAGTTCGACAGCCATCAACGAGTCCATGCCAAGATTAGAGAGGGATTCAGCAGTGTTCAGGCGGTCGCTGGCGAAACCCAACACCCGGCTGACCTGATCAACCAGAAAACCTTCCACTAATACGGCACGTTCAGCCTCACCCGCCTCCAAAAGTGTCTGAAGGTTAAACCCATTTTGCGATGCTTCTGCGACAACCTCGGACGAGTCTCCACCCATGACTGCGCTCAAGAAGGGCGGTTGGTTGAGGGCAGAAAACAGCTTTTCCCAACGCTTCCAGTTGGCGGCCATGATCGCAATCTGCGGTTCAGGCTGGCGCAGCACGCGGCCAAAGGCGTCCAGTGCCCCTTCGGTGGACATGGGCTGCATCAAGGTATCAGTCGATTCTTCTACACGACCGAAATCAGCCACCATACCGACTTCACCCCACGCTCCCCAATCAATACTCAGGGCGGGCAATCCTTTGGCACGTCGGTAATGTGCCAGTGCATCCAGGAAGGTATTGGCAGCGGCGTAACTGCCAATTAAAGGTGAACTGAGCAGGGCCGAAACCGACGAAAACAGTACAAAGAAATCCAGATCGGGCAACAGACTGTGCAGCAGCCAACTACCCGCTACTTTAGGTTGGAAAATCTGGCGCATTTCGTCGGCAGTGTGTTCCAGCATCGACTGATACTGCATCACACCGGCCGCATGAACCACACCACGAATCGGCGGCCAGCCCTCGGCCTTATAGGTATTTAGAAAAGCGCGCAATTGATCTTCATCACTCGCATCAACAGCCGCAATATGAACGCTGACCCCCATCGCTTCCAAACTGCGAATGCCAGCAATCTGGCGAGCAGCACGACTCTCAGGGCCAATCTGCGCCCATTCGAGACGGGGCGGTAATGGGGTACGGCCCATCAAAATCAGACGCCGTGAGCCGTTTTCCGCCAACCAGTGAGCAATTGTCAGTCCCAAACCACCCAAGCCACCCGTAATCAGGTAACTTCCATCTGGACGGGGGCGGAATGTTGACAGGGTTTCCATGCGCTGGCGTACCAGACGCGCCGCAAAACGCTGCTCGCCCCGAAATGCCTGATGATCGTCTCCGGTTGTGGTAGCAGCAATGGCTTGCCACAACTGTTGTGCGGCAGTTTGAGTCGGAGTGTGAGGATCAAGATCAATCAGGCCACCCCAATATTCGGAATATTCCAGTGCGAGAGTACGCCCGAACCCCCAGATAGGCGATTGGGCAACTTGAATATCATCCTCTGTCGCCACAGGCTGTGCGCCGCGTGTCACCAACCAGATTCGCGGTGGGTGCATCCAATTGATTCTGGCAAGCGCCTGAACAATATGCAGGGCAGTCGCCGTTCCAAGATCAAGCGCACGGTCTAAATCCGCAATCATCAATCCTTCAGAAGCAGGCGCATCCAAACTCCGAAGATGGATAATTCCCCGACAGTCCGGCATAGCCTGAAGATAATCACTCAGTTCATCATCGGCATTGGCAAACATTAAAACGCCACGCCCGCCCAGTGTTTCCAGAAGACCAGCAAATTCATCGCCAACACCATCAGTATCGCCCAGAATCAGCCAACTTCCTGATGCATCTAATTCTGGTGTCGGAGTATCCTGCGGCTGCCATTCAACCCCATAGAACCAGTCATCCACATTTTCGGCAGATTGAGGGCTGTCATGGTCAAGATACCACAGGCGCGCCCCCAGTGTTTCCGAAATCAACGTACCCGATTCATCAAATACAGCGACATCACCAATCAGGATATTTTCATCCTGTCCGGGTTCATCCGGGCGAAGACGCGCATAACACCACAATCCAGTGCTGGATGGACTGTTGTAAACATGGGTTTCATCCACCCCACCCCCTACGA
>JAIOHM010000209.1 GCA_019912965.1 Anaerolineae bacterium
ACCATGTATAGTCACCACAATTGGGGCCACTAAGTATGTCAAACTCAGTGCCTTCTGCCATCTCAAAAAGGATTGCTTCATTTGTTGAGGGGCCGGCTCTCAAATTGGTGGGGCCAGTAAAGGTAGTTCGTCCATGCAGCCCTGTCGAGAGTCTGCTTGGCGGTGTGCCGGGGCAAAGCACAGTTCCTTGAGCAAAAACAAAGTTTGTTGAAGCGATAAGAAAAACGAGCAGGGGCAAGCATCTGTTGAGCAAATAGCCTTTTACCATTACCCGTCACCTAATACCCCTTTTTTGATTATGAGAGATTCTAGGCTAGTTTTCTATTAAATGTGAAGTTACTTTTCCAATATTGTTTTGCTTGAGTCCTGATAAGGGAGTGTGTTATGCTGCATCTGCCCTATGTCTTGGCACGAGAAAGTACAGTCTATAGCCTTTGATGCGACCCCCATTTCGGGGCTGCTCAACTTGCATGGGGATGTGCTGGCTCGGCGCTACAAGCAGGATTGGCTCAAAGGCAAGAAGTATCCCCTCATCACCTTTCCCTCCGGTCTGCAACGCGAACTCTCGGATAGCACCACTGAAGGTGGCATCGTCAATGTGTTTGGTGGGCTGGATTTGCTGCGCCACAGCACCCGCGATGAAGCGGTGCTGGTTGCCCTTGAATTTGCTGCGGAACATGACTATACCGTTGGCAGGCGAGGGGATGATGAACTACTCATTTTCCATCCGCATTCGGGAAATGGCTACTCCATCACCTATGACAACCCGGCGAAACAAATGGTGAATGTCAAGCGGATTCCCGCCCACGCGATGGATTTGCTGGATGGGATGAGCCGTGCTGCTTTGCCAGCCTTGTATAGTGGAGAGCAAGCCGGACTGAGCGCCATTGCGCCCGTCAAGTTCTTCACGCCCGATGCCAACTGGACATGGTATCCGACCGAGTTTGATGGCGAAAATCTCTTCTTTGGTTTGGTGGCTGGGTTTGAGGTGGAATTGGGCTACTTCTCCCTAACTGAACTTGAGGGACTACGGGGAGCTTTGGGTTTGCCGCTTGAGCGTGACCTATACTACACTCCCGCCACGCTGCGGGAATTGCAGACACTTTATCGGCGATCATGAACAAAGAAGGTGTTCCGCTTCAGCACAATATGTTTACCGGAGCATGGGTAGACAACCGCTCCCGCAGCCAGAAACAGACCGCTGGACTTCAGCAGATCCCAATGTTTTCCATTCACGAGACCTTTGCTTTTGGCGCGCGGGTACGCCCGTATCTGGCGAATGCACCGCGTCCGACTCTTGAGCTGATCTCCGAGGATACCCGTACACCAGACGAGATTGAGCAAGACCTGATGCGTGACGCACAACGTAATACTGTTCTTATGCCTGGTTTGAACGCACTGGAAACAGCCACTCAGAATGGCGGAAAACCAGATGAATCACTTATCGGGGAGGGAATTGCTCAACCTGTGACTGTAGCAGTGGTGGGAAGCACCGTACAAACTCAACCCCAAATGGCTGATAATACAACTCTCGAAACAATATTTGCCAGCCCAGCGGTTATTCCGATTGAAGAACCAGTTGATGAAGATACCGAGGATGAAGTAGATGAAGAGGTGTTACCTCCTGCTGCTCCACCACCGTCCAAATATGCCGCCTATCTGGAACTGATACGAGTAGCCGAAGAACGGTCTGCAACTCTTTCACAGTCGCCAGCAGCAGCCCTCTCGGAAACCATCTCAGCAAGCCTCGCACAGTTCGATGCAAAACGGGCAGGACTAACCGAAAATGAAATCCAGATGGCGGTAGCCATTGGCACATTTCGCGGTAAGCCACAACCAGAACAGCAAGTCACTGTACCAACGCCTGAACCCGAACCAAAGGATGAAGATATACCTATAATGTGGCTGAACCGCAGCGATCTGATACAACGGCGACCAGATTTAGTAGCGGTTATTCAAAAATTGGGAGAGCATGAAATACAATTTCTTGCCTCCAAAGTAGGGGAGGCACTTGAGGAGTTTTACTGGATACAACTGAATGTGATCTTGTCGCTCTTTCTTGACCATGAACTGCAACTATGCCTGCAAGTTCCGGCGCGACAGCGAACAACTCAGTCAGGATGAAGTGTATAGATTGCCCATGCTATCATGAGTATAGCTATGACAGAAGATTGGTTACCCGTTATTCAGCAACTCTTTCGAGGCGCTACGATGCTGCTCAATACCGACGTTCTTCGTTTATTGGGTGATCTGCGTCTCTCTCGATTTTTCAACCGTCCTGGCCCGTATGAAGTGCTTGAGCACCGTGTTACGTTAGAGCTTAAGGACGACAAAGGCAAGAAAGCTATCTATTACAAAGATCAGAAAGTGCGCTTTTTGCAGGATAACGTTATTGCCTATCAGGATAAGGCATGGGGAGCGGGTAATATTTTCGCGGATTATAAATGCTCACCGGGGGTCGTGGTAGATCGCTATCGGGAAGGACATCGCTACCGGGTGCTCATCTCCTTACGGGAATCCAAGAAGCGCGGTGATCTAGAAACATTCCATATTGAGCGGACAATTACGGATGGTTTTACCCGCCCTGAAGAGGATTTCCAAACCGATATTGACCATCGAACCCATTATTTATCCATCTGTGTCATATTCCCCAAAAACCGACTGCCACAGGATGTCAGGCTCATTGAGCAAAATGCTACTCGCTCAAGACCGCTTGACCACCATCAAGTCTTAGCAGATGGTCGAGTCCAAATCATTTGGGAAACCAAGCATCCCCAGCTCTACGAGTCGTACATTCTCGCTTGGCACTGGTAATAGCGAAGGCGGCTGAATTAGCCGCCTTCCTGCTGCTTATGTACCACCGCCGCCGTTTAACATTGCGTTATCCTTTCACTCTGTCTCAACGACCGGCACTGTGAATATGATCTTTTGGTCATTACATTCATTGCCTATGAATAATAGACACTATAGGCCACTATTCCTAAAATTGCAAGAGGTTTACACTTTTTAGGAATAGTACGTTTGGACAAAGACTTATTTGGTGAACGGATTCGTATAGCCCGCGAGGCAAAGGGATTATCGCAAGAAGAATTCGCGGCTCGGATCTCGCGCGATCAGCGGGCAGTATCCCTCTACGAACGCGGTAAGCGCCGTATCGCGGCAACGGACTTGCCCTTGCTTGCCCAGGTGCTCGACGTTCCCCTGATGTACTTCTATGAAGGGGAAACCATACTCGATGATGTGGATGCAGCCATGCAGCATGAACTGCGGCATCTCCCTAATCTCGATGCCAAGCGTACAGCACTTGAATTAGTCCGTGTTTTCCGCGATGGGTTAGAACGTCAAGGGTAGCAATTCCGAGTGTTACCCTTCAACCTTATTATTCTCCCAATTGAATTCACCTGAGCAGAGAACTGCCTTTCTATAAGCATCAACAGCCAGAAGAGAAAATTTACCCACCAAGGGATTGAACGGCGAGTCGGGAACATGCTACACTAAGTATTCCCGATGCTCATCTACCTAACTATCATCGAAAAAACCATTCGTGTTCAGGAGGAACGTGGAGCGGTATAGAGCCGCTTCTCATCCTGAACGCATCGTGTGCAGACCGTCCGCAACAGCTCTCTGGTATCGTGAGCAGGTTGCGCCACTTCCGCTCTCTGAATCTGTAGTTCCAATCCAACACTCGGCAATCCTCTATGAACACCAATTATCTCGAAATGGTGAACCATCCGATCAATGTGGTGAGCTACCGAAAGCAAACCCTCAACAATCCGTCGAACATGCCACTGTAAATGACATCCTGGCAAAGATACGCACTCCCTACGATGAGTACGAACGCTATCTGGTCTACTGGCTAAAACGGCTGAAACGTTCGGCACCCAATGAAGAGACACTCCCGGATACCACTTCTATTGCCTCTGATCCACCTCTATCATGCAGCTACCTTACAACCTTTGGAAGTTTTGATTTTGTGCAATTGGTCGAACGCACGCGGAAATACGCAGCCTCGGTGCTGCGAAACAGCTATCAGGTCAATGAAGCCGATATTGACGATGGGGTGCAGGCGGGCTATTTGCGCTTGTGGCAGAAGCTTCAGGCTGAACCTCAATTATTAGCAGATAAATCACTCGCTTGGATAGGCAAAGGCATTATTTTCACGGCGCTTCACGCCACCCATGACGATTGGCAATTCAGGCGGCATACACAAACCAATGAGGAAGTATCCCGAATATCACCGAAAGGTGGATATACCGCTCATTCTTGGGAAAGCCGCCAAGCAGACATCCGAGCCGATCTATATCAGGCAGTAGAGTGTGTGGAGAAGCAGATTCGCACGGAAGAAAAAGTGAAACAGCAGGATTATGCATTATGGGCACTCTTTGGACTGGTGATATTTCAAATCAGTGCTAGCGAAACCAGTCGGCTTGTGGGAGTACGCGAACAATCTATCCAAGCGGCATATACACAGGTAAAAGTGCGTTTGCAAAAAGCTCTGCCGAACTATGCTCCATCCGGTAAGTCAGAACCTTTTAGACGACGCGGGCGCGAGTCGCTGCCAGAGCAAGATGTAAATGCCATTCGGAAAGGCAATGGGATTGTCTCGGAAGGAGTCTACGAAACCGTGAGGGAATGGATTGAACGAACCAATGCCAATACGAGGAAGCAAGATGAGATAGCATTAGAGGGTCTGCGATATAGTATTCCAGCCTCAGTTCAATCCCGCACCTACGAAATATCACAGTCCAAAATGCAGCGTGCCTACATCCGCGTTTCGCTACTCATTGGTGCAGAACGTGATCCAACCATTCGGATACGCCGTCCTGAACATCGAGTGAAATCGGTGTTCACTTTGACGGAAGAAAGCGCTGCTGCGGTGGAGCATTTGGCCTTAGAACTCCTCAAGCAACCGAAGAGTTATGAGAAGCTAGTCGCACTTTATGCCCATATTAGCAATTTAGCCATCAGCACAACCGCCAAATTTTTTAACATTCCTACCTCAACACTTCGCTACTACACACAACAAATTGGGGCACAGTTGGGAACACTCATCCAATCTGTACATGAGGGAGAAAGATCAATTATAAATATGAGTTAAGTTTCTTCAGCTACAGATTCGGTCAAAGACAAAAAGTGGACTAGGCGAACTGAAGGCTTATGAGCCGGAAACGTATTTTGTTTCTTCGCTTCACCTTTGGGTTGTTGTCTTCGCTAGAGATGGCAAGCTTTATTTGTAGATGAGTTTTTCTACCTCGGCTATCAGTGTTTTATACTCTCTAGTGTAAGACTCGCTTATATTACTCGTTTCAGGATCATTCAAAGTCTTCACAAAGAAGTTAAATAGCACTGGTACATAGTCAAATACACTGGATAACGCCTCTGACATCTCAAGCGATCGTTTCTTAACCTTGTCAGGTTCAGAATAAATGTCGAAACCTACTTCATTAAAACCGAAATCGTCCACAACAAATATCGTTGAGAATTCACCAAGTCTCAGATGTGTTTTGAGTTTTCCCCAAAAGGAGTGGTTGGATTTATAGAATCCCAAGTCAGCAGAGTTCGCCACAAGCACTTGAGTTCCATCAACAATTTCGGTAGCAAGAGCTGAGCAGCATGAAACTTCCAAGAATTGTAGATGTGCAATAATATGATCTGTCGCCTCTGCATAGTTATCTGTAGCGACGATTACTAAAGTGTCCGAAGTTTGCAAGCCAGTGAAGATATTCTTCCAGTCAACATCAATACTTCCATATGCGAAATAATCATCAACGAACTTAGACGCACTCGCTTGCAACACAGCTTTATGTTCTTTGAAATTTGCTGCAGCCCTTATAGTCTCTAAGCCACTATCAAGGCTTTATAACCTATTTGCGTTAAACTTCCCTCCGTCCATGTTGGATTTACAATTTGTCCCCAAAAAATACCTTCGTTTTCGACACCGAGGTTCCACAACCCTGATCGCTTCAGAGCTTTAATTAAAATATCTGTTCTGCCAAACATAGTAATATCTATACTTAGCGTTCCCGAATAATCCAACACAACCAAATTCGTCAAGCTCGCGCCCATTAGCTCATACTTTCTAATCATGGGAAGACTTGATTGTTCGTCCCGCTCATTAGCCTACCGGAAGTAAAGATCGCTTAGTCAGTTCACAGCTCAACCTTTCTCGATTTAGAAAATGTATCGTTTCGAATCCAATACTCTTTGCGACATCCAGATAATTTTCGTCGTCGTCAATCAAAAGAGCTTCTGGGGCGTTCACTCCTACCATCTTCAATGCCAGATGGTAAATTCCTTCATCTTTTTTGGTCATCCCACAGTCTGCTGAATTAACGATGTAGTCAAAATAGTCTCTCAGGTGAAATTTCCTTTCCCAATCGGCGAACATCTCATGAACATTATCAGTGAGCAAGATAAGTACGATACCACTATATTTCTTGCAGTCCATCAGCATCTCTACCAACTCAAGATCAAGCTCTTTTGTTTTACGAATAATCTGTGCATATTGGAGCAAAATTTCCAGTGGAAGATGTGTTAAGTTTGAAACACCAATCCAGAATTCATGTTCATTGATTAATCCACACATTAATTGATTCAAAAGTTCAGCTTCAATGTAGGCTTTACCAAGCTGTTTACCTGTCCAACCTGTTTGATCCTCAAAAGAGCTAAAAGATTGGATAAAATTGCTTGGACTGATAGTGTCATTAAAATCAACAAAAAGCGCTTTTACCTTCGATTCGCTCATGTGTGTATCCTTGAGATAGTCATAAATTGGCTGCTTATTTTGTTTAAATTGTGATAACGATTCATCAATTTGTCTTAAGCCACCAAATCGTAAATGCTCTGCCCTGCGCCAAAGTAGGCTTCATAGATGTGCTGATAAATGAGTTCGCACTTGGCGGTGTATAAATCTTGGTTGAACTGCTCCGGCAATCCCCTATCGAGCATAACTTCAATGGTTTGTTTGACTGCCGCTCGTGCCTGCTGACGTTTACGCCAATCCAGCACTAACTTCTCGCGCTTGAGGGTATCGAGGAGTTCATGAGCAACCAACTTGACCGCTTCGCGCTCGGCAGTGCTCAACTGCATATCAGGGCGGGTGAGCAAATCAAAGATCGCTAACTCTTCTTCACTGAGATGTTCAGCAATTCCCCGCTGATCCTCAGCGTTGAGTTCTTGCACGAAGGCTATCAGCCGTTCAAAGATGACATCGACATCCACTGCACCAACATTGTACTCGTCAATCATCCGCTGGAAGGTTTCGAGATAATTCAGACGAGTACGATTGTGACGTACCATGCGCTGCAATTGGCGGTTAATCGCTCCGCGCAATTGTTCGGCTGTCGTTCGCCTGTAGCCTTGCTCAAATCGGGCACGCAAGGCTTCAAAGTCCACACGGCTGAGGTCTACCCGACGGATGGGGTCATCTGGATTGGCTTCGATGACATAGTGTTCAGCCTCAACGGAAGCATCCAAAAGCTGTTCCATATCGCCTTCGACCATCGAAATATCTGCATCTGGCACTTGGTGAAGGACTGCTTCGGCAATCACGTTCAGCAGGCTGCGAATGGCTGAAAATTGGGTTGAATCCCGATGCGGCAGCACGGATTGGTACAGACGGTTCACCTCTTTGACAAAGGCAAAGTAACGCAGGGTCGTCTCGTCATTCAACAAAATCGCCTCAACCGCATCGATTTTGAGTTTGACGCGATCAAATTCCTCCGCCTGACGAATCGCATCCAGATCGATACCCAGCGTGGCACAGAAGGCGTTCGCCTCCTGTACGATGTGCTGCAATTCCTCAAAGCGTTTCTGTTTCTGGTGGACGGGCAGATCGCATTCACCCGCTGTACCACCTGAGCCTGTCCCATAAATTGCTAATGCCCGTTCCAAATTACGGAACACCCCAATGTAGTCCACGATCAAGCCGTCGCGCTTGGCTTTGAAAACCCGGTTCGCTCTGGCGATGGTTTGCATCAAGGTGTGGTTTCGCATCGGCTTGTCCAGATAGATGGTGGAGCAAGCTGGGGCATCAAATCCGGTCATCCACATCGCACACACAAATACCAGCCTGAAGTTATGCTCTGGGTTCTTGAACTTTTCATCCAATGCTTCCCGCACCATGCGTTCACGGTGCGGCAGGATATTCACCCCTTTACTGCGGAAGAAATCAATCTCGTTCTGAGACTGCGAGATGACCACTGCCATATCGGTTTCCTGCATGAAAGCGATCTGGGCGGTCAAAAGTTCGCGCTGGGCTGCACCCTGCGTGATAGCAAGTTCAGTTTCCAAGCGATGTTGATGCTGCTCCCAATAGTGATGTACCCGCTGATACGTCTGCATGGCAGTGAGCTTATCGATGCACACCACCATCGCCTTGCTGTTGTAATCCCGTCCCGCAAACCCACGCGCCAGATAATGTGCCACAATATCTTGGGCAATCGCATCCTGACGACTCTCGCGGGTGATGATCTGGTATTCCTGCCGGAATTCGCGTTCTAGTTTCTCTTCTTGGGCATCGTCTAGTGCGGCTGCATCCAAAAGCGTTTCCATATCCCGGTTCAACTGCTCATTGGTGAGTTCTAACTCTGGAATGCGGTTCTCGTAATACAGCGGGACGGTGGCATGATCTTCCACCGACTGCTTGAAATTGTAGATGCTGATGTACTCACCGAACACCTGACGAGTCTTTTCCTCCCCCATCATTAATGGTGTTCCGGTGAAGCCGATGAAGGCGGCATTAGGCAAGGCTGCCCGCATATTGGCCGCGAACGTATCATACTGGCTGCGGTGAGCTTCATCCGTCATCACAATGATGTCATCCCTCAGGGACAGCACCGGATACGGTTCTCCATCACGGGTATGGAATTTTTGGATCAGCGTGAACACATAACGATGATCTTCACGCAGCAACCGCTTGAGGGCTTCCCCACTCTGTGCCTGCACATCTCGTTTTTTGCCTTTGACGTTGGGGACTGCACCTACGTCCGCGAAGTTCTGATAAATCTGGTCATCCAGTTCATCCCGGTCGGTGACAATCACGAATGTCCAATTCCCGGTCAGCTTCCGCAGAACTTTTTGCGAGAAAAAGACCATGCTGTAGGATTTCCCGCTGCCCTGTGTATGCCAGAATACCCCTAAACGACCATGATTATCTTGAATAGCCTCAACTGCGCGGATGGCATTATTCACACCCAAAAACTGATGATTCTTGGCGACCAGTTTTTGCACGCCACCTGATGATTGGCGAAACAAGGTGAAGTTCTCGACCAGATCCAGCAAGCGAGCGGGTTCGCAGGTTCCCAACAAAATCGTCTCTAAGCTGATACGCCCCTGCTCGTGCTCATCGCTGATCTTCTTCCACTCGGCGAAATGCTCCCATGAAGCGGTGATGCTCCCGATGCGGCTGTAGCGTCCATTGGAGAGGATGATGAAGGTGTTGTACCAAAACAGATGCGGGATGGTGGCTTTGTAATCTCGGAGGTTATCGCTATACGCATTCTCGACGCGCTTATGGAACGTCTTGAGTTCAATGAACACCAACGGCAGCCCATTGATGAACAGCACCACATCGGCGCGGCGCTTATGCAGCCCGCTCAAACCCAGCACCCAGAACTGCTGCACAGCCAGAAAATCGTTGTTTGTGGGTTCAGCCCAATCGATCACCTGAACGCGCTGTTCATCCTCATCGCCCTCAGCATTTTTGAACTTGACAGGCACACCCTCTTTGAGCAGCTTGGCAATCTGTTGGTTAGCGGCGGCAACCGTCATCAGACTGCGGTCAGCCGTGAGTTCTTCGATGGCTGCTTGAATAGCCGCATCGGTTAAATCTGGATTAAGTCTTCGGAGCACAGGGTATAACCGCGACACCAACACGACCTCATCCATCGTCTCACGCTCAAGCAAGCCGTTCGTACTGAAGGTCTCGTTGTAGGCGTAGACAGTCTCGTAGCCGAGTGAGTAGAAAAGACCCATTACTGCGCGTTCAAGGACGTCTTCGGAATCTTTGTTCATGAAGCACCGATTATCTGGGCAATAGTCAGAACAGCGGCTAAAACAATACCGAAAAGTGCTTCGCGCCGATGATTTTTGTCTGCAAATGTCCACACCAAACCGACAATAATTAAGCTTGTAGCGATTTGTAATCCACGCCGATGAGGGTGGGTTTCTAACCATTGCCAATCGACGAAATACGCAGGAAATACCCAAATGAACATAATACCAACAAAAACGATGAAGAACCCCAAGAGCCAGCGAAACTTGGCACGTTCTTGCTCAAGCTGGTTTTCAATCATCTCTTTCTCTTTTTGCTTTTCTCTCTCTTTTTGTAGTTCCTTTTCTTCCGAATACTTCTGCCCTTCACTTATTCGTTCTTCATATTTCCGTCTCACTTCTTCTATTGCTTTTTCTGTTTCCAGCTTATCGTGTTCTCTAGCTTTTTCTGTTTCTAACTTATCGTGTTCTCTTTGACGCCGAAATTGGTCCAATTGCTCCTGCAGTACCGAAACATTTTGTTCGAGGTCTTGGCTGCGCTCAATCTCAGCTTTTAAAGCTTCGGTCTGATGTTTTGCTATTTCATCTTCGATAACATTCTTAAATTCTAGTGAGCCTTTATCATACTGCTTAAGATTCTCAATAAAATAGGCATTGGAGAGCATTTTCATCGCTATTTCTTGTGGTACATCTGCATATTGACTCAGATATGAAAGCAGAGTCTGCTCCGTTTCGCCTGTATATTTGGTTGCAGCACTGCGAAATGAGGTTTTTGCAATTGTTTCAACAAATCTCTTGTCGAAGTCTGAGGTGGTTTTGATAAGGGGACGAAGTAGCTGTAGGAATTGGCCAGGTTGAATGGTAACGCCTGTGACCCCATGATTTCTAATAAAATACCAATCAAAAGAATATAGTTGATTATCATTCGTGAGAAAAAATGCCCCTACCCCGATACCCCGTGCATTAGGATTTCGTATTTTCTCTACTGTTTTCATTAATATCATATCGTGTTTAATGACCGATTTACTCTTATGAATCTCAGCAGGCAAATATACCTCATAGTCCCTTGACAGACTTTGTATATCACGATGATCTATGTCTGGTAGGTTATGGTATTCGTTTATTCCGTTTACTGAGAGCAATAATTCAAATTGAGAATATTTTTCAAGGAACACATCAAGCGATATAGTTTGCTTAGAATTCGATTGATGATACTTCCTTGCAATTGCGCTCAGGTTACCAAGCATAAGTTGATTTTGACTTTGGTTTGATGTCCACTTTGGCCTTAACTCGTTCTTATCAGGGAAATACCGAAGTTCCCGGCTGGCGGCATCGAGCGTGCGTAAGTATTCACCACGAGTTTCTGGGTGAAAATAGAGCTTAATAGGTAAATTGGAATCTTTGATAATTGATATCAACTCTCCCGATAAGTCATCACGAACCTTCTCATCTAAACCTATAAGTTCATATATAAAGTTTGTATCAATAAGAATTGTAAGCTCTGGGATACTACTCTGCAAAAATTCAGAGAGTTCTTCTGCTGCATTGAGTGCAAAAAAAGTGAAAGTGCTGTCGAGCGATTGAGAAATGTATTGACTCTTGCGCGGTGATCTCATATTAAAAAATAGCTCAACTAATTCGTCGAATGTGGCACGTTTGATGTTTGAGTGAATTTCGTCGAATTTTTCGTAAGCGCTTTTTAAAAAGGTGTCCAAACTCACATTCATTTCATCATTTCCCTGAAATGCAGGATCAAAAAAGCGTATAGTTTGGACTCCGTGTTGCTTAAATACTTGAGCCATGTAGTCCTTTAGGCTCGACCATAGTGTTTCTAATATATGACCTTCTAATTCAAACTCCGACTGCACTAAATCGAACCAATCTGATTTCACGTTTTTTTCTAAAGCTTCGGAGTCTCCTATACGCGCTTCAATTGCTTGTCGCTCTTCGGTGGAAAGCACAACAGGATTCATCTCTGTCAGCTTTCCGGCTATACCGATACGTTCAATTGATTCACTGACTTGTGTTACTGTCAGGGTTGTACCGAATTGTTCACTTATTGCATTCCGGATCTGCTTATCAAACTTTAATTTAGGCTCCATATACAAAATCGTTAAAACAAGATTATCAATTGCTTCCTCTACTCTGCCATCTTTGCTAAGGCTCATCATGTGGCACAGTTGATTAAAGGCGCGGGAATAGCCATCAGATTGAACCATTGATAATCTCCTTCATGTGCTTTCTGCCATTGCTCAAACAAGTATTTGGCGATGAGGGCCGTTTAAGCTTGCATATTATTAGGTCGAATTGACCCTGTATCCAAACCATGTCTCATGGCTTATCATTTCGCTACAACTAAAATGCCGCTAATCAGGTCTAGGGTGCGCTTGATATATGTCTGTAATTCTGTGTCACTAATTGTTTCAGAATCAGCGCTAGGGTTTTGTGAATGATGATATTTTTTCGAGTAATCATTAACTTCAGTCAACTCAGACAAAAGGGGCTGAAGAGCAAACAACTCATTAGGTGGTTGAGCATCACGGATTTTTTCAATGAAATCGCCAAGCCATTCACCACGCTTGAAGGTTCGAGGAAATCGTACCCGCAAATTGGCCTCTAATAGTGGTCGAATACACCGAGCGACATGACGCATCTCGGTGGTTGAAGATGAACTACCATCCAAATATTCAGTTAAAACGAAGTAGTTGTTGAAATAATCTCCTCTAGTTTCTTGTTCAACATCCCATTCGATGATCTGACTTTGGTTTCCTGAACGGGCTATTTGCAATACCTTTGTACCCGCTCTATCGCAATTCTCCCAAGCCATCCGCAAATAATATGGATCGTGTGAGAGGACAATAACTTGCTTTGCTTTACCACTGATACTTAGAATGCTCTGCCGTGTAGCCTCTTTGCGAAAACTATCTAAGCTCGAAATTGGGTCGTCAAAAATGATGACCTTATCGGCAAGTTCCACACTCTCCATCGCCTCAAGCCGAGCCATAAACAATGCAAAAGCCAATGCATTTTTATCACCATCGCTCAGTAAACTATGAAAAGTGGGATCGCCGCCATGAGCATCTGGCTTGCCTAATGCCATCGTTTTCCCATCAAGAACTATTTCGTAATCCACACTAGGCTTTCCACCAGAAAAACTCGGTTGCTTTTTCTCCTGTATTCTGAAGCTAGCCCCGAATCTCTCAAGATATTTGTTCAGTATCGTCTCATAATCACCGAGTATAGTCTCGGTATATTGCTTCAAATCAGCTTTAGCCTGGTCTTTTTGGCGTTCCAGCAAACGCTTTTTATTATTCGCGGCGAGATAGGCTTCACACGTCTCAGCAACTTTCTCTTCGAAACGCTTTCTAATATCCTGAAGTCGTTTTAGGGCGAGTTTTTCATTGGCTAAATCGCCACTCAACATACCCGTTTTCAATTTTTCGACACGCTGGTTGATAATGGTTATATTCCGATTATACGTTTCAACTAAAGAAACGGCGGCGGCATAATCTGCTACCAAACGTTCAAAGTCTGCCCCCGTTATCACCGGCTCAAGTGGCATTGATTTTTTATGTTCGAGAAGGGTTTTAAGTCCTGCGAGATATTCGTTCCATATTTTCTGTATAGACGCAATATCTAGTTTTGGAAATTCCTCATTAAGGAAATTTGACCAATAGCCTGCGAGTTCATCGTTGTTTGTTATAGTATTGGTTAAAGAGAGCAAATCTCTCTCAGAAAAGGCTGATGATACCCTATCAATATATCGAGCAACTTCATTCTTCAAATCAGCATAGGCTCGGCTAAAAAAAGACTGATAGGCTAAAACAAGTTCAACACCAGAAGTGGATTGACCACAAAAAGGACATGTTTCATTCTGTTGTAAAGTAACACCCTCAGAAAGCCATGTCTCAGATTTCCCTCCTAGTTCCTTGATATGTTGATATACATGTTGCATCGCAGCAGTAGAGACATTTTCTAGTTGTTTGGAAAGAAGGGTCGATAACTCTGCGTTATTGTTGCTTGGAAGCGAAACTTTAGATAGCAACGCCTTTGCAATAATCTCTTTCGATTTCTCTAACGCATCAATCTCTCGCTGTTTTGCTTCAATCTGCTGTTCAATATCGGGAACTTGACTTAGGTTAGCAAAATTATCAACAGATAAGTCACTGGTTATCACCATCTGAATATCGGACTTCTTATCATTTATTTCAGCATTGCATTGCTTGATTTCATCGTCTAACTTATAAATTGTCTGCGAGAGCTTAACCCCTTTTTCACCAATTACGAACAAGTAGAGGTTTCTACGATGGTCAAGATCAACATAGTGGCCTGAAAAGACATTTTCATTTACATAGGTGGAGTCAAATATCTCAACATTGGGAAAAGTATTATCCCATTGTCCACTTTTAAGTGTAGCTTTACCTGTATCTAGTAAAACTTGAACATAGGGATCATCGTTTGTACTGAGAGTATTCCGCTGCGCGATGTATGTGGTATCTCCTGTAGCAAGCGAACGAATGATATGGGATAAAGTTGTTTTACCGCGCCCATTCTCGGCATAGATGAGGTTAAACTTGCGGAATTCAACATCACCACCGGGCTTATATTCCTCGAACCGTCCAACACTTCGAATGACCAAAAACTTCCGAAGCATTTATCCCCCTAAGTTACAATATCTAATTCCTCTACATCCAATTCACCCGACACCAGACGCGGCAGCAGCAAATCGCGGGTCTCACGCAGAATTGCGTTCTTCTTCATTAACAAAATGACATTTTGGCGCAGCGGTGTTATCGCTTCAGTAAATGCGCCCAAAAGCTCACTAGATGGCAACAGCAGATCTAACCCAGAAATTCGACTACGGCTAAGTTCAGTCTGATTAGTTGCCCCTTCGCCCATCAGAGCTAAACGTTCCTGCATTGCAATCAAAGCTAGACCCAAATAGTCAATCAAGCTATTACTGCTAGGGCGTACAATCGAAACATGGGAATCTACAGTGCAATTCGCTATCTCCTGATAAACCTGCGCTACTCGGCCTAATGTTCCTTCACCCGTAGAATTGATAAGAACATCGCCAAAATGAACAAACTTATCAATAGGCACAGGTTTTGCATTCCGGCGCACTAAATCAAGATTTAGCCTTCCATCACGGATGCATTTTTGATTGATAACAATGCATTCAGCCTCCTCATCATATTGAGGGGAAATGCCACGATTGATGTAACTACTCAAGCCTTTGACAGTTGAAGCTTCCCATCCCTGCGGGATCAGCCCCATTTCCGACTCGACGAGCGGCACTTGTTCATGCCCCGGAAAGCGAAACTCCACAAACCATTCGCGGTATAGATCATGTGCAGCCTGTTCCAGCAGTTTGATGCGCCGGGTGTTGTTCTCGATCAGGTCATCGTAGGCAGAGAGAATAACAGCGATTTTGCGTTGGGTTTCGAGGGGTGGAACGAGAATATACATCTGTTTTAGGTGTGTTGGCCCAAAATTAGGACGGGAGGAGATGATGACAAACTGTTCGATCTGATTAGAAAAAAAAGACGATCTCAGGAATGCGTATAGATAATCAGGGTTTAGTTCCCAATAGTTAAGAGGATGAAAGCGTATCACACTTGTATTCATCATGAGAGGCAAATGATGTGCATCAATTCTCCCCACTTTCCCGTAAGAAAAGCCAGAGCTTGATACAACTATATCCCCGTCTTCAACCGCATAATGCCTATACCGTTTTTCAAATTCTCCCATACTTATGTAGCGATTTGTGTTATTTATATCTACAGTTCCATCGAGGAGAATGTTGCCCACATTGATGACTTTCATTCCGCTTTCAGACCATTGCCAATTCCGTAACCCTGGCCCCTCTTGAAAGAACACAACCTCTGATAGTGGTTTATAAGGCCAATTCTGGAAAATCCTTCCAAACGGTGTTTCGAAATATTCCATTTCAAATCATCCCTTCAGAAGTTGTTGCATATTTTCAGCAATAGTTTGTTCAAGGTCATGAGCCTCCGCATTCAAAAGTTCGAACTGTTCATTTAGCTCTTGTAAACGCGAAAGAAAATCAAAATCGACCTCGTGTTGATTAGCAGTTCCTACATAGCGCCCCGGATTCAAACTCCAATCTTGGTTTTGTACTTCTTCGAGTGTTGCAACCTTACAAAGCCCTAGTACATCTACAAGTTTTCCATCTGGAAAATAGGCGTTGATTAATTCTTCGCTTTCGTGGATAAATTCCGGTTCTTCTGCCCGATAGAGTCGAACAATATTCGCTAAGAACTCGATTTGTTGCGGTGTAAATTCGCGATGTGCGCGATCCACCCGTTGGTAGATGTCTTTCGCATTAATGAATAATATTTGATTCTCACGTCGCGATCCCCTCTTGCCTTTATCAAAAAACCATATGGAACACGCCAAAGTAACTGTATAGAAAAAATTGGTACTTGTTTGGATAATTACATCCACACTCTTTTCTTCTATGAGTTTTTGACGAATATTTCTTTCGGAACCCCTTGCATCCAATGCTGAACTAGCCATGACAAAACCTGCACGTCCAGTCTCATTGAGTGATGAATAAAATAGCTGAATCCAAAGGTAATTGGCATTATCGACATTCGGCATCCCAAAGGGAAAGCGGCGCGTATCCGCTTTGATCTTCGCCTTATCCACCTTGTCCACGTTGAACGGTGGATTCGCCATCACAAAATCGAACTTACCCACACCTCGGTGAATATCGTCGTAGTAAGTGTTGCCTTCGCGGATGTCGCCTTCCAGTCCATGCACAGCGAGGTTCATCTTGCACAGCCGTACCGTCTCGCCTACACGCTCCTGTCCATAAATGGCAATTTCGGCGCTGGGGTTGTGGCGGTGCTGCTTCACAAACTCGGCGCTCTGGACAAACATACCGCCTGACCCACAGGCAGGGTCGAGAATGTAGCCGTGAAATGGCTCGATGATCTCCACAATCAGCTTGACAATCGAGATCGGTGTGAAGAACTCGCCGCCCTTCTGCCCTTCGGTCATGGCGAAATTGCCGAGGAAGTATTCGTAAATCTTGCCGAACACATCCCCATCTAATCCATTCATGGGGAAGTTGAGCGCCTTCATCAGCGAGATGAGCAGATCATTCTCAAAACGGTTGTACTGCTTGGGTAGCACACCTCGCAGCGCCTCGTTCTCATCCTCAATGGCTTTCATGGCCTCGTTGATGGCCTTGCCGATATTTTCACCCTCTGGTAGCTGCATTAGCCGCGAAAAACGGGCTGCTTCGGGCAGATACATCACGCCCATCGCTTGGAAGTCCGTCTTGGCGATACCGCGTCTACGACCACCCTTCCCCTGCAACTGCTGTTCAGCTTGGGCAAAGCGATGGTCGGCATAGCGCAGGAAAATCAAGCCCAACACCGGGATGGAGTATTCAGAGGATCGCAGTTTGGAATTGGCACGTAGGTTATCAGCAGCTTCCCACAGCCGCTTTTCAATTTCAGTGTTATTGGCAACCAAAGCGGTAAACGCTCCTTATGGAAATGTAGAGGGTATGTAAATGCTCCCTGTTGTTGGGTCAATAAGATCAATTATACTCGGAGTTAATTCGACGATGCGAAAATTGGAAGCCAGTTGGGAGTTTATTGTGTAGGGATGAGTTACTTGGAAGTGAATAGATCTTTATTCAAAGAACTCTACAGCATTGGTTTTGCGGGGAAGACTTCCAACCTATCTATGCATCCACCTTATTATATAGGCTGCTTCATTTTGCACAATACTTCCATAACATTGATCGACTAGACTATAAATCCTTCTTCTTGGTCTTTTTATCCACTTATATGCTGTTAGCTGAAAGGTGGATTGCTAAATAACTTGTATTACAAACCTTTGAATATGTCATAAAATGATCTATATTTATGTTCTGTTTGTTTTGAGGAGATATGAGGATTGGTTGAGTGTAGATGAACTTTTGCCTGCAAGGCAAATGCAAGTATCAAGGTACTAAATTTTAGTTTAGACGTTCATTAGCAATTGACTCTGGATGTTGTGACGAAATTGCTTCTCATCTCTATTTTCTGAATCAGTGCGGAGATAAACATGGGTCTACGACTGTTTATATCTTACGCTCATGTGGACATTGGGCAGGTCAAGCAGATTGTCGATATTCTAAATGACTTGGATTATCTCACTTGGTTTGACCGTAGATTAACACCTGGCAAGGATTGGCGTAGCCAACTCCAAGAGGCAATAAGTGCTTGTGATGCCTTCTTATATGTCATATCTCCCGAGTCGCTTGCTTCAGAATGGTGCCAATGGGAGTTTGCGCAGGCTGTCGAAAAGGGTATTCCCATAATGCCTGCCCTAATACGAGAAACGTCTAATCTTCCAGAATGTATAAAGAAAATCCAATGGGTCGATTTTACTCAGGGAATTACTGTTACTTCAGTATCTAAACTCGTTAACGGACTTCAACACATCCCTCCTAGCGAAATTCCCACAACACCCCATAATCCTTCAGGAGAACCTACTCACGCCAAGGATAATATCATGTTTCTCGATACAGACAGTCAGCCAGGTTTTCAAAACCGAGAGGAAGAATTAGACACTATTGTTGATAGTAACCTCATGATTTATGGAGGAGAACGATTCTTTCTGATAAATGCAGGGCCTCAGATGGGAAAATCGTGGCTGACCCATAAAGTGGAAAATAAATTGCTCTTAACTGAAAAATGGGTGATTAAAAAGGTTGATTTGCGAACAGAAACGGATGCACGAATTGATGTAAACAGATTGATTTCATTATATTTTAACGAAAGAGAATCTAATGGGATCACTGATAAGTTGCTTCAAAAATGTGCAATTGACATCAGTAAATCAAATAAATCTCTATTATGTGTACTAGATAGTGCTGAACTGCTTGAAGAGAAAACAGAGGAGTTATTAAGGAGCTATTTAAGTGAGATTTATCACTATCTTTCGAGTACAGGAAGGGAAGACATTACATTTGGTTTTATAGCTGCTAGTCGTCGAATTCATCCCCACTGGAAGGGTCTCCCACTAACACCGAGGTTTAAAATAGTCTCATTAACACACTTTAAACTTCCTGTGGTCAAAAAATCATTGAGAGATATGGCTGCAACACAAAAACGCAATCTTTCTAATGATTGGTATGAAACTAATGCCCAACTTCTTTACGATGAGACAGAAGGTCTACCAGCGTTACTTACAAAATACATGACCGAAATACGTGAAAACGATTACATAGCACCTCAAACTATTTTAGAGTTTGAGACGTTTGAAAAACTGGCCGTACCGTATGTTGAACATGTGTTGTTGTCAGCTAAGAATCTTATTCCTTCGGGAGGGGAGGGTATAGAGCATAAACGGAAAGTTCTTCGTGAGTTACTCATGTATTTATCTTCATTTCGCATTTTTTCTCCCCCACACATAAAGTATATTTTGGAAAATGGGGCAAACATACCAGCTTTGCAAAGTATTCTAGGGGAGCTAAATTGGTCAGAATATGATTTGTGGAGTAATCTGAAACGCACGTATCTAACAGAACCTGTTCCCCAAATTTATCCATCTAGAATATATGTCCCCATTCGCCGATTGCTTTTTCGCTATAATTTCCGATCACAAGAGGCTCAAATCAATATACATCATCAAGCCAGTGAATTCTATAAAGATTGGTGGAGCCATGAGACATCTGAAGACATTATTGTCTATCTTTTTGTTGAATATCTCTGGCACTATAGTGAGTATTTACGTTTGTCCGCAAATCCTGATCTAGTTTCTAATTATCTAATTAAGGCAAAAAGTGAGTTTGACGCGATACTTGCATACACTAGATTGCCGCGAAATTATCTTTTGGAACGGCTTGAGGAACGAATTTTTTCAGACCCATCTGCTGGTGATGAAGGTGAATTTGTGAGAACGACATTCAAAATAAAGCCAAATCTCCTAATTGAAATGAAAGAATATTTGAAGGAGGGCTAAAATGTCTAATCAAATGGAATTGTTTCCGGGATACATCTCGCGTAGTCCTGAAGAGCAATCTTTTTCTACTTTGCTTCAAGCTGTTCAAAACGATGGACAAAGTAGAGCAATAGTAGTTTATGGCCCGGGTGGAATAGGAAAGACCTATCTGCTTCGTCATTTATCTGAAGGTATGGAATCCTCTAGGGCAATTTTTCTAACTCCAATTGATGTCGACGATCCAGAATATTGGGTGAGAGGCAGTATACAATATCGGATAGCCCAAGAACTGAACGATAAATGGGAGGATTCTTTTCAGCCATACTTCAAATTCGTAGCAAGTTCTTCTCCTGATAGCCCCGTCCTAAGCGAAAAATTTATTGAATGTTACCAAATTCTTCTCAATGAAAAAGGTTGTACTCCTGTAATCTTTTTCGATACTGTCGAAACCGTACGCGATGCAGCTTTGCGGCAACCGATGTTAGAGGTAGTTAAAGGACTGCATAATGCTTTATTTGTAATAGCTTGTCGACCAACAACAAATGGCAAAGAAGATCCAATCGTTGAAGAACTCCGTAATACCCACCAACCCATTCCCCACGAGATAATTCAGCTATCAGGCTTCGACTTTGACAATACGGTTTTATACATCAAACAAAGCAGAGTAGCAGAGGCATTATCCCTTGAGGAAATTGAAAAACTTGCGTTGTTGACTGGAGGCCATCCTTTGTGGTTAGCACTCAGCCTAGAATACCTTGACCGTGAAGGCTTGCCCCCTTCTCTCAAGATTTCTGTTACCGATCTTCGACACAAATTACCATTTAATACAGTTATAGATGCAGATGGGGAAAGGATTCGCGAAGACTTTATTAGGCATCTGCTAACTCTGTATCGGGAAACTGGTTTCTGGAGTGAGATTTTTAGGCGTTTAGCAGTCGTACGTTACTGGGTGAGCAAAAGTGTTTGGATTGAACTATCATCCCTTGATCTAAGCTTGCCAGCAGATGTATCTAGTTGGGATGACGCTTGGGAAAAATTACTTAGTTTTCCATGGATTCGTATTAGAGCTAATCAAAAACATATTACTCTTCATGATGCACTAAAAGAAGAAATTGATCGTCATATTCTTCCTTGGCATGATCGTCAGTATGATTGGCGGCGAAAGTTGTGGGAATCTGCAGCAACCGTATTTCTAAAATTATCCAATGAACTGGACAACAAACCAGTTAAATCAAAGGTTTTTTCTAGTAATGATCGCGATCGGGAACAGTTGACGTTAGCATTAATATGGTATCTCCGTTTGTGTAATTATGAAGAAACCTGTAAAAGATTTGTAGTATATTTCGATAGTGATGCTCATCGTTTGCAAGCCCATTTGGCCTCGCTAATAGATAGTTTTCTACCAAGTCGCCCTCCCTCTGTGCCAAGGTATGACTCGATTTCTCCTAGTGTAGAAGGTTTTCGACAATGGCTAGTGAGTCATCCTGAAGTTAGGTATGAGGTTGAACGAAGAATTGCACGCTATTATACCAATAGCGGCAAATCCGGTGATGCGGACGAGCTTATAAGTATTCTTCTAGATGAGTTTGTAAATGTACCAGACAGAGAATATTGGTTACTCCTTCAACGTGGAAACGCACGAATGCGATTGTCTGGGAAAGTTCAGTTTGCACACCAAGATTTTGAGCGGGCTTTGCAATTGGTTCAAGCTTCTGAGGTAGGATCAACACTAAGTAAATTAGAAGGCAAGACTTATAAGGAACTGGGCTTCTATTTTCGGAACGTAGGAGATTGGGACAGAACCGTCCGATATTATTTGAATGCGCTACGAGCTGCGCGCCAAGCTTCAGAACAAAAGGAAGTTGCTTCTATAATGGCAAATCTTGCTTTTGTTCAAGCGTTGCAAGGGCAACCGGCTGCGCTTGATTATGCAGAAGCTGCTCTGCAAATGAGGGAAAATTTAGGTTCAAAAAAAGAGATAGGTCAGTCATACAGTATCCTAGGTGAAGTTTTCCGCTACCAACGTAGATATTCGGACGCTTGGAACAATTATGCTAAAGCTGAAAACATATTTGAGGAATTAGGTGATTGGCCATGGTTGGCGAAAATTAGGCAGCAACAAGCAATTTGTCTCTTTCAGGCTGCTCAAAACGATCAGATGATTGATTCTTATGGACAAGCTCATGAGACTCTAGAGCGTGCGCGGGGTCTAATCATTCAAGCTCTCGATTTATGCAAGGAACAAAGTGTACGTGATTACCCATCTGCACTTAACCGCGCCGGAAGAATATTTGGATACGGCTTTGAAGATTATGAGCGGGGACTGGCCTATTTTTCAGAAGGAGCTGATAAAGCTAAAGATGTATTTGACAATCAATTTTGGTTGGCAAACTTAATTGAATATGCTGAGTTATGTTATTACATTTGGGTAAGAACTAAAAATAGTGAGTACCTTGACCGCCTCATTGAACGAAGCTCAGAAATTGAAAATTTAGTCAATAATCTTAATTTCCCTGACCTTGTTGGACGATGGCATGTTATGCAGGGACATCTTGCTATGAATAATTCAATACATTCAGCAAATGAAAATCAGCAAAGAAGTTGGTTACTCCATGCACTTGAACATTACAAGCGAGGATTTCCACAAATTTTAGCGGGTTCAATTGGTAGTTCAGCTATTCCTGAAGGGCTCCAGAGTTTCGCTAATGCCCTCCTTAACTTACCCGAAACCGTTGGCGATGAGGTGTATAGAGAGTTGTCGTTAGCGTGGAGTGATCAACAATTCGGCTATGTAAATGATGTAAGTCGCTCTACTACATTACATCAGCACCTCGACAACTTTTACGAGCAGCTAACAATGCAGCGTTCAACTAGGAATAACCTATGAATCTCGATTCACGCAATGTTCCCTACGTAATTTCAAGTTTTGATTTACCTGATGCGGGAAGATTGATGGTTCATAACTGCGAGGATTGTGCTTGTGCTGTTAGTGATGATCGGCATATCCTAGGTTGGATCCCAGTTACTAGCAAGAATTCACTTGATATGTATACAAAATTTATTTATAATAGGCAGATCATTGAGATTCCAATAGATAATGAATGGAAGGTTTTATTCAACCCTCTTGGAAATAATGGTGCAGTTGTTGTCAATCTCATAGTTCTAGAGCTACTTCACCAATTGAAGCACGGAAGTACTTTTGAAGAAATCTTTAAAGATTCTAATGTGGGATTGAAAAAATGGGCGGACACTTTCCAACGCCTTATTTCATTACAAGTGATACAACCAGCGGGTATCCTCGATCGCAGTCCGAACTTTAATAATAATCAGATGCTTACTGCATGGCTCCACATTACCAACGCCTGTAATCTCGACTGCCCCTATTGTTACCTAAACAAAACAAGTGAAGGGATGGATGAAGCGACTGGATGTGCAACAATCGAGGCAATAGTTAATTCCGCACTAAATAATGGATTTCAATCCATAAAGCTTAAATACGCAGGTGGTGAATCAACTCTCAACTATCCTCTAATACTAAAATTGCATGACCATGCTAAGACTTTAATGGCAGAGCATGATATACAACTTCATGGTGTAATTCTAAGTAATGGTGTCTCATTTTCCACAAAATTAATCAATGAATTAAAGAAACGCAATATACGTATAATGATCTCTCTTGATGGTATCGGATATAACCACGATTCACAGAGAAGTTTAATAAATGGCAAACCATCATTTCGCCTCGTAGATAATACGATCTCAAAATTAATTCAATCCGAATACCATCCCCATATCTCAATCACAGTTACTCAGCGTAACTTGAATGGGTTGCCCGAAGTAGTACAATATGCCCTTGAAAGAAATTTAACCTTTAGTTTGAACTTCTTTAGAGAAAATGACTGTGCAGTTCATGTTCACGATTTGAAGTACCAAGAAAATGAAATGATAGATGCATTGCTACACACCTTTGAAGTTATTGAAACACATTTACCGCGTTGGAGTATATTAGGTGCTGTTCTGGATCGAGGGCAATTAATTCAGTCTAGAAAACGTCCTTGTGGTGTGGGGCAAGATTACATTGTAATTGATCAACAAGGGAAAGTTGCTAAATGCCATATGGAGATCGAAAAAACAATCGGTGATGTATTTCGATCTGACCCACTACTCTTAGTAAGACAAGATACGAAAGGAGTACAAAATCCTTCCGTTGACGAGAAAGAAGGATGTAAAGATTGTACTTGGCGCTATTGGTGTTCAGGTGGGTGCCCAGTCGCGACATTCAATGCAACAGGTAGGTTCGATATCAAATCTCCTAATTGCAATATTTACAAAGCAATCTATCCGACTGCCCTGCGATTAGAAGGATTGAGATTACTTAAATTTAGTGGCTATCAATAACAAAGGGAAATATACCCTTAGAGAAAGGCTTCTTTTAGTATTTTCAATGGAAATACTGGTGAACCCTTTCTCTTCTCTGCTCTACTTCTTACTTCCGTTCCTGCAACACTTCGGCAACAGTTGTCCGTCCCACCTGTACACCCACGCTTTTTAGAGTGGATAGCACTTGATTGACTGATAACTGTGCAAGGTCAGGGTTTGCATTCAGATACGCTCGAACTCGCGCTTTCTTCCCGTCCATTTTCTGTTCACTTTGTCCGCTCTGTCCGTTCGCTGAGTGTCCGTTTTGTCCGTTTGAAGCGGACAATAATCGGACACCGGACGGATTGCCTCGTCCTAAGTAACCTTTGACCTCACCAAACGCCCGCTGTCGTGCATCCCGTTCGGTAATTCCTTGTTGCAGATAGCGGACAAACACCGCGCGGTAAATCACCGTGAATTCCACTTCCTGCCAGCGCTCTTCTCGAAAGTTATTGCTTGTACGCCGCTCAAGGGCTAAGGCTGCTAATCCATCGCCAGCCACTAAGGCTCCAATGGGGATGATAAAAGCCGATAGTAGCGCCATAACCAGCGCCGCCTGAGTGGTCGCGGGTAGATTTCCAAACCCTTCAATGATGGCAGTAAATGACAAATCCTGAAGTTGGGTGACAGCCACCACTGAGGTAAATGACCCAGCACCGTTCACCAGCATCGCGGTCAGAAACAAGAGGACTTCCAACGCCCACAGTGTCCAGGGCACGGTTTCTTGTCCAGCCTTCGCCAGTCGTCGTCGGAAGGCTGCATAGAGCAATCCAAACTCAACCCCAATCGGTGCAATCCATCCCCAACCCGGGGTGAGCTTGTCAAACACACTGGCAGTATGTGGCGCAGACAACCCATACAATACGAGGGCAACCAACACAATCCAGTAAGGTACACTACCGATCAGAATGTCTCGCACTGAGCGGCGCGGTGCTTCCTCACGCAGCCAACGCTTGCGTTCTTCACGATACACACTTTCTATATCCAACATCTCGCTCATTATCGCCTCCTCATTTACTCTTGGGATATAATGGATGCACATGTATGGAGGTAATAGAGCTTGTTGACAGCGAGTATTCGATGCAGAATCGCAGATTGTGACTACCCATGCCCTTAGGGTTATTATGAAGAGGCGACTAGCATTTCAACTTTTAGCCGGCTTGTTTTCATCTCATCAATGACTAAATTATGGAACTTGATGGGCCACATTACATAGTAAACACTCCGATCCAATGCACATTGTTTTTTCTAAACTATTACTTACAAATCCTCTAACATTTTCGTCACTTATCAGCCAATACTGAGTGAATGAATTTTTCATCCTCAGATGTTTTGAAAGCTTATCGTAGACTTTCGCCACTATTACTCCCTTGGTGTTTCGAAATTGCAGGTCATATATAATTATGCAAACTGCAGCAGTCAAAAGACGATTTAGAACGGACTGATCATTATGCGAGTTTTTTTAGCCAGACGCATACTAGCAATCCTGGTACTCATAATAGGGATATTAAGTTTGTTACTGATCCTTATATCACTCCTACAGGGTAACACTGATGCCGTTGTCATTTTGGCAAGTATCGTTGGTTTAATAACAGGGATTCTACCAATTTCCGAGTTTCTGCGGGGTAGGCTTGTTAAAGATCGAAGAGTAAGTCCTGAAAATTACACTAACGCTACTATTGAAATGTATTTGCGTGGTCGCGTAGTAGAGTTCGAAGACGAAGAGCGGTATTTCATTTCACTTTCCGGCAATGTCTCCATCACTAATCAATTTGAAGTGTTAGATAAAGCTTTCCCAGAAACTGCAACTGGGCAGCTAGTTAAAACATTCGATGATATAAGCGAAGTTACACTTGATTATAAAAGATTCATTTTAGTGGGTGATCCGGGTGCTGGGAAAACAACAGTTTTACGTCGTTTGGTTGTTAGCCTTGCTCGTCAATATATTCAATCAGATGGACACGAAGGATTATTGCCCTTTTGGATTAGCCTAGATAAGCATGACGGCCCTAAAAGGGACGCGACCAAGTTACTTCAATACTGGTGGCATGACATATATAACCTTGAGAGCGATCCCCTAACTTATCTAAATAATCGGAGGCTATTTCTATTCTTTGATGGCTTAAATGATGGATTGGAAAGCTTTAGTGATAAACAAGAAAGAATAGATTCATTGGTATCATTTCTAAAGGCATACCCTGATGCTCCAATTATTATTTCAAGCCGAACGCATGAATATCTTGGCAAGCTTGAGTTGGAATTACCGGTTGTCCGTTTGATGCCGCTCGACGATATGAGAATTAGAAATCTAGTTGTCAAGAGGCTAGGCGATACGGAGATGTTCGAAAAGATTTCTGAAAATGTTCCCTTAATTGAACTTGCAAGAAATCCCTATAATCTCACAATGTTGATTTATGTATATAGTTTCCAACATGACTTACCTGCAGATCTCAATTCTCTTTACGCCGACTTTCTGAAGTACCGCTTCAAAGATTATTCATCGAGACATTTGCTACACCTAAAGTGGGATCAATTAGAACAAAGATTACAATCTTTGGCCTTTCTTATGCTTAAAACTGGAAAGGGCACACATGCAGATATCAACTGGGTCAGAAGACAAATAGGAAATAGAGCCATATCAGATGCAGTAAACTTAGGTGTGCTAGTTTATGACGCAAGGGCTGTACGTTTTTATCACCAATCGCTTCAAAGTTTCTTTGCATTACCATTGCTTAGCAGGGCACTCCAACATACAAATAGTATATTGGACTATGGATTTGGTAAGCGACTTGATCTGATAAAAACAATTTCCAACTTAGGTAGCGCTGCTGCCCCTGCAGTACCTGCATTGATTGAACTTCTTGAAGACCCAATCACGCCTATCCGATTAGCCGCCATTGAGGCGCTTGGCGAAATCGGTGAGTTGATTGCGCCTGCAGGGCCTATCTTAGCAAATTTATTAGATGATAAAGATAAAAATATTCGCTGGGCAGCAGCTCTAGCATTGGGGAAACTCGGTTTACCCTCCTCATCCTCAGTCGCTCTCTTGGAACAATTGCTTCGCGATGGCAACCGTGAAGCGCGCAAAGCTGCAGCTGATGCTTTAGCTAAGATTGGAGATGCTGCTGCTCCTGCAGTGCCCACTTTGATTAATCTTCTTGATGACCCGAATATGCCTATCCGCCTAGCGGCTATAGAAGCCTTAAGCAAGATTGGAGATGCTGCTGCTCCTGCGGTGCCCACTTTGATTGACTTTCTTGATGACCAAAATCCAACTATCCGATTAGCTTCAGCCACAGCCGTGGGAGAACTCCATAAACACAGTGTATCGGCCTTCTCGGATCTTGTGCGACTACTCAACGACCCTGTTCAAGAGATCAGATTCGCAGCTGCGAATTCTCTGGCAGTCATCGGCATCCCTACTGATAATCAGCCCTTACCAACTACGAACAGCGAGCTAGAGGATTTAGAAGGGTTATTTACTGCGTTGCAGAATATGATCAAAAACCATTCTGAAGAATTCAACGAAAAACCTGCACTAAGAATATGTGAGTATCTTAGTGAGAAACTGGGCTTAAAAATTATTGAAAGAGATGATGTGAGTACCCTTGAAACAGGTACGCGGGTGGCAATAACTGTAGGCGATCAAAAAATAGAATTATATGTTGTGTTTATAGATCGTCCTCTTTGGAAAATGGGTTTACCAGATAAAATTCCCCTTGTAGTTCCACTCACTGAGCGAGTATCTATGGATTATTTGCGACGCGTTCCTACCCTTCTAGCTCAAGCAGGAGCTAGCGGTGACTTTGCGTTGTTAGTTGCAATGGGAATCACTCCTGATATTGATATAACTAAGCCCGCTTCAGTGGTTTTACTATTAAAAGAAGACATTATTTCCAAGATAGCAACTAGTACGTATCCCTTAGAAAGCCTTCAAAGGATAGTTGCCAACAGAGCTGATATTCAGATAATTTCTCCTTATGAATCGCGTGGGCCAATTGATCCTCTCCTGTACTTTGGTCGTACTGACGAATTAGAAAAAATCTTGCGTAATATCAGAAGAAAAAACTATTTTTTGGTGGGAAAAAGGCGTGCAGGAAAAACTAGTACATTACACCTAATAAAACAACACTTTGCTAAGTTAGGGGTGACCGATGTGATCTTAATTTCGTCCAGTCTAGAAAGCGTGACGGACGAATATACATTAAGACAGGAGATACAAGAGAAGTGCGGTCTGGAAGTACCAGACGGCCCCATTGGACGATCATTAGTGAGTATATTTGACGAATATGCCAGACGCCAAGGTGCACATGTTGTTATTCTCTGGGATGAGGCAGATCGGATAATTGATTATGACTCAAACCATGATTGGCCTATTTTTCGAGCGTTAAGAGATGCCACGCTTGTTCCCAATCCCTCATTTACCATATTAATTACTGGCTTCCTTTCGCTTTATAAAGGACTTCACAACGGTCAATCCCCGCTATTCAACTTTGGCCCCGAAATAATTTTGAACCAACTTTCGCAAAAAGCTTCAGTTGACCTAATAGTTCAACCATTAAATACACTCGGCATTGAAGTCAGTGACAGTTTGGCGGAGAAAATCTACATATTTACCTCAGGTGATCCTGCTTTGATTCAGTTCGTATGTAGCGAAATAATTCAAACACTTCAACAAGCTGATAATTCTCAAAGGCTTGTTACTAACGAATTGCTGGAGACAATCTTTGCATCAGACATATTTGCGATTGAGTATTTGGAAGCAACTTACGGCACTTTTCTACCCAACTTATTGCGTTTAATCATTCTTTGCGCGTTAAGATTTGACTCTCAGATTATTCCTGAGACGGATCTCATTAAGGCGGTCAAAGATTTTGTCCCACACACCTCCATAGACGATATCCAGTTTGGAATTAACGTTTTATGTACTTATATGCTTAAAAAGCAAAAAAGCAAGTTAGAATGGCGAATGAAAAAACTTCCACAGATTTTACGCCAAACTCGCGACTACCAATTAGAGATAGACACTTTATTGGAGAAACTATGAACGTTTATGAGAATCCATTTGAGACCACTGGGTTTCTTGATCCTGACAATCCAAACTACTCAAGTCTTTATGTCAGCAGAAATGGTCTTGAAGCGAATATTCTGGCGCGTCTCCGAAGAGCAGATAGACCACATGGAGCTTATATTTATGGCCCACGACAGATTGGCAAAACCTCACTCATGTATCACTTGGGCTTCAACTTGAAAAACAATGCATGGAAATATGTGTATGTAACACTCAATACTTTGAGTAAAGACAATCAACAAGAATGGTGTCAAAATCTTTGGATGCGTTTTGCTAATCAGCTAAAGATTTCTATAGTTAAGGCTGATCTGCCACAAAATATTAGTGACTTTCATACTGCTATTATGGAACTACCAAAACATGTCGACGCGCTTCGGATTCTTATCATTTTTGAAGAAATAGAAACAATAAAACCGTTGAATTTAGAAGACGACCTTTGGATACAGTTTTTAGTAATGATTCGGTCATTAGACCAAGAGCGCAACTACGCCGGAGCAAAAAAATTAGGCTTCGTATTGGCTGGACACGAGAATCCTTATATTCTTATGGATACAATGCCAACCGAATGGAAACTTAAGGTTTCACCACTATTAAATACTTTGCAGCCATTTCATCTCGTGGATTTTGATCTTGATGGCGTTAAACAACATAGCACGTTTTTTGGCACATTCTTAGGAGTAACACTTACTGATGAAGTCGTTGGGCGTATTTTCGCATGGACAAGTGGTCATCCATATTTGACACAAAAGGTTTTTAGCAATTTATACGAATCAGTTAGTAAACAATTACCGAATATTACCATTGATGGTATTGTAAAAAACATTTTGAATGATCCAGCTGAACCGCATTTAGCCCAGCATCTAGCCAATAAGATAAAAAGTTTCACTGATAAAAGTAGAACAATTCTTTTAAAGTCGCTTTCACCACAACCACCGTTCTGGAGCTTAAGTGATGTAGAGCAGCAACGACTTCACACGCTAGGCCTCATAAAGAAAAGAGATCCAAATTACGTCATTATTAGAAATAGTATATATGCAGCTTTTATCCAAAACTCAATTTCGTTTTCCCGTGAACAGATTACCCCTGCATTAATTTACAAGGGTCTCAATATTCCCTCTATTCATCAACAAGTCCTTAGATTAGTCAGTCAATCAGTAGGCATAGGACTTCTGGCTTGGGTAGTTTTACAAACATTTATTCTTAGGAACAATTTACTATTGCCACTATCCATATTATTTTCATATTTAATAATATATTTTATAATATGGTTCAGGTCAATCTTGTCTCAACGCCAATCAATGACGATAAATTTACAGGAGAATAATCCATTTGTGCCTCGTGTATTCTTGGAATTTGATACGGTTATTCGACCAGACCAAAACTGGACAGTGACTATCAGGGGGACGGAAGAAAACCCATATCAGACCATTGAGCTTCATGGGCAACCTATGAAGGAGATAAATTGGATAAACTCCTATTGTGAAGTTAATCTAAGCAATCAAAATAGCTTCATTACAGCACGATTAACAAAACCCACTAGGTGGCGCTATATTCTGTTACCATGGCCAGATATGTGGGTAATTCCATTAGAAATTCGGTGGCTAGGGCACTTTCTTAAAGCAGAAATATCAGTTATAGCGGATTCACCAAAGACTATTCCACGCATTCTGATTGGCCCTATAAATTGGTTCGTGACACTGATTGGAAAAAAGCTGGAAGGTACTTAGGAATTGAATTACTCATTAACTCTAAGCAATAAAGTTGATTTACTTGTCGAACCTTGTCTCCTAGGAACTCTACAGATTTTGATTTCGTTCCTGCAAAACATCGGCAACGGTGGTGCATCCGGCCTGAATGCCGACCTCTTTGAGAGCGACGAGTACCTAATTGACGGACAGCGCTGCGAGGTCGGGAGGGCGTCCAAGTAAGCGTGAACGCGAGCTTTGACCGTGCTGCCTTGTCCGCTTTCATGCTGTCCGGCGTGTCCGTTTTGTCCGCTCTGTCTGGTCGGAGCGGACAGTTGGCGGACAGCGGACACCGCCGCCTTCCCTAACTATCCGCGCACCTCGCCGGACGCTTTTTGCCGTGCTCCATCTGCGGGAAGTCCTGTTGCAGATACCGTCCATACAGGGCGCGGTAGATGACGGTGAACTCTACCTCCTGCCATGCCTGCTCTTTGGCATCGCTGGTTGTCCGACGCTCCAGCGCCGCGAGGCCATCCCCCGCAACGAGTGCACCAATGGGGATAATGAATGCCGATAGTAGTGCCATAACCAGCGCCGCCTGAGTCGTTGCGGGTAGATTTCCAAACCCTTCAATGATGGCGGTAAATGACAAGTCTTGAAGTTGTGTCACAGCCACCACTGAAGTGAGTGATCCGGCACCGTTCACCAGCATCGCGGTCAGGAACAAAAGAATTTCCAATGCCCACAGTGTCCAAGTCACGGTTTCTTGTCCAGCCTTCGCCAGTCGTCGTCGGAAAGCTGCATAGAGCAATCCAAACTCAACCCCAATCGGTGCAATCCATCCCCATCCAGGTGTGAGCTTGTCAAACACACTGGCAGTATGTGGCGCAGACAACCCATACAATACAAGGGCAACCAACACAATCCAATAAGGTACACTGCCGATCAGAATGTCTCGCACAGATCGCCGAGGAGCTTCTTCACGCAGCCAACGCTTGCGTTCTTCACGATAGACACTTTCTATATCCAACATCTCGCTCATTATCGCCTCCTCATTTCCTCTTGGGATATAATGGATGCGCATGTATGGAGGTAATACAGTTTGTTGACAGCGAATATTCGATGCAGAATCGCAGATTGTGACTACCCATGCCCTTAGGGTTATTACAATGACGTTAAACGAGCCATCCTTTTTTCGAGCCTATTGATTTCACCGACATCTCTGGTCAAAAGCTATAAAGCTACCCATGATTCTCGGCTACAACACATGGTTAGACTGCGCTGATTTCTGTAATTTCCGCTTTTCAGCATTCCCCAAGAGTTATCCTAAATCAACTCAACTTGGCAGTATAATTGCTTGATAATGACAGGCTACATTGGCAATGGGGGAAATTCATGCTCTCAGTTGTTCGTGCGTGTGCGCTAGTCGGTTTAGATGGCTGTATTGTTGAGGTCGAAACTGACTTCAATCCGCGTGCAGGAATCCCTGCATTTACAATTGTTGGTTTACCTGACAACGCGGTAAAAGAAAGCCGGGAACGTGTGCGAGCTTCTGTAAAGAACAGTGGATTAACTTTTCCCAACAAAGTTTATGTAGTCAATCTCTCACCCGCAGAATTGCCCAAACATGGCCCTGCTTATGATTTGGCAATTGCAATTGGTGTACTAGCATCAACGGATCAAGTGCCTCTTGATTCATTAGACAAGTCCATATTCATTGGTGAATTATCTCTCGATGGCAGTGTGCGTCATGTCAAAGGGATAATGCCAATGATTTATACGGCCTATCGAGAAGGATTCGAGCGAGCATATGTTGCAAGCGAGGATGCACCTCAGGCAAGTCTTGTGGACGGTATTGACATTATTCCAGTCGAAACACTTGGTCAATTAGTTGAACATCTTTATGGCTTAAACCCGATTGACGTATATAAAACGCCGGCAAATACAATACAAAGCACGCCGATTAAAGACGATACAGTCGATTTCTCAAGCATTGCAGGGCAGGAAGGTGTGAAACGTGCCTTAGAGATTGCTGCTGGAGGAAACCACAATATTAGACTTATTGGCCCACCTGGAACGGGTAAAACTCTACTTGCTCGTGCTGTACCCGGTATTTTGCCGCATATGAGCCTCGAAGAAGCTTTGGAGGTTACCCGCATCTATTCTGTAGCAGACATGCTGCGAAATGACCACCCGCTCATGCAAGAGCGACCTTTTCGTGCCCCTCATCACACAATTTCTCAGCCTGGGATGGTGGGTGGAGGAACCATTCCACGACCTGGTGAAATCACCTTAGCTCATCGTGGGGTTCTCTTTCTCGATGAATGCACAGAACACAACTCGCGAACACTCGAAGTTTTAAGGCAACCAATTGAAGATAAAATTGTGACCATCTCAAGGGCAAAAGGTGCTTTGACGTTTCCCGCAAATTTCCTGCTTATTCTAGCCCACAACCCGTGTCCTTGTGGCTATAGCGGGCATGCCACAAAAACCTGTACCTGCACACCTGCCATGATTAGCCGATACCAAAGCAAGCTTTCCGGGCCGCTCTTAGACCGAATTGATATTCACATCGAAGTACCGCATGTGGATTACGATAAGCTTTTGGGAAACACAAAAGGAGAAAATTCAGAAACAATACGAACACGGGTCGAAAAAGCCAGAGAGCGTCAGCGAGATCGCTTTCGAGAGTCATCAGGTCTGTTTGCTAATTCCGACATGAGAGTGGGGGATATTCAGCGGTTTTGTGTGCTGACGCCAGAGGCGCGGCAGCTACTAGATATTTCGGTGCGGCGAATGCAGTTGAGCGCGCGGGCATATCACCGTCTTCTCAAACTGGCGCGGACGATTGCTGATCTTGGAGATTCCGAGAACATTGGTATCCAGCATGTAGCTGAAGCAATACAATATCGTTCGCAACAGTTAACATAATTCGATAGAGCACTCAAATTACTGGAACTTCTCAGTTAATGTGATCGAAACGTTGCAGTTATCAAGCCGCTCACTCCGTGGGCAAGTTGCCATGTTATACATATTCAAGTCTTCTGAGATATTTTAGTGCGGTAAGAAAATTGTCGTTAGTTTGCTTGTTTTATTCTCAAAGTGTCTCTAAAAATTATTAATTCATTTGCTCCACTTTGCCTGAAGACATACAGGATTGACCACAAACCCTTCATACCCTAAGTATCCACAACATAAATAATGTCATCAGTTTGCAGTTTGCCCGCATATCGCCAGTAGACACAGCCGTTTCAGGAGTCGGTCAATCTTCACAAATAGTGATGAATATCACTATCACATCTCTATTCTTTTGACTAAAATTGCAATAGTAATTAAATATTTATATTGCGATTATCTCATAAGGAACCGAAAACAAATCCAACGGATTTATTTGGATGGATATGGGGTGCCCCCAGATTCGCCCGACAAAATCACATGAGACCTAATTCGGTAGCCAGTCAAAAGTTGTTGCGACAATCAGCGAAAACGTGATGCGAAGATAGTGTATTCAACATCAAGATAACAGAATAATTCCTTCGTCTGATTGCCGAAAATGACCCTGAACGATAAAGGGATTTTCGGCTTTTCTTTTGATAGTTGAAGTTACACAGATGATGGAAGGCAATACATAGGGTAAGCCGGGTTAAAGTCAACCGCTGTAGGAATAACATCGAGTTTGCCGTTGAAATCAGCAAGTCGAGTATGCCTCTCATGGTATTCCAAACGCGATTAGGCGCGCAAAGCCAAACCGATGTGGTTGTGCCACGCGCCCTCCAAATGAGACTGCCTAGCCTCAATGTTAGAAACTTGCTAGGCTGCAATCAGAAAGTTGATCTAACTCTGTTAAACATTTGCCACCGAGTCCATATATCTGATTCTAGTCCGCTTTATTCAACTGAGTAAGGTGATTACCATAAACAGATGGAGTAATTTCATGGACATGCAACAATATTTGCGGTTAGCATCCCCCCTTAACGTTCTAGATGTGCTGGAACTTCCCATTTTGGATAATTTTCTTAACGGGTATAGTTTTGCACTAGGTTCTGGTATATGTGTTGTCTATCCTAGTGTACCCAAAATAACCTTGGAAACTCTAGATAGACGAGACGCACGAGATACAGAAGCCTCACGTACTTTCCGCCCGCTTTGTGCATATTGGCGAGCTGAAAATGGTTGTAACCAAGATCAACACTGTATCGACGCAGATAAATGTGAAGTATTCAAATACATTGACAGAACACAGTCTAAACCCAAATTGTACTGCTGCACTCCTCTTGGATTGTGGGATATGACTTTTCCCCTTCGCATTGAATCAAACATCATCGGTGTACTTTTCGGGGGTCAAATTGTTGTAAATGATACTACAGTCAACTGGAAACAAGAACTTAAGGAATATGATGAGTTTATTGATTGGGCAACTTGTCCAGATGGAAAAACTCATATTGAGCACATTAAAACAAAGATCGAGAACCAAAAAATTCCTGAGCATCAGAAAACTAGCCTTAATCATTTCATGTCAGACAAATCCACAGGCTATGAATCTATATCTGTGGAAGATCTTAAAAAAAGATTTGGGGATTTTTTGAAGTTCGGAAAAATAACCCAAGAACTGCTTGATGAGTTACATAAAGCCCGAAAAACTGCCGCAGAGCAGCAACTTCTCCGTGATTACGACGAGAAATTGGAAACCCTTGACTTGACAAATTCGGCTTTTTGGTGGGAGGAGTGCGGGCGACTGCTAGATGACCTGACCGAGCTACCAGGAATTACAGCTGTCCGCCTTTATAGACGCGCACGATCACGGTATGTTTGCGAAGTTCCTGTACGGCAAGGAGCGGAAATTATCAGACGCCTTCCAACCCGAGATGTGATTCCAGTATTCCCTGCCGCGCAATTAGTATCGGTAAAGAAAGATATTGCAGCGAATTTCGGATTTAAGCACGATAACATCTGGGGTTACCGATCTCAAACTGGAGCCGGAAGCGAGTCTTGCAGCACATTGGTTATTTTTCAAGGAACGATTCCGGATGAAAGACGGAGGTTCATAGCAGACCTTTGCAAAGAGGTGTGCATAGCTACCGACTTTGCACTCTTGTTTTTCCGAGAGCGCGATGTTGACAGGCAATACAGGTTGAAAGTTGACCTAATAGGACATTCAATCCGAACCCCATTACAGATCCTCCAATTCGATCTGGAACAACTAGCAGAAACCCCTCTTATTGCAGAAACAGCGGAATTACAAAAAAAAATATCAAACGGCATGGAGCGAATTCGAGATGCTCGTGAGGATGTCCAGCTGTTATTAGAATCCGACGACCAAGCTGTAGAAGTGTTCAATTTTGTTGATGTTGTAGCCTACGTTCTCGGGAGCATGGAATCCATTGCCCAAAACCATCCCTGTGTCATCGTCAAACAAGGAACATGGTTAGGAAATATTCTCGTTCGAGGGAATCGTTATCGCGTACAGCGTGCCTTGACCTGTTTGCTGGACAATGCCATCAAATATTCTTTCTATACTCAACGTCGGGATGGCGGCGGACTTTATGAAGTTCGAGTGTGGTTTGCCGTAGAAGACGGCTATACCAAGGTTACCATGCGCAACTACGGGATCGGGATACCTGAAGCCAAACTGGCTAACCTCCGAGAATATGGTCTCCGAGGCAATGTGCCAGATAAAAGAAAGAGACGCCTCGGCACAGGACTAGGATTACCCTTCGCCATTGATGTATTTGAGGAATCGGGAGGATGGATTCACATAACGAGCATACCAGCCATTTCTGCCACTGAAGAGGAAAGAAAAACCTATCTTCGATACATTACCACAGTCGAAGCGGCGATGCCTATATGGAAGGAAAATTGATCCATGTCCATTGAATTACGGCAGATTAAAGATTCACTGAACAATTGTAAGGTGTTGATAGTAGAGGATGATGATCTCTTAGCTAAACGAATCAAATCGCTTTTTGAAAAATATACTCATTTAGAACCAACGATTGCCCGGTATATGGGTGCGGCACGCGCAATCGTAACAAAACGAGGCGGGGATTTTGATCTAGTGATCTTGGATATCATGCTCCCGGCAACGCGTCAGGATTTCGGAGAAATACAAGGCCTAGAAAAAAGACTGAAAGACTTGCGAATGAAATTAGAGGGCGACTCAGCTTCTCTGGATGAAAGTGCACAGGCAGCCCGCCGCGATGCGAGATATGAACGTGGTGAAGCGCTGAAGCGAATAGAGGAGCTGATTGACCGTGAGGGAGGCATCAAACTAATAAATGAATGGCTAAAATATTATCCGGACGAAAATCAGCGTTTTACTGTTCTGTTCCTCACTGCTTTAGGAAACAATGAAGTTGTGACGAGAGGTTTGCACCTTGCAGGACAGTTTTCTGATTGGATTGTCAAACCTATACCAAGTGATTTGATTCTTGAAAAATCTGCCAACCTGATTGTAAAAAAGTTAGCCGTGCGGGACACATAATTAGCTATGAGCAATAAACCTAATGATGAGACTTTCGAGTTTGACCCGAACTTCATCAAAATTAACACATTCTTTGTGAATAAGTATTGGTCTAAACGCGAGTATTCGACTCTCGAGCTTACCAGTGATCTCCAACAGCAATTGGGATGCCTAGCTGTAGCGCTTTTCAGTTTCGAAAGAGAAAACAGACCACTCATTAGACTATCCTATCCTACTCAAAAAGAAAACTTGATCAATAAAATCCTAACATATGAAGACATCAGCCAATATGTGAATGCTGCGTGCAAAACTGGGGAATATAGCGGTGAAAGCTTCGGGATTGATGTTCAAGTAGGAGAAAAAGAGGATCTCGGTTTTAAAGAAATCGATTTGATTGTTTTGCCCCGTTCTGCAGATAGTGAAATATCTGTGACCTCTACACATTTTTTCATGCTCATCGATCCTGCCCAGCTAATACACCTTCCTAATCATAAAGCTGAACGTGATTTGCAACGTACCATGATCGCGCAATTCTTGTATGGTTGGTGGGTAAGATTCACAGCTCCTAAATACATGTCTCTCAATCCAACTCTCGGCGCATCCCAAGCTAACATCCCGACACTCCCAATATGGCTGTACGCCACAACGTTATCTGAAATCTTACATGAAGGTGATAGAAGTCGCGAATTCGTGAGAAGACCAGATATGCCCGCAGAAATCTATTTCGAGGGTGAAACCCTCGACGGATTATTCCAGTGGGATAAGTGGACTCCACGTTACCTGTTTTCTGGATCAAATACGAAAAGTCTGAAAGAAATCCAAGACTATGGAAAAACTTTGACTTACTGGTCCCGATGGAAAAATTCGCACCATGACTTGGAGAAGCAACGAGCAATACCTATTTCCCCATTTTCCTCTGTAGAAACAAAAGGTAATTTGATCAACGACTGGTTACGGATACAACGGGGCGCACTCGGAAACGTCGAACAGCGGCTACAGGAACTCCATTGTATGGCTGCAAAGGCTTTCCAGACGGGAGGAATCAAGTTTATCTGTTATCCTGAGGAAGAGGGCATTCCAAAGAAGATGCCTATTGCTTCGCACTCGTTACTCTATTTCAGTTTAAATCATTGGCTTACACCAGAAAAGAAGGGAGAACTACCCATAATCTTTTCTAGCAACGCGCTCAGTGACGTCGAGTTTTGCCGAATTATGCACAGTGTGGCCGTGATAGCACATTATCTGTTTGGCAAGGCAAGCCTGACTGACGATGTCATCCACCGACTCACGCAATTGGTCGCTCGCTACGGACATAACGAATTAAGCATTCCTACTCGGCTTGATTTGCGCGCCCACTTGCTGCATGCAGCGCGCGGCGAACCGGCGCTCCACGCGCTTCAGCCTTTTTACCGTGATCACTTCTTCCACGTTCTGGAAGTCTGTTTTTTGGGGCACGTCCTCTTAGAAACCAAACTGGACGAGAATCAATACTTGTGGCAGTTGGTCGCAGACCATCTACACCTCTCAGGAAACAAACAGGAAGTGCTGCGATTGTGGTATGTGGCTGCCCTATTGCATGATATCGGTTATGCTATGGATGTCCTCAATAGCAGCCGCAAGTTTCTCGGCTTTTTCCACCATTCAGAGGCATTGCGCCATCTGGATGAGAACTTCAAGGAAGCCATAGAGCGACTATCCAATGAAGAGGAGATGGAACGGTTGGATATTGGAATAAAAACCGGTGAAGATGGGATAGAGCGAGATCATGGCATCATTGGTGCTTTACATCTTCATTCGTTATTGAAGCGTATAGCTCAAGATGACCCAACTATAAACTCCTCTGGGTACATGCCCGCTATCCAAGCCATCGCTCTACATAACTTCCGACGCCCTCACTATAAAATCTCGTTTGCCAAACAGCCGCTGGCATTCTTGCTTATTGTGTGTGATCAATTGCAGGAATGGCGGCGTCCTCGACTGTCGTTCGCCACATCTCCAAACTGGCTACTATCTACATTAGGTGGTGTTTTGCCAGACCTGACCGGTCTCGAAGGCGCGTTCAAGTGCATGACGACCAATTTAGAGGTGGTACCGGATAAAAATGGCAAAGGTATTATCAATATGCAGTTTCGCATTAACCCGGATAACCGTCCTCATGTAGAATTCATTATCGAATATGACGAACGTATCAACCGGAATAGCAGCCTTTTCCATGTTTGGCTAGATGCAACCCTGAACTTCCAACGACTTGATTTGGAGGAGCTTCCGTTTGACATTACCGTAAAATATATTAACCCGTATTATACGAATTCAAATTTGAATATTAAATTACCTCAGCTGCATCGACTAAGAGATGCAGTTCACGAGACTCACATGACTTTCCTCACGGAATGGTTTCCAACTGAGAGGATAGAGCTTGAAGACTCTGAATCACTACTAACTAACGGAGCAGTAAGCTATCAATGCGAGGATGGCAAAGAAACGCTAACTCTCAATCTGCGGAATTTGTCTCGTAAGATGCTAATGACAAGTGACATGAGTGTTTTTTGGGACTGTATAAAAGAATGGAAGAATTTCAATGATGATCGAGATTTCCCTGGTGACTATGTGTCTGTTAAACCCGGCTAAATAGTTAGTGGACTTGACTATGTATATCGTCAAAATGGTACAACTTCAGAGCCAATGAGACACAAGACACAATAAGGTTAAGAAATACTTTTCCCATCTGAGATCACTGAATGGCGGCAAGGTAGGTGGCTATGGACGAGAAGGTATCAGTAGGTTAAGTCTTTCGGGATATTCGCAACCAGACGAAGCAGAGTTTTCCTGCATGTCACACCGAGATACCTAAAGAACCCTGTCCCCTGCTCTATTAGTCTTTCTGCTTCTGTTCCTGCAAGACTTCCGCTACCGTTGTTCGTCCGGCCTGTACGCCTGCGCTTTTTAGAGCGGATAGCACCTGATTAACGGATAGATGTGCGAGATCAGGATTCGCATCCAGATAGGCTCGAACTCTCCCCTTCTTCCCATCCATTTTCTGTTCGCTTTGTCCACTCTGTCCGTTCGGAGCGGACAGTAACCGGATACCAGACGAATTGCCTTTACCTAGATAGCCTCTCACCTCGGCGAATGCCCGCTGCCGTGCATCCCGTTCGGCAATCCCCTGTTGCAGATACCGGACAAACACCGCGCGGTAAATCACCGTGAATTCCACTTCCTGCCAGCGTTCTTCCCGAAAGTCGTTTCCGGTTCGCCGTTCAAGAGCTAGGGCTGCTAGTCCATCGCCAGCAACCAGTGCGCCGATGGGAATAATAAATGCTGATAGTAGTGCCATGACCAGTGCCGCCTGAGTGGTCGCTGGTAGATGTCCAAACCCTTCAACAATCGCTGCAAAGGACAAATCTTGAAGTTGCGTGACAGCCACCACGGAAGTGAATGACCCAGCACCATTCACCAGCATCGCGGTCAGAAACAAGAGGACTTCTAACGCCCACAGTGTCCAGGGCACGGTTTCCTGTCCAGCCTTCGCCAATCGCCGCCGGAATGCTGCATAGAGCAAACCGAACTCAACCCCAATCGGTGCGATCCATCCCCAACCCCGTGTCAGCTTGTCAAAGACGCTGGCAGTATGTGGCGCAGACAACCCATACAACACGAGGGCAACTAACACAATCCAGTAAGGCACACTACCGATCAGCATGTCTCGCACTGAGCGGCGCGGTGCTTCCTCACGCAGCCACCGCTTGCGTTCTTCACGATACACACTTTCTAGATCCAACATCTCGCTCATTATCGCCTACTCATTTCTTCTTGGGATATAATGGATGCACATGTATGGAGGAAATACAGCTAGTTGACAGCGAATATTCGATGCAGAATCGCAGATTGTGACTACCCATGCCCTTGCGGTTATTATGGGGATGCACTACGAGCCTGCACCTGTACTCCCACCATGATCGCCCGTTATCAGGCACGGCTCTCCGGCCCGCTGCTCGACCGTATTGATCTCCACGTAGATGTACCCCGCGTCGAACACGATAAATTGATGAGCGATGAACGTGCTGAATCATCTGCCAGCATTCGTGCGCGGGTTGAACGTGCCCGCGAACGCCAACGCCAGCGGTTTGGTGGACGTCCCGGTCTCTACGCCAATGCCGATATGGGTGTCAGCGATATTCAAAATATGTGCGTCCTGTCGCCAGAAGCCCGCCAATTAGTGGAAATTTCGGTCAAGCGAATGCAGTTGAGCGCCCGCGCCTATCATCGCATCCTCAAACTCAGCCGCACCATCGCTGATCTGGGCGATAGTCAGCGCATCGAAATGCAGCACGTTGCTGAAGCCATCCAATACCGCCCACGACCGCAAAATATGGGTTAGCAGTTTATAGCCAAAGATAGCGGATTTATCATCCTATGGGTAAAACTATAGGCAGTTTAGGCAGCAATACTTAAAACAAATTGGAGAAATTACAATGTCCTCTGCAAAGCTAATCTTAAATGACAAAGAATTTGAATTTCCAGTGATTGTCGGCTCAGAACAGGAAGTGGGTATTGACCTGACGTCCCTCCGTGCCAAAACCGGGGCAATCACTTATGACCCCGGCTACGGTAACACAGGAGCTTGTCAGAGCGCCATCACTTACATCGATGGCGATCAGGGCATCCTGCGCTATCGGGGTTATCCCATCGAGGAAATTGCCAACAATGCCAGTTTTGTTGAAACCTGTTACCTGCTCATATACGGTGAACTTCCCAACGCCCAACAGTTAGCCGATTTCCAGCACCAGCTAACTTACCACACCCTGATTCACGAAGACATGAAAAAATTCTTCGAGGGCTACCCTGCCAAAGCCCATCCGATGGCGATCATGGCTTCAATGGTCACGTCGCTTTCAACGTATTATGAAGAATCAGACGATCCCGCCGTTACCAAGCTGAACATGATACGCTTGCTGGCGAAGGCCAAAACCATCGCCGCCTTCTCCTACAAAAAATCCATCGGCCAGCCCTACATTTACCCGCGCAACGACCTCAGCTATACGGGCGATTTCCTGCATATGCTGTTCGCTGTTCCCGCCGAACCCTATCAGATATCACCTGTGCTGGAACGTGCCCTGAATCTGCTCCTTATTCTCCATGCCGATCACGAACAAAATTGCAGCACATCCACCGTGCGGATGGTTGGCAGCAGCCGTGCCAGTCTGTTCGCTTCCATTGGTGCGGGCATCTGTGCCCTGTGGGGGCCGTTACATGGTGGCGCAAATCAGGAAGTCATCGAAATGCTGGAGATGATTCGCGCTGATGGCGGCGATTATCACAAGTATATGAACCTGGCGAAGGACAAAACCTCCAGCTTCAAGTTGATGGGCTTCGGTCATCGCGTCTATAAAAACTTCGATCCTCGCGCCAAAATCTGCAAAGCAATCACCGATGAAGTACTTGGAGCACTTGGCATTCACGATCCGCTGCTGGAAATCGCCAAGAATCTGGAAGAAATCGCTCTCAGCGACTCGTATTTCGTCGAACGCAAACTCTATCCCAATGTCGATTTTTACAGTGGCATCATCTACCGCGCGATGGGCATCCCCACCAACATGTTCACCGTCCTGTTCGCGCTCGGACGGATGCCCGGCTGGATTGCCCACTGGCAAGAAATGCGCGGCGACTCGGCCACCAAGATCAACCGCCCGCGTCAGGTCTACACCGGCGCACCCGAACGCCACTATGTCCCTGTAGCCCAACGCTAAATTCATTCGCAGTATCGACAAAACCTACAGCTTTCGGGGAGGATAAAACCTCCCCTTTCGCTTTGAATATCAGGCGTCATCCTGTTGGAATTTCTTTAGCACAAGCACATTGACGCTATTGCCGTTGGCAGCAGTGACATCAGCCTGAGCAAAAACATAGATATTCCCTTCCCCATCGACCGTGACATTGGTTGCCCCATCAAGATCGCCGCCATCAGTTGACCACTGAGTCACGAATTTGCCTTCCCAATCCAACTTCTGGAGAAAATTACCGTCGAGCACATAAATATAACCATCATCGTCAACCGATATGCCGAAGGGGTCAAAGAATAGCCCGTTGCCTTCCTTGCTGGATTCGCCGCCATAGCTGGCTAACAGATTCCCATCTGGATCAAGTTTTTGGACGCGCCGCCGCAGCGGATCGGTAACATACAGATTGCCATCCAGATCAACCGCGATGTCCTCAATAGTCCCGGCAAAGTCTCCACTATCTTTTCCCCATTCGCCCAGAAGATTGCCATTGCCGTCAAATTTCTGAATAAAGTGTTCGCCTTGAGGGGGGAACAGATCAATATACACATTGCCCCAAGAATCGATGGCGAGAAAAGCAGGACTCGTGGAGGAATCAGTCGCCCATTGCATCAAAAATGTGCCTTCGCTGTCAAATTTCTGAATGCGTCGGTTGTAAAAGTCCGTCACATACACGTTATTTTCGGAATCCACATCAATACCCAGTGACAGCGAAAATTGCCCATCAGCATCGCCGTTGCCACCCCACTCAGTGACCAGATTGCCATCGGTATCAAATTTTTTAACCGTGTTTGCCCCCTGCGTGCTGACGTACACATTGCCCTCGCTATCCACAGCAATATCGCCGGGAGAGGGCAGCGCAGTTTCGGGTGTAAATGTGGTTTGCCAGGCTAACGTTAGTGATGAATCAGTTGAAGTCGCTTCCCAAAAATCCTCAGGAGTCGCATCCTGAGCAGCTAGGGTAAGGGGGGCAACGCTGAGCATCATAAAAACCAGAATGCCCAATAGATGCAAAGGGCTATACCGCAAGAATCGCATAGAAGTTTCTCCTCAGAATAGGCCGGAATAGGGCCGTGTTAGATCAACTTCTAGCGTATAAAAATGGCGCTTGGCTGGCTTGTAAAAATTCAATCAGTTGGCACAGCCCGGAAATACCAGGCGTGTTGCGGACTTTCAATGTACACCTGCCGCCGCAGTTGCAAATAATCGGTAGGGGTATGCCCGGTGAACGCAGTAAAATCTTTATTGAAGTGGGATTGATCGTAGTACAAAGCTTGGTGTGCCACCTCAGTCCAATCAACCGGATTTAAAGGGTCAATATGCTGTAGCACATGTTGAAAGCGATACAGGCGGGCTATCTCTTTCGGTGTCCCCCCGACCAACCGCTTAAATTGCGTCGTCAGATGATTTTGGCTGATCCCAATCTCATCACTCAGCCCTTTAATGGATAGTGTCCCATGCCGCAGCCCCATTTGAGTGAGCGCATAATGCACGATGTAGAAATCATGCGGATTTTTTGCCAACACTTCAGACAGTCGGGCAAGCAGCAAACTTTCCATCAGCGCGAAGCGATCCTCGATGGTTGGCAGTGCATACAAACGCTCACGGATTTCAGCGGCAAAATAACCCCAAATGGAATCCAACGAAATGACGCTATCATGCAGTTCCGAGAGCGGAACGCGCAAGAATGGGTATGCGCCGCCCGGTTTGAAAGCCACGCCGAAAAACCGAATATCCTGCGGCCAATCGACAATATGATACGCGCTCCATAACCCCACGCCCCAGCTATCCGAACAGATCACAAAGGGTTCGGTTTGCCCCGGTTTATAAGCGCGAATAGCCCCGCCCAGATTAATCTTCAAATCGAGTCCCGCGTCCGGCATGATTTTCTCACGGGGATACGGCAAAAGCCGATCAAGATAATAGAAATGGTCAACGTATGCGTTCAGGGGTGGTGAGGGGGTGTAGTGAATAGCAAGCATAAAATCGGTTTATACAATCCAGTCCTTAAAGCAAATCCGAAGCCCCAATTATAACGAAAATCGCTGTACACTAGCTTAACAGTTGCTGTGTACAGCGATAATTTCGTGTTCTAGTCTCAACGGAAACGCTTAAAAACTGACCGCTGAAAGCTATTCTCCCAAATACTTGTGATACAACCGCACCGCGTGCCGTATCGGCTCTTGATAATATTCCTCGACCGTAATATCCAGTTCCAACCGCTTTTTGGCGGGCTGCACCATCGGCTTCGTCGCTGCGAATTTCTGGATAACCTTCGCATGAGGCTTCAGCGAACCGTCCGGGCGCACCAATCCGAAAAACCGTTCATGCCGTGACTCTAAACACGGCGGCTTTTCCCAGAGTTCCTCGACATAATCCGCGAAGCACCATGTCATCGCGCCCGTCGCGCCCACTTCCACCAACTTGGGCAGCACCACTTCCAGATAATCGGCTAACGCTTCCTCAGAAGCCATAAACTGCTTGCGCGGCTCACCATAAGCCGTCCATTCCCAATCATACGAATCCTGCCCCGGAGCGGCTGTGCATCCGCCGAATTCTTCCATCAGCGTTGGTTTCCCGCTGAGAGCCGTCACCAACGCGCATAAATAAGGCACAAAATCCGCGTCGAGATTGCTGCGTGACCACCCTTCCGCATACATCGGATAGCCATGCATCACCGCCACATCTGTCTCGCCATACACATCATTCACCCGCAAACCGTTATCTTCAATCAGGCTGGCGACATGCAAACCACATGTCACCGGATGTTGACCATCAATCCCTTTGATGAGCTGCGTCATCTCCCGTACCCATGCCTTACCTGCCGCCGCGTCTTTCGGCCATGCGAACAAATCCGGTTCATTGCCCAGATTCCACATCCAGATTCCGGGGTGATCTTTCAGCGCACCCACCACCGTCCGCAGCAGCAACCGTGTTGCATCCAGCGCCACCAGATCGTGATACGGATTGCGATACCCCTCGCTGACAATCTTCCCCCTGCTCACCAACTGGCGGCAGTGTGGCGACGGATACCCCGCCCCATCTTCCAGCAGCCAGCGCGGTGACCAATTTGGCCCGCTCATATGCCCTGTGAAAAATGTCACATCCAAACCTAATCCATTTTCCGCCGCAATATCCGCCACAGTCGTCAGATTTTTCAACGCCTCGTTAGAAACGCTGTCTGACGATGGCTGAAAATCATCCCACAGCAAAAACAGCCGCACCACATTTAACCCAATCTCGCGGATGATGGCGAACTCTTCCCGCACTTCACCCGCATCAAAATCTGACCACCAGTACATCGCTTTCCGGCGCGGCCAATAATTCACACCCAGAATAAAGGGCTGTTCCATAATCCAAATCCTTTACTGATAACGCCCTGTTCATACCCCCCAATTCTACCCAACCGCCCTCCACCCTACGACTAAACTTCTCATCGCCTCCCTTAAAATAAGGTGATTATCCCCTCATTGCACGTATATAGGGATAACTGTTGAGGGAATACGTGTCGTCAGCCTATAATTTTAATAAATTGATGAAATTTTCTTGCTGTGTCTCGATCCCATCCGCTTCCCATCAAATAAGCGCCAACAAAACATGCGGAATTTTTTCAATACGATACAGCTTAAGTGCGCTTATAATGTGGATTGCTGAGTCGCTAGAGTGAGATTGTTGAATGTTGCATCAACCGACATATGCTCCGGTGCCAAGGTTGGCAGCAGATGTGAACTGCTTTTGGGCGCTTGAGCAAGACCAGGAAAGCTATAACCGTGAGGTGTACCTACCTGATGCATACGTCGAAGTGGTGATCAATGTGGGTGCGCCACTCATGTTGGAGAGCGAATACGGAATGCTCGAACTACCACGGGCATTTGTTAACCCGCTTCAAAATAAGCCGCTTCGGATTCGCGCTGCTGGTTTCTGCCAGATGATTTCGATGCAGTTGTATCCTTGGGCGGTCAAGCCGATCTTGAATATTGATGCTGATCCATCAACTGTGCATGTGATCGGCCTTGATGCAGATTGGCAGCGTTTTGCGGATGATCTGACGCAGATTGTCGCGCATCGAGGATATGGAGAAGCCATCGACTGCTATCAGGAATTTGTCTGCAAAACGGCTTATCGGCATGAGCACGATCTAATGCTCATCCGCACTGCCGGACATTTACTGCATCGCTCTCATGGTCAAATCCGCATGGCAGACCTTGCCGCACAGAGCTACCTGTCGTCCAGCCAATTCGAGCGACAGTTCAAACATTACACGGCTATTTCGCCTAAAGCCTATGCCCGGATTGTTCGCTTTGGTAGCCTCCAGGCCGCATTACTCGTGAATCCATCCATCCGATTAGCGGATCTGGCGGATGTCTATGGCTACAGTGACCCGGCGCACCTGATCCGCGAATTTAAGTCTTTTGCAGGCTGTACACCACGCGATTTCGCCTCAACTGCAACGCGCTTTTTTGAACTTCGGCAGCATGAAGATTGGTGCGATTTCATGAAGCATTATTTTAGCTTACCTAACGCAGGGTGAGGGAATAAAGCAGTCTCAGTTATGTCGTGATCTCCGAAACCTGGGTATGAGAGAAAGGAAGAACCATGAAACGGGTAACCAATCACGTTCTGATGCCAACATCGTCCGACGACCAATCCATCGCTCGAGGAGGATCACGATGCGAGAGCTTTTGATCGATCTCGGCACCACCCTGGACGGCTACGCGTCGGGGGAGGGCTGGCCCGGTTGGTGGGGTCTAGAAGGGCCGGAGTACCTCGCTTGGGTCAGCGAGCAACCACCAGTGACGTACCTGATGGGCGCGAACACATACCGGCTGATGTCCAGTTTCGCCAGCGGCTCTCCGCCGCCGGGAAGCGCCGAGATGGAGGCCGAGGAGGAAGCCAGCGTTGACGAGCTCACGCGAGCGCCGAAGGTGGTGTTCTCGGCCTCGCTCAAGGAGCCTCTCACATGGGCTAACACGACTCTCGTGCGCGGCGATGCCGTGCAAGCGGTCCGGGCGATGAAGGAGGAGGGCTCCGGCATCCTCAGCACGCTCGGCAGCGTCAGCCTGTGCCGCTCGCTGCTCAAGGCGGGTCTTGTAGACCGTTTCCGGGTGGTCGTCTTTCCCGTGATCACTGGTGCCACCGGCGCGGAACGCATCTACGACGGCTATCCCGATGTCGCGCTCGACATGGTTAGCACCCGAACGTTCGACGGCAGAATCCAACTACTGGAGGGTGTCCCCAGATTGCTTGCCGGTCCGCCGGGCGTGAACAACGCTCCCTGAAGTCACTCGAATAGAACAATCATCGCAAGAACGCTTATTGAACGCAGTTGGTGAAAATAATGGGTGATTATCCTCTCATTGCACGTATATAGGGATAACTTTTGGGGAATACGTGTCGTCAGGGGATAATCGCCTAAAATAATCCCTCTGTGAAAGCTGAGCGAAGCCTCCCGCTTGCGGGGCTGTGTTCTCTGCGCCTCTGTGGTTGATTCTTCTTTCTTCGCGTCTTGGAGGTTATTTTTCCCTAACTTGATTTTCAGAACAAAAGTTCATATAATAGAGGTATGAAATTTCACCGCGCGCCCGACACCATCCAAAAACTAAGTCTGCTGGACGACTCCACTACTTTCGAGCCAGCGGGCGATCAGCCGCGCACCGAAAGTTCTGCCAAACGGGCGAATCAACTGCCCTGTATTAGCAACGTTTCCACCCCAAAGGGCGCGGTGCCCATGATGAAAACCATGATTACCACCGCCTGCGAACGGAACTGCTTTTACTGTCCGTTCCGCGCCGGACGCGGCAAAACACAGCGCGTCACTGTCAAGCCGGAAGAACTTGCCTCCACCTTCGACCAGTATCAGCGCGCCGGGATCGCCAAAGGCTTGTTTCTGTCCTCCGGCATCATCAAAGGCAGTGTCACCACGCAGGACAAAATTCTGGATACGGTCGAAATCATCCGCCGCAAATACCAATACGACGGATTCATCCATCTCAAAATCATGCCCGGTGCGGAATACGATCAGGTCTATCGCGCGATGGAGTTAGCTGATCGTGTGTCCATCAACCTCGAAGGCCCAACACAGGAACGACTGAACGCCCTTGCACCCAAGAAAGATTTCGCAGGTGAATTGTTACAGCGTCTGGCATGGGCACATCAGATTCGCCAAAGCGGTGTCCGCGCCAGCAGCGTAACCCAATTTGTCGTCGGCGCGGTGGGCGATACCGATCTTGAACTGCTCTCCATCAGCGAAAAACTCTACAGACAGATGGGGCTGACCCGCGCCTACTATTCCGGGTTCCATCCTGTAGCAGATACGCCCTTCGAAAATCTCAACCCGACCATTCCCATCCGTGAATTACGCCTCTACCAATCCAGTTTCCTCCTGCGGGATTATGGGTGGAGTGTCGAAGAGTTGCCCTTTGAAGCCAGCGGTAGCCTCCGCTTGGATGTTGATCCCAAACGTGCATGGGCAGATATTTACTTGCGCCAATCGCCTGTCGAAATTATGCACGCCACCCGCGACCAACTCATGCGGATTCCCGGAATCGGCCCGCGCAGCGCCGATACCATTCTGAAAGCGCGTCGCCAGCGCCGCCTGACCGATATTAGCCAACTGCGTGCCCTCGGCATCCATGCGCCAGAACAGACCGCGCCCTACATTCTGCTGAATGGTCACCAGCCCCCCATCCAGCTATCCCTATTTTGATCTGCATGAAAAAGCAATGAAATTGAAGCAATTAGTACTTCCACCCATCAACACAACTTGTACGCTGTTCCCTCTCTCCAGTTTGGTTCACTGGACGACACTTTTAATGCAAAGCCATTTTTCGAGCCAGAATCAGTGGGATACAAACTCTCCTCCTCGCGTGCGGGGAGGGGCTGGGGGTGGAGTAAAAAGACAATTTGCTGCCCCATCTTCCAAAAGTGTCTTATCCTCAACCAGTTTGGAGAGAGCGCTAGGCTGTGAGGTTGCTGCACAAATTGTGCAATTGCAGCGACATCTTCCCCTACCTCCGCCCGCAAATGCACAAATTGCACAGCGGCGGATGCTCCCGGCCTTCCGCTGCACACTACGGCACTCCCCGTCTCAACCGCCGAAATTGCATTTTGCGAATCGCCATCATCCCGTCTTCCCGCCGTCACCCCCTACGGCAATTGTGCAATTTGCGAATCTTTTGCACATTTATGTTTTTTACTCATCCCTCATACCTCGTCACTTCTTTTTACTCAGTACCCAGTACTCAGCACTCAGTACTTGCTTTTAACTTTTAACTACCCATCATGATCAACCGAACCATAACCCTAACCAACCTTCGCCGCCTGAATATTGCCCGCCAGCACCTTGCCGGGGAACATCTGCCGTCAGGTCACGAACCCATGCTCCAACTGGTGCGTGACATCGGCTGTTTACAATTAGACCCCACCAACGCCGTCGCCCGAAGCCATCTGCTCGTGCTGTGGAGTCGCCTCGGCAAATACGACCCCGCCCATCTCGACCACCTGCTCTGGAACGACCGTACCCTGTTTGAATATTGGGCGCACGCCGCTTCCATCGTCCTCACCGAAGACTATCCCATCCATCGGCAGATGATGAAGGCTACCGCCAATGGCACGTCCCCATGGGGCAATCGGATGTGGAAATGGGCCGCTGAAAATAAAACCCTCCACGACCACATTTTGGCGGAAATCCGCGAAAACGGCCCGCTGCCCTCTGAACATTTTGAGGATAAATCCACCGCTGCTTGGCATTCAACCGGCTGGACTGGCAACCGCAATGTCAGTCAGATGCTCGGTCATTTGTGGGATATGGGCGTATTGATGGTTGCCCGCCGCGAAGGAGGCCAGCGTTATTGGGATTTAGCCGAACGCTGTCTGCCGGATTGGACACCGCGCGATGATCTGCCGGATCATGAAGTAGTACGCCGTGCCGCCCAAAAATCCCTTCGCGCGCTTGGGGTTGGTCGTATGAAACATATCGACCTGCACTACACCCGCAGTCGCTACCCCGGCCTAAAAACTATCCTCCCTGAACTCGAAGCAGAGGGTGTTTTGCATCGCGTCGAAATCGACCAGGAAGGCAAAAAGTGGGCTGGTCCGTGGTACATCCACGCGGATGACCTCCCCCTGCTCGACCAGATCGAAGCCGGCAATTGGCAACCCCGCACCACCCTGCTTTCCCCCTTCGATAACCTGATCTGTGACCGCGCCCGCACCCAACTGCTCTTTAATTTCGACTTCCGCCTCGAAATTTACGTTCCAAAAGACAAGCGCCAATACGGCTATTTTGTCCTACCCATCCTGCACGGTGACCGCCTCATTGGCCGCATCGACCCGCTGATGAACCGCAAGGAAAACCGCTTTCAGATCAACAACGTTTATGCCGAACCGGACGCCCCCATGAATGCCGAAACCGCCCGCACCATCAAAAATGCCATCGAATCGTTAGCATCTTTCCTCGGCGCACAAGCTATCGACTATGCCGAAAACATCCCGGACGGCTGGAAAGGCATTCTTCATACCACTTGAATTGATCGGCATCTTGCCAGCCAACATTACATCCATTACGATAGATTCAATAATGAGCTGTCGTTACATCGGACAAACACATCGTGATTTTATGCATAACCCCCAACCCTGCTTTGGATCGCACCCTCGTCGTCACCAATTTCGCCCTCGGCAAAGTCTTTCGGGCAGAATCCACAATGGCGGTAGCAGGTGGTAAAGGGGTGAATGTCGCTCGTGCCTGTCGTGTATTAGGGGGGGAAGCCACCTGCGCCGGGTTCATCGGGGGCAACACCGGGCGGCTCGTCGCCGAATCGGCTGAACATGAAGGTCTAAAAAGCAGTTGGACGTGGATTAACGGTGAAACCCGCACCTGCACCATCATCGCTGACCCCGCCACAGGCGAAGCCACTGTCGTCAATGAACAGGGGCCATCCGTAACTGAAGGCGATTGGGGACGCCTCCAAACCCAAATTCTGCGCGCTGCCGATGGAGCGAATCAAGTGTGCTTCAGCGGCAGCCTCCCACCCGGCTCCCCCGTTTCATCCTACGTTGATCTGGTGAAAAAGGTTAGGGACAGCGGTAAACCCGTTTGGATTGATACCAGTGGGACAGCTTTAAAAGCGGTTCAGGGGCTCCCACAAATCGGCATCAAAATCAATGGCGATGAACTCGGCGCGATACTTGGCGAAACCATTTCGGACGCCGCCGCCGCCGCCGCCGCCGCCAATCGCCTTCGCCAATCAGGGATGGAAAGCATAGTCGTCACCCTCGGCTCAAAGGGCGCGGTCATGGCGCACGCGGCTGGAACATGGTGGGCATATCCCCCAAAAATCAAAACCATGAGCGCCGTCGGCAGTGGCGATTCGTTCCTCGCTGGCCTCGTCGTCGCGTTAGAACAGAACCAATCCTCGGAAATCGCTCTCACTTATGCGGTCGCAGCCGGGGCGGCCAATGCCCTTTCCGTCGGTGGGGGTCAATTTCCCATCAGCGATTTCAAACAAATCCTCGCCCAAACCACCCTCCAATCCATGTCCTGAACAAATGGACGAGGCATGTGCCAGCAGTTTGGCCGAGACTCTGTATCCTCCCAAATGATGAAGCTGAATCCGCCTCGCGCGGGAAGATTCCACGCTGGATGTAATGTAAGCTGTAATCATCAATTGGCAAGCTGCACAAGGAGGATACAAAATGTTCCGCAAGAAATTTTCCGTCATGCTGCTCACCGTCGCCGCGCTGGGGATTTTCCAGGTGAGCGTACAAGCGCACGACGATTCCAGTATCGCAGGCGGGGGTGGCAATACGGGCGATGTAGTCATCCTTTCGGAAATTCAGTCGGAGGACGGCTACACCGTCAATGCTGGTGGTAGCAAGGGTGGCGAAGTCCCTGTCACGCCCGGTCTTCACGTACAAGCCGGAGATTCTGGCACGGGCAAGGGTGGCGATGTCCCCGTTACACCCGGTCTTCACGCACAAGCCGGAGATTCTGGCGCGGGCAAGGGTGGCGATATCCCCGTTACACCCGGCTAAACGTCTGTAAAGCAGGCACCACTAAAACACCGAACGAGAACACCTGATGTCTATTCAGGTGTTTTCCCTTTGCTCATCGCTCCACCATTGGCAGCGCGAAATGAAATGTGCTGCCCTTGTTCATCTCGCTCTCGAACCACATCCGCCCGCCAAGCTGTTCCACAAAATGCTTGGCGATATACAGGCTTAACCCGTTGCCGGAATACTCCCGAACCCGGTCATCTTCCAATGAACGATAAAATTTCTGGAAAATCTTATCGCGTTCTTTCTCATGAATCCCAAACCCATCATCCTGAACGCTGATCTGAATAGACCCATCCGAGGTTTGAGCCGTAACCGAAATATGCCCACCGCTGGAAGTATATTGCCGCGCGTTATCCAGAAGTGTCATCAAAACTTCTTGTATCCGATAATAATTGCCATAAGCTGAAGGCAGCTCAGCCGGAATTTGTAAAGATAAAACCACCGATTTTTTCTCCATCTCCGGGCGCAGCGTTTTTAGCACATCATCCAGCACCTTCGGTATGGCAACCGGTTCCAGCATCAGGGGAACAGTCCGGTTTTCAATCCGGGCCATATCGTTATAATCCCGGACGAGCTTGCTGGCGCGTTCCGAATTGTCCCGGATGCGTGCCACAAAATCCCCCTGCAGTTCGTTAAGCCGCCCCAAATCAGATTTGAGTGCATTCCCCCGTAGAAGCAGGTCAGCAAAACCCTTAACGCTCGTAATCGGAACGAGCAGATCATGAGCAAACGCGCTCATAAACTCGCCCATCCCTGCCCGCTCCGCATAAATTTCTAGTCGTTGCTTCAACATCGCGATATTAAATGGCTTGGGCAGATAATCATCCGCACCTGCCTCAAGACATTGTGAAATCATGGCGAGATCATGATTTTCCAGCACCACAATAATCGGCATAAACCGCTGTTTATGTCTCAATTTCGGCAAAGCATCTTTTAAATTGGGTTGCGTTTGGTCGAGCAGCACCACTTGAACCGAGTGTTTATCCAACAATGCAGCCCCATCGTCCACGTGATCCGCTGTCAGAACATCCTCGGCGCAGGCTTTAGCAAGGTTCACCAATGATTGACCATCAACTTGGCTGTCACCAATTACCAGCAGGCGCAAATAATCCGTTTTCATGGAATCCCGTCTCCCCCTATCACAATAATCTGTGGCTGGCGCAAGTAGCGTTCCCGTGTTACCTGCGTTGTCTCCAACTGTTCCGGCGTCAGCAACCCCCAGAACTGCTCTGGCGTCATAATGCGTCCAGCCCCCGCCTCAGCATAACCCCGTATCCACTCAAAGAAAACATCCGTGCCCAGATCATTTCGCAGATCGTTGAGCATTCGTACGCCCCGTAAATACACCGCGTTAATGTATGCCCGCCGCGACGAAAACTCATACACCGTGCTGTCCACAAATCCCTCTGGCGCAAGACTATCCACCCGGAAGTTCCACCACCAGTCCTTCAATGCCGGGAAATATTCTTCCACAAACACATATTCGCTGTAGGTTGCCAGTGCCTCATCCAGCCAGGGGTTGATCGCCTGATCGTTTCCGACCCGTCCATACCACCATTGATGAGCAATTTCATGCACTGTAATCATCATCAGGTACGAATTCGGCCCGCCGAATCCCCGGAAGTATTCACCGCCGACGAATACCAATCCGCTGAATTCCATCCCATCCGGGAAGTCCCCCTGAATCACTACCATACGTTCATAGGGATAATCCCCAAACAGGTCTTCATACATATTCAGGCTCTTGGCTGCCACATCCAGCGCGAATGCTGGACTGTTGATTGGCCCGCTGTCCGTCGGGATAATGGCATCGTCAAAGCTATAAAGCTCAACCACCACCCCCTGCTCGGTCTTCAGGCTGGAAATATTAAATCCTTCACCCATGCTCAGGCTGAAATCCCGCGCCCCGGTCAGTGTAAAACGCCAGTGTCCCAGCTCATCGGTTTCTATCTTACCCGGTGCAGCCACCTTTAAATTCTCTGGTGCGCCGTCAACATTCAATGTTACATCCCAATCCGCATCATCCAGCACTTCCTGTTCGCCGATTGGAATCTCGGTGTGGCTCACCCACTCATCCTCAATCAATGGAGCAATCGTCGGCAGCCAATGACCTAAATTCGCCTGTCGATAGCTGTAGCCCAGATACCCCTGATAAGCATTCACCGCGCTGTTGTCCATTTCCGGCATCTGCAAGCTGAATTGAATCACCAGCGTCAGACCACATCCCACCGCCAACGATTCAGGCAGATCAATCATCAACCGTAAACCAATCAGCCGGTATTCCAATACGGTCTCATCCGCAAGTGTCAATCGCTGGAGGTCAAACATTTCCTGTACTGAATTCGGCTTGACATTCATCACAATTTGCGTCAGAGGATTACGGGTGCGGTTGATATAATCCACCCGCTGTTGTACCATAAATGTTCGTTCAAGATAATTCATATCCGCCACCACTGTATGCCGCGTGGTCGGTTCACTTTCGGGTAGATCACATTGGATTACACCGGGAGTAGCCGAAACTGCTGGCTCAGGACTGGGTACGCCATGTAGTTCCCGAACGCGCGTCGGAACAAGCGTGGTTTGAACAACCATGCGAGTAGGTGTCGGCGTGAAAGACGGACTATCTTGAGCGCGGGTAAAAGCGCAGGCCGAAACAATAAGCACGAGTAGTGCGTAGTAGAGTGTGCGCGAACGTGTCATAGCAGCATATTACCCCGCGCGAACCGAATTGCCAACCAGTGATTATCTGACTGTAACCTGAACGAAACCCAAAGCCACTTTCAGTGTTATTTTGTCTGACTCTTTGTTATATGGAGGGGGAATTTGAACACCCATACACCGCTTCAAGCTCAACTGCGCGGCCTCATCCGGCTCACACGCTGGAAAGAATACGTGCCCTTTGTTATACCATTGACTGTTCTCGGCGCGCTGCTGGCAGCGCGTCCGCAAGATGCCCTGTTAGACTGGCGGCTGATCGTCGTCACGCTGGCTAACATTCTGGCTGTCGCCTATGCTTTCATGATTAACGATATTGAAGACGCGCCAGACGACGCCCGCGACCCCGCTCGTGCTGCCCGCAACCCCATATCGACCGGGGAAATCGGCGTTCGCATCGGTTATGCAGCTTGTCGTTTGGTTGCTGCGGTCACGCTCATGCTGTATGCCCTCGGCGGCCCGTGGGCTTTTGTCATTGGCATCGTCACCCTGCTGCTCTCCCATTTCTATTCCTGGCGTCCGGTACGGCTGAAGGCTTGGCCTGTCACCGATGTTGTCTCGCATTCCTTAATGCTCAGTGGTCTGTTGCTGCTGGCAGGATACTTCACCTACCACACCGAACCAGGTATCGTCTGGTTCGTGGCCGCCAGCGTTACACTCGTCTCGGTCTACGGTCAGCTTTATAACCAACTACGCGATTTTGAGATGGATAAAGCTGCGGGTCTGTTCAACACCGCGATCGTTTTAGGCGAACCACGCACCCGCGTTGTGATGTATTTGACCATCGCCCTCGCAGGGGTGTGTATGCTGGCTGCTATCGCACAGGGTGTGTTCCCGCTCTGGCTGGGTGTTGTCCTCTTGATTAGCATTCCCATCAGCATATTCATCAGTCCCAAAACGGATATGCGTGGAAGCGAAGCTGTTGAAATCAGTGGCGGTCTGCAAGTTCAAGGATTGGTCGTCGCTAATTTGACCATCGCCGCATGGTTGGTTTGGGCACTCATTAATCAGGTTTTTCCGGCGCTTTTCTAACCGGATAATCGAATTCCATTTAGCGGATAAATAGCTGTTTCAAAACGCGGTCAGGGTAAAAATCCTGACCGCGCTTTTGATTCGAACCAAAACTGAACGGTCATATTGCCCAAAATGTGGTTCTGCAACTTGGCGTAAGATTGCAGCATCCCCTATAATTGGCCTTGAGTTTGCAAAGCTAACAGGTTTCATGCGATGGTGAATGGCGACACGCCAAAAGCAACAATTCTGATCGTGGATGACATCCCCGATACAGTGCAGCTTTTGAAAGATTGGCTGGAAGCGCACGACTTCAAAACTGTGGGTGTAACCAGCAGTGTTCAGGCGCTCGAAGTTGCGGAACAGCAAAACCCTGATCTCATTTTGCTGGATGTCATGATGCCGAAAATGGATGGCATGGAAACCTGTCGTCGTCTGAAAAGTAACCCCAAAACGGCAGGCATTCCCGTCATTCTGGTCACAGCCAAGAATCCCAGCGATGCCCGCGCCGAAGGCATGATGGCGGGTGCGGTAGATTACATCACCAAACCCATTAATCTGGCCGATCTGGTCAACCGCATCGAAATCGCCCTTGCCGATACCAGCCAGTCCCCAGTAGATGTGCAGCGTTTGTTGGAAGAAGTTGCTCACTCTGCTCTGACCATCCTCTCTTGTGAATTGGTCTGGCTACTGAGCAGCGACGCCGATGAACAGGTACTCAAGAGCCGCGTACTGGCAACAACTGGCGGGGCGCGCATCGAAACCGAATTTTTGCTCAAAGCCTCCAATGGCGAATCAATTCCCCGTTTCACATTGCAGGACACTACCCATCCATTCTCAGCCACACTGGTCACCCGCAAAACGCTCGTAAATCTTCAGACCGAAACCTTGCGGGAAAACGCTTCCACTCAGCCTTTATACCGCGCCACTGAAATGCTGCGTCTGAATTATCTGACGGTTGTACCGCTGACGGTAGCAGGCAAAACACCCGGTGTTATGGTGCTGGGTACACTTCAACCGCATGATATGGAAAATCCGCGTTCACGCCAGATTTTGACAGCATTGGGCAGTCAGGCGGCTATCGCGCTGGACTATTCCCGTTTGATTACCGACCTGACCGAACGCGAAAATGAGATGCGCCGGGAGCAAGCCTTCCGTCAGATGATCCTCGACACCATGAGCGACGGTTTGGTCGTTATCGACTCCAAAGGGGCGATCAAATACGTCAACCGTCGAATGCTGCGGATGACCAATTACCCCAAAGGGTATCTGGAAGGCCGTTCGGTGGGCGAACTCTTTCACCCGGATGATCGCGGTGAAGTTATGTTTGGCCTCCTGCGCGAAGGCGCAACCACCATGAAATTTGACCAGCGGTTGATTACCCGCGAAAGTCGTGTAATTCCCGTCTGGCTCACCCGGTCGCGCGCCCAATCCGACGATATGAATAATCAGGTCATTGTCCTCAGCGACATGACCGAGCAAAGACGCCGCGAAGTGGATTTGGAACGTCAGACTGGGCGTTTACAGGCATTGAATCGTTCAGCCCATGCCATAACTGCCAGTCTATCCCTGCACGAAACACTCAAAAATATTCTCAATGCAGCCGTAGATGTGGTGGAAGGACAGGGTGCATCGCTCTTCCTGATTAACCGTGAATCGCCTGATGAACTCATAGCGGTCGCTGCGGTTGGTTCTGGAGCAGAACGACTGCAAGGCCTCCGTGTCTCAGTAGGTGAAGGGGTAGTGGGTTGGGTCGCGCGTGAAGCCCAGCCGGAACTCGTCGCAAATACCAAAAGCGATCCACGCTTCTTCAGGGGTGTTGACGATCATACAGGTATGAGCACCCGTTCTCTCATCGCTGTTCCGTTGATTACGGCGGAACGGGTCATTGGTGTAATCGAAGTCGTCAATAAACTCAATGATGGCACTTTCGATCAGGACGATGTGCGACTGCTGGAAAGTATGGCTGGCACAGCCGCCGTTTCCATCATCAATGCCCGCCTCTTCGACGAAACACAGCGTCGTGTCAACGAACTCGGTACGTTGCTCAACGCCAGTGCCGCCGCGTCCTCTACCCTGCAATTTTCTCAAGTGCTGGAAAACATCGCCCGTAATCTTACCGCTGGGCTGGATGTAGCCCGCTGCACCATTATGGCATGGAACGGGCCTAAAAATCGGCTGGAAGCCTTAGCCGAAATTTGCGATGTTTGGTGGCCTGCACCCGATGCGCCCCGACGCCCACTTGCCGAAGAACCCCTCACCCGTGCGACCATCGCTTCGGGATTGCCTGTGCTGGTATCTTCGCTTGGTAATGAGTTATCGGACGATCACCGCGCTGGATTATCAACCGTCGGCATGATTAGCATGATGATCGTCCCGCTCTCCGTGCATGGTGCAATTGGTGGCATTGCCAATCTCTACAGCATCGACACTCACCGCAATTACACCGACGCGGATGCCAGCGAAGTCGCCCAGGTCATGGAAATCTGGCAGCAAAATATCCCACAGGGCGACTATTTCCTGAACGCATCCAGCCCCGCTTTGACCGATTTGACCGAACGACTAATGCGGGTAGGGCGCACTTGTTGGGTTATGGTGCGCGCATGGAGTCCAAATGACGATTCTACACTGCTATTGCGCGAAAAGGGCTTTGCAGAATGGACACACCGCCCCGGCATCATGCTCCCCATCGAAAACTACCCAACCTTGCGAACAGCCATCAATGACCAGACCATCCGCATGGGAACACTGGAAACCTTGAAAGACGACCCCGGTGAAACCCAATGGTTGACCTATCGTGGCGGTCGTTCTTGCATGATCGTCCCGCTAATCGAGCGCGGTGTGACCGTTGGCGTCGTCAAACTCATGAGTCAGGATGGTCGCGTTTTTGATGAGAGCGAGGTTCGGCTGGCGCAGGGCATCGCTAATGTTGTTAGCAGCGCTATGGAAAACGCCCGCCTCTACCAATCGCTGGATAGCCGCGCCCGTGCCCTGGAAAGCGCTTATCACGAATTACAGGAAGCTGACCACGCCAAAGACGAATTCATCCAGAACGTTTCGCATGAACTCCGCACGCCCTTGATTTCGGTTCTGGGTTATGGTGGACTCTTGTTAGATGGTGAGTTTGGCAACGTCAATGACCATCAGCGGGATGCGCTAAACACAATCGTTCAGAAGTCTCAAAAACTGGCTGATCTCGTGCAGGATATTGTTTCGGTGCAGGCGCTGGAAAACCGCGTTTATGAACGTAAACCAGTTGATCTGAGCGAAATTGTGCGCGGCGTAATCGAGAAATACACCCCCCGCGCTCGTGAAATGGGCTTGCGCCTGAATACGCAGTTCGCGCTTGATCTACCGCCTGTCTTGGCCGATTCAAAAACCATTGGCGAGGCCTTCGAAAAATTGCTGGATAATGCGCTCAAATTTGGCGGTGAGGGCGAAGTGATTGATATTGCCATTCAGGATACCAACGGCCCAAACGTACAAGTTATCGTGCGCGATTACGGCATTGGCATTGATCCTTCTGAACATCAGAAGATTTTCCAGCGGTTCTATCAAGTGGATGGCGGCCCAGCCCGACGCTATGCGGGTACAGGATTAGGGTTAGCGATAGCCAAAGCCATCATTGAAGGTCAGGGAGGACGCATCTCCCTGAACAGTCATCTCGACAAAGGCGCAACTTTTACCCTTACATTGCCGAAGTATTCAACACTCGTGAAAGCCTGATATGTTAGATATCCACGCTATCCTGTTTAATATGCACATTCTTTACTCATTCACCCTGGGCATCTGGGGTGCAGCTATGGCATTCCGCAACCAATCCATCTCCGGTAATTACTGGGGCGCGGTTGCCACTGGCACAATCCTCGCAGCAGGGATTGTGTTGTTGGGAATCATCATGACTGCTCAAGGCTTACGTACCGCCCGCACCGTGACCTACTACATTTACATGTCATGGCTCGTCATCATCATGCCCGGTCTGTATTCACTTTTACGGGGGCGCGATGATCGCAGTGCTGCCATTGCTTTCTCAATCCTCAGCTTTTTTAATGCTGCCACCTCCCTCAGCATGACCCAGCGATTCATCACTGGCCCCTGGGCACCGGAAGCTTAACAGCATGAACATCCAGCTTGCGCCGCTTAATCTGCCCGAATTTGGTCTGCCAACAGTCCAGCCCAATATTCCGGCCTCCATTTATGAGCAGCGCCTCAAAGCTGCTCAAAACCGTTGGGATAACTGGGATTTTGATGCAGTAATTGTCTATGGTGATCGGGAACACTTCGCCAATCTCACTTATCTGACAGGCTATGATCCTCGTTTTGAAGAAGCCCTGTTAATCTTCACCGCTGAAGAAGATGCTTTCCGCACTCAGCTTTTCCGGGTTGTCGCCGGAACACAGAGCAAATCGCATACAGTTCGCCAGTTCGGAACGCCAACACTTTTAGTCGGCAACGAAGGCTGGGGCTACACAGACATCAGCCCCGTAAAATTGAACAAAGTCCTTTACCAGAACTTTAGCCTTCCCGGTCAGCCGCGCAACCAGAGCCTTTCGCTGGCAACACTTTTCCGGCAGGCTGGCATCACCACTGGCAGCAAAATTGGCGTCATTGGCTGGAAATACGACGAGAGCGACCCTGCTCACTTTTCAGGATGGCTGGATATTCCGGCTTATATTGCCGATACCCTGCGCGAAGTCATCGGCTCTAATGGTCAACTGCTCAACATAACGCCAACCCTCATTGACCCCTTGGATGGCCTTCGTATCTTCAACGAGGTCGATCAACTGGCAGCTTTCGAGTTCGCCGCCACCCACGCATCAGAGGCGCTGCGTAACGTACTGTTCGGCCTTAAACCCGGCATGACCGAATTTGAGGCAGTTCAACTGATGCGGCTGAATGGCTTGCCCCTCTCTGCCCATTTGATGCTTTCCAGCGGCCCGCGCGCCAACATGGGACTACCTAGCCCTTCGCTCCGGGTGATTCAGCAAGGCGAACCGTTCACAATGGCGCTCGGCTTATGGGGTGGTTTAAACGCTCGTGCAGGTTTTGTTGTACATCGAGCGGACGAATTGCCTGCGGAAATTCAGGATTACCTCCAAAAGCTGGTTGTGCCGTACTTCCGTGCGGTCGTTTTATGGTATGAGCACCTCGGCATCGGTGTGAGCGGTGGCGAACTCTACGATTGTGTCTATCAGCACATCGGTGATCCGTTCTTTGGCGTCGGACTCAATCCCGGTCACTATATCCATCTGGATGAATGGGTGCATTCGCCCATCTACAAAGGCTCAGATATACGCCTGAAATCCGGTATGGCGCTTCAGGTTGATATAATCCCGGCGACAGGTAGCCCCTATTTCACCACCAACATCGAAGACGGTATTGCGCTGGCGGACGCCGAATTACGTGCCGAATTTGAGCATAAATATCCCGAAGCATGGGCGCGCATTCAGGCACGCCGCCGCTTTATGCAGGATGTCATCGGCATTCGCCTCAAGCCGGAAGTGCTGCCCTTTAGCAATATCCCGGCCTATCTGCCGCCATATCTCCTCAGCCCACACATGGCGATGCAGGTTGTCAGGTAAAGGCGCTTGTGGTGTTTCGTTTTCTGCTTATTGTGGTGATGATGGTTCTGGTTGCCGCGTGTGGGGCAGAACCCACACCCTTTCCGGTTGATGTAATTCCTGAAGTCACTGAAACCCCAATCCCACAAACCGACACAACAGTTATTCGTTATGCACTTGCATCCAATACGCTCGACGCTGTACCTGATTTAGAATTGATTCGAGAATCGGCTCAAATTGAACAGCTAAACGAAGCTATCCAACCGGGTGATCTCGGCAATCGCTATGATATTGTTGTCGCCTATGGTGATCTCCCCGATGGCACCCGCGCAGCAGCAGCACCAACCATTGCCCTTGTATTGCCAACAACTTCTCCACCGTTGAACAATCCGGTACTACAGAATATTTTGCGTCGCAGCATCAACCCTGCTCAGCTTGTATCGGGGTTGAATATGCCCGGCGCACTTGCCCAACCTGTCGAAATTACACAACGACAAACCCTTCAGGCAGAATTGGCAAACGAGGGTTGGCCGGATGGTTTCTCGCTAACATTAGGCAATGCCTATGCGCCCGGAAGTCTATTGATTGCTGAACAACTGGGAGAATTACGTATCAACCTCCATACCTTGATGATGCCCGTCTCAGAACTTAGTGAGACCCTAACAACAGGTGATGTTCAGCTTGGCCTCATCGCATGGACGACACCCGAAGAACGTCAACAATGGACAGCCGAATTTGGCGAGGAGAATGTAATCGACTTATTCAGTGTCTCCATCAGCTACCACGCCATTCCTGACCTGAATATCTCGTTTACACCAGCCGGTTGGCCGCTGGCAGCGCGCTAATACCATTGAGGTACTTCAAAATTCAATCGGCTGTATAATGGCAAAAGCAAAATAACAGGCGATTCTGTGGAAATTATCCTTACACACGACAATGCAGATTTTGACGCGATTGCAGCGCTCCTTGCCGCATACAAACTAAATTCCACCGCATTGCCGGTACTTCCGGAACAATTGAACCAGAATGTCGCCCGCTTTATTGCCCTTTACCAGAATGGTTTGCCATTCATTCGGCTGGGGGATGTCAATCCATCTGCTGTCAGCGGCATCACATTGGTCGATACCCAGAGAATCCTCCATCTGAAAGGTCTGCCGACAGCCACTCCGGTTCACATCATAGACCATCATCCGCTTACGCACACTTTAAAAGAACATCATACCTTCACAGGCGAAACAGTGGGTGCGGTCACCACCCTGCTGATCGAGCAAATCCGCCAGCAGGGGATTGTTCTTCATGGCTTGGAAGCCACCTTGATGGCATTGGGTATTTATGAGGACACCGGATCACTTTCATATGGCACAACTACAGCGCGTGATCTGGTCGCTGCTGCCTGGTTGTTGGAACAACAGGCCGATCTGGATACTGTCCGCCGTTTTCTTTCCCATCCGCTGAATGAAGAGCAGCAGACCCTGTTTGACACCCTGTTAGACAACGCCGAAAGTCACATCATTCAGGGTCATACCGTTATCTTATGCAGCACAACCATTGACCAGTACATCTCTGAAATCAGCACAGTTGTCCACCACCTGCGGAATATATTCGATTCCGCCGCCCTGTTTGTGCTGGTTCAAATGCCAAAACGATTGCAGCTCATCGCACGGGCAACTGATGATGCAATTGACGTTGGCGAAATCGCCCGGCTTTTCGGTGGCGGAGGGCACAATCGGGCTGCTGCTGCCACGATTCACGATAAAACCTTGACCGAAAGCGCTGAACGCATTTGGGCAGAGTTAAACCAGCGTGTACAACCTGTTACCCGCGTAGCCAATCTCATGTCCTACGGCGTTCAAACTGTGGATGCCGATCAGTCCATTCAATCGGTCGTTCGCCAGTTGCGCCGCATTGGACACGAAGGCTATCCGGTTGTGGACGATGGCGCAGTTGTCGGCCTGCTCACCCGCCGTGATGTTGACCGGGCACTTGAGCATGGATTGGGCAGCTTGCCCGTACGCGAAATTATGGCCGCTGGCGCAATCACTATTTATCCGCATGAATCGGTTTACACTCTTGAGCAGCGGATTGTCGAAACTGGATGGGGGCAAATCCCGGTTGTGGATGATTCAAACCAGATCATCGGCATTGTCACCCGAACTGACCTCATTAAGCATTGGGCACGCATCCATCCAGCAGGTACAAAAACCGGGCAAATCATTACCCTTGACCAGATCAAACAGGTACTCGGTCATTCCGCTGCCCAACTTATTCAGGCTGTTGCTGGTGAAGCCCAAAATCGGGGCATCAAACTCTATCTGGTTGGTGGGGTTGTGCGCGATTTGCTGCTCCAGCGTCAAAATCTGGATATTGATTTCGTCGTTGAAGGTCAATCGCCGCAGCTTGCCGCGCGTTTGGTCAAGCAATTCGGCGGGCATCACACCGCTTTTTCGCCCTTCGGAACAGCAAAATGGAAATTGAACACTTCCGTTGCTGAGGCGCTAAAAATTGATCCTAACCAGATGCCCGACCATATCGACTTTGCCAGCGCCCGCAACGAATTTTACGAGCATCCCACTGCCCTCCCAACGGTTTACAACAGCTCGATTAAGCTGGATTTACAGCGCCGCGATTTCACCATCAATACGCTGGCTGTACAGTTAAGCCCCGAACCTTTTTATGGCCGCATTTTGGACGAATACGGCGGCCTGAACGATCTGCAATCAGGAACCATCCGTGTCCTGCACAGTCTCAGTTTCGTCGATGACCCCACCCGTATCCTGCGTGCATTGCGATTCGAGCGACGGCTTGGTTTCCGTCTCGACCCGCGCACCGCCGAACTCATCGCCAGCGCCCTTCCCATGCTGGAACGAATTACGGGTGAGCGTTTACGCAAGGAATTAACACTCCTGCTCTACGAAGATATGCCTGAACAAGGCCTGCTTAACTTGCAGGAACGCGGCATTCTGGCAGCTATTCATCCGGCTTTCAGACTGGATGAAACCATTTCATCTCAATTTCGCGCCGCGCGTGGAGAAGCCATGCCCTGGCTGCCTGCTGATATTGCCGACCTATACTGGCATATCCTGTCTGCCCATATCGCTCTTGAGCAGCTTGAAAATTGGTGTGAGCGGCTGTTGTTCGCACAGAATATGGTGCAGTCCTTCCACCAGACCGCACATCTGATTCAGCTTGCACCAGAATTAAGCCAGCCTTCGCTCCTCCCAAGCCAAATAACAAAAAACCTTGAAACCATCCCGGAACTGGCTTTATTGACGGCTTGGATCATGATCCAGAACGATACTGCCCGCGAGCGAATCCAGCGATATTGGCTGGAATGGAAGCACATATATCCTGTCACCAATGGACACAGCCTGCGTGCTATGAATCTGAAACCGGGGCCATGTTACGCACAGATACTCCAAAGGTTGCGCGTCGCCCGGTTGGATGGTGAAATTCACGACGACGAAAGTGAAAATCGCCTGCTGCAAAAACTGGTCTATCAAGAGAGGCTTTGCGATGACCGCGCTTGAAAACCCAACCTTCAGAGTTTCAATATCGGTGCATTTTCGCGCTGCCGTCCATCAGGATTTGCCCAAAATGGAGTGGTATGGGCAATACGCTCACTACCGCAATCTGATCCGTCGCGCCTATCGGGAACAGCAAATTGGCAAGCGTTTAATCCTCGTCGCAGACAGCAACAACTTTCCGATCGGCAATATTTTTATCCTGTTCCTGAACCCGGAAAATACACCCAAAACGGAAAAACGAGCCTATTTATATTCTTTGCGGGTGATGGAAATGTTTCGCGGCTGCGGGATCGGCACTCAACTTATTCAAGAAGCCGAAAATTTGATGGCTAATCGTCACTATCGATGGTCAACCATTGCCGTTGCCAAAACCAATCATGGCGCACAACGCCTCTATGAACGTTTGGGATATGAAATTTTTGGCGAAGACCCCGGCAACTGGAGCTATTTTGACCATGAAGGACGGGCCAGACAGGTTCAAGAACCCTGCTGGCTCTTGCAAAAAGAATTAGTGTTGCGGTAAAATGCCGTCCGTTGGGTTGTAAGGGTTGGAAATACTTTAGTTGACAAAAAGATTGAACAATTCGTTTATTGCAGTTGATCTGTTCATCAAGCGAAAGAGACTACCTACCCAATGAATATCAAGCACTTATCTGTTCGTGTAACACGCTGGCATGGCGGTCAGCACCCCACCTTTTCTACCATCACCCGTCAAATGAAAAAGGAAGGCTTACGCCCATACATGTGGGTCAACACACCCAACCATCGCTATGGCGTCCGCAGTCATGGGTATGACAAGGTGCTCTACGTCATCGAAGGCATGGTCGAAATCACCCTGCCAGACAGCAATCAGCGCATGACCCTCCGCGCTGGTGACCGGGTCGATGTTCCTGCCGGTGTCCGTCATGGAACGATTGTTGGTAGCAATGGCGCTCGCTGCGTCGAAGCTGCCGTCGTCCGCCGCTAACACCCACTTCCAAAACACATACTCCGCAAACGATTGTCTCTACTTCCATTACAGTGACAATTTCAATCAGTTCCATCGGATCACGATTCTGAAAATCGTCCGAAAGATTGTTCTTTTGTCCTGTCTGGAGAATCCCAATCGCATCCCTATGCTATAATGCACTGATTGGTTAGAGAAAGTATTGTAATCGGAGCTTATGGAAAGTCATCACATCACGAGGCGGCGATTTCTACTCGCGGCCACCGGGTCTGTTGTAGCGGCCACACAATTCACACAAATCCCTGCCCGATTGTCTGCGAATACACCAAATGCCGCAATTTCGCCGCACATCGACCCATCAGGGTACACACCAACATCTCACTTTTTCCGTCAACAGATGCGTCCCATAACCCCAACTGATCCTCAAATGTGGTCAGTTGCAATCAATGGTTTGGTACAAAAACCGCTGCTGTTGACCTACGACGATTTGCTGGCGCACCCTTCTGTTGAAATACCCTGCACAGTTGCCTGTATCGGCAGCACGATCCGCAGTCCGCTGATAGGACACGCCTTATGGCGTGGTATCCCTGTAAAAGATTTGCTGGCACAGCTTGATGTTATGCCAGAGGCTACCCACGCCCAGTTCACTGCCACCGATGGCTACACCACCTATGTAAAGCTGGACGATTTAGCCGATGCACTGCTGGTCTACGCCATGAACGGCGAAACCCTGCCACATGAACACGGCTTCCCTGTACGTCTCATCGTGCCCGGCCTTTATGGATATAAAATGCCCAAGTGGATTCAACGAATCGAATTCACATCTGCTCCTTATCCCGGTTTTTGGGAGAGTCGCGGTTGGTCAACCACTGGTGTTGTACAAACCAGCGCCATGATTTTCGCGCCCCGCAATCTGGAAACTGTCAGCGGCATTGTTTCGCTCAACGGCACAGCCTACGCGGGCGAACGGCAAATTACCCAAATCGAAATCAGTGTGGATGATGGCCCATGGATGCCCATAGCCTTTAAACCTGCCGAACCCCATAGCTGGACGCCTTGGCAAATTGATTGGATGCCGCCCACCCCCGGTGACTACCTGTTCAAAGTCCGTGCCACCGATAGCAATGGGTTTACCCAACCTGACTCTGCGCCCGCCTTTCCAGATGGTTCCAACGCCGTCCAGTCAGTCGTCGTCCGCGTTACAGCATAGAGGCTTTTGCGTTGAACACCTATTCCCGACGTTCTTTTCTAAAACTTTCTGGCATAGCCCTGAGCGCAACAGCCCTTCAACCGTTGCATCCCCTACTTCGTGTAGAAGAACAACCGCAGTACAGGGGACGGGCACTGACAGCCTTATCTGTTTACCAGACCCCCAGTGTTGATGCTCCGCTTGTAACATATCGCTGGCCGGATAGCATAGTCCCTATACTTGAAGAACATCAAAACTGGTATCGCATTGAAGATGGATACGTCCCGCGCGCCGGATTGCAGCCCATGATGCCCATTTCCCCTGATCTGAATATCACTATTCCAGACGAACCCTTCTGGGCAGAAGTGATTGGCCCGGTTGCCATCGTTCGCCAGCATTGCGCCGCCAATGCACCTCTGGTTACGCGCATCGGACACGGCGGAGTCGCTCAGATTATCGACCGCCTTCCCGATACGCCTTCCGACTGGTATGCACTGGCCGATAGCGATGGACAATTGCTCGGCTGGTCACAAAGTGCCGTGTGGCAGCCTATTCAATCAGAGGCTGTTCCCGCCGCAGAACGCATCCTTCACATTGACACACAAACCCGGCAAATGACCGCCTTTGAAGATAATACAGCCATCCTGCAAGCGCCTGTTTCACTAAGTGGCGCAATCGCAACCGGAATCCATAATTGGCAAAATCAGCAAATCGGCGGCCTGCAATCAGAGGCTTATCATGGTGTTCCCTGGGTAACACGCTTTGGGGCAGATTACACCATAACCGGGGTTTACTGGCATAACCGTTTTGGCGAATCGGTTCCCGGCCCGACTGTACAGGTTACGCCGCTGCTGGCACGCTGGCTTTACGGCTGGCTTAGCCCGACAAGCAGCATCCACATCACCTGATGAAGATCACTTTTTAATGTTAGAATCAGGAAAGATTTGGGCTGTAGTGTTATGCTAAAGATTGAGTCTCTAATGTAAAGAGGTGGTCAGTGAATCCGGAAAATCTAACGCTCGGCCTCGCCTTTGTGGCTGGGTTTATCTCTTTTATTTCCCCATGTGTGTTACCCCTTGTTCCCGCCTACATCGGCTACATGGGTGGACGAGTCACCAATACCGTCGCTGCTCAGGTTAGCGGCAATCAAGGCGTACTCTCGCCATCCCTCAGCACACGCTTCACAACCGTCTTACATGGACTGTTTTTCGTCGGCGGATTTACAGCCGTCTTTGTCGGCATTGGCCTGCTCTCAACTGCCTTTGTACAGCAGTTCGGCGGCCAGAATATCAATATTGTGACTGGCATCATCGGGCGCATCGGCGGCGTACTGATTATCTTCTTTGGTCTGCATTTTATGGGCGTTCTGCCTGCCTTGTTTAATCGCCTTCTGACCACCAACCAATCCTTACTCAACAATCCTCTCGCCAGCCCGATAATCGCTCTCCTTGGCACTGCGCTCATTCTGTGGGGTTTTACTGGCAGCCTGATTCCATCGCTCACCAGCACCCTTCTGACCACCGCAGGCGAAGTAACCCGTCTGTATTGGCCGACAATCATTGCCCTGGCCTTACTGGCAGTTTACCTGTTATGGCTTATTCTTGGTGGCGCATTCACCCAACCCCACGCCTTCTGGACGCGCGTCATCACTGCCATTCAAACCGCCCTATATACCGACACGCGCCGTCAGCTCAGTGCGAAGGGCACACAGGGATTATCCGGGTCAGCCCTGATGGGTGTCGTATTTTCTGCCGGATGGACACCTTGCATCGGCCCGGTTTATGGCGCAGTCCTCACATTAGCTGCCAATACGGGCGATATAACCCGTGCAGGATCATTATTGGCAGCTTATGCATTTGGGCTGGGTATACCATTTCTATTGACTGCCCTGCTTTTGGATAGCGCACAAGGTCTGCTTCGTCGCTTGCAGCGTCATATGCACAAAATCGAATTGGTCAGCGGCGCATTTCTGGTTCTAATCGGCGTGTTAATCGCCAGCAACTCCCTCCAGAGTTTAAGTCAGTGGCTTGCCATTAATCCCCAATTCACCGACGCCGCCATTACGTTGGAAGAAAATGTGATCGGTTCCCTAACCGGCGAGTCGGAAACAACCGCACTCCCAACCGTTCAGCCAACCGCTGCCCTCGGAAGCATTACCGGAGCTGCCGCTGCCATTGAAGGCCCTGTCATTGGAACGAATATAAGCAACATCGCCCCCGACTTTGAAACCGTCATCGAAACGGGCGAAAGCATTAAACTGTCTGATCTGCGCGGACAGGTTGTGCTCCTCAACTTCTGGGCAACATGGTGCGGCCCATGCCGTATCGAAATGCCCGAATTTGAAACTGCTTATCAAGAACGCCGATCCGATGGGTTCACCATTCTCGCCGTCAACAATCAGGAATCGGTCGAAGATGTCGTCGGTTTCCGCGAAGAACTCGGTGTCACCTTCCCCATGCTCATGGATGAAAACGGCGATTTGCAGAAGCAATATGGGGTCTTCAGCTACCCTAGCACCTACATCATTGACCGCGAAGGGATTATCATTGCCCGTCATTTCGGCCCATTGACCGCCGAACAAATTCAAGAACTGCTAAATCAAGCCTTGTCGGCGTGATGCCCTTAAAACGCATTCTGCTCTTGATTGCGGCTGTGACCTGTATGGTTGCAGCTGTTTTTCTGCTCAATGCTGTCGCGCTGCCTGAACGCGCCCAATTTACTGGTCGAATTATCCCCGGCGAACTGCCTGTCGCCCCGGAAATTAACGCGGTTGCCCCACCATTTGAACTTTTAGCCCTCAACAACACGCGAGTGAATTTACTCAATCTGCGTGGGCAGCCCACGGTAATCAACTTTTGGGCGACTTGGTGTGAACCCTGTCGTGTCGAAATGCCCGAATTACAACGCATTTATGAGCATTATGCGGAGCGCGGACTGAGCCTTCTTGCTATCAATCTGGGCGAAACATCCGCACCCATTCAACAATGGGTAGATCAATTCGGTCTGACATTCGACATTCTGCTCGACCCCAATCAGGAAATCGCTGCCCTCTACCAACTGCGCGGTCAGCCCACGACCTTCATTGTCTCCCCCACAGGCGTCGTCACCCACATCTTCTATGGCCCGGTCACCAATCTGGAAGCCGTGTTAGCGCCTTTCTTCCCAAATTGATACACTACTCCGGCATCTGAATAGGGAATAACAATGTCACAAAACAATCGTACCAGCCGATCAACTGCTGTTCGCTTGAATCGCGCCATACTCTGGCTCACACGCCACTGGCTGCGAATCGCGCTTACCTTTATTGGTATCTATGCAAGTCTCCCCATCGTTGCGCCAACCCTGATGAGATTGGGCGCGACTGGCCCGGCCAATGTGCTGTACACGCTCTACAGTCCATTTTGCCACCAGTTTGGTTTCCGCTCGATTTTCCTCTTTGGCGAACAACCCTTCTATCCGCGTTACAATACGGGCAGCGACCTGCAACCCTTCGAATCCTACGTGCAAAATTTACCCCAATTCGCCCCGGATCGGGTGCTGCCACCTCCCTTCGGGCCAGTGGGCGATATTTATGCCTTTAATCCCGGCTATCAAGGTGCTGCCCGCGAATTTGTGGGCAACGCGCAGATGGGCTACAAAACCGCCCTGTGTGCCCGCGATATGGGCATTTATTGGGCGTTGTTCATTGGCGGTTTGGTCTACAGTCACCCAATAATTCGCCGCCGCCTCCGCCCGGTTCCCATCTGGCTGTATGCCCTGCTTGGCCTGCTTCCCATTGGGCTGGATGGATTTAGCCAGTTGCTTGGTTATCCACCCTTTAACCTGTGGCCTCCACGCGAAACATTGCCCGTTTTCCGGGTAATCACGGGGCTTCTTTTTGGACTCATGAACGCCTGGTTGGGTTTCCCCTATCTCGAACTCTCCATGCGAGATACACAGGATCAGATCGAAAACAAGCTCACGCGCGCTGGTGTTCAATAAAAAATCCCCTAACCATTCCTGGCTAGGGGACTAATCATCTTGTCTGGATAAGGGGTTTAAGCCCCTTATCCATTTCTAGCACAATTTCCTACCCGCAGTTATCAACACACCCACCACCCGGTAGCGTTGGTGGCGGTGGCGGCGTAGTTGCCGTCGGAGCCAGCGGCGTGTTCGTCGGCGGGCGCGGTGTATTCGTCGGCCCACGAGTCGGTGTATTCGTCGGCGGCGCAGGCGTGAACGTCTTGGAAGGCGTCAGCGTCGGCGCGGGTGTGCGTGTCGGGCCGCGTGTATTGGTCGGTGCAGGTGTTGGTGCTTCGGACAGATTGATGAGACCATCAGGTGGCCCACCGCCCGGCCCGTTCGTACCGCCGCCCGTTGTACCGCAGCTCAACCGGAACTGTGTACCATTGAAGTCCGAGGGCGTCACACCAATATCACTCAACACCCCGCCAACACCGTCGAAGTCGATGTACAGCGATGTAATACTGCCGGGGCCGAATGTATGGTTACGCACCCATGCTGCTTCGCCGCGTCCACTGGTCGGTGGCGTTGAATCCTGAGTAAGATTTGTCGCTTCCCAAATAGTGACTGCATTTGGATCACCGGGCGGCTCAACAACCGTGACACGGCTTAAAGTTACAACACCCGGTGCGCGCTGGCGCCATTGGATGGTGAAGTCTGAAAGTGTCGCTGGCACATTGCGGTCATTGCGAACTTCCAGCCGGACGACACCGAATGCTAAAAAACCACCCCAGCGAACGCTGATCTGAGCCGAAGCGCAGTCTGGTGTGAAGGTTGCTGTCGGCGTTGGGCTGACAAAACCATCTGGCACATCGGTCGGGGTTGGCAGCACCAGTTGAATCGCACAGGGATTATCGGGATCAAGCGGGTTAAACAGGTAGAAAGTCGTTCCCGCGAAATCGTACATTGAAACAAACTGCTGCAAGAACGTTGGCCCACCGGAGAATGTGCTTGACCACAAGCCCGTGTCATACCCGGCGATGGTGCGATCCAGTTCATTGCTGCCTGGCCCGCTGAAGTAGTTCGGGTTGGACGGATTAGCATTCGTATCCGTTGTATTCGTCTGTGCGTTGATGTCAGAAGCATCAAACCCTTGCCAGTGCGGTGCTTCGTTCAACGCCATGTTGATCAAGCCCATATCCGGGTACTGAAGGATAGTAGGCCATTTCACGATAACTCGCGTCAGGAAGGTCGAATCCGTGTTCTGGTTGCGGATAGACACTTCAATACGTCCACCATTAACCACCAGACTGGAAGCCGTAATCAGGCTGCACGTAAACGGCGGCGGCACGGTTGCGGTCGCGGTTGGTTCCCGTGTCGGAGTCTTGGTAGCGGGTTCCGATGTTGGGATGGGTGTTGCAGGCACAGCAGTAAGCGACGGTGTCAACGTTGGCTCTGGCGGACGAATAGGCGCGCTGCCACCCAGCACAGTACGGGGGTCAGCCGCGCGGAACGATTCAACGATTGCTGTACGTCGCGCTTGCATCTGGATATATGGTGCCAGACCCAGCGGCGTTACCAACGGATGGTTGAAAGTCACGATAACAATAACCGTATCGGCTGGGCCACCGGGGTCAAGCCAGGGCTTACCCGCATTGTTCAATCCATCGGGACTAGCCTGTGGAATTTCATTGAGCAAGCAACCGGGTACTGGTGCTTGTGCCGAGGTCAAATCCGTCCCGGATGGATCACGCAGTGTCGTATCACCCAGATTCGTCACAAACCGTGTATCGGCATCATTCGTTCCGGTATCATCCACGATCTTAAAGTATTTGCCCGATTCTGGGTCATTCCGTGAACGGGTGCTGCACACCACCACATTGAACCACGACCGTTGATCGTTACGGGGTTGCGGATTCTTCCACACCTCGAACCATGGCTGATCTTCCACCACCGTCTTATCGGTCGGGTAAGTCAACTGGTTAAATTCAATTGCCAGACCTGCCGCACCCCGTCGTGCCTCTTCAAAAATCGAGAGGATCCGCGCCATATCGCGGCGGCTTTCCTGATCGGCCTCGCTTCCGGGATCGCAGTTGCGGCCATCATTCCAGGTGGCAAACAGGCTTTCGATGCCACCCTGATACACTTCGTAAGTCGCCGAATCAGCACCCGGTGGTGTGTAAGTCACCTTCGTGCCACGCCGATCTGTATTAATCGGCTGCCCATCATCATCATAGGTGCGCCAATCCTCAGGGCCATCATCCACACAAGGGATAAAGCCACCGGGATCGGACGGTGTTTCGGCGTTCAAATTCAAATTCAACGGGAATTGATCTGCGTAAAACTGCCCGGTGCTGGCATAACGTGCCGCTGCTCGTGCCGAGTTTTGAAGCGTAACCCATGCCTGGAAAATACGCCCGAACTCCACGATACCAAACAGTAAGATCAATACGATTGGCAGCGTGATGGCAAATTCGGCCAATGATTGGCCTTTTCGCCGTTGCTGCAAGTGCTTGGAGTTTTGCAGTGTATCCATCTACACCCCCTTCAAACGGCACAGCCGCGCCGCCATTACGAACTTATCTACGAATTCCTGCTCAGGTTCAATGATCTCGAACCGCATGTTCACACCCCTGTATTTTTATTCCCCTCTCCACTGTGGAGAGGGGCTAGGCATGAGATTCTTAATCTTTTACCGCGTCAACCGTGTGAACATCCGCGATGCAATATCGTCGAATACCACATCCAATTGTTCCGGGGATGGCGCGTTGTAGTAATTACCGCAATTTTGTTGTGGCGGCATCGGGTTCACCACCACCGCCTCACCCCATTCACTCAAAGGCACATCATCCGCCGAAGCCCAGATTTGTCCGACTGAACCAGGATTAAGCGGCCCTTCGCACGGCCCGCGATCACCGTAAGTCTGGTCAAGGATAAGGGCTTTGTTGAAGAGATTATCTGCACGAACATCCTGCTGGAAATCCGTATCAACCCGCTGGTTATCGCCCACATCCGCGATGTACCGCAGCAGTTCTTCACCCAGACAGTCGTTGATATTATCTTCGCAGCTTCCTGTACCCTGTTGGAACTTCAGACCAAAACCGATGGTGAAGATCGTCGGGAGTTGCAAGGCGCTCCGGTCAGGGTCATCCGTCACCAGTGCTGGGAACGGATCGGTCAAGCCGATAAAATCTGCCCAATCGCGAGCAAAATCATCGACATCATATTTATCCACGCATTCTGGCGTATTGTTCAGATCAATGTAGATGTTGCCCGCCAGATCCTTCACATTCGGATTGAAGCAGAAGTGTCGGCTTTCCGGGTTTTCATCCATACAGCGCGGTGCCGCATTTTCAAAGGCATCCGGGCCGCCCGTCAATTCACCGCGATCACCCGCTGTACCATACGGGCACACCCCGTATGCACCATAATCACCGGCCAGCGGCGGCAGTGTGAAGTCATTATAGGGATTAGCTGCGAATAACAGATTGTCATTGCGCCGCACCGGGTCGCTGCCCGCTGCCGCACCATCGCCCAGCATAACCATAACCCACACGGCACCATTGGTACGTACCGTCAGAGGATCGAGCAGTGCGTTATTGGCCTCGCGCAGCCCTGCACCCACATTACTACCCCGGCAGCCTGCATGGAATTCATAGGCATAAGTTGCCTTGCGTGCCTGCTTGGCGAAATCGGATTCGCCGGACAGCAGCGGCATAGCCGCATTCCAATCTGCCGCATTCAAATTCGGGTGCATTAACGCTGGATCACCATAAGCTGAAAGCGGATTAGGATAGCGAGAAGGCGCGGTCAGCGCATCTGGAGAGCTGTACAGACTATAAGGATACGGAAGTGTCGCATTAATCCAGCGGCAGTTATCTTTCACTGGGAAGTCTGTCGCCCCACCCAACGGTTGGCTGTCATAACCCAGCAGTGGAGTAGCCTCATAAGTGCCGCTAACAGAATTCCAGACAGTAGCATAATTCCCACCCTGTCCATTAATGATGGCGCCGCCTTCATTAACCACAAACCCATCCCAGAAACCATTGGCATCCGTATCGGCGTAGAAATTCGGCTCGGCACGGACGCCCACCAGACTTCGCAGCGCGGCCAACGCCTGCGTCTGATTAGTCATCATATGGGTGGAGTCGTCGTCGCCATCCGGGTCAATTAGATACGCACCACGATCAAACGTGACATAAGCCACGCGGTCGCCTCGGTTGAAATCGACACGATCCAGAAAGCGCTCAGTGGATTCGCGGACATCTTGCATCGGCTGGCAAATCAGGTCTTCAAACGACATGTTGCCATCCGGGTCATTGCAGCACCCGTAGAAGTTGTAAGCCGGGACAAAACCATCATAACGACCGTTAGGCGATGGATTCTGACCAGCAAATTGAACAAGGGAGAAATCCCGCATCTCCAGCCAGACATCATCCGTTTCAGCATAAGCATCTGGTCGTGGACTGCCGCTTGGATAACGGGGAATATTAATCGTACCCGCGCCAGGGAAGAACCGCACCCGGCACTCCTCGCGTGGCTGGCCCGGAGCATTGGCTGCTACAGGGGCAGAGGCATCAGTAGCGCCCGTCACGGTATAGCGGTAAAGCTGTGCTTGAACCCGTGCGTCCGCCATCAATTGATCGTGATTCATGTTGTAAATCTGGTTATACATCGTGATGTAATCACTGCCCCAGATACTCAACAATGAATTCGGCCCGTTGATGACGCGCGGCGGATAGTAGCGCATACTTTGATCAATCGTCGTGCCATTTGGTTGTGGAATTCGGCTCCAATCATCATAACTCGTCTGATTGAGCATCGATTCCGAAGTATCGAAAATCATCACCACGTCCAGAACCGCTGTCTCTGAAATGGCGGTGGCTTCCAGAACAACTGTCGGCCAGCCCAGCAATCGCAGAAACACCGTTGGCGAAAGCACCTGTGCCGTCACCTTCACCAGCTTGCGTGGCTGCAAACTGCTGTCACATTCCAGTTCTTTCCATAGGGGTGTACGTGGGTCAGCCGGATCGGGTTCTGGCGGTGGAGGATTATCCGGGTCAGCATCCGGCAAATAAACCGGCGACTCCAAAGTGGCACAGCTATCAACAAGCACTGTTGAGGGGTTCAACCCATAAAACTCAATGAACTGCCGTGCCGAGAGATTAATGGTAGCGATGTTGCGGGCATAAGCATAACCCGCTGCCCGTCGCTGCTTCTCAAGGTCAGTCCCGCCCAGGCTGTTTGCCAGCGTGACTTCCTCATCAGTTGGCGCGAAACGGCGTGTTTGGCCTGCCGCCGAAACCGCTGCCGCATCAACTGCGCGCCGCAGCGTGCTGTAACGCACAAACAACAGCGACACATCCGTTACAATCCCGACGAAACCCAGCAGAACAATGAAACCGAACGCCAGGATAACAATCGTCTGACCAGTTTGTCCCCGGCGAAACATCCGCCGGGTAATTTTGGATAAAGTACTACGTCTGTTCATCAGATTTATCCTACCCTTCCCCATACTTGATGCGGGGTTCAACTGCCGGAACCGGGAACACCGACCACACAGTAACAGTTGTTCGTTCCTCCCCAATCACCGTGAACACGGGGTTAAACACCGGGTTCTTCAGCAATAATTCGTGTTCCCAAAACATTTCAACCAGTACAATACCCTGGCTGGGAAGCCGCTGACGCTCAGTGATCTTATCTGGATCAGTAGCAATACTAAGTCCGAACTGCGGAAGATTCATCAATCGTTGTACATCGGCCATTGACCATTCCGACCCGACACAACCTGGCAGCGTTGTTATGTAATGCTGTCCGGTCAGCGAAAAACCGCGCTGGCGTTCCCATGTTGTCGCGTTGCCCGCTACGTTATTGTCATAGCCAAACACCGGGTCGCCGAACTCATCATGACCAACCACCACTTCCAGATAAAGCCGGTTGGATTCAATATCCGGTTGAGTTAAATCAGCCAGAATGTAATTGCCCAAACTGTCATTATCCTGAATATAGTCAAATGGATCACGCTCATACGGCGGGTTCTGAAAAGTACCATCCGCCTTCACCGAGCATTCATTTGCATTAATCGGATAGCGTCCTACAACCAGCACCTGTTGTTGTGAAGCCGGGATACCGGGGATAAGGGAAGTAGCTGCCGCATTCCGCATGGCACCCGCAGGAATATCGGCCAAATTCATCGTTTGCAGCGAAAATGCCGAAATCACGATGTCGTCTACCCCGTTAGGCTCTGTTTCAGCGCCTGCCGGATCGTCAATCGGGCTGCGGAATTCCAGAGGCGTGATCGATTGCAACATGACGCACGAAATCAGGTTGTAAAAACCTGCAATCTCATCGAAATCTTGCACGTCAGAGCAGCGGCGATGCTGCACAGCCTTTTTGTACTCTTCGGGTGCAGGATCGCCAGTGTATCCATAGTAACCAGGGAACGCATTGGGCGAAACACTGTACTGGTTCGGCCACGATAATGGGCTGGTGTCCCCTGTTTGAATCGTACCAAACCGCGCCCCAACTCGGCTGGACTCCAGCAAAATCAGGAAATTATTGGCGAACCAACCAATCTCAACCAATCCCATAATCAGGATAATTAAGATCGGCGTGACCAGCGCCAGTTCTACCATGCTCTGACCGCGTCCCGTGCTGCCATAAACAGCCGGGGTACCGTCCAGAATTTGTATGATCTTTCTCAATACTTTACGCATCGCACGCCCTCGGTTAATTATTGATCGCTTGATGCATGATCAGCAATTCGATCATACCATAAGGTTTACTTCATGCGGGTGCGGGTACTGATAAGAAACTGTAGGGATTTTGTCAGAAATGACCATCGTACTACAAGTGAGAAATACCCTTCTCAACACTTTTCATTTTAAGTTACACCCCTGCTGTATCGTTATTTTCTGGTTTTCCGCTCGGCCAGGATTGATTTCGTATCGGTTCCAGAATGGACTGAACCTCGCGCAGCAGTTCTGGATCAAGTGGCTCATGCATCCAGCCGACATTAGTAGTAATCTGCTCTGAATTGGCGATGCCCACCAGTGTGGTTGCAAAGTCAGATTGTGCCAGACTATATTGCAGGGCAAGCTGGGCAATACTGACCCCCTGATTGCGACAGTAGCGGGCGGCAGCAGCACAGCAGGTTTTGAGTTCGTCGGATGCTGGATGCCACACAGGCGGCCCACTCTCGGTTAGTAGCCCCATTGAGAATGGCGAGGCATTGATAATCCCGATCTGTTTTTGATTGAAATATGGAACCAGCCCCGCCAGCGCGGTATCGTTCAAACAATAGTGACAATACGACAGAATTAGGTCTAAATCTGTCTGTTCCGTTACAGCCCGGAAGATTTTTAAAGGTAAGCCTGAGATGCCGATAAAGCGTGCTTTGCCAGCCTCCTGTATGCGGCGAAGTGCTGGAATAGTCTCGTTGATAATCTGATCGAGCGACCCAAATTCGACATCGTGGCAAAGGATTACATCTACATAATCGACATGGAGTCGTTTGAGGCTTTCATCTATACTGACAGCCACGCACTGTTCCGAGAAATCAAAAGCTGCTGCTCCATAACGCCCGACTTTGGTGCTCAGGTAATAGGACTCGCGCGGGATATTTTGGAGTGCTTTGCCGAGCACAGTTTCTGCTCGGGTCACGCCATAATACGGCGAAACATCGATAAAATTCACACCCAGATCAATAGCCATATGAACTGCTTGAATAGCTTCACGTTCACTATGCTCATCAACAGCAGACCCAAATGGTGATGCGCCAAAGCCCAGCTTTGAAACCTGCAATCCGGTCTTTCCCAGAGCGCGATATTCCATGATCTTCCTTTGCTATAGTGGCTTTTTTTAGCTACTATATCATGCATGATGCACGAAACGTCAATCAGGAGTTAAATTTGTGAAGTCCATTATCTTGAAACAACCGGGAAGATTTGATCTAGTGGAAGTAGAACCGCCAACCTTGCCGGGGATGGATGAGGCGCAAGTCCGGGTTCGCCGCGTTGGGATTTGCGGCACGGATTTGCACGCCTTTGATGGAACCCAACCCTTCTTCACGTACCCTCGTGTTTTAGGCCACGAACTGGCGCTCGAAGTACTGAATATCGGCGTTACAACTGTTGAACACGAATTAAAAATTGGTGATTTATGTTGTGTGCGTCCTTACCTGAACTGCGGAAAATGCAGCGCTTGTCAGCGTGGTTACGAGAACGCCTGTATGCATATGCAGGTGTTGGGTGTTCATCGGGACGGTGGAATGCGGGAAATCATCAATGTTCCAATTGATAAACTCCACAAATCCAGTCTGCTTTCAGAAGAAGAATTAGGGCTGGTTGAAATGCTTAGCGTCGGTTGTCATGCTGTCCGGCGGGCAAATATCGTTCCCGGTGAGATAGTGCTCGTAGTGGGAGTCGGCCCGATTGGGTTAGGGGTTGCCGAATTCGCCCATCTGGCTGGCGCACGCGTTATGGCAATGGACATCAGCGATAGCCGCTTGGCATTTGCCCGGCAGCAGAAAGCCATTGAGCACTGCATTGACGCTAAACAGGAGGTGTTGGCGCAGCTTAAAGCCATCATCCCGGATGATCTGCCAACAGCGATTTTCGACGCGACCGGAAACCCTCAATCCATGATGAAATCATTTGAATATGTCGCACATGGCGGCAGACTGGTGTTCGTGGGTCTGTTTCAGGGCGATGTTACATTCCACGATCCGGAGTTCCATAAACGGGAGATGACCATCATGGCAAGCCGGAATGCAAACCGGCAGGATTTCAATCAGGTCATCTCCGTTCTGGAAAATCGCAAAATAGATGTAAAGCCCTGGATCACCTACAGTGTTTCACCGGAACAGATGCTGCAAGATTTCCCGACCTGGCTCGATCCGGCCAACGGCACGGTCAAAGCCATGCTGCGGTTCTAAACCAGTAACCGAGAAAACTATCGGTTATGTGTTAGCCTTTTACCGCACCGACCAGCAAACCTTTGGCGATATAACGTTCCAGTATGAATGCCATCATGATAAGTGGGGCGACCATCAGCGTGACCAAGACCGACATGTTCCACCACTGCGGGCCGCGCACACCATTCTGTGCAGAGACCAGCACAGGCATGGTTTGCGTCCTCGCCCCACTGAGAAATAGGGCCATCACATATTCGTTCCAGCAGAAGACCAGCACAATGAGAAATGTAGCGATCAATCCCGGCGCGGATAAGGGCAGCACAATCCGCCACAACACCTGATAGCGAGATGCCCCATCAATAAAGGCACTTTCTTCCAATTCGATGGGAATGCTTTGAAAATAATCCCGCATAAACCAGATGACAATCGGTAAATTGGCCGCGCAGTAGGAAATGATAAGGGCGGGCAGCGTGTCCAGCATCCCAAACTGCTGATACAGAATATAAATCGGGATAATCACAGTAACGGGCGGCAGCATTCGCTGCGAAATCAGCCAGAAGGCGATGTCGGAATTGCCCATTGTTCCCTGAAAACGCCGTCCAATGCCCTGCGCCAAAAGGATAAAAATGGCGATGCCGCTGGCAACAGCCACCTGCCAGATGACTCCCAGACTGATGAGCAGGATAACCAGAGCGACGCAGCCAACGAAGATTAAAATCAGGCCGGGTTTGGGGCGGTACTCGAAACGCGTGAGCGCGTAAGCCGCCAGCGAACCAATCAGGAGGGCGATTAAGGCGCTGCTGAAGCCGACCAGAACCGTGTTGGAATAGGGACGCAAGACGAATTCCGGGCCATTTTCCACCAACATCTCGCGCCAGGCGTGCAAGGAAGGTTGAAAATCTACAAAGGGAATGTACTTGGGACCAGAAGCCACATCAACTGGTAGTTTGAAAGCCGTGATACCCAGCCAGTAAAGCGGGAACAGGACGATAAATGCCCAGATTCCGAGAATGATGTAGGACACAACCATCCACGAAGGCGAAGGCTGAAACGGGTTTGTTGATCGGAAAAACCAGCGCATCATAATTTCTCAACAATCTGCTGCCGCACTACATTGACGAACATCAGCGCAATAAAAGTCACCAGAATAAGGAGGAGATAGCTGACTGCCGACGAACCGCCGAGGTTGGGTGATCTCCATTCGATATAGGCGTGGAGGGTCAGCGATTCGGTTGCTGTTCCCGGCCCGCCCCCGGTTAAAATGCGGGGTATATCAATGATTTTGAAGGCTTCGATCAAGCGAATCAGAATCAGCGTCAGGCTGACGGGCGCAATCTGGGGCAGGATAACGAAACGAAAAATCTGAATCCGATTGGCGCCATCGACCAGTGCTGCTTCCAATTGATCGCGTGAGGTACCCTCTAAAGCCGCCAGCAGGATAATGAACATGAACGGTGTCCACTGCCATATATCCCCAATCAGTACAGCAAACCGGGCATCAGCAGCGCTCTCCACAAACGAGAAATTCTGTAGGCCGAGGCTGACCCACACAGGAGCAAAAGGCCCAACATGTGTATCAGTGAGCATCCGAAACAGAAACGCAATACCCACCGGAGTAATCATCATCGGCAGTAGAAAAACCACGCGGAAGAATCGCTTGCCGGGAAGCTGCTGCACCAGCAGCATCGCCAACCCCAGCCCGATAACATACTGAAAAAAAACACCTGCGAATACGAAGATCAGGGTAACCACCATCGTACCCGGCAAACCATCACCACTGAGGGTGCTCATCGTAATCCACAGCAAACCAGAGGCGAAGCTGACAGCGATGGCCCGCAGGGTAAGCACGCGCGGTTTTAGCCCATTGCTTCGGATTTCGGTATAAAACCAATAGAGCAGAAAACCCGTCAAAGCCAGAAATACCAGCCAGCCTAACGGGGATAAATCGCCCAACTTGCCGATCAGATGTCGCTGTTGACTGCCAAATAATAACTTTTGATAATTGCTAAAGCCGACAAAGTTAATCTCGACACCACCGCGCGCAAAATTGACACGTGCAAAAGACAGAAATAAAGACACAATCAGCGGGAAAATAGAAAGGAACAAAACAATCAGAATGGTTGGCAGCAGCAGAACCAGCCTGACCGAGGAGTCCGCACCCCATGAATTACGCGCTTTGGCAGGATGCATTCTGATGGCCTTTTGACTGGGTTGATTCAACTGTTCAGACATGAATTCTTTCATCTTCGCAGACCCCTACCACAGTTATTTCCGAAACGATCTCAATTAAAAAAAATCGAGAACAGGGTATCAATCATAGGGGGCAAGCGTGCTGCTTGTCCCCTATAATACCCAATTTTCGGGGAGCTATTCAGTAGTACTGATGCCGAGCGAGGCGAGGTAAGCGGCTCGCTGTGCGTCGCGCCCAATCTCCTCGCTGATTTCATTCCACTGATTGAAGATTTCCTGTGCGGCTTCCTCAGCCGTGAATTCGCCAGCAAGGAATTGGCTGACGACCGTATCCAGCGTGGTTTGCAGATAACGGTTGGTGCCCGGAATGCTCAGGTCGAGAACCATGTTGGGGCTGCTCAGGCTGCCTTCAATCGCGCCGAGATAATTTTGGGCGGCAATTTCGCTGAAACCTGCTGCAATCCAGGGGTCAAGACTCTCGAACTGCGACAGACGATACGGGTTGTAACCACTGGCACCAATGGTCACATCAACATTCGACTGGGCAGGTTGATTCAGGTAGGAGAAGAAAGCATAAGCCGCGTCTTTGACCGTCTGGTCGGCGGCAGAGCTGACCCCACCACCCCAACCACCAAAAGCGGCGAAGGGTGCGTAGTTGACACCATCAATGGCATATGGGCAGGTTGTTTCGTCGCAGGCTACCAGTTCGCCCGTCGCGCGATCAAGGACTTCCGTTGAGCCAGGAACCACAACCGTGCCGACCTTATCCTGCATAGTGGAACGTTCTGGGTCAATCGACAGCGAACCAATGTCGCCCCAATCCATCGTAAGCGCGCAGCGCCCGGTCAGGAACAGGTCGCGTGTGCTGTTCAGGTCAATGGTTAATTCATCCGCTGGCCCGTACTGTGTGGTCTGGTTGAACATGTCAAGCGCTTTTAGGAAAGCCGGGTTGGGGCCAAACAGCGGATCAAAAGTGTCGAGATCAAAGAACACACCCTGCCCCGTACCCTGTGACTGAAGCCGTGCGCTGGCAAAATCCACAATCCACCAGAAACTTTGTCCCTGACGAACCTTCGGAATGCACGAACCATAATCCGCTTGACCGTCACCATTCAAATCCGTTCCGTTGAATTGGGCAGCGGCAGCCAGATAATCTTCCCATGTTTTGGGCGGCTGGAGTCCGGCGGCTTCAAAGATATCTGTGCGGTAGTAGATCATGTGGAAATCGCCATCCAGCGGCACCACATAGATGCTGCCGTTGTAGGTGGCAATAAAGTTGCGGAAGAAGGGCGCAATATCGTCCCACTGAATATCCGCATCGTTGGCGACATAGGAACTCAGGTCTTCCATAATGCCCGCCGCCACAAAGTCAGCATTCCACTGCGGCGACATCACGAAGGCATCATAGCTGTTGGTGCCTGTGGATTGGTCAGTAAGGATAGTGTTATAGAGTTCGGCGAAGGGAACGGTCGTAACTTCGATGTTTGCCCCGGTGAGCGCCTCGAAGTCCGGCCCACGACGGAGCAGCGGTTCGGTTACTTGCGGCCCGGCAAAACTGAGAACGTTGACCGTAACGCCCTCAAACGGTTTGTCTTGTGCGGTGGAAACCCCAACGCCGCCAAGCAGGGAAATAACGAGAATGGCAAGGAAGAGAGAAGACTTAATGCTTTTCATCACATGCGCTCCAGGATTATAATTTTCGATTAGATAAGCGGAACTCTTCTAAGGTCGTGTTTTGCCTTTCTCCTCACTTTTCGACAACTATCAAATTCTTGTGTATGATGTATCATGCATGATGCATGAAAAATACCATGACCTGCATTGTTTGTCAAACACGAGCCTGGAGATGCTGTGCAGTAATTTAACGGAGATGAACAAATGGTGGAACGTAAAGGGAACTACACATTAACGGGGCGGCAGCAGTATCTTTCATTGACCGATATTGCCTACAATGTACTGCTCGAAGCGATTATCAATCAGGATTTTCAGCCCGGTGCCCCCATCAGTATTGATAACTTGGCAAAGCAGTTGAATATGAGCAATACCCCGGTGCGTGAAGCCTTAATGCGGGCGCACGGTGAACGAATGGTCATGCAAAAAACCAATCATGGTTTTGTGGTATCCAATATTTTAACACCCCCGGAACTTCATCAATTGTTTGATGTTCGCTACCTTCTGGAAGTCCACGCACTCAATTCAGCAGATATTTCCCCTGAATCGGTCGGCACAGTAGCCACTTTGGTTGAACGCATGTTAGCGACGGGTGATGGCACAGTATACGACGACTTCCGGGATTTTATGGCGCTTGACCGCCAGTTTCATCACGCACTGGTTGCCCTTGCCAACAACAACTTTTTGCTCGGCGCATGGGAAGATTTGCATGTGCATCTGCATCTTTCGCGGTTATATACCGGCGTCGGCTTATTTGACCGCCATCATTCGACCGAAGAACATCAGGCGATCCTGACAGCACTTCAGCGTGGTGACAAGCAGACAGCCGTCAATTTGCTGGGCCAACATATCAAAGATGTCGAAAAACGAATGCAGTCGTTTCTGGAAAAGTAATGCCTGATTAAAAGGGCACAGTTTGTTGCTGTGCCCCTAAAATCCCGGTCAATGGTGGCTTATCGCGCGCTGCTGACCGTTGAGGTCTCCACATACACTTTGGCCCGCACCGCGTAACCGCGTCCATGCCGGGACTGGATGATTGTTGGACGTTCAGGATCATCTTCCAGCTTGCGCCGCAGATTGCGAATATGGTTGCGTACCAATGCCGCGTCACCCGTCCCCATTGGATAATGCCAGACATCACTCAGCAAATCCTGTGTTGAATGCAGTTGGTGTGGTGTATTGCACAAATAGGTCAGCAGTTCAAATTCAACCTGTGTCAGAAGCGCCTGCCGCTCATTGATAAATACAGTCAGATTATCCGGGATAATCCTGAGTGTCGGTAGCCCATCCATTATGTTGCCCGAAACCCGTCGCAAATGTGCCCGGATACGTGCTCCCAGTTCGCGCAAGGCAAATGGCTTACGGATGTAATCATCCCCACCCGCTTCCAGTGCATCTGCGCCCGCATGATGATTTCCCTGATCAGTCAGGAAGATAATCGGCGCAGTTGCCGTGCGTGCATCATTTCGCAGCCGTCGGCATAACGTCAACCCGTCCATACCGCTGGACAACATCGTATTGATAACCAGCAAATCTGGTGTATCGCGTTCGACCAGTGATAGTGCCTCGCGGGAAGTAAAGGCTTTGGAAACGATGTACCCTTCCCGATCCAGGAATTCTTCAATCATCCCTACGGTTTCCAGGTCATCATCGACGATCAGGATTTTATACATATCCCTGTGTTCCTTGACTCTTGATTTGTAATCAGTATAGAGCCAGCATCAGGATTGAAGCGGTGTGCTTGTCTAAAGATTTTGTGAAATCGGGTAAAGCAGGGGAATAGGCTGAACAAGGGGCTGCGTGTAGCCCCTTGCCTGAAATCGATAAAAAGGGGTTAAGCTGAAATCATATACCCAACACCATGAATGGTACGAATGTACCGGCGATCAGTATTCTTCTCAATTTTAGCCCGCAGGTTGCGGACGTGGGCACGAACCAGATCAGGATCACCCGTATTCGACGGATATTCCCAGACAGCCTGCAATAAGTGTGAAGGCGAAAGCGCACGGTTCGGGTTTTCCATTAAATATCGCAGTAGTCGGTGTTCCGTCGAAGTCAACTGAACCCGGTAACCCTTGATATAAACCTGGTAAGTATCCGAATCCAGCTTGAGATCATTCAATTGGATGACCGCGCCACTCTCGGCATCGCGGATACTCCGCCGCAGCAAAGCATGAATACGCGCACGCAGTTCCGCCAATTCAAACGGTTTGATGACATAATCATCTGCCCCGGCATCCAGCCCATCTACAATATCATCGGTACTGCCCTTTGCCGTCAAAAACAGAATCGGCAGCGACATAAAACGCGGGTCACGTCGCAGTTGTCGACAAAGCGTCACCCCATCCATCCCCGGCATAATGATGTCCAGAATCAATACATCCGGCACCCGCTTCTCAAGATGAAGCACAGCCTCTGCTGCCGAATTTGCCAGCGTCACATCGAACGATTCGCGCTCCAGAACACGACCAAGAGTGTCGAGCACTTCCGGATCGTCGTCTACGGCCATTACATACGTCACAATTCAATCCCTCCTCGCTTGACAGGCAATCGAACGAGAAACTGGGTGCCTTCTCCCGGTTTACTTTTCACCGAAATGCTGCCACCAACTCGTTCGGCAGTTTGACGACAGATATGCAAGCCCAAACCTGTGCCTTCCCCAATTGGCTTGGTAGTGAAGAAGGGCTTAAAAATCTCGTCGATAATTTTTGCCGGAATTCCCGGCCCATTATCCCACACTTCGACTTCAACCTGCTCATCACGCTGTTGGTACGCCGCTCGGATTCCCAATTGCGCCCCCTCGCGCCCAATCAATGCATCATGAGCATTCAACAGCAGGTTCAGCCAGATATCATCCAACTGTCCGGGGACAGCCCACACCGTCGGTAGCGGTTGTTCAGGGAGTTGGGTGCTGATTTGAATACGGTCGCGTTCAATGTGCGCCTTGACCAGCGATACCACACCCTCAATTGTGTCTACCACATCAATGCGTTCTGGCGGCGACTGCGGATCATTTGGACGGGCAATCGCCAGCAACCGGCGCGCTACCCCTGCCGACCGTTTTCCCGCACGGTTAATGGCCTGCAATGACCGATAATTCCGTGAATCAGGCGGCTCGTCCATCAACATCATTTCCGAGTCTACCATAATTGTAGTCAGGGGATTATTGATCTGATGGGCGACCGCTGCTGCCAGCTCCCCCATAGCCGAAAGCCGTGCCGTTTGGACGAGCCGCCCCTGAGCATCCTTCAAATCGGCGAAACTGCGTTCCAGATCATGCACCAACCCCGCATTTTCCAGCGCGGTCGCCGCCTGTCCCACAATTGCCCGCCCCATATCAATATCACGTTCGCTAAAAACACGCCCCCGCCGCGAATCCGCAAACAACACCAATCCGTGTGTCTGTCCACGCTGGATAAGCGGCAGCGCCAGAATTGAACGGTTGCTCATGGTATCCAGCAAAGCCCGCATACCCGGCGTCATAATTTTACTATCGGAATGTTTGGTGATCGGGGCTTGGCTCTCAATCGCCTCAATCAGATCAGGATACCGTGACAGTTCAAGTGAAGGCTGTGGAGGTTCTAGCCAGACACCCTTCCCCAATACCAGCGTTACATTGAGCGCACTTTTATCGGGTTTAAGCAGTGCCAGTTCGCACCAATCCGCCTGAGTCAGCCGGATAATTTCTTCAACGGGACGAAAAACAGTTTGCCCACGCCCCTGTGTTCCCTGGTTGGAAAGTGCCAGCACCACTTCCAGCGCCATATGCTGAACCCGCTGAAGCACTTCTGGATCAGGAAATTTGGTGGGCGGCTGAATGTAAAACAACTGCACCGCCCCCAAAGGCTGATCGCCCCCGGTGATCGGCACAACCTGAACTGCCTGTGCCCCAACCTGATCGAGGTATTCAGCTTCCACAGCCGCAATGGTCTCGCCTGATCGCAGCAAGCCCACCGGACGATTGTGTTCAAGCGACTGACGCACGGAAAGCCGATTGGTAGGGCTGATGCTCGGCCCATAACCCGCCGTCCAGATGGTGCGGAAACTCCGTGCCAGTGTTCGTAATTGATTCGTCTCCCGGTTCCACTCCAGAATCTCCGAGAGATTAACATTCACCACCCGCATCAACTGTTCGCAAATATTCGGCAGCGTTTTATCCAGCGACAGCGATGAATTGACGACCCGGCTGGCTTCCACCAACACTTGCAGTTCCCGTGTGCGTTGCAATGCCTCTTCATGGATGCCTGCATTTTCAATCGCAATCGCTGCGAACGATGCCAGATTTTTCAGCAAATCTTGATGCCGTTCATTAAAGGTGTGGTCACTGCTTTTGTTATTGACCCCCAACACGCCAATGCATTTGCCTTCATAAATAATCGGCACATACAGCAGCGCGTTGACCAGATATTCCGTTTTAACCTTCTGTGGCCCTTGTGACCCAATCAGTACCGGTTGCCCTGTACCGAATACCCGTCCTGCCAATGTATCCTGCGTCTTAATGCGGAAATTGCGGGCAACCTCAACATCAATGCCCACTTTTGCCCGCAGATACAACTCACCCAATTCATCATCGGGCAGCAGAATCATGCCTTCTTCCGCGTCTGTCAGGCTGCGTGCCGCCTCAACCACACGGTTCAGCACCTCGCTCAATTCCAGCACTTCGGAAAGCGATTTACTGAGATCAAACAGGGTTTGAACTTCATCAGGCCACAGAGAATCATTAGCGGGCTTGACCTGTTCATAACGTTCGCTCAACGGCACACTGCCATTCGCAGGTTGCAGCGCCACCGCAAGACTCCGCAAAATCCCGGACTCGCTCGAAGGAGATACCATCACGTTAGCGGGAAATTCTTGGTTAGCGGGCACTTTCCGCGCCGCCGCCAGCGCAATCACTGGAACATTCTGCTTGCTGTTTGCCAACGCAAGAAATGTCGATTGCCCTGTGCGCCAATCGAGCATCAGTGCATCCACAAATACCGCATCAAACTCACCGGTTTCGAGTGTGTAAAGACCATCGCTGTGGCTGTATGCAGTTTGTAAAGCAACACTGCTGCTGCTTAAGCTCTGGCGAACCTGCTGTGTAATCTCGTAATCACCGGAAACCACGAGAATGCGTTTGGGATTCGGTTCTGACATAAAGGTTTATCGTTATGGTTGTTTGGGTTTGCTCAAACGCTGGCGTCGTGCAGCAAGATCATCTTCAACCTGCTGATCGTCTGATGCTTCCGCTTCCGTTTTCGATTCAGGTGTTGGCGGTTGTGTAATCTCGCTTTTTGCTGCCAGCGCGTCTCCCATTTGGGTAATCTTCTCGCGGATGTCCTTTAGCACGTCCGAAAGCACCGGTTGGCTTGATGGTGCTGCGGTTGATGTGGTTTCTGCTGGTGCTGGCGATGTTTCTTGCTCAGTTTGAGATTGCTCCCTGGCCCGCCGGGCATCTGCCACCGCCGATTCCAATGTATTCACCCGCATAATCAGTTCTTGCGTAACCTGTTGATGATCGTGCAAATCTGACTCAGCCAGCGCCAGCCGTTGTTGGGCAACCTGCACCTGATTAATCGCATAGCGTGCCGCTACATCATCTTCCGCTGCCACTGCTTGATCAGCTTCCTGATTCCAGCGTTCAACCTCGGCTTGAGCAGCTTGCAACCGCTTCTGCAAGCCATCCTCAAAATCGAGCGCATCGTTAATACGTCCACGCAGGATGGCAACTTCGCGGTCAAGGTCATCGCCCAACCGCACATTCGTCAGCCTGCGCCGGATTTCCGCCGGAGCTTCACCCAGCGCATCGCTGATCGTCGTCTTGACCAGGACATTGAGTTTTTTGAAAAAATCGTTCATGTTCTTATTTTACAGTTTTCATGACGAACGGCGCAACTAGCACATCCCGTCCCACGCCAGCTTATACACCGCCATATTCGGCCCGCCCGCCGCTGGTGACGTTTTACCACCCGTTGTAAAAATCGGACACAGACGCGGATCATTCACATCATCCCCCGGAATCTGATCGGGAAATGCCATCAAATACCGCGCATCCCGCTCCTCCATCCAGTTCCATAACGGTTCTTCTTCAGTAATGAACGGCACAATCTCCGGGCTGACCAATCCCGCCAGATCAATAATCGGTCGCGGCGCAAAATACCCCACCGCCCCAATATCATGAATGGCCAGCAGTTCATTCGGCGGAATATTCGCTGCTATCCAATGCGCCGTTGCCACCATCTCTTCATCAATAATCCGCACATCCTGTCGGTACACAACTGGCCCAGCCGCAAATGCGAAATAGACGAAACCCAATACCGCCGAAATACCCACTGCCCGCGTAATCACCCGGTCACCCAGCGTATTGCGCTCCCGCATCCACACCAGCAAACCCACCACCCCGATCACAATCAGCGATGGCAGCGCCGGAATAACGTACCGCCCATGTTGATACGGTGCGGGCAAACGTGCCGCATACAGCGCGATCAGTGCCAATGCCCACGCCAGTGGCACTAAACCAAACAATGCACTGCGATCTTGGCGCAAACGTCGCAGCACCCAAATCACATAATAGATTATCCCCGGCAGCAGCAGCACTTGCCCACCTGCCACCAGCGGAAACAGCATATTGATGATGCGCCCCGGATAACTCACCGCCAACAGGGGTGCATTTTCGGCCTGTTTAGCCGCCGCTGTATCCGGCAGCAAACCGCCCGTCAGTTGCAGATTGAGCGCCAGATACGGAGCAATCACCACTCCAAATCCCACCATAGCCCCAACTGCCCACAGCATAAACCCGCGCCATGTTCCTTGCGGTCGCACAATCAGCATCGTCGAACCGATCAACCCCGCTAGAACGATTCCCTCAGGCCGTATCACCGTCGCCAGCGCCGCCACCACCCCAAACACCGCCCCCTTAATCAGATGAGCAGCATTCTCCCTCCCCCTCTCCAAATTGGAGAGGGGGCTAGGGGGTGAGGTGCTTTCCCCACTAACAGCTAACGGCTGATAACCGACAACTGACAACTGATAACCACTCCCCACATACAGCAGCACCAGCGTCCACATACTGAACAGCATCGTCTCCATACCCGACGAAGCCGCCCAGATCAAATGCCACGCCAGCACCACCGCCAACCCACTCACCACCCCCACATACCGCATACCCTTTAATTTTTTTCCCTCTCCAGTTTGGAGAGGGCGAGTGGTTGACTGAGCTTGCCGCAATGTCGGCCACGAGTGGGGTGAGGTGATTTGTTCCCCTCGCCCTGAGGGAGAGGGGTTAGGGGTGAGGGTCTTCTCCCCCAGTCGCGCCCCAACCATCCCGCTCACCCACAAAGCCAGCACGCCCAATCCGTGTGTCCAGAGTTGAAATGGCACATTCAGGCGATAGCCAATCGAAAGCAGCACCGTGTAAAGCGGCGAAGTCGAAGCCGCACTCGGCACACCCGGCACAAATGCCCACTGCCCCGTCTGCGCCAGATTACGCCCGTACACCTGATGAATCCAACTGTCATCCAGCGGAAACCCGCCATCCGCTGTCCGCACATAAAGCACAACGCTGAACACGGCAGCGATCAGGAAAACCAAATCAGAACGCCGAAAGCGGTTAGTAAACAATTTCATAAAGTCGTGTACCGGAAGGTGTAAAAGGAATCGGTTTCAGAAAATCTGGCGGATTACTCAGCAGCGGCCATAGCTCAGGCGACGCTGCCACAGACGAAGTGCCATCCGCCGCAACCCCTTCGATCAACAAATAACGCACATCATATTTGCGCGCGATCTCGATAATCGCATCCGGCGCTTCATTCGGCAGCACCACGCCGCTCAATCCCGTGAAGTAATATAACTGCGCTGGATCATTAATCATCACCCGCGCATCCGCTGGCACAATCGCTGTCAATTCACGATACAAACCCGGCGTTGTGATCGGTGGAACAATATTCCGAGTCCCAATCGAATAACTCAGGAAAACCGCGAACCCCACCAATGCCGCTGAAAATAACCATTTTGCCGTGGCTGCGTTCCACTGTCGCCGCCGTTTGGCAATCCAGTCTACACAGTCATCCAACCCCACCACGCCCAGAGCCGCCCAAAAGGGTAGGAGCGCAGTAGCTGAATGCAGCAAACCACCCCGATACCCCGGAAACGGAAAAACAAATGTCATCGCCAGATGGACGCCCAATGCATACAACCAGAACGAACGTAACCGCGCATCGCTACGTCGCCGCCATAACCCAATCAGCATCAGAGGCGTCATAATGACCAAACCCTCAACGGCGATCAAAGTGCCCAGATTATTTGTCAATGCCAGCCACCGCGAATCAACGAACGCCCCTAATCCATCCGCAAACAGCGTTGATGGGCTGGCATCCGGTGGATAACTGAAAATGTCGTCATATTCCCGAAACCAGATCGCCTGTGTCCCACCCAACGGCATCGGCGTTCCAATAGCATTCATATTGCGGATGAACCACGGCGTCATCGTCAGCCCATACGCCACCGTCATCACCCCCACCAACCCCACCCGCTGCCATATCGTCCACTCGACGTTTTGGGTCAAAAATGCCCCAAAATCCACTTTATTTCCCCTCTTCGGTACGGGGAGGCGGT